>NZ_QAPC01000001.1:0-709859 GCF_003069505.1 Francisella-like endosymbiont | reverse complement strand
GCTGAGGGGTTCGAACCCCCGACCCTCGCCTTGTAAGGGCGATGCTCTCCCAGCTGAGCTAAACACCCGATTTAAAAATCGTAAAATGGCGGAGAGGAAGAGATTCGAACTCTCGATAGGGTTTAACGCCTATACTCCCTTAGCAGGGGAGCGCCTTCAGCCACTCGGCCACCTCTCCTAAACCATGTGAAAACCTATTATATATAGATAAAATATAGTGTCAAGAGAACATTACACTATTTTTGTATTGTGTCTGCAATTTTATTAGTATTAATACGTAATTTAGCTAAACAAAATAGTCAAAACACTTTATAATATCAAAATCACTGTTAATAACTTTAGATTATTATTAATTAACCAAAATGCGAAAGATACTCGTTACTAATGCTCTGCCATACGCTAATGGCGACTTACATTTAGGCCATATACTCGGCTATATACAATCGGACATCTGGGTTAGATTTCAAAAACTACAGGGAAATCAATGTATTTTTGTTTGTGGTAGTGACACTCATGGTACGCCAATAATGCTCAAAGCTAAGAATCTTGGCATTACTCCAGAAGAATTAGCTGCAAAATACTCTAATAATCACCAACAAGATTTTGCTAATTTTGAAATTAATTTCGATAACTATCACTCTACTCATAGTGCCTTAAATAAAGAGATTGTAGAAGATATATATAATAAGCTTAACAATAAAAATCTTATCTCAAAAAAAGCGATAGCTCAAGCTTATGATCCTGAAGCAAAGATGTTTTTGCCAGATAGATTTGCCAAGGGTACTTGTCCAAAATGTAAAGCTGAAGATCAGTATGGTGACAGCTGTGAAGTTTGTGGTGCAACTTATGATCCTACAGAGCTTATTAATCCAAGATCTGTAATTTCTGGTCAAGCTCCGATACAAAAGAACTCTGAACATTACTTCTTTGATTTACCAACTCTAGAAAAAGATATAAAAAATTGGATAGACTCTAATACTTTACTACAACCTGAAGTATCGAATAAATTAGCTGAATGGTTCGAACAGAGCTTACAAAGCTGGGATATATCACGCGATGCTCCATACTTTGGTTTTGCAATACCTAATACTAATGAGCAAAAATTTTTCTATGTCTGGTTAGATGCTCCTATTGGCTATATTGCAAGCTTTAGAGATTATTGTAATAACAACAATGTTGATTTTGATCAATTTTGGGGTGATAATAATAGTAATAATGAACTTTATCATTTTATTGGTAAAGATATAATATATTTCCATGCGCTATTTTGGCCAGCTCTTTTGGCTTCTACAGGATATAAAACTCCCACTAGTGTGTTTGCAAATGGTTTTCTAACCGTTAATGGTAAAAAAATGTCTAAATCACGTGGCACATTTATTCAAGCTAGAACTTACTTAAATAATTTAGAGCCTAGCTACCTTAGATATTACTTTGCATCTAGACTAACATCTCGTATAGATGATATAGATTTAAACTTAGAAGAGTTTGTTACAAAATCAAATTCTGATATTATTGGCAAGATAGTCAATATTGCTAGTCGCTGTGCAGGTTTTATATATAAGAAATTTGATGGTATTCTATCAGATGAAATTTTTGACAAAGAGTTAGAACATGAATTTGCCAAAAATCATGACACCATTACACAAGCTTTTGAAAAAAGAGAATTTGCAACTGCAGTAAGACTGATAATATCACTTGCTGACAAGGCAAATCATTTTATTGATTATCATAAACCATGGCAACTAGCAAAAGAACAAAGTCAAGAACAAAAGGTACATCAAGTTTGCTCACAAGGCATAAATATGTTTAAGGTTTTAGCTACTTATCTTAAACCTATCATCCCTACTATTATTGCTGAGGCAGAAAAATTTTTAAATACAGAATTAGCAAACTGGAGTGATGCGCCAAAGTTTTTAATAAATCATAAAATAAATAAATTTAAGCCTCTGGCAATTCGTGTAGAAAAACAAAAAGTCGATAAAATTTTAGAGGATACAGAGAAAATGCTAGAAAAAGAGCAAATTCCACAACAAAAACAAACTCCTAAACCAGATATCGCTGCAGAATGTAGTTTTGATGATTTTATGAAAGTAGATTTACGCGTTGTAAAGATAGTTGAAGCAACAGGTGTTGAAGGCGCAGATAAACTACTTAGGCTAATATTAGACTTAGGTGGTGTTACAAAACAAGTTTTCGCTGGTATAAAGTCTGCTTACAAACCTGAAGATTTAATTGGCAAGCATACTGTAATGGTAGCTAACCTAGCGCCTAGAAAGATGAAGTTTGGTATCTCTGAAGGAATGGTTTTAGCTGCAGGTGATGATAAAGGTATATATATACTTGAACCTCATCATGGAGCTCAAGCAGGTATGCGTGTAAAGTAAGACAATAACTACAATGAAAAAACTTACTACAACATATTAGTAATTTTATTGCTATTCTTTCTAGCATTATTAAACTATCTTGATCGCTCGACGCTAAATATTGCTATACTGAGATTACAGCAGCATTTAACATTAGTTCTATTGAAATAGGTATATTACTTTCGGAGTTTATGTAGCCATATGCTTTAGCTAGCCTACCAGCTGGATACCTAGTTAACCGGGTTGGTATGAATAAAGTGATGTTAATAAGTATGATTACCTGGTCATTAGCATGTGCGCTTGGTGGCTTGGTAGTAGGTTTTTATTCAATTCTCATCACAAGGCTATTATTAGGTGTTGCCAAGGCACCTTTTTTCATAGTTGCTACTAAGTAATAATTCAACAACGCTTCCCAACTTCACAACGCGGGCTTATACCATCTATAGTAGCTCTTGATCCGAGGATTACTAATATTCTAGCTCTTATATTATTTAGTAAGTATAATGTTACTAATGAATTGGCGCAGAATGTTTATTCCACTTGGAACGATTGGCTTATTTGTTGCTGTTATATGGTGGTTTATATATAAAAAACAACGTATAGAAACAAACATAAGCTATAGAAGAACTCAAAAAGTATCAATAATAAATGCCCTTAAAAATAAAAATGTAATACTTTTATGTATTGGCAATCTTTGTTCTTCTTATGCTTACTGGCTATTTCTGACTTGGCTACCTTTTATTTTATAAAGGTAAAATTTAAGCTTATCCGAGATGAGTATAGCCCACCCAGCATCATTTATCTCTGGTGTTGCTTCAGTAATGCTTGGTGGTATAATTTCAGACTTAATGATTTAAAAAAGATTTTCTGCAATTACCTCACACTTAACTCCGATTATAATAGAGTGTCTCATGGCTTCTGTATCAATATTAGCAATACCTTTTATTAGATAATATTTTTGTAATTGTATGTGTAATTGGCGTTACTATTTTCTGTCTTGGACTAAGAATTTCACCAACATGGGCTCTTGCGACAGATATCTCACCTTCACAGCTTCTAGGCACCATTGGTGGTGCTCAAAATTTTGCCAATTTTATAGGTGCTGGCTTAGCCCCATTAATCACTGGAGTTATTCTTGATGTCACAAATAATAATTTTCTTATAGTATTTGTTTTTAGTGGTATTATTTACCTATTAGGTTCACTAAGTTATACGCTTATCCGCAATAAAAGAAAGATCTAAATTTTAATATGATTTTTTAAAAAAACTAAAGATCTATTTCACCAGCTCCCTGTCTTAGAATTTGATATGGTAATTCTAGTAACTCTACAACAGTTGTTGGCTCATAGCCACAGTAGTCTGATTCAACTACAGCATCTAGATAATTCATTGTTTGGCTACCAACCTCAGCACAGTCTGTGACAACATGCTGATAACCAGATATTATAAAGCTACTGATAACTAACGGTTCACCAATTTTAGCAGATATTGTTTGTGGCACATAATGCTCACTAACTCTAATACCAACAGTATTCTTAGATTTAGTAACCAATAATGATGATACTTTTTTGTCGCATTTAAAATAAAAGTATATGGACCAGGTGTATACCTTTTTAATAATCTATAGGCATTATTATCAACTTTTGCATATTCTGATATCTCAGATAAATCTTTACAACAAAACGTAAAGTTATGACTACTATCCAAATTTCTTATTTTGATAATTTTGTCTATACCTTTCTTTGATTTCATCCGACAAGCTAAAGCATATCCTGAATCAGTTGGTATAGCTATAACACCATCATTATCTAAAATATTAGCAAGCTCTTTTAGTTCAGAAAGATTATTACCATAGCTATATAATTCGACTAATCTCTTCATAATTTCTACAACAACCGTTATACTTCTAAAATTATTATACAACACTTAGTATTAATAAAAATGAATAAAATGATTAATGATTTGCTTCCTGCAATTGTATTTTTTGGGGTTTATAAGATATATGATATTTTTTTGCGACAGCAGCACTAATCATAGTAACACTAGCACAAGTTATTTGGGAATATATAGTTCACAGAAAAGTTGCTAAAACACAAATTTTTATAGCCATTTTAGTCGCTATTTTTGGTGGTGCTACCTTACATTTCCATAATGAAGAGCTCATAAAATGGAAAGTAAGTATAATTAACTGGTTAATGGGTATTGGTCTAATAATTACTACTTATACAATGAAAGAAACACCTATGCAAAAAATTCTCAAAGATACCATTGATCTAAAACAACACAAATGGAAAGAAATCAATAATATGTGGGGAGCTTACTTTACCGTTCTAGGTACACTTAATCTATTTGTAGCATATTTCTTCTCTACAGATATTTGGATGGATTTTAAACTTTTTGGTCTTTTAGGCATAACTTTTATATTTCTGATAATACAATCAATCTATCTATCCAAATATATTAAAAGATAATTTTAACATTTAGTTTGCAAAGCAATATTTCATAAATGTATAATTAGTGCACGGCAACAACATAAGCAAAAGATGAGCGAAGAAACTCTAAATATTACTAAAACCCCTTTAGTAAAAAATAAAGTCTGCTCATATAAAAATATACTAGGCTGCATTTGTTTAGTAATTATACTTACGATATTTTGTATTAGTGAGCTTACGATACTATCAGCTATTTTTATGATATTCGCTATTTTTTATGTTATTATCGCAAGCTTTGGAGCGATATATCTATCAGCACTAGGTATTAAAAAATTATCGAAGTACTATCAAAAAAAATAAAAATATCCGCAACAACTAAATTACTTTACTAACCCAGCTGCATAAGTACGCGCACCTATCAAACCGACATCCGTATTCATAATTATATGTACTGGAAAGTCTTTCATCATGTTTGACATTCTACTTTTGTCTCTAAACTTCTCTAAGAATTTACTCTCTTTTATTTGTTTGATAAGTCTTGGCGCAATACCTCCGGCTATGTAAAGACCTCTAAAAGGTAAACTTGTAAGTGCTAAATTACCAGCAACTGAACCATATATACTTAAGAATATATCTATCGTTCTCAATGCTGATGGTTCTCTATGTTCAATAGCATACTTAACAATTACTGCTGCCTTATCGGAATCTGAAACACTAAATAGCGCTCTACGTAACTCCATACATTCAGGTTGATCATATAAAGGATGACGCACTACATACTTATAGATATTATAAATACCATAGCCACTACAGTATCTCTCGGGAGAGATACGATGAAAAGTCTTACGCATAAATTTAAATAACTCAACTTGCTCATCATCAACAGGTGAGAAATCAACATGTCCTCCCTCTGTTTTGTAAACTCTTGGTTTATTGTCTTTATCATAGCTGACTAAACACATTCCTAAACCTGTACCAGCACCAACTACAGCACATAAGTTGTCATCATCTTTTTTACCTTGTTGGATTGTGATGATATCTTTTTCTCTATCGAGAGACTCTATACCATAACCAATTGCTTCAAAGTCATTGATTACTTTAACCTTAATTTTGTCTATACCAAGACCCTCTGAGATATATTGCTCAGAAACCATCCATGGTAGATTAGTTACCTCAACCTCACCGTTAGAGACAAAACCAGCTACAGCTAGACAAACAGAATCTATCTGACCTACCAAGTCCACCTCGGATAAAAACTTATCGATGATATCAGATAAACAATTGAAATTCGCTCCTTTATACTTTCTTATTGTTATACTTTGTGTCACACCATTCTCTAAAAGAGAAACTTCTAATCTAGTGTTAGTCCCACCAATATCTCCAGATAATATATACATTGTTATACTCCATATTTAATGGTATCTTGCCAATACAAATAGTTAATATTCTGCTATAATAAAATAACATCTCAATATTACAATCTAGTTTAGATGTCTAAAGAAAATAAAACAACAGATTTTGGCTTTACACAAGTGCCTTGGGAAGAAAAACAAAAAAAGTAGCTGGAGTATTCCATTCAGTAGCAGCTAAATATGACTTGATGAATGACCTAATGTCATTTGGAATTCATCGCATCTGGAAAAAACAAACTATTGCTAAATCTTATGTTCGTAAGGGTGATAATGTCTTAGATCTTGCTGGTGGTACTGGTGATTTAGCATATAAATTTTGTCAAATGGTTGGCTCACAAGGTAAAGTAATCTTGAGTGATATTAACTCCTCAATGCTTGAAGTAGGCAAGGAAAAGCTAACTAACAAGGGTTGCGTTGGCAATATTGAATATGTCCAAGCTAACGCTGAGTGCCTACCTTTCGCTGATAATTATTTTGATTGTATTACAATATCATTTGGGCTTAGAAATGTTACAGATAAATATAAAGCTCTAGTATCAATGTGCCGCGTTCTAAAACCTGGTGGTCGCTTACTTGTACTAGAATTCTCTAAGCCTATCATACCTTTGCTTTCTAAAGTTTATGATGAATACTCTTTCAAAGCTTTACCATTTTTAGGTAAAATTATTACTCAAGATGCCGAAAGCTACAAATACCTAGCTGAGTCAATCCGTAAGCATCCTGATCAACAAACACTAAAACGGATAATGTATGACGCTGGATTTGATAATGTCGAATATCAAAACATGACTGGTGGTATTGTAGCACTACATATTGGATATAAATATTAAAATGCTAAAACTAGTAAATACAACCTTAGGTCTTCTATCTAAACTTGATCCTCAGGTAAGTGCTCTGCTATTACCTCTAAATGGTAAAACTTTAAGTGTCAATATCGTTGATATTGATTTAATGATTACGCTTAAAGTAGAAGATTCTAAAATACATGCCAACAACGAGCCTACTAAAAACATTTTAAAAGGTAACTTAGCTTATATTTTAGAACTTATTTTCAATAAAAACCTACAAGAGTTAATAATAGCTGAAAAACTTTATTATCAAGGTAGCCTAAAAGATCTTAATGCTTTTAATAAATTTTTGAATGCTATTGATATTGATTTAGTTTACAAAATATCTGAACTTACCAGTCCTGAATTTGCTGGAATTGTTGCTAAACCTTTTCAAAAAGCAAAACAATACTTTAAAACCTCACGACAAGAGACTATTGTCGATATCAAAGACTTCCTAACAGAAGAGAAAAAGACTCTGATATCTCAAAATGAAATTAATATCTTTTATCGCCAAGTTCAAGAACTAAAGCAGACCACTGATAGAATAGAGTTAAAGCTAAAATTATTACAAGGCTTAAACAATGATTAAAAAATTTCTAAGGCTTATATACATTTTTTATATTATAAATAAATATTGTCTACTCAATGAACCAATTAGAGCGACAAAAATAAAAACTCTAAGAGTTTTATTATTTCTGAATCCATTTTACTATTCTCCAAGAATAAGTAGGCTCGAACATGGTGTGCGTATTAGAGAAGCTTTAGAAAAACTTGGACCTATTTTTATCAAATTCGGACAAGCGTTATCAGTTAGAGCTGATTTACTACCTCCAGATGTGATAAAAGAAGTTTCAAAACTCCAAGATAATGTCCCACCTTTTGATAATAAAATAGCTGCTGAACAAATTCAAAAAGCTGCAAAAAAACCTATCAATGAGATTTTTAAAAGCTTTGAAAGCACTACATTGGCGTCTGCATCTGTAGCTCAAGTGCACGCTGCTGTATTACAGAATGATGAAAAAGTGGTAGTGAAAGTGCTGCGTCCGGGAATTGAGAAAATTCTTAAACTGGATACTTCTTTGATGCTACTATTTGCAACTTTACTTAGTAAACTCAAAGTAATACGAAGATTTAAGCCTGTAGAGATTATCAAAGAGATAAATCAAAGCTTTTTTGATGAGCTTGATTTAGTCCGTGAAGCGGCAAATGCTTCTCAAATTCGTAGAAATTTTGAAAACTCAACCATACATTATGTTCCTAAAATATATTGGGAATATACTAGTTCTACTGTGATGGTAATGGAGAGAGTTGGTGGCATAAGAGTTTCTGATATAGAAACCCTAGATGCCTTAGGTGTCGATCGTCGTCTACTAGCACAGCGGGGTGTAGAAATTTTTTATTCACAAGTATTTGATGACTGTTTTTTCCATGCTGATATGCACCCTGGTAATATGTTTATCGATGTGTCTAATCCAACTGATCCAAAATATATTTCAATAGATTTTGGTATCGTTGGTACTCTTAATCGTGATGATCAGCGCTACCTTGCAGGTAACTTCTCGGCTTTTTTAAAACGAGACTATCGTAAAGTTGCTGAGCTACATATAGAATCTGGCTGGGTTCCAAGTGATACGCGTGTTGATGTACTTGAATCAGCGATTAGAACAGTGTGTGAGCCAATCTTCGAAAAGCCTATGAAAGAGATATCACTAGGCTATACTCTGATGCAACTTTTTATAGTAGCTCGTCGTTTCAATATGAACATCCAACCTCAACTTACACTGTTACAAAAAACTCTTTTTCATGTTGAGGGTCTTGGACAAAAACTTCATCCTGAATTAAATATTTGGGAAACGTCTCGACCAATCCTAGAAAAATGGATGAAAGAGCAAATGGGTCTAAGAGGTTTCTACTATCGTTCAATGGAAAATATGCCTAGAGTTAGTGATAAACTACCAGAATTACCACGCATGGTTTTTGATATATTACAACAGACACAAATCAACCTAAAAAATGCTACTTCATCTGCGCAAATTAATGACTTAAAAGAGCCTAAGAAAAAATATCGATTTGCTTTAAGTTGTGGGATAGCTTTAACAACCGTCGGAGTAATATATACTTTGAATAAAGATATAACTCCACTAATTAAACTACAAAACTTTATTAGTAATCATAATACTAGTTTTATAGTTCTCGGAGTTGTATGCTTGATTTACTATAGTTTTAAGAAGGAGAAATAGGTGTCAGATTGTATTTTTTGCAAAATTATTAATGGTGAAATACCATCTAAAAAAGTTTATGAAGGTGAAAACGTCTTTGCTTTTCATGATATCAACCCAGCTGCTGATGTGCATGTCCTTGTTATCCCTAAAAGACACATCGCTAGCTTAAATGATATAAACGAACAAGATCAAGAGCTTATGGGTAAATTTATGCTTAGTATTCCCAAAGTTGCTAAGCTAATAGGATTAAACGGTTTTAAGACTGTATTTAATACTGGTAAAGAAGGGGGACAGATGGTTTTTCATATTCACGCTCATATCTTAGCTGGTAGAATCAAATCTAAACTTCCTGAATAATCAATTTAAAAACCAAAATTCTTAAACTAGATTGCTAAACTCAGAACTGGCGGTGGGAAAGAGTTATTTGAAAAACTATTTACTTAATGTAAACCTTATGCAAAACTCATAGTTGATAAACTAATAAACACACTACTGATAATATTATTTTTCTTATTTTAGTCACCTACTCTATAAATCTTTGTAATCTTTATGTGATTATTATTACAAAACATTTCCTTAAATTTAAATATATAATTTTTATGTTATTAATAACATTTAGTTATAATTAGACTATCCAGGTCTTACTAGTGTGATTATAGATATTTTTTGAATTTTACTTCTTTTTTGAAATAGTTTCAATAAACTCATTAAGTGTATAAGCCAGTAGTTAAGACATCATCAAATACAAGTAAATGCTTTGCTATAATTGGTTTAGTTAAGCACAAATACCACTTTTATCTGTAAAGCTCTTTTTTGCTTCAATGATTTAGCTTGGGATTTTGTATACTTGATTCTCACATAATTCTCAAAAGCTGGTTTAATATCAGTATATTCTGATAGTGATTTAGCTAACACTTCAGCTTGATTAAAGCCACGGTATAGATATCTAAGCCTATGTATTGGTATTGCTCCAATAGCATCTACATTTTTGAAATGCTGCTGGGCCATATCATCATCCCACCAATGCCTAATCAATTTAGAAAAAATCTAACCAGCTAACAAATCTTTATTAAACTTAAATCTCTGCAGCAAGAACCTAACTTCTGAAAAATATTTAAGTAAATAAAAATAATCAAATCTTGAATTAAGCTCTATTTGTTGTTTTTGAAAATTATAGTTGTTGTAATAAACTCTCAAAACAACAATTACAAATATTATCATTAGTAGATTATTTACATAAAATAGGCAGTTTTGATTAGATAATATTTTCATGGTTTTTGTTATAATTTTCATAATTAATTATAAAAGAAGTTTTTATATGTTCAATTATAATCTTTTTCTTAATAGACTATCAAAGAGAAAACTATATTCTCAATCTTTTATAAAAAATGAAATTGCCCAAAGACTACTCAAGCGTTTGGAATTTATAAAGCTAGATCCTAAAGATATCTTAGTCACTGGTTATAGTGATAATGATTATTTTGAGAAATTATACAAACGATTTCCTAACGCTGATATTCACACCAATCAAAACTTTAAGCAACAATTTGATATTATTTTCTCAAACTCTATTATTCACTTAACAGATAATTTATCTCAAGAGCTAGATAAATATTATCAGCTGATTAATGATGATGATGGTATTTTACTCTTTTCAACTTTTGGCGATAAATCATTTGCGACACTGAAAGAAGCTTTTGCATGTGTCAGTAATCACAAGCATACCAATAGCATGATTGATCTTCTAACTTGGGGAAATATGCTACAAGCTAGCCAATATAAAAGCCTTGCTATTGAGTCAGATCTTATCACATTTACTTATGAGAATATAAATATTCTTTTTGATGATATAAGACATCTAAATGAACCACTAGCTGATACAAATATGCAATGTGGCTTAACTGGTAAAAGTATGTGGTATAGTTTTATTAAGAAATTTAAACAAAATTTACAGTTAGAAATAGAAGCATTATACGGTTATGCCATACGCAAGTCTCAAGATAACACTCTAAAATCTCAAGTAAACTCAAATAGAATAAGCTTAGAAGAGCTAAAAAAACAAATTACTGATTTTAAGAAAAAATCTCTTAGCAATACATGACAGGCATAGTAGATAACTGCTGCCAATCATAATCAGAACATTTTGTCGGTTTTTTCAGTGGCTGACAATATGTTCTCCATGTACCACCTCCATAGGTTTTCATAATCAAACATTTTTTAAAACGCTGCTGTTCACCACTTAGCAACCCTACAGTAGTAATTTGTTCGATAGGATAACCATCAGATAGTTTATACTTAAAACCCTGGCTATTTTCATCGTTATCTATTTGCTCAAATGTTTTATCTATTTCTTCAGGGGCACTAACATTATCTAAAAGATTTTTATAATTTTTTACTTTATATTCGTAATTATATTTTTTAATATTCTCATCAATATAATCTTTAGTGGACTTAGCTTTATAATAACTTTGCGATTTTTTAAAATCTTGATCAATATTATGATTTTCTTTAATCATATTACGCGCCTCAGTTAAGACACTCGCTGCTGGCTTTTTAAGTTTTTGTTTTTCCTGTTTAGCTTTAGTTGCAAGTTCAAGATTGAAAGCATCTATCTTTTTTTTAGTTTCTGATGGAGCATTATCTTTTAGGATCTCTTCAGCTTCAGCTAAAAGCTTTTCATAATCATCATCACCAGTGTCAACAAGACTACTCAAAGTATCACCATAATCATTTGCTTTAGGCGCTTCACTTTGTTTAATAACAGAAACTAGCAATTTGACTTTGAGTTAACAAAGCAGAATCACTATTTATAGAAGTTTTAGAAGCATACTGACGCAGTTGGTTATCTTTACTACCAATATTGACTACCTGTTGAGCCTTAACAGTAATTGTATCAGCTATAGAAATACTGCAACATAAGGAAACAATTATCAAAGATGATAAAACTTTTTTTCATAATTTGTCAAAAAATTTTTTCCTATGCAAAGTATAGTAGATATTATACATATAAGAAAGAGCTTTTATCTAAAGCAATTTAAATAACAATTTGCTCCTCATGTAACTCGGTATTATAATGCTCCAAAATTTGTTGTTTTATAAACTCAATAAGGTCTAAGATGTTCTGACCGCTAGCATTACCATTATTTACGATAATGCCGCTGTGCTTTGGTGATATTTGCGCATCACCAATTTGCTTACCTTTTAGCCCTAGCTGCTCTACCATAACACCTACTGGCATATTTGCTTGTGGTCTCTTAAAAACACTTCCAGCCGTAGGTTTTTGTGGTAAATTAGATAACCGGCATGAATAAATATCATCTAGTTTTGCTTTTATCTCTTGTTTTGATTTATGCTCAAACTCAAACTCCGCTGATAAAATACAAATATCTTTCATATACTTAAAAATCGAATATCTATAACCATATTCAATATCTTTTTTTGAATATTTTTTTATCTGTTTGGTATTAAGGTTAAGTATTGTGACACTTTTGACACAAGTGTATATCTCATCACCATATGCACCAGCGTTCATAATCAATGCTCCACCAACACTAGCTGGCACATCATAAAAAGTCTCAATACCACTTAAGCCAGCATTATAGGTAGCTAATACAAGATCCTGTAATAATACTCCAGCTTGGACATTAACATAATTATCAGTAATATTTAAAGAGTTGAATTTTTTAGTGAAAATCACAAATGCTACATCATCATAATACTCTTTAGAAAAAATGACATTACTACCGTTACCAAGGAAAAATAATTTCTGATGCTTATTAATAATATCTAATAGTTCTTGATTATTAGTAGGAAAATAAACATATTTAGCAAAAGACCTAATACGATATGTATTATATTGTTCTAAAGATATATACTCTGACATTAGTTACCTAAACATTATCATTTAAAATCTCTATTTGCATAAAATGAGACATATTTTCTATGAGATTATTATACCCTCTAAATATCTGATGAGCATTATTAATAATCGAAAATTCATATAATAATGATCCTGCCATTAAGCATGCCATACCAGCGCGCAGATCTTTGACACTCATCACCGCTGGGCGTATATCATCTAGATTTTCAAGTGGCTTTATTTTTATAAGAGTATTATCTATAGATATATTAAAACCCATTTTACGAATTTGATAAACATAATTTATACGCTCAGGGTAAACCGTATCTTGAATAGTACTAGAGCTATTTGCCATAAATAACATCACTGCATATATTGGCTGTAAATCAGTAGGGAAATGTGGAAAAGGTGCGGCAATTATATCAACACCTTTGATAAGACTATCCTTACCAAAAAACTTAATACTACGATTAACTTGGTCATACTCCCATTTAGCTCCAGCATTGACCAATTTTTCTAGTGGTTTTTTGATATTGTATGTATTTTGGGTATTAATATTTGTAATTGTAACATTTGTTTTATGCAAATATGCCATAGCAGCATAAGTCATAGCTTGAATACGGTCAAAAATAATTTCAAACTCACAGCCGTTTAATCTCATGACACCTAAGATTTTTATTTTTCTGCTATCCGTATCAAAATTAATATTTGCACCACATTGATTAAGATAGTCTATTAATGTAACAACCTCAGGTTCTAAAGCAACATTTTCAAGTATAACCTCAGAGTTACCAGTCACAGCATACATTATCAAATTAATAGTTGCACCAACTGAAGGAAAAGGCATCTTAAACTCCGCGTTTTTTTCTTCTTTGTAAATAACTTCTATATGATCATCAATCAATTTGACTTCAGCTCCCAACGCTTCTAAGCCATTTAGATGAATATCAAAAGGCCTTTTTTCACTGAAACTACAACCTCCAGGAAAACCAATCTTAACACGACCTTTTTTTTTAAGTAATGAGCCTAAAAGCATCAAAGAACAGCGTGTTTTAGATGTCATCTTTCCACATAGCTCTAAAGTTTCATTTGAAATGCTAGTTGTATCAATAGTTACATTCTCACCCTTTTCGATGACTTGAGCACCGACACTTTCTAAGATCTCTTTAGCACCTTTATAGTCTAAAAGAGTCGTTGGAACATTAGTAAATTTTGTTTTAGTATCTGGAATTAAGCTTCCAAAAATTAAATGTAACAAAGCATTTTTTGCACCACTAATATTAATGGTTATTTCATCAGCAATCTTACTTATTTTTTTTACTCTTACTGCCTTCATCTTTTGATCTCTTATTTTTTCTATCTGCAAAAGGGTTTTCTGACTGCTTAAACTCAAACACTATTGGAGTACCACAGAAATCTAAAGCTTCTCTAAAGAAATTTTCTAAATATCTTTTATATGAGTTTGGTAATCTACTTACTTGGTTACCATGTATCACAATAACTGGTGGATTGTGGCCTCCAACATGAGCATACTTAAGTTTAATTCTAAACTTACCTACGATTGGTGGTGAATGCGCCTCTACTGCAAGCTGCATTAAACGCGTAGCATCAGCTGTAGTTATTTTTTTATTTGCACAAGTATAGGCCGTGTCTATTGACTCAAAAATATGACCAACATTAGTACCATGTAATGCTGAGATAAAGTGTATATCAACATAATCCTGTAGGAAAAAAAGCTTTCTTTTAAGGTCTTGTTTAACCTGAGTACGATCCTCTTCTGTCATACCATCCCATTTATTTACAGCTAAAACTAATGCTCTACCATTTTTGATAGCAAAATGTATCAGACTTAGGTCTTGATCTGAAATACTCTGTCTTGCATCAACTACTGCGACTACAACATTTGAATCTTGTATTGTTTGTAATGTTTTTATTACCGAAAACTTCTCTAAAGTTTGTTTTACCTTGCCTCTTTTGCGCACACCAGCTGTATCAACTATAGTATACTTCTGACCATGGCGCTCAAACGGAATACTGACACTGTCAATTGTAGTGCCTGGCATATCAAATACCACGACTCTATCTTCACCAAGCATTCTGTTTGTAAGTATCGATTTACCAACATTAGGTCTACCAATTAATGAAAAATGGACACCATGACGTTGTTGTTCTTTATGCTCTTGTGTTTGAGTATAATCTTGATAGTATTCGTTTAATGGTTTTTTCAGAAACTTATCAACTAGCTTTTGTGTGTTTCTACGATGTGCTGCAGATATTGCAAATACTTTATCAAAGCCAAAACTATAAAACTCAGCCATTGCTGCTTCTTCTTCGGTACCATCAACCTTGTTTACCACAACTACTACTTTCTTATCTTTCTGGCGTAAAAGATCAGCAACATACTCATCTCCAGCTGTCAATCCAGCCTTACCATCAACTACAAAGAAAACTATATTTGCCTCATCTATAGTTACTTGTGATTGTTTAGCTATAAACTCATCAAAGCCTACATCTTTATCTGAGATACCACCAGTATCAACTACTAGATAATCCAAATCATCGTATTTTGCTTGCCCATATTGACGATCACGCGTTACACCTTCAAAATCAAAGACTAAGGCATCACGCGAGTTTGTCAAAACATTAAAAAGAGTAGATTTACCAACATTGGCTCTACCCACAATTGCAACTAAAAAAGACATTGTTACTCGATAATTTTATAATTTACCGATAATCTTACTCTATTTCAGAATTTTTATAAAGCAAATCACTTAAGGTAAAAAATAATTTGTAATTTAGAATAATAATTATGAATCTAGAGTTACAGAATATGTCATCTTTGAAGATGGGACGATAAGCTTAACATGAGTTGGTGGTAGAATATTCTTATCAACTACTAATGAATTATCTTCACTTGTATAACAACCATACTGAGCACCTCCTAAGACATCTGGTACGTGATATCTATACCACCTTATTTGATGATCTAAGATAAATATTTATGTAATCTTTATTTAAACTACATTCGTGCAATCCATCACTCTTTGTGAAAGATACATTAGCTACTAGAGATGTTAACTGAGATATGCCTAGAGTCGCAAAAGCGCTTGCATTAGCTGCAAAATTACAACTCACCTCTGTTTTAAAGTCAGCTAGATGTTTGCCTCCAGAACTTATAAGTTCCCATACCTCTGCATCAACACTTGCATTAAATTTACACTGAGCATCAACTTCAACATAAAAATCACCAGTAGCTCCATAATCTATCAAAACAGTAATTTTTTGTGCTTTATCTGGTTGAATATCATAAGCAGCATTTTTCTCAAATTTTGCTTTAGAACTAAGCTCTTTAGACATTTTCACATGCATCACAGCATTAAAATTATTTTGGATTTTTAATTTAGCACTAACTTGTGTTGCACACATAGTTGAAGTAGTTGCTAACATACTAAATAAAATAATATTTTTTCATTTTTACTTACCTTCTTAATTACCAGTTATTTATACAATTACTTGAAGTCATTATGATTTCATTATTAGTATTGTTTCCTCTTTGAAAGAAAAAACATTGATCTTTATTCAAACCACCAATTATTGCAATGATTATTGCTACCTTGAGCAAGAATTTAAAGCAGCTCTTTCCTCTTTATCAACATGAAAAGTAAAATCAGTATTTGAAAATGCATATGGAAAAAAGTCAAATCTTTAAATACCTCTATTTTATGTCTCTCCGCTGGTTAATTATATTTAAAAATATTACCGGTAACCTCTCTTGATCTAGATATTTAAGTTCATCAGCTTTTGATCACTAATAATCAGATCATTTCGATGAATTTAAACTTCGTTACTGTTCCTGAGGTTTTATCCACGAAATTAAACTTATTATCTAGATAAACTAATCCTACATTTATAGAACCAGTCATAAAAATTAATCATGTTATTTTTTATTCATTTTTACCTTCTTTATCTATATTTTTAATAAATATTATTAATAAAATAATAATTACTAAAATATAAATTAAATTATTGAACTTATAAGAAATATTATCAATATACAAATACCAATAAGTGATTAAAAAGTATATTTAATATCAGATTTATAATTATAAATATATTCGCAGACAAGTTTTCTGATGAATATAGAGACTATAATAAGCATTTGCAGGCATACTCTAAAGTATTTACTATCACTCAGAGAGCTAATTCACAAATATATAGTGTAATAGCAAAATTATGTTGCTGTTACGCAAAACAATATTTACCTAGTAAATTTCTTGCTCTTCGTGATTAGTTAGTTACTAAAATAGACTATCTAAGTACTCCTCCTAGATATAAACCGAAAGATCTAGTGTAAATGTATTCATCCGCTGCCCATTGCACAAGCTCTGCCATGAATACTCTAGACCAATAAGAACATTGTTATCAAAGAATGATCGTTGAGTAGATATTAGAATTTGATCTTTAATCCCTGAAGCTGCTAGAAAAAAGCGCCCTCCAGTAGATAATGTTATCGGCATTATAAGAGTGGCCATAACTAGCGTTAATATTCTGACCGCTGCCAAATAATCTAAAAGTGTATGCTACTTGTACTGTAAAAGCTCCTGCAAATGCATTACTACGACCATTAAATTGTGTACTTTGGGTTGTAGTAGTTATCCAGCCAGCACGAATATTTAAATTTCCTGGTAGGAAAGGAATACTCTCAAAGTTTATAGCTATATTGATATTAAACTCTCTGAAATGCTTATCAACAAAGTTAAATCATTATTAGCACCATGAATATCATGCATATAACCCAAATTAAAATCTACTTTGGCTATATTTCGAATACTCACAGCATCAAAATACGTTACAGAGAAAGTCACATGTTTTTTTGCATCAAAAACAGTAAAGTTAGCATTTGAGGTATCACCACGATAGTTTATTACTACATTGGTAAACCCCCTTTAAGTGGTCTAAATATATTCGCAGTGATACCACTTGTCTAAGGGCCACCACCTCCAAACGAGCTCACTGAAGGACTATATTTATCAACAGATACAAATACTGGTATTGTATCAAGATTACCAAAAAATTACAAATTCATCCTGCAGATCATAATTATTATTCTGGTTAGCAACAAAATCCAAATTCGCTGTGACATAATGACCAAGATTCGCCAAAAAGTATAGCGTTGCACTAGTTAAGGCCAGTACCTGGAAAATTTCCACCACTTATAGTTGTAATATCAGTACCGTTCCAGATTTGTACATCAGCTTGAATAAATCCACCTAAGAAAATTGAGTAATTATCAAAGAAAGCTATCTGCCTTAGGATACTTGAGGCAAAAAGGTTACTTGGTAACTGCTTAATAGTACCGTATTATTACTCGAGAATGAACCAACATATGAGACCTCACCTTGGGTGGTAATCTTAACTTGATTACCAACATCGACCTCTCTATCACTATCAGGCGAGCTTAAAGTTACTTGTTGCTGTAAATATTATTATCTAACTTTCGTGCTTTTGTCGAAATCATTAAACTGATCACTAGAGACTTTTTGCTGTGAACCCAGTCAGTCCCACAACAGTATCATCAGTTATTCTTTGATTATCAAGTTTAGCGATATGAGCTTGTAAGAGCCTAATTTTATTAGCAAGTTTAGTAATTTCGGTAGCATTTAATTTTGAAGAGTCATTAGCTTGATTAGTTGTTGCATAATTAATGTCTAAAAAAAATAATAATGTAATAACAACTAAAAGCTTTTTTTAAACATTCATACGATATATTTTTTATACGTATACAGACATATCCAGCGTAATTGTATTCATATGCTCACCAGTATACAGTCTTTGATACGCATATTCAGGGCCAAACAAAACATTATCATCAAAGTAAGCACGTTGAGCCGAAAAAATAAGCTGTTGTTTAATACCTGCTGCTGTTTGACCGAAATTTGGCGAGGCATTTGCTGTCGCCATTGGAATGGCTGCAGCATTATATGATTGGCCATACGTAACGTTAAAGTTAGTATTTCTACCACCAAGCACTAATGAATAGTTGGCCGCTCCATACCATGCACCAGCTAATACATTGCCTCCGTTACCATTAAAATCTTCTTTATTTGTTGTACTTGCCCAACCAGCACCTAAGTTTAAGAACCCATCCCAAATTGCATAAGTTAAGTTACCATCGACGTTTAAAGCACCAACATTATCACCACTACGATTTAAATTTTTCAATGAGCTTGCTATCGAAAAATTATCAGCTCCTGCAATATTAAAGACATAACCAATGTTAAAACCAACTGCCAAATTTGATGTCCAACTATCGGCATAGAATAAACCAGTTGAGACATTTGCATGCTTGTCATCTGAACCAAATACTGCAATATTGGCGTTCCAAACTTGGTCTTTATAATCAACAGATAAGTTGGTAACGTTACCTGGTGATAAGAATTTTGTGATACCACTTGTCCAGGTACCACCACCACCATATGTACCGACTGAAAGTTTATTTCTACCAGCAGTTACGAAGAATGGGGAAGTATCTAAGTTACCAAAAATCACAAAGGCGTTACCCAAACTAAACTGCCCTGACTCGTTAGTGTCAAAGTCAAATTGTGCTGTTACGTAGTGACCTAAATTTGATAAGAAATAAAGGTTAGCACTAGTCAAATATATATTTTGACCATTACCAGGATGAGAATTTGCTCCAGATCTAGTTATGCTACTACCAAACCATGCTTGTGCATCTGCTTCAATAAAACCACCAAAGAATACTGAATAATCATCAAATTTCTCTCTTTGACCTAATAATGTTGAAGCAAAAAGGTTAGAAGAAATCTGCCCGATTGGGATACTGTTGTTACCAGAGTATGAACTTAAGTAAGTAACCTGACCTTGGGTTGTAATTGCCGGAGCTCCACCTACGTCAATACCACCTTTTTGGTTAAATACACCTCCTAATGCCTGATCACCTAGATTGATGATTGAATTACTCACATTGACATTCTCCATAATATCTGATGAAGTCTCACCACCAATTAAAGCCTGACTTAAATCTCTACTTTCACCATTTCCGCTAAGCGTACGAGGGTTTTTATTACCATCAACCCTTGAACTATAAGTGGTAAACTGTGAACTACCATTAGATGTATTTTCTAATCCACCACCAATATTGCCCTGGGCTTTAAGATGCTGCAACTGTCCTTGAAGTTGCTGTACTTGTTGCTGTAACTTTAATAAAAGTTCTCTATCATTTAGATTTGATCCTGTAGCTTGTGCTGTTGAAGGTACTGCACTAGCATTTGGATCTGGCTGACCTAGTGTTTGATCACCAATACTGGTAGCGCCAAGAGGACCTCCTTGTGAAACAACTTGAGGAGAATTTTCAGAAGAAGCTAAACCACTACAAGCTAATAAGCTACTAACCAACAAACAGGTTTTTTTTAATTTACGCACCATAGTAAAACTTCCCTATAACAATAAACCAGCAAATCGAAGAAAATCCCGTCGAGTTTAGCACAATTATATGCTTGGGTTCAATAAATTTTGCACCTTTAAAAAGATAAATAATAACTAAATATTCTATATGTGTAAACTGTTTCTAAGTCTCAGAAGCACAAACTGATTTAGATTGGCATATATGGTGCATATATTGGTGTCCATGATGATAAATTAATTAATCTCTCAATCTCTTCATCAAGCTCAATCCCGGTTAGATCTTCTAGATCTATATCAACGCCATGTACACCTTCTAAAATCGCCTGCTTAGCTACTGCTTTTGTAATCTCTTTAGTAACGTCAACTAAATCTGTTATCCTAGCTAGTAATGGTTGAGTAATATCCTCATGGATTACCATTAGTGATAAATCACTTAATCTATAGCAAGCTGCTCTAATCATACCTTTTGTAAGAACTCGGGCATGTACAGCTACAGAACCCAAGCCTAAACCTGGGAATATAAAGGCATTGTTTCCTTGAGAAATACGATACTCACGACCATTATATGTCACATCAGGGAATGGGCTACCCGCTGCAATTAGTGCATTGCCATTTGTCCATTTAATAATATCTTCAGGTAATGCTTCACAAAGAGATGTAGGGTTAGATAAAGGCATAATAATAGGGTAATTATTATTTTTTGCCATAGTTTTAATAATTTCTTTAGTAAATGACCCAGGCTGACCAGAAGTTCCAATTAAAATGGCACATTTTGTATTTTTAACTGTTTCTTCAAGCGTAATATAATTAAAGCCTTCAACTTTCCACTTATCAATTTCTTCACTAGTTTTAACAAAAAGCTTCTGCTCTGGTGTAATTTTTTTTGCTCTTAGTCTATTACAAACTAGACCATATCTATCTACTAAATAAATACTGTTTCTAGCTTTCTCAATAGACACTCCAGCTCTGTCAGCGATTACATCAGCAAGCTGCCTAGCTATCCCACAACCGGCACTACCAGCACCAAAAATAACTACTTTAATATCACATATACCGCTTAATGCTTCTTCAGTGGTTATTTCACCTGCATTTATTCTTATGGTGCTTGCTGTTTTGACAGCAGCTATACAGTTAGCTGCCGCAACAATACCTGTACCTTCAATATCATCATTAAATGTACATAGCTTATCTTTATATTTTTCTAGAATACGCGTAGCATTATCACGACCTAAATCCTCCCAGTGTAAAAACACATTTGGAAATCTAGCTTTAATTTGAGTAACAAACTCTTCAATAAACTCATCATAAGTTTCACCAGAGACTCTTGGTAAACGTATACCTAAGTAATCTGAGGCACTTAATAAAACATTGTTATTTGTACCCATATCAAGCTGTATGGGTAAAACCCTTGCTGGATCTATACCACTCGCAGCAACGTAGACCATAATCTTACCAACACTAATATTCATACCACCAATGCCTTGATCACCAATCCCAAGAATTGCCTCACCATCTGTAACAAGTACTAGGTCAATACTATTATACTCATATCGCTCTAGTATTCTAGCAATATGTTTTTTATGACTTATAGAGATAAATAAACCACTTTGTTTTCTAAATTGGCTACTATACTTTTCAACTGCCTCACCTACTGTTGGTGTATATATAATCGGCATTATTTCTTCTAAATTCTCACGCACAAAGTGGTAAAATAGCGTAGTATTTAAGTCATGAAGCCTATTTAAGAATACATATTTTTCAAGAGAATTAGGTTTCAAATCAAGCTGTCTTCTTACTCTAATAGCCTGCTCTTCGAGACTTTCGACTTTTTCTGGTAGGTAGCCTATAAGATCAAAAGCAATTCTTTCTTCTTGACTAAAAGCAACATCCTTATTTAAAACTCTATTATTTAAGAGCTGTCTACCTGTAAGATTGGTTTCTATTGCAAAAACTTTACCGCTTTTATTTCTTAACTTTCTTATTCTTTTTTCACGTCTTTCCATGACCAAAACCACTTATAAAATTTTACGTTACACTATAACAAAACATCTAACAAATAAGTATCTATCAGTAGTTGCTTTTTTTCAATAAAAAATGAATACTATACGCTATTATTACTTTTCAAATGAGTTTGCTTTAAACCTTCTTTATTATAATGAAAATTATTACAAACTTAAATAAAACCAAAGATCCTTTACCTAAAGCAATAGCTATTGGCTCTTTTGATGGCATCCATCTAGGTCATCAAGCAATCGTAAAAAAACTCTTAACTATAGCTAAAGAGAATAATCTAGTACCCTACATTTTATTCTTTGAACCTTTACCTAAAGAGTTTTTCTCAAAAGAAAGAGCTCCGTTAAGAATATATGATTTTAGAAACAAAGTAATCAACTTACATAAACTTGGTGTAGAGTATATAATTTGTCAAAAATTTAATACAAAATTTGCAAATATTACTGCAAAAGAATTTATCGAAGAATTTCTTGTCAAGAAGCTAAATACCAAACATATAATTGTTGGTGATGACTTTAAATTTGGCAAAAACCGTGGCGGTGATTATGAACTTCTAAACCAATACTCACAAACCCATGATTTTAGTGTTGATAAGGTTTTTACCTTAAATCTAGATAATCACCGTATCAGTAGCAGTGATATTCGCCAAGCTATTACAAATCATGATTTGGCAGAAGCCAACAAGCTCTTAGGTGAATCACTAAAAATTAACTCACGTGTCATACATGGCAAAAAAAATGGTAGAAAAATTGGCTTTAATACCGCCAATCAGAAATTACCTAAAAATTCGGCTCTCAAGGGAGTTTATCTAACTAGGATTTTTATCGATGATGAGATTTTCTATGGAGTAACTAATGCTGGTACTAGGCCAACTATCGATGGTAAGAATAACCTTCTTGAGACTCATATCTTTAACTTTAATAGGGATATTTATGGTAAACATATAACCACAGAAATAGTCAGTTTTATCAGGACAGAAATAAAGTTTAATTCTTTTGAAGAATTAAAATCACAAATATTCAAAGATATTCAAACTGCAAAAAAATTAATAACTACATTATAGGCTATTAACATAATCAACTTTGTACTTTATAATTTGACCTTAAGTAATTTTAAATTTCTCAATATAAACTTATTATTTAATATCTAAGGAATAAACCCATATGAGTGACTATAAAGACACCTTAAATCTACCAAAAACATCTTTTTCGATGAAAGGTAACCTAGCTAATAAAGAACCAATCATTTTTAACAAATGGGAAAAGCAAGGTATTTATAAAAAAATTAGAGAACATTTTGCTGGACGTGAGAAATTTGTTCTTCATGATGGTCCCCCATATGCTAATGGTAATATTCATGTTGGCCATGCAGTAAATAAAATCCTTAAAGATATAATTATCAAGTCAAAGACCCTAAGTGGTTATGATGCTCCTTATATTCCTACTTGGGATTGTCATGGCTTACCAATTGAGTTACAAGTTGAGAAAAAACATGGAAAAGCTGGTCAAGGTATATCTGAGGACGCTTTTAGAAAAAAATGTCGCAAATATGCTAAAAAACAAGTAGAAATCCAAAAAAAAGATTTCAAGAGACTTGGTGTTCTAGGTGACTGGGAACAGCCATATCTAACTATGAATTTTGATTATGAAGCTAATATGATTAGAACATTAGCTAAGATTATTGATAATGGTCATCTAAGCAAAGGATTTAAACCTGTGCATTGGTGCACTGACTGTAGTTCAGCACTTGCTGAGGCTGAGGTTGAATATGCCGATAAGATTTCTCCTGTTATCGATGTCAAATTTAAAATCAAAGATAAAAACAAACTTGCACAAGCTTTTGGTTTAGATTCGCTAAATCATGATGCTTTTGCAATTATTTGGACAACTACTCCTTGGACACTTCCTGCTAACCAAGCAATTGCAGTAAACAACCAACTAAACTACAGCTTAATTAAAATTGGAGATTTTTATATTATCTTGGCTAAAAATCTAGTTGAGCAAACATTTAAAAGATATGCCATAGAAAATGCTCAAATAATTGCTACAACAACTGGTGATAAACTAACTGGAATTATAGCTGAGCACCCTTTCTACAGTCGTCATGTACCAATTTTACATGGTGATCATGTCACTGATGGTTCTGGTACAGGTATGGTACATACAGCTCCTACTCATGGTGTTGAGGATTTCAACCTAGGAAAAGAGCATAACTTATCTATGGAAATTTTTGTCAAAGGTAATGGTTGCTATAGCGAAAATACCAAACTATTTGCTGGAGAATTTATATTTAAAGCTAATAATAGAATTATCGAACTTCTTGGTGAGAAAAAACGCCTAATGAATTCTGATAAGATCAAGCATAGCTATCCTCACTGCTGGCGGCACAAAACTCCTCTTATATTTAGAGCAACACCACAATGGTTCATAAGCATGGAAAAACAAGGATTGCGTGATAAAGCACTACAAGCTATCAAAGAAACTAGCTGGACGCCTAGCTGGGGGCAAACACGTATAGAGGGCATGGTTAAAGATAGACCTGACTGGTGTATATCACGCCAAAGAACTTGGGGAGTCCCATTACCTTTATTTATCCATAAGGAAACTGAAGAACTACATCCAAACACTATTGAAATACTAAACAAAGTCGCTGAGAAAATTGAAAAAGGGGATATCGAAGTATGGTTTAATGCTGATGACAGTGAATTCATCGTAGAAACTGATCAGTATAAGCCTGTCAAAGATATCTTAGATGTTTGGTTTGATTCTGGCTCATCTAGTATGTGTATACTAGACATAGACAAACGCCTAAACTATCCAGCTGATTTATATTTAGAAGGATCTGACCAACATCGTGGCTGGTTTCAAACATCGCTTTTAGTAGCAATGTCTGCTAAAGGTAGCCAACCATATAAAGAAGTTTTCACTCATGGCTTTGTAGTAGATGAGCATGGTCGCAAGATGTCTAAATCTCTTGGGAATGTAACATCTCCTCAAGATATCTATAACACTCTTGGTGCTGATATCTTACGTCTCTGGACAGCTTCAACTGACTATAAAAGTGAAATGGCAGTATCTGATCAAATCTTAAAAAGAACTGCAGATACTTATCGTAGATTGCGTAATACTGCTAGATTCTTACTTTCAAACTTAGATGGGTTTAACCCAGCTACTGATATTATTGAATTTGATAAATTAGTTAAGCTAGATCAATGGGCAATAGCTAAAACCAAAGAGTTTCAGGATAAAATCATTGATGCTTATGATAAATATCAAATTCATACAGTCGCGCAGCTAATACATCATTTCTGCTCTATTGAAATGGGAAGTTTTTACCTAGATATCATCAAAGATAGACAGTATACTGCAAAAACTGATGGACATCCACGCAAGTCTGCCCAAACAGCTATTTATCATATTGTCCATGCTCTTGTAAGATGGATGGCACCTATACTTTCATTCACTGCTGATGAAATCTGGGAAGCTGCACCAAAGACTACTGACCTGCCAATCCAGCTTTGTGAGTGGTATACAGAACTTAAATCTTTTGACACAGATGCTGAACTAGATCTAGAATACTGGGCAAAAATCCAAGAAATACGCTCTGAAGTAAATAGAGTACTTGAGATTAAAAGAAATGAAGATGTTGTCAAAGCCTCTCTAGAAGCTGAAATTACAATTTATGCTGATAAGGATAATTATAAGCTACTAGAAAAACTTGGTAATGAACTTAGATTCTTACTAATATCTTCAAAAGCAAACCTAAAAGTAATTGAAGAAAAGTCATGTAAGTCAATTGCTGCTAATATTCCTGGCTTATTTATTGAAATAACTAAAATTAAAGAACCTAAGTGTGAAAGATGCTGGCATCGCAGCTCAACAGTTGGAGGGAATCAACAGTACAAAGATATCTGTATTCGTTGTGTCGAAAATATAACTACAGCAACTGGAGAGTCACGTGAATTTGCTTAAACCAAAATTGAAATATTTTATCTTAGCAATTTTGATTATTTTATCTGACTTATATACTAAGTATTTAGCAAATACATATCTAGAGTTTGCTAAATCTGTAAAAATAACTAGTTTTTTTAATCTTACGTTGTTATACAATCATGGTGCAGTGTTTAGTCTTCTAAGTAATGATCAAACATCATGGCAGATGATAATGTTTTCAATCATTTCACTGTTTGCAGCAATTGTTCTTATTTACCTAATTGTCAAGCAACCAGCTACTGAGAAACTTAATCTATTTTCTTTTACACTTATTCTAGGTGGTGCCCTAGGCAACTTTTACAATCGTGCTTTTCAAGGCTATGTAATTGATTTCTTAGATTTTCATATCAACAACTATCACTGGCCATCTTTTAATATAGCTGACTCAGCTATTACATGTGGAGTTATACTCTTGATAATGGTATCTTTGTTTACTAAATAAGAAATCATAATGACTTTTTATAGTCAGTATATAATTGGCGCGCTTTGAATTCATTGCCGCCATAAGATATATTGTAGATTGTTTGACCAATTTTTGAATCCTGTTCCATAATAATACCAATATATTTTACATTAGGAAGAGGCTTATTAACCTCAGTAATAATTGTAGCTGTCAAAGGTAATTTTTCATTTACCATAATTGTATAGCCATTAGTTTTTAAATAGCTTACTAACTTATTATATCTATTATCAAAATCAACACCATCAAGACGAATAATTTGATCTGGATAATTTGCTACTAAGAATCTTGCTCCATCAATATCATTTGTATGCTTACTAAAATCAACTTGTTTAACCATACTATATCTTGTTAGTTTCTCATAATGGGTAATATTATCCTCTAAATCACTTTTTATAGTACATGAAGCCATTACCAAACTCACCAAACAAAGGGGTAAAATTTTCTTGGGCATATTTAGACCTAATAACCTAAAATATTCAATACTGTAAGTATAACTACAAAGTAGCTATTTTATAAGCTTTTCAAATATACAAATTTAACAACACTACAAATCTTTATTTATTATAAAAATATTCATACAATATACAAAAAAATAATTAGCTAAATAAATGTCAAAAGGTTCTAGTACTAAAAGATGGTTACATGAGCATACTTCAGACTACTATGTCATCCAAGCAAATAAGCTTGGTTACCGTAGTAGAGCAAGTTTCAAAATCATTGAAATACAAAATAAGTATCAATTATTTAAACCAAACATGTTTGTCGTCGATCTTGGTACAGCTCCAGGTGGCTGGTCTGAGCAAGTTATAAAATACATAGGTAAAAATGGTAAGCTTATTGCTCTAGATCTATTAGAGATGGCTCCAATAGCTGGAGTAGAATTTATTCAAGGCGACTTTTCTAGTTATGAAACTTATCAAAAACTCAATATTCTTGTCAATAATCAAAAAATTGATTGTGTTATCTCTGATATGGCACCAAATCTAAGTGGTAATAAAACTTCAGATCAAGCAAAATCGATATATCTGCTTGAGTTAGCTCTGGATTTTGCCAATATGAGCCTTAATAAAAATGGCTGTTTCGTTGCAAAAGTTTTTCAAGGTCAAGGTAGTGATGAGTATCTCAAGCTAGTAAGAGAGTCTTTCAATAAAGTTATTCAGTTTAAACCAAAATCTTCAAGAGCAAAATCACGAGAGTTCTATATAGTTGCAACTGAATTTAAGGATTAATTTATCTTTAAAACATATGATTTAAGATAGAGTTTTAAGATTGGTTTATTTTAATAGCTTATTTTAAAAAAATCGCCTACAAAGTTTTCTTCAAACTTGTCAAGTAGATAATCATATGATTTTAGTGCTATTTCATTTAAGTGTTTACTTCTTTCTAAGATTTTATCCTTAAAAATACTATACTTTTTTCCATGTACCTCCATTATTATTATTAAAGTTTTGTATTGCTGGTACTAACCTATCTATAGCATTATAAATTTTGCTTCATTTGTCTGCACGCTATCAAACTCCAGCCATAGCTGCTCTAGCTGTTGTCCTTGAGATTTAGGTAAAATTTTAGCTATTTTTAATTGCAGCAAGTTCATTTTGTCTCTGTGAGTGTAGAGTTTGACTATCAGCAAACGCAAAAGTATCACCACTATAACATCTCAACTATATCAGAATCAAAAGCATCTTGGTAACTTTAGCAATACCTAAGCTGACATTAGCATACTACATCAAAATCTTAGCAGACAGGGCAACTTACCAACTATGTTCAACACTATTTTCATGACGATTACTATCACATGGCAACCAAGTTTGGTGATAAACTTTTTTTAATTTTTCAAGTTCACTAATAAACTCAAGCTGAGCTATTAAATCTTGACTCATATATCATGTTTCCATAAATCAAACATTTTACTTGCAACCAACCTATTGGCTTTTGCTGTTGGATGGCAATAGTCCCAACATAAATACCTCTCTGGATCACCCATTATCTCTATATCATATTGAATATTACCTAATGAATCCGCACCACCATAGCTATCGACACAGGCACCAGTAACATTTTCAAATCCATATTTAGCTGGGTTCTCAACACAATCATTTAATAAGCTATAAAAATCAAAAAGCTTAAGATTTATATTTGGAAAAATTGCTTGTAATTCTGCAACACGATTCCTTAATAAACCATTCTGTAGATTAACATTTATTTGCATGTATGATCTAAAAAATTTACCCACCCAGTTAGATAGATAGTCTTTATATGCTGGTGCCTTAGTAACATCTGGGATATTCCACAATATTATATTCTTAGCTCCCATTTTTATAGCTTTTCTGACAATCTTACTAAGATCTCGAGCTACTCTAAATTTTGGTACTAGGTTTATATACGGGATTTCATTGTAAAGCATAAACATAAAGTTATTCGCCCCACCGTTTATAACGACAAGATCATCATCAGCAAACCTCCCTTCTTCATTTTCAAACCTGACAATTTGCTCAGATACAGCAAAAGAATGATATCTTAGTAATGATGATGGATTCGTACCATGTGTCAAAGCACCTCCTATCGCATAATTTTTATGTTTTATCTCTGATAGCTTCTGATCTTTGGCAAGCATTTGAGCTAAAATCTCTGTTGAGACTAGCCCATTTGAAAATCTGCCATCATAGTATGGCTTAACTGGTATATCTAGTGTTTTCATGATATTACCATTATCTAAAAGACTATCTCCAAAAACTACTAGCCTATTTATTTGTCGCATATTTCAATCCTTACTCGAAAAAATTAACCATCCAATTGGATATTATTAAACTATTATCTCTAATCCTTAAGCTTTCTAAAGCATGATGAAACTCATTTTTTATATCATTTTGATATTCTTTGATAAGGGCACGGTTTTGAACCTTAAGCATTTCTGTATGAGCCTGTATGCCTAGAATATGATTATTTATATAAAACATTTGAACTTTACAGTAATAGCTCGTACTTATAAGTTCAGCTCCCTGCGGTAATTCAACAACCATATTTTGATGGTAAAACAACAAACTTAAATAACTATGAAAGGGCTCCATCCATGACTTTCTAGTCAAAATCTCAATTACGCACACCAACTGCAAATCCCTTAGATCCTCGTTCAACTCTACCACCTAGGGCTTGAGCTAATTTGATGTCCAAAACAAATACCTATAATCTTCTTGTAACTATCATGAAGTTTAACTATTTCTGCTTTTTAACTTGACAATCCAAGCAAGATTATCAAAAGCTATAGATTTACTTTCAGTTATTATAAAACCACCATATTATATTATAGTCTTGTGGATACTCCTATGTATAGTTACATCAAAAATATCAAAATCAACCACTACAGACAACTTAAAAAAAGATTGGTAAACATTTCTAGATAATTACCACCGGCAATTCCACGACGATGTTTTAGGATATGGTCTGTTTGTAAAATTGCTATTTTCATATGATTTTTTTATTATTAATTTATTAATGTATCAAACAGTATTTTTTGAACTCTGGTGTTATTTCAAAAGTATATGTATAACTTTTCGTTCCGCAACGTGAACCTTTTATTTTTAAAAGATTACCATCTTTAGTGATATCTTTAATAGTTATGACATCGATTTTTGTACTATCTAAATTTCAGCTTTGCGCTTCCAATTATCTCTATAACGAGTAATTGCACTACGATATGAACCTGATATCTTATTCTCTAGAGCTTTTTTGACAAACTCTTGGGCCCCCTGTGGTATCTCTTCAGCAAACTTCTTAAGCTCATACAAAGTTCTAACATCTTGAATAATACCTCTATTTGACAGCTCACGAATATTCTCATCAGCTTCAGCTATCTTTAGGCGCATAGATATCCAGCTGTTATCTCTACCTAACACCTTAGCTATATCAGATTTTTTGACATTTTTATTCTCTATCAAATCTCTTAAAGCATCAGCCTCTTCAAATGGGGAAACATTTTCTCTTTGATCATTTTCTAAAAGCTGTAACAGCACAATATTTGCATCAGACTCTTCTTGTCTAACTATGCATGGTATCATTGTCAAACCAGCTTGCTTAGCTGCCAAATATCTTCGTTCACCAACTATTATATAATGAATCCCGTCAGCTTTTTTCGCTGTAACGATGATTGGCTGAATTACACCATTTTCTTTGATACTACCTGCTAGAGAATCAATATTTTTGAATGTTTTGCGTGGTTGGTTAGCATCTGGTTTTACGATAGTCAAAGGTAACTCAAAAAGCTGACCAACCTTACTTGCCTGCTCATTTAAGTCTTGTAACTGCATTACTCTGAGGATATCTTTTTTCTCTTGAGAGATAGTATCATGAATCTTTTGATTAATTTTACGGTTCATTAAAGAAACTTTTTTAGCCATTATCCTCTCCAAAGAACTCAACTATTTCTCTTGCAAGTTTTTTAATCTGTATATGAACTTTGCTCTGCTTAGCATAGTCACCGACATAAACACCTTCAGCTTCAGCTTCAATAAACTTAATACTTTGAGAAACATAAGCCTCAAAGAAATTACCATCTCGTTCAAAAAACTCCAATAAGCTTTTTGCCATATTTGATTGGATTTATACTCTGTTAGCAAAGAATTTATAAGGTTTTTCAGCAATTAGAGCCAAGTCTTTTGCCTCTATAAGACCTGATAAGTCCATACCGCTAGGTGAACATGGTATAACTACCAGATCAGATAATAATGCTGATTTTAATGCGGCAGTTTGGAAATTAGGTGGTGTATCAATTACAATAAAATCTAAGCCTTGCTTAAACTCAATAACTTTTTCTCGCACATTTTTCTCATCAAGACTATAGACAAAATTACTTGGTTGATTATTTTTAGCCAGCCACATGTAAGCATCAGGCTTATCCTTATCCATATCAATTACGGCAACTTTATAGCCAAGTTCTTTTAAACCACAGGCGATATTAATTGCTGTTGTAGTTTTTCCTGAGCCACCCTTTTGCTGTAGCAAAGAAACTACTTTTGCATTTTTTTGCTTCATTTTTTAGATACCTTAAAATATACAAATTATTTTATTATATAAAATACTTAGCAAATTATAGTCTATATTTGTCTGCTATAAAACCAACTTTTGTACATTAACTATTGATAAGCTGGTTGTTTTCTTATATTTTATTAATTCACTGTTGAGTATTAACACAAATACTCTTTTTATAAAAAAATTATCTCAAAGGTTTAAAATGGCAAAAAATTTAGTAATTGTAGAGTCTCCAGCCAAAACAAAAACTATAAAAAAATATCTTGGTAATGAATTTGAAATATTAGCATCATTTGGACATGTACGCGAAATACCATCCAAAGATACCTCTATCGATGTAAATGATAATTTTAAAATTAAATTCACAACTAGTGAAAAAAGCAAAAAATATTTAGATGCAATTAAAAAGGCGGTAAAAGATGCGCAAAATATTTATCTTTCTACTGACCCAGATAGAGAAGGTGAAGCTATATCATGGCATGTACAAGAAGTATTAAAAAATGCACGCTTACTTAAGGACAAAAATGTTTATCGTGTCACGTTTAACGAAATCACAAAATCAGCTGTGACAAATGCTATAGCAAATCCAAAAGAGTTATCTATGGATTTAGTTGATGCTCAAAAAGCTCGTCAAGCACTAGATTTTCTTGTTGGTTTTAATCTCTCTCCATTGTTATGGCGTAAAATCGCAAGTAGTCTATCGGCAGGGAGAGTACAAAGTCCAGCACTAAGAATGATTGTTGAGCGTGAAATAGAGCGTGAAAACTTTGTCAAACAAGGCTATTGGAGTCTAACGGCAGATACTTTAAAACAAAAGCAAATATTTGCAAATCTAATTGAATTTAACAATAACAAAGTTGAACAATTCACTTTTACAACTGCAGAAGCTGCTGATAATGCCAAAGCTTGTATTTTAAAAGATGCTGATGGCTTTTTGATAGTTGATGGTATTACTGAGAAAAAAACGCGCAGAAACCCATATCCTCCTTTTATAACATCAACATTACAACAAGAGGCTTCAAAAAAACTTGGTTTTACTGCTAAAAGAACAATGTCTACAGCACAAAAGTTATATGAAGGTATAGATATACGCAATGGTGAATTTGTTGGTCTTATCTCGTACATGAGAACAGACTCAACAAACCTTTCTAACGATGCTGTTGATGATATCAGAAACTTTATTCAAGCAAAGTATGGCAAGGATATGTTACCAGCTAAACCACGAGTTTTTGAGAAAAAATCACATAATGCTCAAGAGGCACATGAGGCTATCCGTGTCACAGCTGCAAATAAAACTCCAGAGTCAATAAAGCAGTTTTTAACTGCTGATGAGTTTAAGCTCTACAGTCTAATTTATAATCGAACTATTGCATGCCAAATGAAGCACGCAACTTTAAATAGTACATTAGTAGATTTAATTACCAAAAATGCTCAACATAAGTTTAGAGTTACTGGTACAGTTATTGTCGATGCAGGATTTTTGAAAATCTACAATGTTGAGAAAGATGAAGATGACAAAGATGATAATGAGGAAATAACTCTACCAAAATTTGGAAAAGGTGAAAAAATAACACTAAATGATGTGATTACAAAAGCTCACTCAACAGAGCCACCACCTCGCTATACAGAAGCATCTTTAGTTAAAGCATTAGAGAAATATAGTATTGGTAGACCTTCAACCTATGCAACAATCATCTCAACTTTACAACAAAGAGAATATGTTGAAGTAGAAAAACGCCGTTTTATCCCTACAGATAGAGGTCGTATCGTAAATAAGTTCCTAACTGAATATTTCAAAAAATACGTTGAATACTCTTACACTACAGGCTTAGAAAAAGAGCTTGATGATATTGCTCATCACAAAAATGATTATCTAAGTGTGCTAAATAACTTCTGGCACCCTTTCATTCAGAGAATTAATAAAATTTATGAAGATGTATCACGTAAAGATGTTGTGCAAGAAGAGCTTAATGAAGACTGTCCTGAATGTGGTAGTAAGTTATCACTTAGGCTTGGAAAAAATGGCAAATTTATTGGCTGTACAAACTATCCGACTTGTAAATATACTCGCCCTGTAGATAGTGATAATAAAGAAGTTGAGAAAGAGGAGCTTATAGTTGTAGAGGATAGAAAATGCCCTAAGTGTAGCTCTGATTTGCATATCAAACAAGGTCGCTATGGTAAGTTTATTGGTTGCTCAAACTACCCTGAGTGCAAACATATGGAACCTCTTGAAAAATCTAAAGATACTGGTGTGGTTTGCCCTAAGTGTAATAAAAATCATATTGTTGAGAAAAAGTCTCGTAAAGGTAAAGTTTTCTATGCTTGTGCAGGATTCCCTAAGTGTAAAAATGCTTATTGGTATCCACCAACAAAAGAAGAGTGCCCTAAATGCCACTCACCAATACTGTTACACAAAACAACCAAAAAAGATGGTGAACAGAAAGCTTGCCCTAATAGCGAGTGTGACTACGCTGTACCATTTGAAACTAAATAAAAATATATACTTTCGAGCTTAGATTCTATCGATATCCCGTACATTAAAATAACTCATCATATCCACAAAGGTGGAAATATAAGTGGTAAAATTGCAATACAAAATATACTAGCAAATATTGATAATCCAACTACTATATAGCTTGTAACTGCTACACCTATATCTTGTCGAGGCTGCTTTACAAAAATAGATAAACAAAAGCCAAACACAAAGACACAACCAAATAAGCCTAAAGATGTTTTAAACATTGCATTTAGCATCCCATCAATCATTCCAGCTGTTAACATCATCACAAATATACATTGATAAGGATTCAAGCATTTCTCTAAACATTTTTTGCGTAAGTTTTTAACAGATGTAATAATAACTACAGCAGCAGATATAAATGCGGGAATACCCCACTGTGACCATATTTCTAATAACAGATTATGTGGATAACCATCCGGGCGTTTAGTGATTGCTAGATAATTCCACTGTCCTACTCCAGTTAAAGGATGCTCAACTCCTACCCAAAAAACTTCTTTCCACAGAGGAATTCTACCACTAAAGCCTCCTTTTATAAGATCTGCTGAGGATTTAACATTTGAAATATCTGCAACAGCTATAAAATAATTATAGAATAACTCTAGCAAACCACCACAAACTAAAGTTAGAACAAGCATTATAAATGCTATTTTAAAATAGCTTCGCGCAAAAATATAAAACAATGGCAATATAACCACATACTCGCAAATATTGTTCTAAAAGCATGATTTATTAAGATAAATCATGCTAAAGTCAAAGCTATAAACGAACTAAGTTTATATATAGGTCTTAAATCAATAAACCAAGGTAAAAGTAGCAATGGCATAAACCAGCTAAAATAATTATCTAAAAAGCGAGGATTTAAGCAGTTATACATATACAATAAAACTTTTTGAATATTACCAGCAATATATGATCCATATACAGAGTAATTAGCTCAAGATAATTGTAAAAATAAAGATCCACCAAAGAATATTAAAGATAGTAAAATAATTGTATAAAAAAATCTTACTGCTTTAGAATTATCCCTAATATAAACAGCTATAAATAATACACAAAAAAATTGTAAAAATGTTACACTTACACCCTTTAAAGCTATAGAAGGTGATATCGCAAAAGCCGATGATATAATCCCAAATATGAAGAATAAAGCTATTGCATATCTAAGCACACGACTAAAACTACCAAATAACTCGATCACCTCAGAAAATATTTTTTTATGTATAAAAACAGTTACACTAGCGACACAAAGTGCTATATAAAAAATATAATATCTATATATAAATAAGTAAATATTAGCTGTTAATATATCGTTAAAATAAACAGTACCACCTGATGATATTTTAACTAAATTCAATACAGTATAATGCATAAAAGGCATTAAAAAAACAAAGAAAATTACTAGAGTTAAAAAATAGAAAATACAATCAGCGTAAGATATTTTTTTAGGTAATCTCTCACTAATTATCACACAAGGTTGAAACTTAATTGAGATAGTTTAGCAAAAATATCAACTTAATTCTTATAAAAAATTATTTGACTTCGAAAGAAGCCTTAGCAAGCTCTGAATTATCTGACTTATTGACTACTATAGCTGTCCATGTACCATCACAGACTTTATAATCACTAAGAACACTTTGACTATCAACAGTGTAATCCTGGGTTTCATTAAATTTAGTAATAGGAAATGATGTGCTATAACAACTAGTATCTTTAGGTGCTATCCATGTTAGATATATCGTTCCCTGTGGTGCGCCATTCCAATTTGTTATTATCCTAGCATCAATTTCATGTGTTGCAGCTTTATATTTTAATTTTAGTGTAGATGTTGGCTTATCTTCAGCAACAACTTCACTATCTTGATCTGGATTATCAAGATTATCATCAGGATTAACCTTTATGGAATTATCAGAATCATAAAACTTATCAATAAAAGCATTAAATTTACTACAACCTGCTAAAGTTGCTGTCATTAAAGTAAAAAGTAAAATTTTTTTCATTAGTATTACCCTATTATATTTGTTTTATTGAGTTTGTTCTTGCTAAGCACCAATCTCTTTTTTTATTTCTTCAATTTATTGAGTTGTTTTCTCAACTCTTTCTTGAGTTTGCTTTGCTTTCTCATCTAGTTGCTGAGATTTCTCTTTATAGATATTTGCCTTCTTAGTATAGCGTTTTAATCTTTTTTTGTAAATGTACCGAATCTTGAGCACTCTTTATAAACTTTTCTTGAATAACTTTTTTAGCTTGCAAAGCTTCATCTTTATTATTTAGTTTTACATATGTAGCTTGAAGCTGATTAAGTTCTTGTTCTTTCTGTTCTAAAAGGTTTTTATATTTATCAATAAGTTTTTCATACTTTTCTGCTCTTTGCTTAGCTTCTTTTGCTTCTTGTTCAATAGTAGTCATCTCTTTTTGCATCTGCTTTTGATTTTTTTCTAACTCACTTAGCTTTTCACTTTTTGATATACAACCAGCTAACATAAAGCTAATAAGAGCAACTATGATTAACAAATAAGTGAAAATATTCTTTTTCATAAAATGAAACTATACAATAGATAATCTTATATTTTAACAGCTAGAGTGTTTAAGTAAAGAAGATTAGTATTACAATAATAAAAATAATTTTATCTATTTAACTTGTAATTTTAACTCACTAATTTGCTGCAATACTTTTTACTGCTTGATTAGCTTGTGTTTGTGAAATTGCTTTTAAAGCATAATATCTGTGCCTGATAATCATTTGCTAATGTTCTATATTGGCTTATTTTTTATTAATATTGACCTTTTGCAGGGTTCTTTGAATTAACTCTTTACTGACAGCTATAGCACTATCACTATTAGGATCTTTAAAGTTACTATAAGCCTTATTAATATTTGCGATATCATCTGCTAAGCTATTAGACTATTTTTGTAGTTGATCCGCTTCGAGTCAATATTTGGCAATTTTTATACGTAGACTATTTATCTTTGCGAGTTTTTCTGATGCTTTATTATTTAAACTATTTTGTGTCTGCCGTAGTGCTGTATCTGCTTAGTTGTGTTTGGTGCACATGAACTAAGTCCAATTAGCATAGATAATGTCACTACTAAGAATATAATATTTTTCATTAAGCGTACAAGTATAACAAACCTATTTAGAAAAAAGCCAAAATTATAACTAAGTAAAATTAGGTTCTATGAATAAAAATTTGTAATTAGTGGCTAATATAGTTAGACATAATTTTAGAAGCTAAATAAATCAAGCACAAATAAAATACCATATTCCTAAATCTAATTGCTCACCTATATTACTTATTTTTATAAGTTCAAAAATGTTTATATACAAGTAACTTACAAAAGCTTAGGACATTTGTGAGGCTGTATATTACGTACTTAAAACTGGTATGCAATCGTCATTGAGCGTAAAATAACGCTTGTATTAGTGGTTAAGAATTAATGGCAATGCCAATCATACCTTGCAGAAATAACTATACTAAAGACTATAGTATTATACTGCCTTACCTAATAACTTCTTTTCTAAATTAAGTACTTTAGATGAGTATTCTCTAAATTTGATAAGCCTTACAGTGCTTTCTTAGGGGTTATAGCTCATGCTAGTAGAATTTATTCAACTTAGGTAAATTTTGTTCACAGAACCTAATTATAATGTTATTTATTTGAGAAAAAGAAAAATTATAGATATTTTAAGAAATTAAACATTTATTGAGTCAGAAGCTATTACTTCTTTATCATAAACTACATTAGCTGTCCATTTACCAGCACAGTAGTTGTTGCCTTGCTTAACTGTCACAGTTGCCCAAGTCTTATCATTCTTCTCAGCATACTTAGTGATTGAGAAGCTAGTATCATGACACTTAGAGCCTTCAGGAGCTTGCCATTGTAATCTTACACTTCCTTGCGGGTTATTGTTATATGTTGTATATACAGTTGCTTTTATTTTAACCTGACCAAGTTTTTTTAAATTTATTTTTGCAGTTGGTTTAGCTACGGCTGTTGATGTAGCTGCTTGTTCAGCAGTATCTTTAGCTGGTGCTTTTGAATCATCAGAACGACATAAACCTAAAGTAGAACAACTAGCTAAACCTGCGATTGACAAAGATAAAAGACTAAGCTTGATTATTTTTTTCATATAGACACTCCTCTACTTTATACATATTCACATATACTCAAACTTGATTATAACATTAATTACAATAAAATAAATAACTGTTTATTAAATGATTATACAGCTAACATTACGATTTTCATTGACAAGTAAGTTATATGTCTTACAAGCAGTATCACTAGCCATAAAATCAACACTTTTACCTGCTTTTGCGATTTGATTAATTATTTCAATAGGAAGTAAAAGTTGTTTTTCACCGGTACCTATCAATATTATTTCGGGATTAGTCGCTAAAATAATATCAAGATGACTTTTTTTGATACTTTGGATATCATCAATTCTATCTTGATACGCTAGCACTTGTGTAGCTGATAGAATCAACGGATGATTATATTCACCTATATTAAGTATAAACCTACCTTTGATATATTCTTTAAAAAAAACTGGTGCTTGTATTTTTTCTTCTTGTAAAGTCATCATAGCAAAAAAACCTTGATTATAACAATGTAGTTAACATATATAAGATTATAACTTATCAATAGTATATCTAAACAATATTTTGAGGCGACTATGAATTCGATAATTGAAGACTCTAACTTACCTAAACTTGCTGAATTTAAAGTAGATGAAGTAAAGCCTGCAATAGACTATCTCTTTAGCCAAGCAAAAACTAACTTTGAAAAAGCACTACAAACTCAAAATCCTAGTTGGCAGACATTACTAAAACTAGAAGAAGATGATGAAAAAATAAGCCAAGCATTTTCAACGATCTCACACATGAATGCTGTTTGTAATTCCAAAGAGCTGCGTGAAAGTTATGAATATGCTATAGCTAAGCTTACAGATTATTATACCAAGTTAGGACAAAACAAGGATTTATCTACAAACAAATCCAAAAAGATAATTTATCTAGTGAACAAGCTCAAGCAGTGCGTAAAGCTATTATCGGATTTGAACAATCAGGTGTGAATCTTGATCAAGATAAGAGAAAAAGATTACAACAAATCTCTCAAGAACTCGCTCAACTAAGCACCAAATTTGAAAATAATGTTCTAGATGCGACTATGGATTGGCTCTATACTACTAATGATGAAAAAGAACTTAAAGGCCTATCAGAAAATACTATAGAATCAGCAAAAGCTAAGGCTAAGCAAAAAAATATCGCTGAAAAATATGCTTTAGGTATAGACATCCCAACATACTTGGCTGTAATGCAACAAGCAGATAATCGAAAACTTCGTAAATTCTACAAAGCATATTGCACAAAAGCTTCAAAAGAAGCTGATAATAAAAGCTTTGGCAATGATGAAATTATTGAAAAAATCCTAAAATTACGTATCGAGAAATCGGAAATACTTGGCTTTGACAGTTATGCTGAGAATTCGCTTTTTACAAAAATGGCTGAAACTCCTGAGCAAATCTTAGAGCTATTAAATAAGCTTCTAGAAAAATCTCTACCTCAAGCAAAAAAAATCTCAATGAATTGCGTATATTTGCTGAAGATGCTGGACTTATTGATGCACTGCAACCTTGGGATACAGCATACTATTCTGAAAAACTCAAAAAAGCTAAATTCGACTTTACAGAAGAAGAGTTAAGAGAATACTTCCCTCTAGAAAAAGTACTAGAAAGATTATTTAAAATACTTAAGCACATCTATGCTTTAGAGATAAAAGAAAATACTCAATATACAAAATATATAGCTGAGCAACAAACTTTTGATTTCTATAAAAATGATGTATACATTGGTAGCATAATTTGTGATTTCTTTGCGCGCGATAACAAACGCGGTGGAGCATGGATGGATGGTTCTCGTACTGCCTTTATTAACTCTAGTGGTTCAAAACAAAATCCAGTTGCTTATGTTAACTGTAATTTCCTGCCAACATCAAAAGATGGTGCAAATCTAACTCACAATGATGTTATTACACTCTTTCATGAATTTGGTCATGCTTTACATCATATATTATCACAAGTAACTATCCCTTCCATATCTGGCACAAATGGTGTAGAGTGGGATGTTATTGAGTTACCAAGCCAATTTATGGAGAATTTCTGCTGGTGTGAAGAGGGATTAACACTTATATCAGGATCACGAAATGTAAAACACTAAGTAACAAACAGATAGATAAACTTGTAGGTACTAGGCACTTTCATTCAGCGTTGACGATGGTTAGACAACTTGAATTTGGTATATTTGATATGAATATTCACCATAAAAAACTAACAACCGCAGCTGAAGTACAAAAAGAGCTAGATAATATCAGAGCAAAAATAAATCTACTACGGGTACCTAATTACAATAGATTCCAAAATGGCTTTTCACATATTTTGCTGGTGGCTATGCTGCGGGCTACTATAGCTATAAATGGGCAAAGATCTTATCTTCCGATGTATTCTCGCGCTTTGAGCAAGAGAGAATACTTAGCAACAAAGTTGACAATGATTTATTAGAAAATATTATTTCTAAGGGATCATCGCGTGATGCTATGGATAACTTTGTCGCATTTATGGGTAGAAAACCAAACGAAGAAGCACTACTTAGACATAATGGTATTAGTTAATTTATAATTTTGTACCATCCTGAACTTATTTTAGGATCTCACAATACAGTTAACTGATCAAATTTTTATTTTAAAGACAGAAACATTCTGTCACTACAAAACTTAATTAAATTATGCAAACAACAAAATTGGTAACAAGCAGAATTAAAAGCGTGTAAATTTCTGCAAACTCAAACACTACAAATTCTAGCTCAAAACTTTACCGTATGGTGAAATAAATATAATTGCTTTAGATAAAGATAAACTAGTATTTGCTGAAGTAAAATATCGTAGCAAAACTAAGTTTGCTCAAGCTGAAGAAATGCTTACCTATAGCAAGCAGCAAACTTATAAACAGTGCAAATATCTTCTTATAAAAGAATCAGTAATTTCAAGATTACCAATGTCGTTTTGGTTTAATCAATAAATGAAAATGGTATTAATTGGATAAAGGATGCTTTTGATATTAATTATCAACCTAAAATGCTGGTGCAAATGTAGTGCCAGATATATATCAGTTATCAAACATTATTGAAAACATCTCTAAACTGAAAAACTGCCAGTCTAAAAATTTCAAAAAATCAATCAAATATAATTACTTTGAGTAGTATTTCACACCTCTTTTAATTTTCTCTTTACCATTTTGTTGACGCCAATTATTAGTATCTCTCAAGCTATATGCACAACCACAATATTCTTGCTGATAAAACTGTTCTTTTTTAGAGATCTCTAGCATTCTGTATGAGCCTCCCTGTTTACGCCAGTTAAAGTCCCAATAATACATATTACTAAAAAGATCCGCTACTTTTTTACCAGATTTATTTATCTGATCCATATCTTTCCACTTAGAGATCCCTAATGTACTAGATATTACAGAAAAACCATTTCTACTAGCATATTCAGCTGTTTTAACAAACCTCATATCAAAACACATTGTACAGCGAATACCTTTTTCTGGCTCACTCTCCATACCTTTAGCTAGCTTAAACCACCTATCTTTATCATAATCAGCATCAACAAAAGGCATACCAAGTTTCTCAGCAAATCTTTTATTTTCTTCTTTTCTGATCATATACTCTTCTTTTGGATGTATATTAGGGTTATAAAAATATATTGTAACCTCTAAACTAGAAGCAGCCATCGCTTCCATCACTTCACCAGCACAAGGTGCACAACAAGAGTGTAATAATACTTTCTTACTTTTATCAGGAGTTTCAAGAACTGGTCTTTCATAATTATCTAATAGGTAATTCTCATTCATCATGATTAAAAATTCCTTTTATAGATTCTCAGATAACGCAATTAACTTTTTAGCTTGCAGTAGCTGATATTCATCAGTTTCATCATTTAAATTAAGATTTAAATGACCTACTTTACGCCCTTTGCGAGATGCTTTATTATAGCTATGAATTTTAACTCTATCTAAAGCAGCTAGATCCTTTGTCGCTGGCATTGCACCAATACAGTTTAGCATAACTGTTTTACGGCTAGTTGTATCACCTAAAATCAATCCAGTAATAGCACGCACATGATTCTCAAATTGTGATGTAACTGCCCCATCAATACTCCAGTGACCGCTATTATGCACACGCGGCGCTATTTCATTGACAATTAGCTCATCACTCTTGACAAAAAACTCAATCGCTAATGTACCAACATAAGCAAATTCCTTGACTAGAATTTTAGCAATTTGTTGTGCTTTTTCGGCAAGTACACTATTTTCAAAAGGAGCTTCAGATTCAACAATAATACCCAGTTTATGAGTATTTTTAGCTAATGGATAAAAGGCAATATTACCCTTAAGATCAGCTGTACATATTTGTGAAACTTCATAATCAAAATCAACAAAAGCTTCATAAATAAGTCCACCTGGCGCATCCTTGAGTGCATCCCATGCTTTAGTGATATCCTCTTGCGATTTAATTATAAACTGACCTTTGCCATCATAGCCAAATCGGCGTGTTTTAAGTATAGCTGGTAGACCATATTCACTAATAGTGCTTTCAAGTATTGTCAAACTATCGATATTTATAAACTTTGCTGTAGCAATCTTATGATCCTGCATAAAAGATTTCTCAAGTAAACGATCCTGAGAAATAGCTATAGCCTTAGCTGATGGATACACATTTACCTCATGATTTATCGCTTTGATAAGTTCATGAGATATATTTTCATTTTCAAAAGTTATCACATCAAACTGCTTTACCCAAGCTACAACATCATTTACCTTTGTTAGCTCAATATCCGTGACAGTTTTGACTACTTCTTCGGCACAGTCTCCTGCCTTACCAAGGCAATGAAACTCTAAACCTAAAGACGTACCTGCTAGACTTAACATCCTTGCAAGTTGCCCAGATCCGATAATACCTATTTTCATTATTGATGCTCCCTAGGATTAGGATTATCCAAAACAAATTGAGTTTGCTCAGCTCTAAACTCAGCTAACGCTTTTGCAATATTTGCATCTGTATGTTGCAAGATACTAGCAGCAAAAAGTGCTGCATTTTTTGCTCCTGCCATACCAATTGCAAAAGTAGCTACTGGAATACCTGCTGGCATCTGCACTATTGATAATAAACTATCTTGTCCATTAAGTGTACTTGATTTAACTGGTACCCCTAATACTGGTAAGGCAGTTTTTGCAGCAACCATTCCAGGTAAATGCGCGGCACCGCCAGCTCCTGCTATTATAACTTTAAGACCTCTATCTTTAGCAGTTTCAGCATAAGTAAACATCTTATCTGGAGTTCGATGCGCAGATACTACTTCACACTCATAGCTAATGCCCAAACTATCTAAGATAGCACAACACTCTTTCATTGTGCTCCAATCAGATTTAGAGCCCATTATTACACCCACATCTACACTCATTTCTTATCTCCTCTTAGGCTAAAAAATATGTTATCCTCTATTTTCCTAGAATACCAACTAATCATTAATACTCAAAACACATTTGTGATTAAAGCTATTATCAATTAACGGTTGTTTGAGCTTGTCGAGCTTTGTAACTACCAATATTTGATAATTTAGTGATAGCATGTGCTAGTATTTTTGTATACTTTTTTTACAATTTAAAAGCATGTCATCAAAACTTACGCACTAAGTGACGAAATAGTATATAAACATTTAAATTCATTCTTTTAAATGCCAGTTTCTAATAACTTCAACCCAAGCCTCATTCTCCAAAGCTTGCACCTTAGTCTTTAAGCTCTCGGCAGTATCATCTTTAGTAACATCACACTTAAGCTGTAGAACAATATCGCCACCATCAACCTCTTCAGTTACTTGGTGAATAGTACACCCAGAAACACTATCACCAGCAGCTATTACCGCTTGATGTACTGCCAAATCCATTAATCCAGCATGTTTTGATAACAATGATGGATGAATATTTAAAATTTTACCTTTAAAAGCTTTGACAAATACAGGGCTTAGAATACGCATAAAACCTATCAGTAAAATCAAGTCAGGATTGTACTTATTAATTTCTCTTACAAGCAGTTCATCAGACTGCTCTCTAGATACGCCTTTAGCTGCGATAAGCTTAGTTACGATATTATGCTGCATTGCTCTTTGTAATATATAAGCATTTTGTTTATTTGAGATTACTAGGCTTATCTGAGCATTTAGTTGCTTATTTGCTATCGCATCTATTATAGCTTGCATATTAGTCCCACGTGTAGAGCCTAATATAACAAGATTTAGCTTAGACATTATTTATTTAAGCTCCTGATATTTATTACCACGCAGCAAATTCATGTGTTTGATACGCTTATTGATAAGCTCTTTGGTACCAATATCTGGACGATGAAATAGTTTACCATAAATATTTTTGACAGCATTTTCTGCTTTTTGTTCCGCTTCAGCAATAGTATCACCTAAGCCAAGTACAGCTATAGCTCTAGAGCCTGTACCAATTAGCTTGCCATCTTTATAATCAACAGCACCCAAGAAAAGCTCAACATTATCAGGGCATTGCGAAATATCTATCTTAAAGTTCTTAACTGATTGATTTGGGTAACCAAGAGGTACTAGATACTTACATACGCTTGCTTGATTTTTAAACTTAGCCTTGACTGTATCGAGTGTACCTTGTGTAATAGCTTTAGCAATCTCAACAAAATCTGTCTCTAGTAAGCTAAGTAAATTCATAGCTTCAGGATCACCAAAACGCGCATTATACTCAATCACTTTAGTAGCATCCTTAGTTGCCATAAAGCCGCCATAGAGGATACCTTGGTATGGTTCACCAAACTTATCGGCTAAAGCTTTGATAATTTTTTCATTGATTTGTTTTGCTGTTTCGATATCAGAATCAGATAAAAAAGGTAAACTGTGATTAGCATCAGAATAAGTACCCATACCGCCAGTATTTGGGCCTTTGTCACCTTCATGTGCACGCTTATGATCTTGCACTGCTGGCATATGGATAAAATTTTTACCATCAGTAAATGATATTAGCGAGAACTCCTGACCAATAAGTTTCTCCTCGATAACAAACTCTTTGCCTACATCTACTAATGACTGACAATGTCTAATCGCCTCATCAAGGCTATGCAAATGATCACCCCAGACCAGTACGCCCTTACCACCACACAAACCATCAGCTTTTATGACAAATTGATTTTGATACTCTCTTAGAGTCTCTTCGACTCCATCCATTGTCGAGAACTTTTTAAAGAATGGATTAGCGCCAATACCATAGTCACGAATCAAATCTCTAGTAAAACCTTTCGAAGTTTCAATTTGCGCTAATTTTTTGGTTGGTCCAACTACACCAATCCCCTCTGCTTTAAGTACATCTGCTAGACCTACTTCAAGTGGTGCCTCAGGACCGATAATTGCAATATCAATATGCTGTGATTTTGCATACTCAAGCACTTGATTACAATTACAAATATCATCGAGATAGCCTTGCGCTAACTTTTCTATCCCAGGATTAATCGCTGTGCTTATACAAAAAAGCTTATTTTCAATAGTGCTTTTGTTTACAGCTTCTGCTATCGCGTGCTCTCTACTTCCTGATCCTACTAGAAGAATATTCACTGTCTTCTCCATATTCAAATAATCTGTAACATTTTTAACAATACGCTGATTTATATTTTCTAAATCTCTAGGTACTTCAAACTTTTGCCCTGTTATCATTTCAAAAAGAGTTATATATTTTTGTGATAACTCTACAACTAGCTCTTGTGGTGCTTGTGGTAAAACCTCATCATTATATGGATCACAGTTTTTTGTAAACCATAGTCTAAAAAATTCCTTATCGATATTTTCAGGTTCTTGACCTTTGGCAAACTTCTCGGCATAACTATCTTTTAACCAAAATCTTGAGCTATCTGGGGTGTGAATCTCATCGATTAAAATAATCTCCCCAGTTTTCTCATCAATGCCAAACTCATACTTAGTATCTGCCAAGATTAAACCATGTTCTAAGGCTTTTTTTTGCCCGAACTTAAAAAGTTCTAGAGCTTTTTGTGAAGCAAAATCCCACTGCTGTTGAGTTAACCAACCCTCTTTGACTATATCCGTTGCTGAAATTGGGCGATCATGATTTTGCTCTTTTGTTGTCGGGGTTAGAATATTATGCGATAACTTTTGATTCTTCTTTAAACCTTCTGGTAGGATATTTCCACAATAGTCACGACTACCATTTTGATAATGTGTCCATAAAGATGTCGAAGTCGAACCAGTTATATAACCTCTAACTACAAACTCGATCGGTAGTATTTTTGCTTTTCTCGCGATGACAACATTTGGATCTGGAGAGGTTATAAAGTGGTTTTTGACAATATGCGCAGTTTCTTTGAACCACCACACTGATGATTGAGCAAGAATTTGTCCCTTAAATGGAATAAAACCTAAAGGTCTATCAAAAGCAGATTGCCTATCTGTAGATATCAAAATACTCTTGTCATCAGTAAAGTACATATCTCTTACTTTACCTATATATTTATTTTTAATATCAAGGTTTGTTGATTTGAGAACATTTTTTATATTATTAGCAATGATTTGTTTATCAAGCATTAGATAATTTCTACCTTCCCTGAGTTTGTGATTTTACCAATTTGATATAGTTTTGTATTAGTATGCTTTTTAGCTAAATCTTGCATCTTGTCAAACTGATCTTGGCTAGCAATTATGGCTATACCAATACCCATATTAAATGAACGATACATTTCAAACTCGCTAATATCACCTATTCTCTGCATTAGCTTAAAAATAGCTGGCGTTTCAAAACTATCTTTGACAATTTCAGCACCTAATCCTTGTGGTAATACGCGTGGAATATTCTCAATAAACCCACCACCAGTGATATGTGCCATACCTTTGATACCAACATCATTATCCAAGAAATCATTAATAATATTAGTGTAGTTAATATGTGGCTCAAGTAGCACATCACCAATAGTTCTACCCTCTAACTCTGGATAGGTATCAGTATGTTTGTTAGCTGCTACATCAAAAAATAGCTTACGCGCAAAAGAATAACCATTTGTATGCAATCCTGATGAGCTAAGACCAAAGATGATATCACCCTCTTTGATATTCTCACCATTAATAATCCTATTTCTATCAACTATACCCGTGATAACACCAACCATATCAATCTCACCAGCTTGATATACTCCAGGCATCTCAGCGGTCTCACCACCTACTAACGAGACACCACACTCAGCACAAGCTTTTGACATCCCATTAACAAGTTTTTCCATAATCGCAGGGTCAAGCTTATCATGCGCGACATAATCTAGAAATGTAATTGGCTTAGCGCCCATTACAACGATATCATTTGTTGCTGCTGAGAAAAGATCATAACCAAGATTCTCAAACTTGCCGCACATTACCGCAATTTTTGTCTTAGTACCAACCCCATCTATAGACTGTACTAGTACAGGATCTTGATAATTGTTGATGATATTTTTTAGTGAATATAAAGAACCAAAACTACCTAAACCTATCAAAACATCTTGGGTAAAAGTCTTTTTGACATGATCCTTCATTCTTTCTACAGCTTGATTGACAGCTTCGATACTTACACCAGCATCTTCATATTTTAGGCCTGCCATTAGTTTGATTCCTCATTTTGCTCTTTGCAACATTGAAAAGTATTATATAAAAGTTCAGTAATTGTCATTGGCCCAACCCCTCCAGGTACTGGAGTAATCGCTGTGACCTTATCTTTGACAGCGGCAAAATCAACATCACCAACTATCTTACCATCAACGTGGTTAATACCAACATCGATAACTACAGCACCCTCTTTGACCATATCAGCTGTGATAAAGTTAGGCTTGCCAACTGCAACAATTAGGATATCTGCTTTTGTAGTATGTGATTTAAGATCAGTTGTAAATCTATGACAAGTTGTCACAGTAGCTTTAGCATTTAGTAGTAGTTGTAATACTGGTTTACCTACAACATTACTTGCACCAACAACTACCACATAGGCCCTTTCTGTTTTTATACCATACTCTCTTAGCATAGTCATGATACCTTTAGGTGTGCAAGGTTCTAGGCATTTTTTATCTCTAAGCTGTAGTCTACCAACATTTGTAGGATGAAAACCATCAACATCTTTTTCTGGTTTTATACTATATATTACACTGTTTTTGTTGATATGTGCTGGTAGTGGTAACTGCACTAAAATCGCATTAACACTACAGTCATTATTTAGCTGATTAATCAGCTCCAAAAGCTCTGACTCTGTCGTATGCTCTGGTAGTGTAATCACTTGGGAATCTATACCAACTTGGGCACAAGCTTTTTCTTTCGAGGCCACATATGTCTTACTCGCCAGGTCATTACCAACAATTATTGCGATAAGTTTTGGAGTTATTGCTGTATTATGCTTATATTCTTGGACTTTATTTGCTAATCTCTCTTTGAGGTCATTTGAGAGAGACTTACCATCTATTAAAATCATTATTTGGTAGCTTATCTGTATAACTAAAAATGATAGTTAATATGATAACAAATTTTAGGCTATCTTTAGGAATTTTTGAGAGTATTTTTTTACAAAATATCTTTAATATTTTTAATAAAATAAGCTATTAGCATAGGTTTGAGTTAGAAATCTAAATAATCTCTCTATTTTTCATCCAATAGTATATATATGCTGTACAGTAGCAACCAAAAGCAACCCCAAAGATTACATCGCTAGGGTAATGTGAACCAACTATGATTCTACTACCAGCAAATATAACAATTAGCACATACCAAAGATACCTTAGCTTAGGGAAGATATAAAAAAATGCTATAAACATTGCCCCAACTGTGATTGAGTGTCCTGATGGCATACTTGCAAAATCATAACCTGGTGCATAAAAATGTTGAAAGTAATGTGAGCCATACTCCAAGAAAAATTTAGGACGTGCTCGCCCTACTATCATCTTAAGTATCTGTCCCAAAATACCACTAATAGCTACAGTCACCAAGATAAAGCCAGCATAGGCCGATACCTTGTTAAACAAAGTTATAGCACTAGCAGATAATTTTTCACTATCGCTAAACAAACGTGCTAACACTATCACGCCACAAATTATCAAGATATACTCTGCCTTACCAACATCAGTAATTTTACCAAAGATCACACCAACAATACTTGGCATAGAATACTTGATACAGTTCTCAACCGGTGTATCTAAATTATAGTACGTAAAGATTACCAAAATTAATAATGGTATAAATGTATACTTTAACTGTAGATATGTAGGCAATTTATCATTGTGTAGCTTTGGTTTTCTAAAAATATCTTTGAAGCCTTGAAAATTTGCTTGTAATCTTTGTCTGAGCATATATAAAAGCTTCCAGTTAATAGATAGTTACAAGCTTAGTATAACAAAATAATATTATTTCACTAATCTATAGCTAATCCATCATAATAGTAGTATAAAAATTTACTTATAATTAATTACCGTAAACTCAATTATTCAGCATAATCAAAATAAAAATACTCAATAAAATCAATAGTTATCGTGAAATACTGAAATAAATTCAGCAGGACTTTTGTATGCTTGATTAACTACTATATCAAATTCTAGTTATAGCTAATACGCGAAGGTTATGATTATGTCATCAATGATGTTTTTTATGTTAAAGGCAATCACTAGTGGTTGTCTTTGTATCAATTCCCTAAACTTTGTCTTTAAAAATATCCCTAAAGCATACTCCTACAAAAAATTATCATTATATAATTATTAAGAAACACCTAATCAGCGTTGTGATCATCTCTTCTTGTAAATATAAAAGTAAATTTTAATCATAGTTCAATAATATTAATTACAGCTATATTTTATTATTAATTAATTTATTTTAAAATATTTTACTATACTTTATAACTCTAAATATACCAAATCAGTAACGTCTATATGTATAAAATTATCATAAAAATATAGTCAAATTTTAAATAAATCACTTGCATGATATATTTTAAAGAATATAATGAAAGGCATATGGTAAAAGCGTCTTTATCGTATTATTACAATGTAAACAACCTAATAAAATAAGGAAAACAAACTATGAAAAAGAAAATGCAAAAAGGTTTCTCACTAGTTGAGTTAATGGTAGTGATCGCGATTATCGCTATCCTAGCAGCTGTAGCTATCCCAATGTACTTTAACTACACTACACGTGCTCAACTTGGTACAAGAATGGCACAGCTTGGTGGAGTTAAAGCAGAAGTTGCTGAGGGTATTGCAAATAACAATGGCTCAGCAACTGGAGTAACTGCAGAAAATCTTCCTTCAGGTGTAAGTGTAGCTGATGGAGTGATAACACAAGTTACTTCTGATATAGTATCGGGCTCATCAATGATATTAACACCTACTGTTGACAGCGGCGCAATTACTTGGGCTTGTAATATCTCAGGAGTTACTTCATCTCAAGCACCATCTAACTGTACTACAAACTAAAAATAACGTTTAGTGTAGAACCCTAGCTACCTATGTGGCTTTTTTATATCTAAAATCTTATCCTAATTTCTATTTTGATCTTTTTACACATAATCCAATTTAAGTGTATTTTTTAGATTTATTAAAAACTATACAAAGACAAAAGCAAATAGGTTTCTCACTAGTTTAGCTAATGGTAGTTATCGCGATAATTGCGATCTTAGCAGCGGTGGCAATACCAACCTACTCAAACTACAAAGAACATGCCGCAATTATTGAATCTATAAATATTATTGGTAATGTAAAAGCTAATATAGAAGATGACATTAAAAATAATAGAAATATATCACAGCAAACTTTATGACACACCTACTGGAATTAGTGTAATAAATAGCTCATCAGGTACTACTATTGATATAAACCTAAGTCAAAATTCACCACAATATTTTACTAAAAATAAGGATATTATAAGACTAAGTGGTGTAGTTAGTGGTAACATTTTCCAATGAACTTGCTCTCACAATGTAAATACATCAACATTAACAGCTAGTAATTCACACATTTGTGCAAGTACTTTTAGCGCTTAGATTTTTATACTTCTTCTAGTCTTCTCTCTAACCTAAGAGTAGGCAGTCATGCGAAATTTATTTCAGCATCACACTAAGTATTGAGTATATTGAGATTCGTCAAACGAGTTGAGAATGACTGTTTGGAGCTGGTTGTATCACTTTTATAGTGAATTAGCTAAATTCAATTCAAAATTTCTTATATAAATTGCATAGGGCAGATATAGAACTTGCCCTATATTAAAGAGCCAAAATAAATTCGAGCCCTACTGCATAAACCACAAACCAACAGACTCCTGGTGTCATAGAATACAGATCGCAAAACCCTACTTTTCTATTTATTATAATATGACTAGATAATATTATCAATCTGGCTATAGCTGATTTTTTATCAAAAATAGCTAAAATCCTCATTAAAACTACTTAATTGATAATAAAAATCATTAATTGAATTTGCTATTTTCTTATATAATTAGATTAGTTTTTATCAAATGTCAGCATATGATATTGTAAAATACAAAAAAGCTTTTCACTTACCGAATTACTTATAGTTATAACTATTATAAGTGTTTTGTCGATAATGGTTATCCCAGCCGTATTCAAATTATGTCACCAGAACACTGATACTTTTAGATGGCTATAAAAAAGATGTTCAATCTTATTATTATTTCACATGGTGTATCAACCCAAGAGCAATTAGAAAACTATTGATTATTATCAAGGCCTAATAGATAGTGTCCAATCTTCACTATCTAGCCAAGCTGGTACTGATTAGCAACACCCAAGAAGCAGCTCGCCTTCTTCAATGAGCAAAAAAATATCTATAATCAAAATAGAAAAAGTACCAACACAAGATATAGTGCACTACAAGATCAGCAAAGAAATGCTGCCAGTTCGATTAATGGTAATGAAAGCAAGGCTTTGATGCTGACTACAATAACGCTTATGAACAATATAATAACGCAATGGACCAGGTTGCAATCTAGTATTAATTAATTCCGTAGATACTCAAAGAATTGAAACAAGGCAAGCTGAAGATTATAACACAGGCGCTTTCAGTCAAATTAATGACAAGTATAATTCTTGGCAATACCATAATATTTAGATAATCTTAGACTGGTAAGCTAGTCATTATCGCGGCCATCACATTTATCATCTTTTATTTTACTATGATTAGGAATCTTTTGACTTTCTTTCTATAATTCAGTTGATTTATAATTACTATAACTATACAATTTCACTGCAAATTCTTGAAATATTAGCATCTGCAACGCTAAGTGAATAGTATTTTTTATATAAAATCAAATGATCAACTCTAGCAAACTCTTTCGGATTATTTGTAACTAATGGAACATTTAACGATGTTACGTGAGCTACTATTTAAGTCATTGGCACCTATTATTTTACCACCTTTCTTAAGCTCAGACCTTATTAAACCATAATATATTACTGCGTTTCGATCAAAATTAGCTATTTCTAATACTGATATGAAATTACGAAGTGCTGTAAATTTTGGTTGATCTTGCTACTTTTATAGAACCATTTAGCAATTCTGCATATACTAATCGATGATATACCAATATCGCCAATTTCATATTTAAGGAAATGTTCTAATAAAGATTTGGGTTTTTCATTAATTATGTATACATACATTAGTATCTAGGCATTACTTTCATTTAAAAGCCTCTCTTAGATTCTAACTTTGGTTGCTCCCTACCATCTTCAAAGACATCATCGCTAAAATCTTCTAATCCAGCAAAGATCTGTTGCCAGTTTTTTTGGTGGCTCTGTAATTATTGAATTACCGATATGATTTATCTCTACTTCTTTTACCTTAAACTGCATTTCTTTAGGTATTCTGACAGCTTGGCTATTACTATTTCTAAAAAGTTTTGTTAACATTTTAATCCCTCTCTTTTATTACGTACACACTTTAAGATAATATACTCAAAATATATTTTAATCCAATTATCTCTATAGATAAAAATCTGTCATTCTACAACTCGATCACAGAATCGATCAAAAAACTACTCCATCAGGCTTACGAATGCCAATCCTGCCTATACAAACAGAATTTTGTTTTACAGACCTAGCAATTCTCTAGCATGCGATAGAGTATTTTCTGAGATATCTACCCCACCTACTATCTTAGCAATCTCTACGATGCGCTGCTGTTGATTTAGCTCTATAATCTTTGATTCTGTAGTATCTTTGAGATATTTCTTAGATACATGTAGATGTGTCTGTCCTTGAGCAGCAACTTGAGGTTGATGTGTAATACATAGGACTTGTAACTTTTCAGATAATTTCTTAAGAAGCTTACCAACTATCTCTGCAGTGGCTCCAGAAATACCAACATCTACTTCATCAAAAACTAGAGTTGGATATGATCTTTTCGCTGCAGATACTGCCTGTATTGATAAACCAATCCTACTTAGCTCACCACCTGATGCTACTTTTTTGACAGGAGCTAGTTGTTCACCAAGGTTAAAGTTAATCATGAATTGGCATTCATCTATACCCTTTGAAGTTTTTGCTTGAGCTGGAAAAATCTGCACTACAAAACTATCTTTAGGGATATTAAGTGAACGAATATTTTTCTCAACTTGCTTTGAGAATTCCTTAGCAACCTGTTTACGTACTTGACTAAGCTGGTTGGCATATTCGCTATATTGCTGTTGTAGGTTTTGCTTTTGCTCGTGTAGCTGCGTTAGTCGGGTACTATCTTGACTAAAACTATCTAACTCAGTCTGCAACTCTTGGATATACTGATACATATAGTTAGGCTCAATCTTATGCTTGCGCGCAAGATCATATATCTGGCTCATGCGTTGCTATACTTTTGCTAACTCCTCAGGATCATGCTCTAATGATTCTAGTTGGTTTTGTGCTTCAGCATAGCTTTCTTGGGTATACACTTTGGTTTGGGATATCAGCTCTTGGAGATTTCTAAATGATCCTTCATATAGCTTTACTACTTCTTTCTCAAGTTCTATCAGCATTGCGATTATATTTATCTCATCATCATACATTAAACTTGAAATATGATTAAGACTATAGCCAATATCATTAACACTTGATAAACTCTTTTGGCATTGCGCTAACTGCTCAAATTCATTTTCACCTAGCTCTAGAGTAACTAGCTCACCTAGCTTATACTCAAGTAGTTCTCGCTGACTATTTTGCGTGCCTATATACTTTTGTAATTCAGCTATTTCAGAGTTTATTTTTTGTAGCTGGTAAAATGAGTTTGTGACTTTTTTTAGCAGCTCATCATTATTTGCAAAACTATCAAGTATACTTAACTGTGATTTAGGATCAAGTAAATCTTGATGGGAATTTTGACTATAAATGTTTATTAGCTTATCTGAAACTTTTCTGACATCTGCAGCATTAACAACACTACCGTTTATAAATAAGCGACTCTGCTTAGATTTATTAACCACACGCCTAAAAGGTACACTCCTCATTTTCATAATCAATAAAAAGTTCATCTAAAAGGTGTTTTGCCTTTTGATTATCCTTGATGCAAAAAGTAGCGAAAACTTCTGTTACCTTATCATCTTGTAGAAATGTCTTTTCTAACCTTGTACCAAGCACAAAACTAAGCGCATCAAGTAGAATCGACTTACCGGCGCCAGTTTCACCAGTTAAGACTGTCATCCACTTTATAAAATCAATTTCTGTAGATTTTATAATCGCAAAATTTTTGATTGATAAATGTAGTAGCATAGATCTATAGATGATTAATATTACAACTAGTTTAATATATATGCTCTTGTCTACTTATACAAGTAATAAACTGACCATTTTATATTTAAAAACTAACATAGACCTTTAACTTATTTTGAGGAAAAGAGTTTTGGAGCTGCTGCTGTAATTGTGACTTAAAAATAAGTATTTTTTTAGTTTCTATAAGTTCAGGTAAGTCTAAATACACATCTATAAACATAAAACGTCCAGATTGAGTGATTTTGATATTATCAATCAATAAAAAATAACTTTCTGCTACTTGTTTTGCAATTTGCCTAATTTGGTTTCTAAATTCAATATCTGGAGCAGCATCTAATAAATGCCAATATGCTTCTTTAGTAAGTTTTATTGGATTTATCATAATATAACAACCTATAAGGATTGCTACTATAGGGTCGACATATAAAGCTAACTTGATATAACCTAATTCTTCTAAAATAAAACCTATAGATATATTTAAAATTACTCCAATTCCTAATAACACATCAGCTTGCCACATTAACGCATCACAAAACAAAATCTTTGAACCTGTTTTTTTAGCTCTTTTATTAACAAATAAGAACATAAAAATACATACAATAGTGCCTACTATTTCTGATAATAATGCTATTGCATAGTTTGGTTTGATTGTATGAGTAAAAATATTAAATATCGATATAAGAATAACACTAAAAGCGATAAGTAATACAGACCAAGATTCAAGCATAATAAATATAGGCTCTAATCGATAGTAACCATAGTGATAGTATTTATTTGCAGGTTGGTTAATCTTTCTTAAAACATATATTGATACGGCATAAATTAATATTGATATAACAGAGTAACTAGTATCTAGTAGCACTGCCAAAGATTGAGCAAAATATACTACTATTATAGAAAATAAAGCATAAATAGAAGCAACTATCAGATTTGTTTTTAAAGTTTTTTTCTCTAATTTCTCATCAAAAGTCATAAATACTTATTAAGATTAAAAGATATATCAATATTTGATTATAAGTTTAATATAACTGATATATTTAGTATTAGAAAAGTTAATAACTATAGCAATAAAGTAAATATCAATAAATTAAATATTTTTTACCTGAAAAAAATATATTATAATCCGTTGTGGCGTATTTGGCTAATATCAAACATAGAAGGATTTATTAGATGAAATTATCAAGAAGAGTAAAGGCAATGCAAGCCTCTCCAGTACGTAAGTTAGTGCCGTATTCTATTCAAGCAGAGAAACAAGGTAAAAAGGTATATCACCTTAATATTGGTCAGCCTGATATCAAAACTCCTAGTGAATTTATGAATGCTATTAGAGCTTACGATAAAGAGACTATCACCTACTCTATAGCAAGTGGTGAGCCAAGCTTAATCAAAGCTATCTCAAAATACTATAAAAGATTTGATATGGACTTTGCCGAGAATGAAATCTTAATAACTAACGGTGGTTCTGAAGCACTAATATTTGCTGCTATTGCTACTTGTAATGCTGGTGATGAGATACTTGTACCTGAACCTTTCTATACAAATTATAATGGTTTTACAGCTGCGGTTGATGTGTCTATCAAACCAATCACCACAAAAGCTGAGGAAGGTTTCCATCTACCATCAAAAGAGGAAATCCTAGCATGCGTAACTGATAAAACACGCGCTATCATGATCTCTAATCCTGGTAACCCTACTGGTGTTGTATATACAAAACAAGAACTAGAAATTTTAGCAGAAGTAGCTAAAGAAAAAGATCTATTTATCATCAGTGATGAAGTATATAGAGAGTTTACTTATGATGGGCTTATATGTACATCTTTTGGTAATATTAAAGGTGTCGATGATCGTGTGATTATTGTTGACTCTGTATCTAAGCGCTATAGTGCTTGTGGTGCTAGAATTGGCTCACTTTGCTCAAAAAACAAAGAGTTTATCAAAGAAGCTACTAAGCTGTGTCAAGCTAGACTATGTGTGTCAACTCTTGATCAAATTGGCTCTACTGCTCTTTATGAAGTATCACAAGACTACCTAAAAGAAGTAAATAAAGAATATCAAAAAAGAAGAGATATCACCTTTGAAGTTCTTTCAAAAATGGATAATGTAGTTTGTGAAAAGCCTACTGGTGCTTTCTATGTGATTGCTAAGCTACCAATCGATGATACTGAAAAGTTTGCACTATGGTTATTAACAGATTTTGAAGATAATCGCGAAACTGTGATGATTTCTCCTGCTGCTGACTTTTATGCGACTAAAGGTCTTGGTAAAGATGAAATAAGAATCGCTTATATCTTAGAAGAAAAATCACTAAAAAGAGCTCTAGATCTTTTAGATAAAGCTATCAAAGCTTATAACAGTAAATAATTACTCTTTTCATATTTCTTTCTTATACATTTTTTAATGTTATCTTAAAAGAATTTAAAAATTAACAACAGTTCTAATAATTGTTGTGCATTTCGGCTAAACCTTTATTAATATCATCAATCTTGATATTTGCTGTAATAAGATTATCAATATCAATCTTACCATCCATATACCAATTAACAATCATCGGTACATCTGTCCTGCCACGCATAACCACCGAATGCTGAACCTTTCCATGTACGACCTCTCTGTCACAAGCTGAAATGGCCGAGTAGATATCTCTTCGACAGCACCTGTAACTCCAATAATCACACTAAATCCCCAACCTTTATGAGCACATTCTAGAGCTTGACGCATTACTTTTGTATTACCAATACACTCAAAGCTATAATCAGCACCACCTCCAATCAAGCGGATAAGATGTTGGACTAAGTCTTCATCAATTTCATTAGGATTAACAAAGCCTGTCATACCGTACTTTTCTGCTAATCCCTTTTTATCATTGTTGATATCTACTCCAACTATTTGTCCCGCACCAACAAGTTTAGCACCTTGGATTACATTTAGGCTAATACCTCCTAAGCCCAACACAACTACACTTGAGCCCGCTTCAACATTAGCTGTCTTAACTATAGCACCAATACCAGTAACACCCCACAGCTAATATAGCAAACTTTATCTAAAGGCGCATCTTTACGAATTTTAGCAACTGCAATCTCTAGTAATACTGTATAGTTTGAAAATGTCTAGCAACCTATATAATGATAAATCTCTCTGCCATCTTGAGCTACCATCTGGCATAACTCCTCTACCTTAAGTTTGTCTAATTGCTTGGCATAGATTATTTATGGTTAAGTCAATACTCACACTCTCTACACTTAGGTGTATATAATGCTATGACACGATCACCCGGTTTTACAGAGGTGACATTTTTGCCAACTACTACTACCTCACCAGCACCTTCATGATCTAATATAGCATAAAAAAGCCCTTTGGGATCTCTACCTGATAATGTATATGTATCAGTATGGTAGATTCCAGTTGCTTTGATCTAAACTAAGACTTCATTATCTTTAGGTAATGCTACATTGACAATCTCTACAGAAAGCGGCTCAGCTGCTTTATAAGCTATAATAGCTTTGGATTTTAGCGTCATAAGATTTCCTTAAATACTTTGAAAAAACTTCTACTAAAAATATTGTAGATGGTTAGAATACACAATGAATATTTTTTTATACGGCTTGAAAGGATTAATTATGGTTATAAATATCTTCTAAACGCACAATATCATCTTCACCAAGATAATCACCAACTTGCACTTCTATAATCTGAATATCATTATCTGTGAAATTCACAAGCCTATGTACAGCCTCTTTAGGTATAAATATATGCTCACCAACATTATATTCACGTACATTATCATCTACTGTAATAGTTGGCCTACCAGTTACAACTACCCAGTGCTCTGCTCTCTTGAAATGCTTTTGTAATGAAAGCTGCCCTTTTGGTTTTACAGTAATTATTTTTGTTTGACTTTTGTCAGTAAAATTAATTGTTTGATAAGTTCCCCATGGGCGCTCATAGACTTTGCCTAGTTGATTTATTTCAGACATTTCAACCTTTCTTAGTTAGTGTAATTCGATTTAAATATCATTATCAAATAAATATTTGATAAATTCAAGTAGGCAAAAAGTGCATTTTTTGTTGACAAAGCTAAAACCAAGATTATAATTCGCTTACCTTAGCTGCTTTGGAGTAAATTATGGCACTTGCTAAAACTCTAAAACCTCGCCATATAGAGCTAATAGCTTTAGGCGGTATCATTGGCTCTTGTTTCTTTTTAGGTACAGGTTATGTCTTAGCGGAAGTTGGACCAGCTGCTATTTTAGCTTATATTCTAGCTGGTATTATAGTATATGCGGTGACTTTGTGCTTAGCCGAGCTAACAGCCAATTCCCCAAATTCTGGATCATTTATTTACTATACTGCTAAATATGTATCACCATATATAGCATGTGGCATGGGCTGGTCGTATTGGCTTAACTGGATAATTTATATCCCTTCAGAATGTATTGCTGGCGGAATAATCATGCATACATTTTTACCTGCAGTACCTACATATATGTGGGCTACTTTGTTTGGTTTATTTATAACTATCATAAATCTTACTAAAGTGAAATTTTTTGGCGAGATTGAGTTTTGGATGGCACTAGTAAAAATTATAGCACTTGGCTTATTTAGTATAGTTGCGATACTGATATTTTTTGACATCATCCAAAATAATACCGGTAGCGCACTAGAAGGCACTTATATAGTTGGAGAAGGTAGTTTTTTCCCTAAAGGCAAACTTATATTAATAACAACTATGGTGATACTACTAGTAAATTTCCAAGGTTCAGAAATTATCGGATTAGCCGTAAGTGAATCTGATAACGCTGATAAACAAATGCCAAGAATCGCCAAGTATGTCGCAATAAGAATAGTTGGCCTGTATGTAATACCAGTTTTTCTACTCGAGACAATCTTTCCATGGCAACAGATGAACTTAAGTGATTCTGTGTTTGCCACAGCACTGCAATATTATCATTTAGATAAATTTGCCGCAGTATTTGCATTTGTGGTTCTTGTAGCTGCGTTTTCTTGTGCTAACAGTGGTTTTTATGCAGCTGTTCGCTCATTATATAGCTTGTCTAGAGCAAGAATGGCTCCGAGCATATTTAGAAAGCTAAATTCAGCATCTATACCACACTATGCAGTTTATATAAGTATACTAGCTGTATGGACATTCTTGATACTTTCTTTTAAATTATCGGCTTCTGCTGCTTTTACTAACCTACTAGCAATGTCAGGATTTACGGCAACAATTTGTTGGATTTGTATATGCTGGTCGCAATATAACTTCAGAAAACAGCTTATACAACAAAATGCTACTAGCAAGATGCTATTTAAAACACCTCTATTTCCTTATATTTCATTATTCGGTATATGGATACAAGTTTTATGCTTAGTATTAACATTGTTTAATGATGAGCTAAAAGGTGCTTTCTATTTTGGTGCTCCCGCAATGATTATACCTTGTTGTATATATTTTTTCATATCTAAAAAGAAAAACGCTAAGTTAGTTGAGGGTTCTATTTCCTTGAAAAAGGTATTTTAAGTATATTGATAAAGTTCTGCGTCTGTTTAGAGTTTGTATACTCAATTAAGCCGGTATCCATCTGAATATGACTTTTCTTAGGCTGTGCCAGATAAGTTCTCATAAGCTTATCCCACCATATCAAATTAAAACCAAAATTAGAATTTGTCTATTTTGGAATAGTTGAATGATGAACTCTATGCGTATCAGGAGTAACTATCATTAGTCTTAAAACTCTATCAAACCAAGACGACAAGCTAATATTAACATTATTAAATATAAGAAGTACCATTTAGGATAATCTTAAAAATGATCACTGCTAATGCTGGTGCTCGAATAAAACAAATAGCATCAAATTTTATCAACATTGATAATAATATTTCTACATGGTGAAAGCACAATCCAGTAATCATATCATAGTCCAAATCAAGATGATGCACCTTATGAAATCGCCATAACAATGGTAAGTAGTGAGATAATACACGCTGAAAGTATATTATAAAATTCAAAGCTAAAAAAGCTATCACCACTTTTAACTACATTGGTATAGCTATAATATTTAGTAAGCCAAGATTATAGTGTCGACAAAGTAATGCCACACCAACAGCAGCCGTAGGAAATAACAATCTCTATAACAGCTTATTTAAAATAACAAGAAGTAAGTTATTAACCAAACGAGTTAGCTTAGAAATTTTTAGCTTACGCACTGGCGCAAGTAGCTCCCACAATGATACTATAAAGAGTATCAATAAGAAAAAACCTAAGCGTGCTAATAATTCATAGTTTAGTCTGCTATAACTCCACACCACGTTCTAGCACCACCACCACCTAAAGATTGTGGCTTATCGGAGTAATTATCTCCTCCTATATGAATCATAAAGCTATGACCAACTAGTTCCTCTAGAGAATCTAATCTTGGTGCTACGACAGGCTCAGTTGCTGTACCATCTGTATTGACAACTAATACAGGTAAATCTCCCTTATGACCATTATCATTATATGGGCCAAGGTGTTTTTGAGTATTATCTGGATCCCAATGCCCACCTGCTGCCATGCCATTATTTTTACAACTAGGATTGATATGAATATGCATACCATGAGTAGTACTAGCAGGTAAATTATATAAATGTGGTGTAATCAACATTCCCTCTTGCTTATCATCATGAATATATGGTGATATTGTAATTGTACCAACTTCTTTATTAGTATTGACATCTCTCATATGTACAATTAGCTTACCATCATGAGCGCCATTATAAGATTTATTTGCTGACAAAATTGTACAGTCTGCTAAGATAAATGTAAGCATATTTAGACCACATAACTTATAAAAATTAGTCATTTTACACCTCCAAAAATTTAGTTCATATACAATTTAATCATACAAATATTTAAAAATATTATCTATACTTAAAACGCAATTAAGCGCTAACTATTATCTGTAAATCAAACCTATCATGCTAAAATATTAATAATTCAGTTTTGAAGATTATAATCTTATGAAAAAACTTATACTCATAGCTTTATTTATTCCGACTATCGGATTAGCCGATAATCAAAACTGGCAAAATTTTGATAAAACACAAGCATTAGATAAACTAACTAGACTCCAATGTTATGTAACCCAAAAAGGCGGAACTGAAAGAGCATTCAATAATAAATATTGGGATAACTATAGACAAGGTATCTATGTCGATGTTGTTTCTGGAGAACCACTTTTTAGTTCTACTGATAAATATGATGCTGGAACAGGTTGGCCAAGCTTTACTAAACCTATTGATAATTCATTTATAAAAACAAAAACTGATAATAGCTGGTTTATGACTCGAACAAAAGTTCTCTCAAGATACGCCAATTCATATTTAGGTCATGTTTTCGATGATGGACCTCAACCTACTGGTAAGAGATACTGTATGAATTCTACAGCTCTTAAATTTATCCCTAAAGAAAATATGAAAAAAGATGGCTATGGCGAGTATCTATACTTATTCGGTGAGAAAAATTCAGCCAAAAATTGACAATAGTTGTCAAAAAACTAATACATGGTATCATTAAATTAACTTATCAAAGCTGGAGCTAAACTATTAATACTCAACTTTTTGGACAAATAGTACTTAATGTTTCTTTTGTGCTTTACTCTGTTCAGTTTGTTCCACAAATTATACATAACTTCAAAAATAAACAAGCCTTGTCAAATATTAGTATTTTGACACAGTTCGGTATTTTTATTACAGTTTTATCTAATATTGTTGAAACTATCGGCTTTGGCTATGATTGGCAATATGCTGTCGTTGCTATTATCTACTTACTTGGAGTTTGTATACAGCAGTTACAAATATCTATCTTTTACAAAAAAATGCCTGAAGTATTAAATATCAGTTTTATATCTTATTTGCTATAGCTATGCTAGCAATGGGCTCAAACTATCATATAGTTTATCAGTTCGCTGACTATATTGGTTTTGTAGTTAATACCCTCTACTGGGTTCCGCAAATCTTTAAAAACTATAAACAAAAAAGATTCGACGGTTTTAGTTTAGGATTTATATTAATTGCATTCATTGGAACATGTTTTTACATAACGAGTAGCTTTTTACTTTCATGGGATTTAATCTTCAAGATAAATGCACTTATAATGTCTCCTATTATAACAGTCTTAGTAATTCAAAAATTTTACTATAGGTAAAATAGATATCTCTTAGTCTTAACAGTTATATGTTTGTGCATTAATAAGGTTTTATTATTTAATATAAAATTAATTATTTGTAACAAAATCAACAGCAGATAGCAAAAAATTGCTTAGTATGTTACTATAAAGAAGCAAACTACTTAATTATTATCAATAATGTCAGGAAATACTTTTGGTAAAATTTTCACCATAATCACTTGTGGCGAGAGCCATGGCTACTCACTTGCAGCTATTATTGATGGCTGTCCTAGTAATATACCTCTTTGCGAGGCAGATATTCAAATAGAGCTAGATAGACGCAAACCAGGTCATTCAAAATTCACCACTCAGCGTAAGGAGCCTGATGAGGTTAAGATAATATCTGGTGTCTTTGAAGGTAAAACTATCGGCACACCTATCGGTTTAATAATAAAAAATCAAGACCCAAAATCAAAAGACTATAGTGAAATCAAGGATAAATTTCGCCCTGGGCATGCTGATTATACCTACTTCAAAAAATATGGTATTCGTGACTATCGTGGCGGTGGTAGATCATCGGCAAGAGAAACAGCAATGCGTGTTGCAGCTGGTGCAATTGCCAAAAAAATACTTAAGCATCATGGCATCGAAATCTACGGGTTTTGCTCACAAATAGGCAGTCTTAAAATAGATTTTATTGATAAGGATTTTATAAATCAGAATCCTTTTTTTATTGCAGACAAAAATGCTGTTACAGCTTGTGAAAATTTAATTAATGGCATTCGCAAACAAGGTGATTCTATTGGTGCTGGAGTCACTGTAGTAGCAACTGGTTTAGAAGCAGGGTTAGGTAGGCCAGTTTTTGATCGACTTGATGCAAGTATTGCTTATGCGATGATGAGTATAAATGCTGTCAAAGCAGTTAGCATTGGTGATGGCTTTAACTGTGTTGCACAAAAAGGTAGCCAACATCGTGATGAAATTACTCAAGAGCAAGGTTTCTTGTCAAATCATGCCGGTGGGATATTAGGTGGTATATCAACAGGCCAAGATATAATCGCTAAATTAGCATTTAAACCAACATCAAGTATTCTACAACCAGGCAAAAGTATTGATATACAAGGTAATGATATCAATATTATCGCTAAAGGTAGACATGACCCCTGCGTTGGTATTAGAGGCGTGCCAATAGCTGAAGCAATGCTGGCATTAGTTTTAGTAAATGAATTACTAATTACGCGATCTTATAGGGATTAAGTATGAGTGAAAATGAATTTTCGACCTTACTAATTGACTGGGGATATCTAGCTATCATGTTAGGGGTATTTATCGAAGGTGAAATATTCTTGATTATGGTAGGCATCGCAACTGCAGCAGCATTATTTAGCTATACTCTAGCGGTTATAGCTGCAACCTTTGCTGCGATTTTACATGATAACGGTTTATTTATATTCTCTAAATTCATGGGGAGGAAAGTTTTTGAGAAAAAAGCATCATGGCACTATAAAGCCCAAAAATCACTAAAAATTTTAGATAAATACGAATCTTTAGTAATTCTCAGTATTAGATTTTTATATGGATTACGCACTATAACTCTACTTGTGGTTGGACTTAGTAAAGTAAGTAAAATTAAGTTTATCTGTCTAGACAGTCTTAGCAGTCTTATCTGGTCAACAATATATATTTCATTAGGCTATCTATTTGGTAATACTATTCTAAAATTTGTTGATAATAGTAATATCAACGTTTGGATATCACATAATAAACACTTATCAATATTTATACTTATCTTACTTTCAAGTATTATATATCTTAGCCATAGAATATTACGATCACAATCAAAAAGGAGTATTAGATGAGTAGATTAGATCTGCTAAAAAAAGCAACTCCACAGAGTCAAAAACCTCAAAGTTCAAACAAAAGAAATCTTCGTGGAGGGATGCTAGCTGAGAAAACCCAAAAATCTCAACAACGCTTGAATGATTTAAACAATGACATCCTAGCTAAAGATGATTTTGAGAATGATCTAGAAGATGCTCCTTATCACACATTACCACATAGATAATGACACAGATGATAGACAATCTCAAGAATAATATCAACGTAATTGAAATTGATCTTGATCAGAGTGAAGGATTAAATATAGATCCAACTTTGATTAGTGAGGATGATAAAACTAAACAAAAATCATCGCCATATGACCATTCTGTTGATTACGAAGCTAGTGATATTGTTGAAGGTAATATCAGTGTTGACTATAGTGAAGAAGAGATAAAACTTGAGCTTGAGTACTCTTTTGATCAGCGTGAACAGCTCTATAACCATTATGTTAAGTTAATCAAAAATGGAGGTATGGAAGTTGATAGCTCAAAAACACTCTATTTACATGATATTATCAGAATATCTATAACTTTAACTGAGCTTAAAGAACAAGTAGGATGTGAAGCAAGAGTTATCTCGGTATTTCCTCAAAGTATTACTTTATCAATTGAACAAAATAATGACAAGTACCGTCATATTGTACAATTTATCGGCCCTAATGCTCCAGAAACCGAAAGAGTACTTTCAAAGTATTTATTAGGATATAAACCAAAGTAAATAAATTATGACTAAACAAAAAACAGTCTTCATATGTCAAGAATGTGGCGTCACATCTCCACGCTGGCAAGGTCAATGCCATAATTGTAACCAATGGAATACTTTTATAGAAAAGCTTAAATCAGATCCTAAAAAAACACCAAACTCTCGTGCTGGATTTGCTGGGAGTATTTCTAAAGCAACTTCATTATCAGCTATTAAAGGTAAAAAACATTCTCGAGTATCTACACATATTGGTGAATTTGATAAAGTGTTAGGTGGTGGGATTGTCAAAGGTTCAGTAACCTTGGTTGGTGGTGATCCTGGTATAGGCAAGTCTTCGATACTACTGCAAATAATGTCTTTTTTATCTTTGCAAAAAAAAGTTCTATATATCAGTGGTGAAGAGTCTCTCGAGCAGATAGCACTTCGCGCTGAGAGACTAAATCTTGCCAAAGATAACCTACTGGTAATGTGTGAAACTAATATCGAACAAATAGCTAGATATATGGTAGAGTATAAACCAGAAATTGTAGTAATAGATTCAATCCAAACAATATATAATCCAGAGATTCAGTCAATAGTTGGTGGTGTTTCTCAAGTAAGAGAATCAAGTGCTTATATCACACAAATTGCCAAACAATATGAGATAGCTGTATTTTTAGTAGGTCATGTAACAAAATCAGGTGAAGTTGCAGGACCTAGAGTGCTAGAGCATATTGTCGATGCGTTGATATTTATAGAGTCGCAGGATAATGGTAGATATAGGATGATGCGTGCACTTAAAAACAGATTCGGTGCTGTCAATGAGATTGGTGTGTTTGCAATGACTGACAAAGGTATGAAAGAGGTAAAAAACCCATCTGCAATATTTCTAAATAATGGTCGCACTAATCTGATTGGCAGTGTGATAGTTTCGGTGTGGGAAGGAACTAGACCATTGTTAGTTGAACTACACAGTCACTTGTAGTGGATAAAAATATCAATCAACCACCACGTAGGTTATGTGTCGGTATCGATAGTAATCGCTTAGCGATGGTATTAGCTATTATACAACGCTATATGCATATTGATTTATATGATCAAGATGTCTTTCTAAATGTAGTTGGTGGTATAAAGATTAATGAAACTAGTATCGACTTAGCACTAATATTAATTATATACTCTAGTATCAAAGAAATAGAAATTCCTCATGACATGCTTATAATGGGAGAAGTTGGTCTATCTGGTGAGATTCGCCCTATCCTGTATAGTGTTGAGAGAATAAATGAAGCCAAAAAGCATGGTTTCAAGAAAATTATTGTGCCACAGGCAAATGTTTTAAAATCATTTAAAACTGAAGATATTGAAATTATTGGTATAACCAATTTAAACCAAATAAAAGATATAATCACAGGGTAACAAAATGGAATTTTTAGCAAGTCTTAATTTTTTAGATATTTTGTTAATAATAGTCATCTTAATATTAAGCCTATTTGCTGCTATTAAGGGACTATTTAAAAATATTGTATTATTAATACTTATAGTGTTTACTGTTATTATGGCTGGAATTTTAGCGCAAAAAATCCAGCAAGTATATACCAGCTCAATAATTGAAGATCCAGGCACAGCTTATTTAGTATCATTTATTTTGGTTCTATTGTGTGCTTACTTTATAATTTTTGGTACTATGAAAATGTTTCTGCGCAATAATAAGGAAAAAGAAAGTCTCTCAAATACCTTATTTGCTTTTTTTATTGCTCTAGTGCGCTTTAGTTTCATATTTGCTATAGTTTGCTCAACACTAAACTCTTTTGATACTATCAAAGATAATTCATTATGGCAAAACTCTACTTTAGTTCAACCGCTTGTAAAGGCCGGTGATTATGCTTTTAATACCAAAGTCAAAATACAACAAAACAACCTTAAAAATTATGTACCAAAACAAGTATAGGTGGTTAATTAATTTTCATTTTTTAGCTGGCGAGTCATAAGCTCTTTGACGATATCTCTAGGATAAGCAGCTTGATACAAAACTCTGTAAGTAGCAAATACTAAAGGCATCTCAACATTGTGTTTTTTAGCAAGGTTATAAACTGCTTTTGCAGTAAAATAACCCTCAACAACATTATTTACCTCTTTTAACGCTTGCTGTATAGTCATACCCTGACCTAAATAAAGTCCAAACCTACGATTACGCGACTGATTGTCCGAACATGTCAACAATAAATCTCCTAAACAACTAAGCCCAATAAAAGTTTCTGAGTTTGCGCCTAATTTAAGTCCTAATTTTTTTATTTCAACAAGACCACGAGTAATTAGTGCAGCATGAGCATTAACACCAAATTTCATACCTGCAGCAATCCCAGCTGTAATTGCTAAGACATTTTTGACAGCGCTACCAACTTGAGCACCGATGATATCAGTAGTTGTGTAGCATCTAAAATTCTCATTACTAAAAAGCTCTTGAACATAGCACGCATAATTAATATCTTTTGAGGCTACTAATACAGCTGTTGGGAGCTGATTAGCCAACTCTTTAGCAAAGCTTGGTCCTGTTAATAAAGCAAACTTTGTATTTGGTAATATATATTCAGCTATTTCACTTAATAACGCACAACTATCATGGCAAAAACCTTTTGTCGCACTAATAATATATTGCTGTGGTAAGATGTACTCTTTTAACTCTAAAATAGTGTCCTTAAAACCAGAGCTTGGAGTCGCAATTAATATATTATCAAATTTACTAATACTAGCTTGCCAATCTTGAATAGCTTTTAACCTAGCAGGAAATTTCTCTATACTTGGTAGATATTTATGATTATTATTATCCTTTAGCATTTGCTCGTTATGCTCAGCTTTCCATGAGTTAATTCTTACGTTATGTCCTCTATAAGCAAGCTGTAATGCTAATGCTGTACCCCAAGCCCCTGCTCCTAAAACAAGTATACTATTTTGCATATATTAAATTCGTCAACTCTTTTACTTCTAATATATTCTATAGTTGCTAAAGTGTAAACACTTCTATTTTATAACTTTTTCTTATCGTATAAATAAAATTAATATATTTAACTTCAGCTAACTTAAATGAAACAATACTTATAGCGATTATTATTAAACATTGTTAAGAAGATCAAAATGAAAAAAAATTATATTAGTAGCAATGACAATTTTTAGCATTATTTCAGTATCGTACGGTTATAAATTAAATCAGATAAATAGCTTCACTGCTCAATCTTTTCCAGAACCGGTATAATTTTATCTTCATAATTTTTTCTAATATACTTAGAAAATATGTTACTATTTGACTCAAATTTATAAGCCAAAACTCAGTATGCAAATAAAGAAACATAAGTGTCTACAAGGAATATCTCTGATTGAAGCAATCATATCTATCTCTATAATTTTATTTATTATTAACTGCTTTTTCACTTTTAATTTTCTCCTCTATTATTTAATAACACTCTTGCATACCAAAAAGTTGAACTTATAGATGTTTTAGATCAGAGAATCGAGGAATATTTAATACTTGGGAGTTTGATACAACTTCCTCTGGAAGTATGGCTTTTTTCAAAGTAATGTTGATGGAAACCCAGATTTAATTAGATTTGAAGCAAGCAATACTGATTTTGATATATCTATTTCAAAAGAGACCACAACTAATCAAGACTAACACCAATTTTAAATAAAAACCACTAGTGATAAAATTACTTTCCAACAAAATTAAATACACCACAATGATAGACAAAATATTACTTTATACCACCAATAAATATAGCCGTGGTCTAAGTGTTGTTGAGCTTCTTGTAACAATACTATAAGTCTTATAGCATCTTCTATTGCAATTGCAATTTTTTAAATGTTAAAACTTTTTTAGCGATTCGGCTCAAAGAGTAAATACTTATATTAAAGAGATGACTATTAAACAAGCTATCTATGATATGTATTGTAAACTCTGGATTATCGTGTGCATATGATACAAATACTCAAACATATATCAATAAATACTGGAGATGATTTATCTGAACATAAATTTCTTACAGATTCATATAATATAAGGATTGGCAATATATCTCCAAATATTTCAAACTATCTAAAGATTGACTTAGGTACTAGCTGTTTTGTCACCTGTTATCAAAATAATACTGATTATATTGTGATAAAAGCTGAAACATCATCGACTAATTTAGCAAACTCAACTCTTTATCTTGACTCTACTAATGGTATTAATGCTGCTGACTACTTAGCATTATGTAATAGTGGTCAAATTGATTTAATCAAAGTTTCAAATGTCGATAAGTCGAATGATATAACATTATCTCAGCCTGCTACTGGTCAATATATCGTTGATGATTATGTCTGCAAATTTGAAATATTTTTATTTTATATAGGAGGTAGCGGTAGAGTAGACAATTACGTTAACACTATTTATTCATTATTTTTGTATATAAAACATAGTTCTTCGATGGGACAAAATTATGAACTGGTTAGTGGAATTGAAAATCTAAAAGTTAGCTATACAACAATAGAAAATAACCAAATTATTTGGCATAATATTTCTGGTGATACAGATGTTGGCACACTGGGTACATATGCACTGAAGTTCTCTTTTACTATATAATGACAAAGGTTTTAGTAAGATTGTTTTACTGAAATAAGGGATGAACTGTGAGATTAAAACCTAAGGTAAAAGGCTCTGCCCTGCCATTAACACTAGTATTCGGTTTTGCTGTTTTAGTTATTGCATCAGCTATCTCATACGTTACAAAAAATTTAACATCTATAAAAAACTTATTTCAAAAGACAATATTGATCGAATCAACCAGTTAGTTATTGATCGTAAATCTCAATTAAGTTCTGAAACAGAACTTCAAATAGGTCTCAATCATTTAGGTGAAAAAATATTTCGTGATTATAAATCTATAAACACAATTATAAAAAAATCTCTATCTTTTTACTTAAATAACACAAACATCGAGCTCTATCATGCAGAGCCACTATATATATCTCACAAAGTTCTGTATAAAGATACTGTCAAACAAACTAGTAATTTAGTACTAAACCAAACTACCTAAGCATTTCATGATAGCTTATTACCAAGATAATCTTATACCGATAAATGTTCCCTACATTAGTACAGGTAGAATGGACTCTATACAAAAAAGCTATCATCTAAGTAATTACTGACAGAATAACTGACTCTCAAAGAGTATGTATAGGCTATGTTGATAAATCATTTAGGATTTCATTTGGAGAAAATACTGAAATAGTGAATATTTCTTCTATGAAATTAGATAAAGAATATACCTTAAAACTTGGCTGGAATTCAGAAAATGGTCACTGGATATTGCTAATAGCTGTATACGACAAAAAAATAGTTGTTTTAAAAACATCTCTCACAAACTTAGTAAACAATAGTTCACAAGCTATTATAGATTTGAGCAACAATATTAAAAGTCAACCGTTCTTTTAAAGATATTTAACAAGTATCTTAGTATAATTCTGCTAAAGATATTAATCCTTAACTAATAATCTTATATAAGGGGAAAAGAGAAAGTTTTTTGTTTAATACAAAAGAATCTCTCAGCATATACTCAATCAACTATAAAGATAATAGCATCAAGAGTAGGAAACCAAGCATATATACTGTAAAAAAAGCAAAATAAACTCTAGCTCTTTAAATTAAAAGAAAACACTTATATTGTAAGTCTTGATCTAGATTCTAATTTAAATACTAATATGTATTAATCTTCAAATCAAATATGCTTTACTATATTGAAACAGAGAGAAATAGGCAAAAACTAAAAATTATTGGAATATTAAATAGCATTCCAGATTCAGTTCCATTAATCATAAAAACTAACATCAGGTCTATATCATTCCTATAATTAATGATATAGATTAACAGTATTTATATACATTAGGTGCAAGAGTATTAAACCAATTACATACTGTTGAAAATAGAGAAAATTATTGCCAAATATGGGGTTTTGTTTATTTTTACAAATAAAAACATTTATATAAATGATTTTGATGTTAAACAATTTAATAAAGTAAAAGTTTGATATGTGTAAATTTACAAAAATACTTTTAGCTATAATTATGTTACCTCATATCATCATTAGTCTTAGTTAAACATGAAGCTAATAAAAATAACAGTAACAATGATAAAAAAAGAAAATAGTAATAATTGACAACAAAATGACAGCTATAATAATTTCCAAATTTATCGAGATTCTAACGGTAAAATCTATTTATTGAAAAATGGTTTTGATTGTACAATAAATAATACTTGTAACAATGCTGAAAAAATATATATAGATACTAAATTGTGAGTCTAAGAATGATTGTAAAATCTGAATAAATTGCAAGATATTTCAAAAAATTTAGGAGTTATTCACCAGCAACAAAGCTAGACATTTTAGGGTATGCGATGATATATATGCCTTTTACTCCTTTAGAGTCTTGCCACATATACTGGAATCGATCTGGATTAATAGCACTTAGGCCATAAACACTCTTAACATTATTAAAATGTGCTGCTGGATCAATCATAAATAGCATATCCTTATCATCATCAGTCTTACCTAGTTTTTGGTAACTATATACCAAAGTCCAATGCCCGCCCCCAATCAATCCAATCTGCTAGTACAGGTATCCCTTTATCTATACTTTGATAAAATTAACTTAATATCACCACCTGTAGCGTGTTTTACTTCAAAACTATGTTTATCAAGCCACCTAGCAATTTGTTGCGTAGTACCATAATCATCATTAATGCCCATTTATTTGGCTATCTTAACTCAGTTTGATGATTCATTTGTAAGTCTTTAATAGCCCCATAATAGTTAAGTAGACTCATAACAGCAGATAGTCCACAAGTGTAATCTGGTAGATTGCTGATAACCTTTTATATCTAATATTTTCAAATTGCTATCACTTGCTAAACCAAATATTTTTACAACATTATCTATATAAGTCTTATTTGCATATTTTTGATAGCCATAACTCAAGTTTATAGATAAAACAAAAATTACCACAATAACATTTTTTTAAACATACAAAGCTATCACTAATATTAAATTTGAGAGATTTTAACACCATTTACAAAAAAAGAAATTAGTCAATATTGTCGACTTGCAAAAAGCTTTGGGAGATTAAACTAGGATTAGAATTCTAGTGGTTGTTTATGAACATCAGTTATGCCTTTGTCATTTAGCACATATTTTTAAACTTGCTAACTCAACTCTATCAAAACATCTAGATATACTTAGGCGTGATGGTTTTATTTACAAACGTAAACAAGGTAGATTTCACTATTTCTATTTTAATTCTGCCTACAACCAACAATTAAACTGGCTTTTAGATATCCTTGCAGATGACGAGACTATTCAGTCTGATCAAAAACACATAAGATGAATATATTTCAAAAAATCACGATACTAATTTTTACAATAAATATTCAAGATTAATTAAAACGTTAATTAGTGGTATCTTTATTGTTTTTGGTTATATTTATCATGGTTTAGCTAATGGTTTTATAGATGCTTTTGTTGCTTAGCTCTACGCAGCTAACTCCTTTCATATCACAAATATCTTATTTACTAGCTATAGTATTTGGTAGCTGGTTTATTGTACCTAAAGCTTTAGTCTCATTTAAGAGATTTATGGCCAATATGAACCTATTCATGCTAATTGCTATAAGTTGGTGCAATAATTATTGGTCAGCTCTTTGAGGCTGCTGTAGTGAGCTTTTCATTTGCCTTTTCACTTTTACTTGAGTCATGGAGTGTTAATAATGCTCATTCAGCAATCACCAAACTTATGAACTAACTCCAGATAAAGCTTTAGTTTACTGCTGCCACAATAAACAATTTGAAGAAAAACCTATAGCAGAAATAAATTTAAATAAAAGGGTTCTGATAAAGCCAGACCAAAGGATTGCTTTAGATGGAGTTATTATCAAAGGTAGTGGTTATATCAAGCAAGCACCTATCACTGGTGAACCAATTCTAGTGGAGAAAACAATCAATGATAAGGTTTTTCAAGGAAGTATAAACGGTAGCTCTACTAATTAAAATAAGAACAACAAAAACTGCTATAATTCATCAGTTGCAAAAATAATCCAAGCTATTGAACATGCACAAGCAAAATGCTCTAAAGCTGAAAAATGGGTCGATAAGTTTGCACGAATTTATACAGCTACAATGATAGTGTTAGCTTTACTAATAGCCATCTTACCACCTTTATCGCTAGGGCAAGCTTGGCTTAAATGGATATATCAAGTATTAGTTATACTTGTCATAGTTTACCCTTGCGCATTGGTAATATCAACACCGATTTCGATAGTTTCAAGATTAGCAAAACCTGCTATAAATGGTATTTTGATAAAAGGTGGTGAATTTATAGAAATACCAGCTACACTTAAAGCTATTGCTTTGATGACAGATGACATCTCAAAGCTTGCTTGGCTTATCAAACATTCAAAGAAAACATTAATGATAATAAAACAAAATATTAAGCTTTGCTATAGCCATAAAAGCTATTTTTATATCTTTAGCTATGCTTGATTTAGCTACTTTATGGATGGTGATAGCTGCTGATATGGATACTACCCTAATTGTAATAATAAACTCGCAGAGATTACTAAGATAAGTTAGATATCATACTTCCATAATGGTAAAAAATGTCTAATATATTTCATAAATTTAAATAAGCCAACATTTAGCTCAACATTACCATTAGAATCAGTAACCCTACGTGGAAAAGCTATACTTGCGCCAAAAAGCCCCATGGCGATAATCCCAGTAGTAGGATCATATATTCTCACATCAATATCCTCAACACTAGGCATTAGTTGCTCAAAACCTACTACATAGATAACTTGCTATACTTGTGTAGATGTTTATTTATCTCTTCATCTCTTGATAGGTATCTTTTAACTCGGCTATCAAGATTTTGAGAAATATTCTCTCTAACCCATTTAGCTGTCTTACACTTTAAACCAGAATTATCATAAAAGATCCAATCCCCATATTCATGGTATATCTTAAAGGCTGACGATAGAAATTTGCGACATCCTCAATTCCAAGTTCAAGTAAGTTTCTAATAATTATCATTGCTGAATGAGATGAACCAAAAACTATAACATTATCATCTTTGAGAAGCTCATTTTTTAGTTTAGAAGATGCTAAAGCCTTGGAAAGAGGTATTTCTTTGGTAATCTCAAAATTATGGATATTTAAAGATTTTGCTAAAGAATCTGTAGCTAGGACAACTTTCTCAGCCATATAAATCTCCCTCGTACCATATAGATTCCAAACGCCTTGAGCTATTTTCATATCACTGATAGTGTCAAAACTATAATCAATCTTTTGCATTAGGTTATTTGTAATCCACTATACTGGTTAGCTAACATCTTTAAATTACGTAAATTCTTGTTTAGCATAAATTATCAATAGCAAATTTCTGGTTCTTTTGCATATTCAAAAGCTTGTGTTCCATTAAGAAATTTAAGAAATAATTCTACAGTTGTGTTACTGCTGACCTCGCCCCACTTAATGTCAAAATCACCAACACTGAAATTTGGATCTAACCAAAGTATATCTTTAGCTTTTCTGCCATTATCTAAAAGCTGTCCAACAACAGAGATGCCAGCAGGCCTGCACCAACTACAGTCCATTTATGTTTTATGAGATTTTCATACAACTTATCAATATTTTACTTAAAGAGTATTATAACCAAGCATTTAATAAGTGCTGAAATAAATATTAGCAATTGAATATAAGAAAATCTTATAATAGAATCATATAGCATAAGCTTTACTAAAATATAAAAATGCATCTCACTCTAAAATAACTTCAAATCTTTGTCAATACTGCAAAATCAGAATCGATTAGTGCTTGTAGAAAAATGTTTCATTTCTCAGGCAGCGGCAAGTATGTCACTGTCACAACTTGAAAACATGCTTAATAAACACTATTTGGCCGTGTTGGTAAGCGTATGAAACTAAGTGCAATGGTAAAAGTCTTAGCTAAAGCTATTAAGTTTTAGATGAGGTAGACGAATTTGAAACATTTAGCGTTAACAACACCCAGATATCTGGGAAAATAGTTATTGGTGCAAGTACAACAACAGCTAACTATATTTTACCTAAATATGCTATGTTTAGAAAACTTCATCTAGATACTGATTTTGAGATTATCTCTGGTAATATTAAAGAGATTATCAATAGAGTTGAATCACTAAGTTGTAATGTTGGTTTTGTTGAGGTTGAGTTTAATAGTCAGATAATAGCTACAACTTTATGGGCAAAAGATAACTTAAAAATAGTTTGTCGTGCTAATCATCCATTATCTAGAAAAAAATCTAAACATAAAAGATTTGCTAGAATATGAATGGGTTGCAAAAGAACAAGGATCTGGCGCATTTGAGATATTTTTTAATGCTTTAGCAGATAAAGTTTCTAGTATAAAAAAAGCAACAACTTGACACAGCTCAGAAGCGATAAAACAATATATCGCCTATAGTGACTGATTAGCCTGTATATCTGTGGTGATTACAACCCAAGTTTTAGATGCAAACAAATATAGTATTCTTAAGACCAAAGATCTTGATCTAACAAGAAATTTCTACAAATTACTACATAAAAATATCATACTGCTCTAACACAAGCATTCTGTAATTTTATAGCAGAAGATATTAAATAGCTGCAATATAAAGCTTGAAAATTTTAGTATTTAGCCCCATTTTAATAGACATACAATTAAATATAAACCTAAGGAGATAAAATGTCTATAGGAATAATTCTAACCATAGTAATAGCTATAATGGCTGTGTATGTTGTTATGACATACAATAAGCTAATTACAGAAATTGAGACTGTTAAGAACTCTGAAAAACAAATAGATGTTCAACTAGATCGACGTGCTAAGGTATTTGACTCGTTAGTTAATGTGGTCAAAAAATATATGGATTATGAGCAAACAACCTTAAAGCAAGTAGTAGCGCTAAGAAACCAAGCTAATCTTGCCAAAGAAAATGGTGATATCCAAGAAAGAATAAATGCCGAAAATAAGATTTCTAATCTTGCTAAAGGTATAAATGTACAGTTTGAAAACTACCCAGAACTAAAATCTAACCAAAACGTAATTCAGTTACAAGAAGAAATTACTTCTACTGAGAACAAACTTGCTTTCGCTAAACAAGCACTTAATGACTCAATAGAAAGATATAACGCACATAAAAAGTCTTTTTTTACTGGGATTGTAGTTAGTATATTTAAAAAGCTTAATGAAGACTTTATTTACTGGAATATTTCTGAAGAGAAAAAACAACAACTAGAAGATTCAAGAGTGGAACTATAAAAAATGTCAGCTGCTGATAATTTAGAATATGGCTCTGTAAATTGGCGAGAAATTGTACGTAAGAATACTTATCGCACTTATTTTGTAATCGCAACATTCTTTGTAGTATTTTTCTTGCTAGGAATCTTTGTTGATACAATATGGCGCTATAGTGAATTTGCAAATGCTTATTACAGTAGATATGGTATTGAGTTACCTATATCAAAAGTATTTTGGACATTGGCAACATTTCAAATACCTCCTTACACTACTATGATAATCTCTGCTGTAGCAGTAGTTTGGGTATTTGTTACATTTAGTCTGTATGACAAAATAATGCTCTCAGGTACAGAGTATCAAGAAATCAATGCTGATAATCAAGATCCTCTCGTGAGGTGTGTCTATAATGTCGTTGAAGAGATGAAAGTAGCTGCTGGAATGCGATATATGCCGAAAGTGTTTCTCATAAATGCTAATTATATGAATGCTTTTGCATCAGGATACTCAGAGAAATCAGCAATGGTAGCTATCACTACAAAACTTGCAAACGCGCTTAATCGTGATGAATTACAGGCAGTTATGGCACATGAGCTAACCCATATTAGAAACCAAGATATCAAGCTAAATCTATTTACTATAGTTTTATCTAATATGATGCTTATTATTATGGATTTCTTATTTTACTCAGCGCTTTTCTCAGGTAGTAGTAATAACAATAATAACAATCGTAATAATAATGCAGCTGCATTTTTTACAATAATTATGATTTTAAGGTATGTGTTACAGATCTTTACCATATTTATGATGCTGTTCTTAAGTCGTACCCGAGAATACATGGCTGATGCTGGTGCTGTTGAACTGATGCGTACCAATATGCCAATGGCAAATGCGTTGATAAAGATCGCAAACGATAGTAAATCTGTAGAAGTTCAATACAGCTATAAAAATAATAAAAATGAGAATCTACGTCGTGCATCATATATTTTTGATCCTCTTAGTGCCGGAGTTAGCAGTGGTGATATGTCTTATTTGTTTTCTACTCATCCATCTATTGATAAAAGACTCGCTTCAATTAGTGTTAAACTTAGATAATCCAGTATAGTTTATCATCAATAAAAAAACCTCTCAATACCTAGTAGCCTGCCATTAGTAGAGAAATACGCTATAATTAAATATGTAAAAAAACAGGTTTAGATATTGTTAGAAAATATTCAAAGTTTTTACAGGAAATTAAAGGAGTAACAATTTCTGAGTTTGTAATAGTTTTGACTATAGTTAGTATTTTAGTGGTATTTGCAACTTCTACCTACTCAAACTATGCAACTATAACATATAGCCAACCAAGTATCTTTACTTCACATGCTAGTCAGGTGTATAATCTAAAAAAAATGGTAAGGATTTTTACCTAGACTTTAGTTATTCTATGATTAATGATTATGGTGCAATTACCAAAAATATAGGTGAATCAGGAGCTAATATCATTAAAGGGAATGTTGAAATTATGATAAGCCCAGAAGCAGTAGCCCCTGATTTGACGCTGGCGCTGTATTGTCTATGGTGATGGTTTATCCAGAGCCAAGCATACCTAACCAGTGTATATTATGCTCAAGTTTTCTTTAGAATCCTAAAAGATAACAATATGATTAGTGCTGAGGAAAATTTTAATTTGAATAATAACCCCCTAGCTAATAATGATTGGGGAGGATTGATAAAGATCACTCGTTCCTTGGTGATTGGACAATCTCTGGTGGTGATGAAGAGATTGAACTTTAGAATAACTTCGATAGAATATCTGATCGCCGTGATAATGTTGCAGAGTTAGATGGTGATAGAAATGAAATTGTTGAATTATCACATGATTTAGTATCACATAACTTCAAAGATATGTCACTTAACTTTGACTACTATCCAAGAACTGGTGATAATTTGAGTAACTTTGAAGTCTATCTAGGTGATCAACTAATCTATACACACAATAACTTCTCACAAGAGTTACAAAAAATAGGTATAGATCTAAGTAATGTTGAAAATACAGAGTCTTCAAAACTACCAATAAAAGAAACAGGATAAGATGATAGTTATGGAACTCTTATTGATCTAAATTCTCTAAAAATCACTCCAGGAAAGATTGTTTAAGGCTATAATTTCTAGTTTAAATATACTATAATAGCTAAGAATTTTTACTCAAAACTATATAATGCCAAACAACAAACATTAACCAACTACGAAAGAAGTAAATAAATGTCAGAACAACAACCACGTAAAAAACTATCATTAGGCGATAGAAAAAAACCATCTACAACTAGAGTATCTAGTCTTAGTGTTAATCTTAAGACTAAGATACAAGCAAAAAAAGAAGATAATATCCAAAACTTTTTAAAAAATACTAATAAAGAACTTCGCGAGCTTTATCAACAAAGACAAACTCTTGAAGAACAAATCAAACAAATAGAGCAGCGACTACTGTTCGCTAAGAGTGAACCATTACAAGATTTTTTATTTGAATTAAAATCAAAAGATTTTGAGCTACTTGTAAAAATTAATTCCTTTATAAATACTCTCTAATTTTTCAATTAGTAGATTAAATGTTTTAGGATTGCAACTTTTATAGATTAAAATACTGTTGTAAAAATCTCCTTTATACCTTTTTTAGCAAGTCCAAGCATTTTTGCAAACTCTTCTTCAGAGAAATCTTTGCCTTCTGCCGTACCTTGAATCTCAATTATGCCACCATTTGAATTCATCACCACATTCATATCAGTTTCTGCGTTTGAATCTTCATCATAATCAAGATCAAGTACCAGCTCATTATTGTAAATACCCACAGATACTGCCGCAACTTGTGATAATAGCGGATTTGCATATTCCTTTAGCATACCATTTTCTTTCATATATTTTATAGCATCTGCTATAGCTAGTGATGCTCCAGTTATCGATGCAGTACGCGTACCACCATCAGCTTGGATCACATCACAATCAACCTTAATAGTATTTTCCCTTATAGCTTTAAGATCAACACTAGCACGCAATGCTCTACCTATTAGGCGCTGAATTTCTTGAGTCCTTCCAGATTGCTTACCACGCGCTACTTCTCTATCCATACGAGTATGAGTTGAGCGCGGCAACATCCCATATTCTGCTGTTAACCAACCTTCTCCACTATCTTTTTTAAATTTTGGTACACCTGCTACTGCAGACGCTGTACAGATAACTTTAGTATCACCAAACTCAATAAGGACTGAGCCCTCCGCATACTTTGTAAAATTATGTGTAACTTTTAGATTGCGTAGTTGATCATTATTTCTACCACTTGGACGCATTTTAGAATCCTTTTAATTAATTTCATAGCCTTGTAAGTGTATAATTATACAAATCGAAATTAAAATAAGAAACCTTAACTTTAAGATATTTCTAATATATGAATATTATTAACAAAGATAATTTAACCAAACAGCAAAGATCTTGGCTTAATGATGCTAAAAACCTAGTTACAAGCTTATCTAAATTCTATGGTGAGATTAAACTAGATAAAATTTCACAACAATTTATTAATGTAAATGCTTTCGAGCAATCTATCTTAGCAATTCAAAGCGCGCTAGTAAGACAAATTACTCTTTCAAGTATTAATCAAAGCTTAGTTTTTGCTAGGACAATTATTCCTGATAATACTTATAAATATTTTATTAAAGAGTTAGATAACCTTGGTACTAAACCTATTGGTGATAATTTGCTCTTTGATAAAGCTAAATTTGCTAGATATGAATTTATAATTCGTGAACTAACAGCTGAAGATTTTTATAATGAAACTGGTAGAAATATAACTGAGAAAATATTCTCACGCAGTTCTATATTTGAATATAAAGATAACCCAAAACTTAAATTTTTGATTACAGAATATTTTCTAGTTTTACCGGAGCAATACTAATTATGAATAAACAACAACTAAAAGCATATTTTATGCTGATGCGGCTACATCACCCTATTCCGATATTATTGATTTTATGGCCAACACTTACAGCACTAGTCTTAGCAAGCCGTGGGATACCAGATATTAAGTATCTAGTTATTTTCACTATTGGCGTTTTAGTGATGCGTACTGTAGGTTGTATTATTAATGATATAGCAGATATAGATTTTGACAAACATGTAGCTCGCACCAATACTCGATCTCTAACAAGTGGGCAACTAAGTATTAAAAATGCTACTTACCTTTGTCTAATTCTCACATTAGTTGCTTTTATTTGTGTGCTTTTTTTTAATATCTTTACAATCTTATTATCTTTTGTGGCTTTGTTTTTGGCTATTCTTTATCCTTTTTGTAAGAGATTCTTTGCGCTACCACAGTTAGTACTCGGCTTAGCTTTTAATTTTGGTATTTTCATGTCATTCTCAGCTATACAAAGTAAAATACCCCTACAAGCCTGGATATTTTATCTATCAACAATTTGTTGGACTATAGCTTATGATACTATTTATGCACTAGCAGATAGAGAATTTGACCTAGAGATAGGTATAAAGTCATCTGCTATTTTATTCGATGATAAAGTATTTAAATATATCTTCTTATTTAATTTCTTATCTTTGATTCTTCTAATAATTCTTAGTATTTATTGTAATTTTAATATATTTTTTTACCTAAGTGTTGTTGTTTGCAGTTTATTTTTCATTAGAAATTATTTTTTATACAAAAAATTAGGTATCACTAATTGTATAAATGCTTTTTCTACTAATCACTGGATTGGTTTGGTAATTTTTCTTATTGTATTAGTACAGTATCTTAAATAATTTTTTTCAAAAAATAAGAAAAGCAAATAATTAATTAAAATCTACTCTAGCACACCGTAATTACCTAAGTCAGCTTTTTTTATTAGCGTTTAAACCATATGAAAATATTATTAACCTTTGAACAAAAAACTACAGTTGGACATAAACAACTATTTATGAAGTAGTTTTAAAGTTATATATTTCTTGCTTACTTGTTCTAAGCAATCCTACAATTTAAAATAAAAATTAGAAAATACTGATACATAAAGTTACAAATTTATAAATATTTAAGATAACTTACTATGGCAATATTTTTATAATCATAAATTTGTTAATTAATAAAAGAAATTTTAATTCTTTTCTAACAATAATTTTTTGTATGGATTAATAGGCACAAGTAATAGAGCTTTAGACTTTAGTTCTTTTTTAAAAAAATAAGCCATTTGAAACATTTATTTTTAAATCCTCCATCTTCTCTAACTTCTAAAAAAATAATACTTCTCTAATAGATGAAAATTTTTATAATTCAAATTATTTTTTAGAGAGAATATTTGAAAAAAATTTAGCTTTACATATGTTGTCAAACATATCAGATACTAATAAAAATATATTAAATCAACTCACTGATACTTTATATAACAATAGACATATTCAAAAGAAACTACAGATTATTAACAAGTATCAATAAATTACCAGCTATAGACTAGCTGCTGCTAATACCATAATATCTTTGTCAGTTGTACCTAAATGACTAAGTAGTGGTAAATAGCTATTAATGGCACACTTGAAATTAACTGACTAAGCACAACACTTACCACTAATATGACAGGAATAGAAACAAGGTTTATATCAAGGTGATTTATAGCTAATTGGAAAAACCACTTTGCCACACACTTGATATTAATACAAACATTGCCGCAAAGAAAATTAAACTATACCAATCTACTTTAATTATTAACCTAACTCTGCTTTTACTAAAAAGTAAAATCGGTAAGGCTGCAATAACAGTGATATAAACTAATTTAATTTGTATTTGAAGATGTAGAAATGCCAAAATAATTTTAATAAATATTAAGCTTCAAGGATACTTTAGCTAATAATGCTAAGTGCGGATTTTTTATTGATTCGTACACGTGATTAAGCTGATAGTTATTTATTAAGTTGTTTTTTGTAGAAAATTTTTATCAGCAGGAATATTGCAAATAAGTTTATCAGTGTTGGAATATACAATAATGAAAAAAAGTTATAAATGAATTATCCAGATTAGCTTATGTCGCAATAAGGAAATTTTGCGGATTATCCATAGGACTCATCACACTACCTATTCTCACAGCAAATGCTAATGTCAATAAAAGTTTTGGGATTAATAGAGCATATTTTCTCGTAACTAATAAAAGCATAGGTGTACCAATAATAGCCAAAGTATCATTCATAACAAGTGCTGAATAAACCCTGCTCCAAACAAATTAAAACTATTACAGGGATTATCATATTATTTTATAGCCTTTTAGATTTATTAGTAAAATACACTAGACGAAATATAATAAAAATGGCGGAGAGGAAGAGATTCGAACTCTCGATAGCCGTTAAGCTATACACGCTTTCCAGGCGTGCTCCTTCAACCACTCGGACACCTCTCCAAAGAAATATTAAGTATACAGTAAAAGCCCATATTTTCAACTTTTTAGATAATTATTACTCCACCAGAAACAAACATCAAAGTTATAAATAAACTCTTTAACAGCTTCAGTGAGATTATCCCTGAGTAGTTGACTTCTAGAAGACTACCAGCTAAAGCAAATATACTCGATGATAGCAGTAACGGAATATTTAAATAACCAAATGTTGATAATACATCGATATTAACTCCATAGGTAAACAAATGCTACAATTGATGAGTTTATAAGCAATAGACACTAGTTATAGCTACAGCTTTTTTATATCCATACTAATTTTTATAAAAAACATGGTCGCAAATGTAGTTGAGCTTGCTAGGATACTTAAAACACCACAAAAACTAAAATACTATATCTAGCACTTCTAGATAGTTTTACAACCTTATTATCATTATGCAATATCATCCAGACACCACTATCAAACAAAAATAGTGCAAAATTACCTAATACCATTAATCTTTGGATATAATGTGCATAAGCGTTTTGCTTAGTTTCTTTGATACATTGTTGCAGACAGTTCATTTTAGTATGGGCATCCCAATAAAAACTCGGCAATTTACTCTTTGCTTCAAGATAATTCATAGCTTGATAATATGGCATCTTCAGCCAATAAACTCCTCGAACAAACTCACGCCAGCCAAGAATTTGACGGATAAATCCTAACTACATTTAAAGGAGCTAAACCTTTATAATATGCGCTTTCAACAGCTTTAATACACTCTAATGGTAGTAGTAAACCACATTAAGTATATAGCAAAAGATTCGAATGGTACATCCACACTTGCCCCTAGCATTGCATCTTGATAGTCTCCAAAGTTACTAAGTCTTTCTTTGATAAATAAATCTAATGCCTCTAATGCTTGCTCTCTTGTTACAACATAATTTAAAGGTTAAATATCACCGAAATTATGAGCAAAAGTTTTCTCGACTAAATTAATTACTCGTTTGGTTATATCATCTGATGTGTTTTTATATGTAGTATAAATCTTGATATCAGAACCAGCAGATTTACAATTTTGACTATCATAATTCCACTGCCCTCCCTCTGGTTTACTTCTATTGTCAAGTAAAATTTTGTATTTATTATGCATATAACGGTAAAATACTCCATACGCAACTGCTTATAGTCTTTTGCCCATCTAGAAAACTCATCTATCGTAGCTAGAAACCTATCATCTGTACGTATTTCAATGTTTACACAAAAATCTTGTTGCCAACTTTGTATATCTTGTAACACACGATATTCACCTGGCTCAGTTACAATAATCTTTTGTATACCAAGCTTTTCAACAACTATCTGTACTTCTGAATAAAAAGAGTCTGTGTTCTTTGGCTCATCTACTTTGTATAACAGACTCTCTATGACGAGCCTTGTGTAGCTCAAGAATAAACTGGCACATTGCTGAGAAAATGTATACAAATTTTTTGTTATGGTATTTAACATAGCTAACTTCTTTCATCACCTCGCATATCATTACAATATTATTTGCTTTATCGCAATCTCTCAAACTAGAAATACTCTGTTAAAGCTGATCTCTCAGTATTAATCGTAAAGTACGCACTAGAATAACTCTCCCTGTACAACTTCTAACTTTATAGATATTATCTGCAGCAAATTTACCTGTTTCTCACCAACAATAGGATCGAGATAGTTAGTAGCATTTTGTTTCTCTAACCATAGCGCATGGATATTTTCATCACTTACATCATTGAGTTCTGGAACCCATCTTCTGATAAACTCATCATTAGGATCTTGGTTGATACCATGCTTGATAGGATTGTAAATACGAATACTATTGATACCTGTAGTACCAGATTGCATTTGTACTTGTGAATAATGAATTCCTGGATAATAACCAGTAAATAGCCTTGCCAAATATAATGATGTCTTATGCCAATCTAACCACAGATGATAACTTGCAAAACTCATAAGCATCGCGCGCATACGAAAATTTAACCAACCTGTTGCTATCAAAGCTCGCATACAAGTATCTATCATTGGATAGCCAGTATTAACATTCTTCTAAGCTAAAATATTTTTGATTAAAATACTCAGTGCATAGCTTCATCATAAGCTAAATGTAAATTCTTAAATTCTATACTTGGATGATCTTCTAATTTTTGAATAAAATGACAGTACCAACACAATGGTGACAAAAATGAACACATTGCACTTAGCCATTTTGTTTTATTTTAATACTACTTTCTTTGATTTCTTTTTTATGCTGGTTGGCGAGCTGATATACCTCTTTTACTGAAATAGCCCCAAAAGCTATAATATGGTGATAATCTTGAGCAACTTCTAAGAGCTATACCAGGTGAAGACATCTCTTTGCTATAGCCACAACCTCTTTAATATAAAAAACCATCTAAAATTCTAAGTGCACGAATACGACCACCTTTTTGTCTTTTATAGCAACCATCGTACTCCAAACCAAGACTTTCAGCTGTAGGCAATGTTGTTGGGTTTTCACAGATAAATTTAAGCTCAGTTGGAGCTTTAATAATGCTCTCACTCATGCGCTTATGCCATAATCTCTATCAGCTAAACACTGCACTACACCATTTTGATATGGTTGATACCATGAGATATTTTTTTGCCTAAAAAGCTTCTTAAGTTTAATATCACGCTGATATGTCCAATTATTCCAAGTCTCTTGATGTGACCAAACATTTTCAACATGATACTTTACAATAAGCTCTCTAAAAACATCTATAGCATCACTAACTATTATAACTAAAGGTTGATCTAATTTTGTAAGCTCTATATTTAGCTCTTCTAAGACACTCTGATAAAAATAAATACTGCCGATCGCTCATATCAGGCTGTTACCAAAGCTCAGGCTCTATTATGTATAATAATAAGACATCACCTTTTTCAGCTGCTCGTGTTAAGGCTAAATTGTCATCTGTGCGTAAATCACGCTTAAACCAAATTATCTGCATTTATATGATTTAACTTTTTTGATGCTTTGCGGTTCTCCCTGTGACCCTTTTTCGACAGAGCTTAATATAAACTACTTGATTTAAAATTATTACATATAATTTTATAACTCCTGCTTCATAAAATCCAGTTAATTTTTTAATTCCATCAAATGATGATCACACCAAGCCACTTCTATAATTTCACTAGTTGTTATATTTTTATCACTCATAAAACCTCTATAGTTAATCCATTATAAAAGTTATATAACTAAGCCTATTTATCATCCTGAACTTGTTTGATGGATATCAATAAAATCCAAGCACACAGTGAGTGAAATAAATTCAGCATGACAGTTTTAGTGTGGGTTGACGACTATAATAAACTTTTTGCCTACGGCGTGATTTCCTCACCATCTCAAGCAAAACATTTACCACTATCATCTAGTTCTTCAATAAGCTTTTGTACTGAATACTCGGGGGTAAAAAGTTTACCTTTTGGAACTCTAGCTTGAAAAGGCTCAGATAGATGACTTTTTACTGTACCAGGTTTTTATCTTTTGCTAATTTTGGAATGAAGTGCTTTGCCATCAAAGCTAGGAATATTATGTTTGCTTTAAAAACCTCTATAAAATTATCTGCAAATAGCTCTTTCAAGGCTTTCTCAGGCATTATATCTTGGGTATGTAATTGTAAATATCCAGTAGCTACAAAAACTAGATTAACTGCCACAGATTTATCATAAACAAAGTTTGCAACTCTTTGGATTGTCGCCTCATCTATATAATCAATTTGCTCATAAACCACATTCTTTATACAATCTGTAACTTTAGTACGTGAAAAAGCATATATGTTAGCATTTGGATATAATTATAATAATCTTTTGGTTATTGCACTACCTATAGTGCCAGAAGTACCTATAGCTACTAGATTATTAATCATAATAGTCTCCCTGAATTATGGTTTACTATACAGGTATACAAATAAGATTATCTATTTTTTATATTACAATATGAATATTAAGAAAGTTTAATGAAGAGAAACTAATCAGCAATTAGATCATATTCAGTTGACTCTGTAATCTCAACAGTTGCAAATTCACCTACTTTTAGATTTCTTTCTAGCACATCACCAATAATCACTTGACCATCAACTTCAGGAGCATCATATTTAGTCCACCCTATAGCATAGTTTTCATCTTTATTCATCGCATCTATTATTACCTGCTGTTCTGTTCCAACAAATCTTTGTAACTTATCTGTACTTATTTAAATTTGTAAACCCATAAACTCATCTAGGTGCTGTTGTTTGACTTCTTCGAGGATTAGGTTATCAAACTGATTAGCCTTTGCACCCTCAACTTCTGAATATTTAAAGCATCCAACTCTATCAAGCTGTACTTTTTCAGCAAAACCCAATAAATGCTCAAAATCTGCTTCTGTCTCACCTGGGAATCCAACGATAAATGCACTACGAATAGTTATATCTGGGCAGATATCACGCCATTTATTGATTCTATCAAGTGTTTTTTGCGTATGTTCTGGACGCTTCATTCGCTTTATAATCTCTGGTGACGAATGCTGTAATAGCACATCAAGATAAGGTAAGATTTTACCTTGTTGGGCCATAAGTGGTACGATTTTATCAACGTGGATATGGATAAACATAGTGTAGCCTTTGTCCACATATCGATCTCACCTAAAGCTGTTGCAAGATCAATAATGTTGCTTTGATATTCTCATTCCAAATACCTGATTTGTATTTGATATCTACACCATACACAGAAGTATCTTGAGATATCACAAGCAGTTCTTTACCTCCAGCATTTTTTAGCTTTTCAGCTTCTTTCATGATATTTTCAATAGTGCGGCTTTTGAGTTTGCCACGAATATCTGGAATGATAAAAAAAGTACAAGTATTGTTACAACCTTCTGAAATTTTCAGATATGAGTAATGTCTTGGAGTTAGCTTAATACCTTGTAGTAGTGCTAAAGATACAAAATCATTAGCAAAAATAGGTGCATGAGTATGTACCAGTTTCGATTAGATTTTCATAATCTTGAGGGCCTGTAATACTTAAAACTTCTGGATATTTTTCTTTAATTAAATCTGCCTTATTACCTAAACAACCTATTACCAAAACTTTACCATTCTCAGCAACTGCTTCACCAATAACTTCTAATGACTCATCAATAGCAGAGTTTAGAAATCCACAAGTATTAACAATAACTATATCAGCGTTATCATAACTATCAACTAGGTTGTAACCCTCAGCTTTTAACTTAGTTATAATACGCTCCCAGAGTCAACAAGGTTTTTAGGGCAGCCAAGGCTGACAAAACCAATCTTAGGGATTTTAACCATAGTATTTAATTCAAACAAAAAATTATGCGACTATTTTAGAACAATTTAAGATAAAAAAATAGTAAAAGATAAAATTGTAAGTTTAGATTTAGATTAGTGTTTAATTTGATGAATTGCTCTTTCATCACATTTAGTACCAAAATCAATCTCTACTCTTCTATCTAAGTAAAAAGCTTTTTCAGATGCTTTGTACATACATGAGTCATTGACACCATCTTTACAGAACTCATCATAGAACTGAGTTGGCTCTGCAGCTGGTTTTAACTTACCATAGCTTACTACACAGATTTGATCTTTATTAACATTCTTAACTAGTAAGTAGTTATATATAGCTTCAGCACGTTTCTGACCAAGATTAAAGTTATATTTCTCACTACCTCTTGGGTCAGTATTACCAGATAGCTTAATTGGCTGATCCGGATGAGCTATTAAATAATCTGCTGTTTTATCAAGACACTCTTTAGCATCATCAGTGATATTATAGCTATCAAAGCCAAAGTATACTGATCTACAGTTAATGTTCATAAGCTCTTTTTTCATTTGCTCAACTTGATCTGAGCTCATCTTATCAGAACCATAAATCTGCGAAGACATCTCTAGAGCTTGTGAACTATCTACCCCAGCATATTTATCTTTGATTAAATCTAGTTTAGTGCTAGAGCAACTTGCCAACATAAGCGTAGAACCTATAACTGCTAAGCTCATAATATTCTTTTTCATAATTTTTAACTCCTATTATTTTTTAACTATTATAAAAACCTGAAACAACATAATTACCACCATCATCAGAAAACCCTGTATCACTTGCACCATAGTTATCAGCTGATTTAAGTGTACTAATAAAACCTGGACAACTACTTTCATTAAGAGAAGAACCGTCTAAGCTAGCATTTGCATTAGGCATTAAACTAGGTCCCTTATACCATGCACAACCTGTGATTAACAAAGTGAAAAAGCTAATCAAACATATCTTAATAGCAGCTTGCATATCCATCCCTTAAAAGTTTTTTGGTGACCAACTTGGTGATTGTATTAAAATATTACCATTATCAGCGCTTTCAATATTAAAATGATTATTACCATCCAATGATACCGTATCTAACGAGCTATAACCTCTAGTGTTGGTTGATATATAAGTAATCATATCACCATATGGCGAAACTGTCGGTGAACTATCTGCTTTGCCAGTTGTCAATGTAATAATATTTCCACTAGCTAAATTAAAATCAGCAATTTGTGTGCCACTTGAGCGTGAGTTTTGGTTCATAAATACTATATTTTTGCCATCTGGAGTATAGTTTGGCTCGTATGCCTGATATATTTTTGTACTTAATATTGATGATTGTGGATATTTTGAGTTTACAGAGGCTACATAAATATTTGGTCGACCATCTCTATCAGATGTAAACACTATGCTTTGACCATTTGGAGAGAATTTTGGTGCTGTGTTTATACCATTGATAGTGATTCTCTTTAATATTTTTGTAGCTAAATTCAAGACGTAGATATTAGTTTGATCAGAATATCCTTTCGATAGCGCTAAAGCGATTTCTTTACCATTTGGTGAGAACGATGGTGCACTATTTATACCTTTGTAATTAGTCATACGCGTGACTTTACCAGTTGTTATTTCTAAAGTATAGACACCCATACTACCACCACTATAACTCGAGTAAACGATATATCGACCATCATTTGACCATGATGGCATTGCTATTGGATTATCAGTTTGTTTTAGTACAACGTGCTTATTGTAACCATCATAGTCAGATATAATAAGCTCATATAACCTACCATATCTTGCATAAGGACTACTTACCTTCACATATGCTAACTTAGTTAAAAAGAAACCCTGCTCACCTGTAAGCTTATAATAAACATAGTTAGAGATCTTATGTGCTAATGTTCTCATTAGAGCAATATTTATGTTTTTATAAGTAATTGCTTGGAAATAACTTGTGTCATTTCTCTTAAGTATTTGTACTTGTACAGTATAATTATTATATGAGTTCTTTGTATATTTTGTTAAAATAACATAGTCAGATTTTAGGCTCTTCCAAGGAATATCTTGCTTTTGATTAATTTCATACTTAATTGTATCATTACCTTGTAATTTAGCATTATGGTTTAAGTCTGCAACTATTACAGAATTTACCTGCTGCGGAAACTGATCGACAACATTATCACTAACAACTGTAACTAACGGCTTTTGAATTACTCCAGTAGTTACCTCTGCAACAAGATCGGCATAGAGATTAGAGATAAAAAAAATAAATATCGAAAAGCTCACAATGATTTTTCTCATACTATTCCTCTTTAACTTTGTTTAAATATAAAGTTTATATTTTCTGTTTGTATAGTTTTTCTTGCCACATTACTCGTAATCACAGGCGGTATGGTGTTCTTAATCGCATCAATTAATGATTGATCACATCTATAATTACCAGATGTGCCTGTAAGCTTAATAAATTTACCATTTCTAATAATTGCGTGAGGTAAATCATAAATTCCTCTACAAGAGTCTTTAATCCAGTTAGCACCAACTCGATCTTGATACTCAGCAATATAGCTAGAAATAGCTGATTGCGCCTGATTTTGTTCAATTTGTTTCCTAGCAGCGGCTTCTGCTTCTGCTCTAGCTTTTGCTAATCTCTCTTGGCGAGCTTTTTCTTCAGCCTGTTGTTTTGCTTTAAGCTCTTGTTCTTTTTTGCGTTGTACCTCTTGTTGAGCTTTTTGCCCTGCCTCTACTTTTGCCTTGCGTTCTGCTTCAAGTTTTGCTCTTTTTTCAGCTCCAGCTTTTTCCTTCATCTCTTGCTGATGACGCTTTAAAGCTTGTAATTTAGCTTGCTTTATATCTTCTTTTGCTTGTTTTAATTCTTGCTGATAATTTTCGTAAGCAGAGATTTGTTTATTTAACTCACTGCTACTTATTGAGGTGGCTTGGATAATCTCAAATTTCTTTGGCATATTTGAAACTTGCGTACTCAAATATGCCTGTGTTGATTCAAATCTTAGTTTACTGACAAAAGATAAAATATACAACAAAATCATCAAAGCAATATGGATTAATATAGCTTTAACTAAAAATGGATTTTCATCTATTTGCTTGTTACAGAACCGTAAGAATTTATGATAATTAAGATTTGCCATCTTCTGTGACTAACCCCACTTTATCAACACCCACCCTTTGAATAAGAACCATAGCTTTTACAACTTCACCATAAGTTGCACTAGTATCACCTCTCACATAAACAGGCTTCCCAGGATTTTGCTGTGACAAACTCACTACTGCATTTGCTAATGCTCCTGAACTTAAAGGTGTCTTAGGATCATTAACTCCTTGATTGATAAAATACTCACCCTGTTTATTTACTGTAACGACTATTGGTTTGCTATCGTTTGAAGGTATCTTTTCTGATTGTGCTTTAGGTAGATCAACCTTTACACCTTGAGTTAAAATAGGTGTTGTAATCATAAAAATTACTAATAGTACCAACATAACATCAATGTAAGGTACTACATTGATTTGCACCATAGGTCGCTGTTTTCTAAAAAATCTTTTATTTCTTTTTTTCATAAGCAAAAGTCTTTATTACAAGCTTTCTTGATTTTGATGTTGGATTTCATCTCTGTGTGCTTCTTTTAGAAGTAAAATACACAAATCATCTTGGAATGACTCATAGCTTGATAAAATATCATCAACTTGGTTAGATAATTTACTGTGACCAATAACTGCAGGAATGGCAACAAAAAGACCTAATGCCGTAGCTATCAAAGCTTCAGCAATATGTGGTGCAACTACCGAAATTGTCGCTTGCTCAACACCACCAAGCGTATTAAACGATGACATAATACCCCATACAGTTCCAACTAGACCGATATAAGGTGCTACTTCTCCTATTGTTGCTAATGCTGGAAGTTTTCTATCTAGCTCTTTTGCTTCTTGTAATATTGCTATACCAACAGTCCTTTCCATACCCTCTAGGATAGTATTACCTCTTAACATGCAAGTATCTTTAAGGTTATTAAACTCTCTTAAACCGGAACAAAATATTATTGATTTACCAAAAATATTTTCTTTATGTTGTAAATAATAATCATATAACTTTTGGATATGATGTCCAGCCCAAAATAGCTTATCAAATTGCACCTGTTCATTTCGATACTTTTTAACACGATTATTAACTTCAAGCATGATTGCCCATGAGTATACGGACATTATAACTAAAGCTAGCATAATAAGTTGAACCATAAAGTTTGCATGTAGTATTAGCTCAATTAAAGAAATAGAATTATCCATACAATATTCCCAAAAAACTACAATTATTTATTTTCATAAGCATAACACAGTTAATTATACGAAAACTACTATCAATTATAAACCATTTAATGCATCTAAATTAAATATAAATCTGTTATTATTAAGGCACAAAAACTTTATAAGGTATGTTATGAAAAAAACGACTTTATTAACTTTAGCTACAATTACTACAGCTTTAATATCATGCGCAAGCTCACAAGACAATTCATTTGGTTATGTAGCCCCACCACCAACACAACAAGACCAAGAATCAAATGAGCCAAGCCCTAGCAGCAACCTGGAGGTTTATCAGCTGGGATTATAGCTGAACAAGATCATTCAAGCCATGATGCTTTTATTACGATCAAAGAATAAATACAATAACTACTTCTCAATGTCTATTATTTTTTTGCCATCAACTAATGACTCTTCATTTAGATTACTATTTTTAATCTTAGCTTTATATCTATAATGAGATATCGGACCTGATAAAGCATAGCCTATCATAATCAAATAAAGTAATTTATCAGGCATCGTAAATAACATAAGAATAATTAAAATAAAACAAATCACATACAACTTACTGATATTACCTTTACCATCACTATCTTTAAAACTTCTAAACTTAATGTCACTAATCATCATAAAAGCAAGATATAATGCTGTAAATGTAGTTAAAATAACTGTTATAAAAACATAATCGCCAACAAATGTTCTTTGCCCCATCCAGATTAATCCTGATATAGTCACAGCACCAGCTGGGCATGGCATACCATAAAAGTATAAACGACGCTCAATTATACTTTCCTCTGAATTATCGCTAGCAGGCATAGTATCAAACTTAGCTAATCTTAGTGCTACAGCAAGTAAGTATAAAAACGAAATAGTGGCACCTAAGGCTCCGATGTTATACAAACTCCAAAGATACATAACTAAAGCTGGAGTAGCTCCAAATGAAACCACATCTGCTAAGCTATCTAAAGCAGCACCAAATTCAGTTTGAGTATGTGTATATCTGGCTACTCTACCATCAAAGGCATCTGCAAAACCTGCTAAAAGCATATACACCGCAGATGAGACAAAATTACCATTTAAAGCCGCTATAATTGCCAAGAAAGCAAATAGTAAACTAGCACTAGTAAACAAACTAGGTAGTATATACTTTGATCTTTTCATATCTATATTTTCTAATAACCACATAATCTTTTAACCTTCTATTTTCTTTAATAAATCAGGTCTTAACACTTCTGTTCCACGCAAGTAAATATGTTTAATATCTGTTTGAGTTTTTTCAGTATTATATGTCAACATAACTCTAATACAATACTCTAAAACTCCATCACGCATCATCTGCTGGCAATCTATTAAAGGAACATCAACCAAACCAAGCTCACGCGCTGCAACAGTTGGAAACTCTGATTTGATGTCAGTAGTAGCAGTAAACACAATATTTACAATATCATTAATATTAACATCATTACATCGAATAATTTGTTGTAAAAGCTCTTTTGTCGCACTTATTACATCTTGTCTAGTATCTTTATCTACAGTAGTAGCTCCTCTGATTGATCTTTGCATATTATTCTACCTTATCTGTGCCAACCTTTTGTTTTAAAAGTCTTGGTAGTGGAAAATAGACTTCTTCTTGAATACCCTCAAATTCCTCAACCTCAACTTCTGCCGAGCAAAATTTTGATATCTGGCTAATTATTTGCTGAACAAGGTATTCTGGCGCAGAAGCACCAGCACTGACACCACAGACTTTTTTATTATCAAACCACAACTTATCAACATCTAAAGGATTATCGACAAGATAAGCGTCTATGCCTTCTAAGGTAGCCAACTCTTTTAATCTATTAGAGTTAGAACTATTTTGTGAGCCTACCACAACTAAAACATCAATACGTTTGAGCATTGCTTTTATAGCTGTTTGACGGTTTTGCGTTGCATAACAAATACCTTCTTTTTTAGGTCCTTTAATATTTGGATATTTGTCTTTTAAGGCTTGTATAATTCCCTGTGTCTCATCTACCGACAAAGTAGTTTGAGTCGCGTAGTAAAGGTTATCTGGATCTTTTATTTTTAGTTTAACAAGATCTTCTTCACTTTCTATAAGATAAATTGCACCTTTTTTGCTATGATACTGCCCCATAGTACCTTGAACTTCTGGATGACCTTTGTGACCAATCAAGATACATTCAGCATCATTATTACTTGCTAAACGCACTCCTCTATGTACTTTGGTAACTAAAGGACATGTTGCATCATAAAGTACTAAATTCTTCTTAGCTGCAGCTTCTTCAACTTTTAAAGAAACTCCATGAGCACTAAAAATACATACAGCATCATCTGGCACTTCATCGACTTCTTTGACAAAAATTACACCTTTATTCTTAAGAGAATCAACAACAACCTTATTATGAACAACCTCATGACGCACATATATAGGCGATTTTTCAACTTCTAAGACTTTCTCTACGGTCTCGACAGCACGACTTACACCAGCACAAAATCCTCTTGGGTTAGCTAGTAATATCTTCACCTAAATCCTCCTCTTTGTCTGCCACATCTAAAATCTTAGCTTCAAATACGATTATCTGACCTGATAGTGGATGATTAAAATCCACGGTAACATCTTGATCATTAATTTCTGTAATCAATCCTGGTAACTTAGAGCCATCTTTTTGGCTAAAAGAAACTATAAGCCCCTCCTCTAAATGTATATCTTTAGGAAACCTATATTTTGGTACCGAATAGATACTTGCAGGATGTTTCTCACCAAAGGCTTCTTCTGGCATTAGAACTACTCGTTTGGTTTCACCAATTAATGTTCCAACAAGTTCACTTTCTACTTTCTCAGTAAAATAGCCTTGCCCCATCTCGAATACAAAAGGTCTGTTATAATTTTCGGTATCTTCAGCAATAGAGCCATCTTTAAGTCTAAATTTAAAGTGCATTTTTACAAAACTATCTGGCGCGATTTTCATGCTATTTACTTATATACTTTTTACACTCCAAGATATCATATTTAGATGGTTTAGTCATCTTTTGTTTGTATTGATACTAGTTTTTTATATCTCAATAGATTATTAAATTAGAGCTACGACAAATACTATTCACACTCAAAAGTTTATAGTAAAATTAAAATTATAAAATGATTATATTTAGTTTCATGATATGAAAAAATTACTAAAACTATGCTTAATAGTGTCGTTACTTACAACACTCTCAGCCTGCCAAACACTAGATGGTGATAAAGATAAAAATAATGGTTCGCTAACATTTCCAAACTTAGAACCATGTACCACTGAGCTACTTCAGTCAAGTAAATCATTTATATGTGTAAAAGAGCAAACAGGCCCCTATCTGATTGAAACAAATATAAAATTTGAGGCTGATAGTTATACCTTAAACTCCCAAGCTAAAGAAGTTCTAAATAAGCTTTTTGCCTACTTAAAATTAACTGATACAACAAGATTTACAATTAGAAGCTATGCTGGAAAAGTTGAATCAAAAATTTTGACAGATCAAAAAATTTTAACCGACTACAATATTAGATTATCAAAAAATCGCGCTACTAATGTTGAAGAGTATCTTGTAAATAAAGGGTTTGATTCTAGTGATGGAATTACTATCAAAGCTCTAGGCTATCAAGATCCTATAGCACCAAATGATTCAACTTCAAGTAGAGCTATAAACCAAAGAGTTGAAATCACTCTAAAAAGTAGAATTATTGAGCAAATTGACAATATTGAAAACCTTTTAGAGCATGTCAAACCTGCTGAATATATAAAATTCTTCTCAAATGTTTACCTACTTAATGACGATCAATTAAACAATGTTTCAAGAATATATGATTCTAGAGAAAAACGTCCAATACTCGGGATTAACTTTAAAATTTTTGCCGATAAACAATATACAGCAGCCAAAGATAACAGTAAGTTCATAATAATATCTGAACCAAAACCAATATCTGCATTTAATGATGATAAAAAAGTTTATAGATTAGGTACAGCAAAATATGATTACACTTTCAAAGGTATAACAGCAATGACAATATCTAACCTTACTCGTGAAGCTAGTGTCGGTGATTATGTAATACCCAATAATATTGTTTCACAAAAACTACAAGAACAAACTTTTAAAATGAAAAATAAGGTAACCGCTCATGTACTTGAAGATGTAGCGAACACAAATACATTCTCATCATCGTATAACAGTATACTATTGAACAAAGGTGCAGCTGATGGCTTAAAAGTCGGTGCAGAGATTATTTTATATGAGCCAGAAACTAGAACTGATGGTTTTCCAGTCCCACCTAAATATATTGGCTATGGTTTTGTCTATAGAGAATCTCAACACTACTCTATAGCTCTAATTGTCAATTCATTACAAGAAATTACAAGTAATTCAATGGCCACAACTATCTTGTAATGATTAATAATACTACCAAAAGCTTAGCTGCGCTTTCTATTACACCTTACTTTGGTAATATAAGATTTGTTAAAGCTAGAGAAAATAACTTTGACTTTAATAAAATTATTACCTCGCCAAGTAAATACATAAAATAGTTTGTCTCTGCGTCAAGAGAGTATAGAGATTTCCTTAATCAAAGAAAATACTTAGAATATTTAGATAAAGTTTCTAAGTGATTAGGTTCTAGCAACAAAAATCAAATAATTACGTATATAGATAGTCGTTATCAATACAACCTCAGACACATAAGCAACCCTCCTTTGATACTACATTGTAGCGGTAATATCGATCTTCTTAATAGTCAGCAATTAGTCATAGTTGGTGCTAGTAATCATTCTAACTATGGCAAAAATGTCACAGCAAAACTTTGTGTAGAACTAAAAGGTTCACAGCTGTCTATAATATCTGGTCTAGCATATGGCATAGATACTCTAGCTCATAAATATGCTATAGGTAACAATCTTAACACTATTGCTGTAGTAGAAGCTGCAAGTAAGAGTGGTTCTTTGATAACTGCTGAACTTGCCTTAGAGCAAAACAAAGAAGCTTTTACCATACCTGATAGTATCTTTAGCACTACTAGTCAAGGCTACAATCAACTTATAAAAAAAGAGTTAAGCTTGTTTGTAACATTAATAATATCCTTGAAGAAATAAATATAATCTCAAATACTTCACAAATATCAACTACTGACAATCAAAATAACAAAATCATCTCCCTAAGTGAATCTGAGAAAACAATTTTAAATAGCATAGATAAAGAACTAACTACAGTTGATAAAATCATTATCAAATCAAAACTTCCATATAATATGTAACATCAATTTTATTTGAGTTAGAGCTTAAATCATTAATTGAGTCTATTCCTGGCAGGTATTATAAAGATTTGATAAAAATTAATCACAATAAGTCAAAGGAAGTATAAATAAATTGATAACAGTATAATAGGTAAACATAAGTTTGGACTTGATACTCCATGTCTAGTTATAGACAAAACAAAACTCATAGACAAAATATTAAGCTTATACAAGAATTCTCTCAAGCTAAAGGTAAACAAATAAGACCTCATGCTAAAACTCACAAATGTACCGATATTTGTAAATTACAATTAGACTATTATAGGAATTTCGATAACTAAACCTATCAAAGCCTTAGAACTTGCAAAAGCAGGAATAAAAAACTTACTAATCGTATCTCCAATTGTTACCAACAAAAAGCGTGAGGCACTAGTTAAAATTCTTCGAATATCTCCGGAAACTATTGTTGTTACAAACTCATTAGCAAATGTTGAACAACTAAACACGCTTGAAGAATAACTACAACAAAAAATTAATATACTTATTGATATTGATGCTGATATTAGCCGTACAGGTATAAGTTTTACTACCGCTTTTAAACTTGCTATAGTAGCAAACGAGAAAAATTATTAACAGATCAAGGGAATACAATGCTATGCTGGTCAATTACAACACATCAAAGATATGCAACAACGCATTAGTGCTAAAGAACAACTTTTAAACAACACTGGTCAGCTAAAAGCACAAATAGAAAAATAGGTCTATCTAATCTAATAAAATCAGGTTCTGGAACCGGTACATATGAAATCGACTGCGATATAAAAAGTGTAACTGAAGTACAACCTGGTTCATATACTATTATGGATAAACAGTATTATGATATTGATAAAACCATAATCTTCAAAGCTGTAATGACATTATTAACTACTGTTATAAGCGCAAACACTAAAAAACTTTGCGTGGCAAAGTACAATAAATAATCAAAGTAAATAGACTTTTTACTACTAATCACTAAAACATAACTTTTAGTTATTTAGCTACAATATCATGTTAAATAAGATAGAGTCATTTTTTGATATAAAAGCACATAATACATCGATAAAAAAAGAATTTTTATCTGGATTATCCTCATTTTTAGCAATCTCTTACATCATCGTCGTTAATCCCAAAGTCTTAGCAACAACAGGGATGCCTAGTAATGCGCTAGTTACTATTACGATTCTAATCTCCGCTTTTGGGTAGTATAACGATGGGATTATTTACTCGTAATCCTTTTGTAATTGCTCCTGGAATGGTGATGAATATTTTCTTCGCATATACTGCAGTCTCAGTATACCACTTACCATGGCAAACTGTTTTAGCAGCAACTTTCTGGTCAGGAATAATATTTAGCTTACTAGTAATCCTAAACATTTGTACTAAAATTATGCTTAGCCTACCTAAGCCAATCAAACAATCTTTAGGACCTGGTATTGGACTTTTTATCGCCTATATTGGCTTTTTACGAATAGTGGTTTATAACATCTAACGAGGGCTTATGAACCTTTAATAGCTTAAATGTACATACATTACTGCTTATAACATTTTAATTATACCGATAATTTTATTTATCAAAAAAATTCCTGTGCCTTATGTATTATTGTTATTATTCTTGGATATATGCTTTGCTTACCTTTAGAATATTTTTCTCAGCAAAAAATAGTATCTTTACCTACACACATATAATAAGCTTACTTGATCTTTCTCTTATTGGCAAAATCGATTTTATTAATGGTTAAAATTTATTATTTTATCAACGATTTTTACATTTTGTTTCTTAAACTTATTTGATGGTACTGGTAGTATATCAAGCCTATATAGTAGTATAGGTAAAGAACATAAACATCATGATAAAGAACTCAAAAAAACTTTTCTTGCTGATGCTACAAGTGCAACGGTATCTGAGATATTAGGCTCAAATCCATCAACTGTGATTGTTGAATCTGGAGTAGGTATCGCTCAGGTCTCACAGCCATCTTTGCTGGTTTAATGTTTCTGCTTTTTTATTTCTATCACCATTAATAAGTTCTATCCCAATAGAGGTGATCTCTCCAGCACTAGTACTAATAGGGATAATGATGATGCAGCAAGTGACAAATGTTGATTGGAGTGACCTTGTTCAAGCTACACCTGCGTTTTTCACTATTATTATGACTTTAGTATGATCAATATCTACAGGTATTGTCTCTGGAATGATAGTATGGTTTTTGATTTCAATCTTCTGTAAGAAAAAAGAACTAAACCTTACAGCAGGCTATTATTACACTTTTTTTGTATTTATTATGTTTCTTCATGCTGTTAATCTATTCTAAAAAAGTTTTATTTTTAATTTACTAGAAGACTTTCCTTAAGCATAATTAAAATAATACTCTGCTAAACTACCGTAGGCACAGAACAGATAATATAACCATAAAAAAATAGATTATAATATTACTTTTAATTCTAGTAACTGGTTTAATTTCTTCTTGTAGTTCAAGTCAAGAGGATATAAGCATTCTTGGACAAGTAAATAATGTTTATTCTCAAGAAAAAAGTTACATCTCAAGGTACAGAATTTATCAACAATGATACTTATAAATTCAATAAGCAAGACAATGAGACAACCTCAACATCTGGTGGTGGAGTAAGTTTTGAAATTTCTTAACAATTTGAGTTAATACCATTGGCGAAAAATTCTCAGCAGTTAGTAAACTATCATTATAGCCACTGACAAATCATTAGTCTTCTTTATATTTACAACGAAATTATTATTTAGCATAATTGAAACTGATAGAACTTTTCTATCAATAATTTCTTAATTATCTATAGAAGAATTAACAATAACTCTAAGGAAAATTTCAATGCTACTATTAACATCATTTGTATGTATAACATTGCTAACATCGTACGGACCAAACAAAAAAGAGCGTACTTTAGAAGATCTTGAGCAACAACAGTAATAACTAAACCAAAAAGCTAAAGATGAACAATTACAAGCTAACAACATTATTACAGATGCAAGCAATCTTGACAAGAAGTCTAAAGCAGATAGTTCTAAATCCCAATATGAGAAAGACCAAGCAAATGTATTAAATACAGAAGCTCAACAAAATCTTTCAAAAGCTGCTAGCCTAGATGCTAAGATTGAAAAAGCAAAATCTGATGCTACATAGTAAAAAAGTAACAAAGGTTAGGTTATTCTAACTCCATTTTTCTTCGTATTCTTTCTTATTCCAGCCAGTTCTAGCGTAGTTACCATCTACAACTAACGGTCTTTTGAATAATAAAGCATCTGTGATTAGAAGTTTAAATGCTTCTTCTTCTGATAAACTATCTAATTTCTCTTTAAGGCCTATTTCAGCAAAAAGCTTGCCGTTAGAATTAAACAGATCAATAGTTTCAAAACCACCAATTTGTTTTATTTGCTGCATTTCTTGCCAGGTTGGCTTTTCTTTTTTAAGATTAACATACTCAACTTTTTTACCCTTTTCTTCAAAGAATTTAAGTACGTTTCTAACACTCGTGCAATTATTTATTCCAAATACTTTATCATATTTTACCTCCTCTCTACTATTCAAAATATATTGTATCTTGTTTATATGCCTCTAAAATAATATCAAGCTCTGTTTTTGTAAGCTTATGTGATAACTTTGGCAACTTATCAATTTCAAAAAAACCAACTTTCTTAACTTCAAAATTTGGCTTATTTTCACCACCAATAATTTCTGCTAAAAATACCAGACTATAAACGTTATATATCTCACTTTGAGTATATTTATTTCTATCCATTAAAGCTAAAAATTTGACTACCTTAATATCATAACCGGTTTCTTCTTTGACTTCCTTGACACATGTTTCAACTGGTGAAAGATCAATGTCACACCAACCACCTGGAATGGTCCATTCATTTGGAGTATCAGCATCTTCAGCCATCATAAGTTTATTATCTTTAAAGATAACCACACGCACGCCAGGTTGTGGTGTAGGATAATACATCTCCCTATAGATATCATAAGGCTGGACATCTGATTTAATATATTGATGTAGCATTTTTGAGCTTAGCTCTAAAAGTTCATGGTAATTATCTAAAGCATATGGACACTTTGAATAAACAACTCCTGTATGAGCTATTGCTTGGACTTTTTTTATAAATTCAAATATTTTATCTTTCATAATAACTTCATTAGTATATACAAAACTCTTGCCTTGTTACTCTTTCCTATTCATGACTATTTACACTTGATATTTGATAATTATCACCAAGTAATTGTTTAATAAACTTAAGCCAGAATTTAACTGCATAATCAGCACCTTGTATTTGCCTTATTTGCCAGCAACCTTTATAACTTTTAATAACACACTGCGCAAAGATACTACCTAATTTTTCCTTCTAAAACTAGGTAATATAAAATTCTGTTTGAAATGTATATAAGCCTTGCTGGTTAGTCATTTTAGCGGCTATTATCTTGATACTGTTTATCTTGCTTAGCCTTGCTAATAATTATTGCTACTATCGTGCCTAGTACAGATAATGCTAAAACAAAAAAAATATTTTTATAATAAAAAATACCAACCCTTGCATAACTTATTAACCTTTATTTATCTCAGCGATTTTTGCTTTCCAAAGTTTAGGACCCTGCTTATGAGCGGAAACTCCAAGAGAGTCAACAGCAACTGTTACTGGCATACCTCAACTTCAAATTCATAAATTGCTTCCATACCAAGATCCGCAAAAGCAACAACCTCAGCTTTTTTGATAGACTTAGATATCAGATAAGCAGCACCACCTACACCCATGAAGTAGATAGCTTTATTTTTCTTGATTGAGTCAATAGTTGCCTGCCCTCACTCTGACTTACCTATCATCCCCATAATACCAGCTTTCTCAAGCATAAAAGGAGTGAATTTATCCATGCGTGTAGCAGTAGTTGGAACCAGCTGGACCAACAACCTCATCACCAACTGGATCTACAGGACCAACATAGTAGATAAACCTATCTTTTAAGCCTACAGGGAATTCCTCTCCAGCGTTATACATATCTTGTAAACGCTTATGTGCAGCATCACGACCAGTTAAGATCTTACCGCTAATCAAAACATTATCTCCTGACCTTAATGCTTCAATTTCTTCTCTAGTAACTGTATCAAGATTTATTCTCTTAACATCATCATTTTGTGTTTGTTTAATTACTGGCCAGTCTTCTATCTTAGGGGCTGGTAAATCAACAGCGCCAGAACCATCTAAAACAAAATGAACATGACGAGTAGCCGCACAGCTTGGAATCAAAGCAACCGGTTTACATGCGGCATGTGTTGGATATTCTTTAATCTTAACATCTAAAACAATTGTTAAACCACCTAGACCTTGAGCTCCTATACCAAGAGCATTAACACGATTATAAATATCTAGTCTTAATTGCTCTGTTTCGTTTTGTGGACCATTTTTGATAATATCTTGGATGTTAATCTCTTCACTAAGAGATTCTTTAGCCAAAAGCATTGCCTTTTCTGCAGTGCCACCAATACCAATTCCAATGATTCCAGGCGGACACCAACCAGCACCCATAGTGGGAAATATTTCTTCAATCCAATCAATGATGCTATCACTAGGATTTAGTACCTTAAATTTAGATTTAAATTCAGAACCACCACCTTTTGCAGCAATATCAACCTCAATTTTATCGCCATGGACTAAATCAATATATACGATTGCTGGAGTATTATCTTTGGTATTTTTTCTAGCTCCATGGGCAGGAAAAACCATCGATGCTCTTAAGGGATTATATGGATCATTGTAGCCTCGACTCACACCTTCATTAACAAGTTCAGTAATTGTTCTATCAGTTTTATCAAGTTTAGCATTCATACCAACCTTGACAAAAGCACATACCATCCCAGTATCTTGACAGATTGGACGCTTACCGATTGCTGACATCCTTGAGTTTATTAGAATTTGCGCCATAGCATCTTTTGCTGGTTTTGACTCTTCACGTTGGTATGCTTCATACATAGCATCAATAAAATCTTTTGGATGATAATAAGATATATATTGTAATGCTTCTGCAACACTATTTATTAGGTCTTCTGTCTTGATAAAAACCATTTACTAAAATCCTCTTGTTTTTAAAATTAATTCTCATTACCTATTATAACAGTAATAGTATAATTTTTAAGCTAGTTTATCTTTCAGCATAAGCCAATAAAGTTATGGCTATTCTGGTTTGATAAAAGATCTAGTTAAGCTTATTACATTGTATGTAATAACAATCATCAATAACCATTGCAACTGATTAACAGAAAGCATCGTCACAATATTAAAGCCTATAAAAACCACAATCACACCAAAGCAATTAACTATCAGAACTTTTCGAATAGGTACAGTGTTATTGATCAAAAAAGCAAAAGTTGTCACCGGCTGCTGTATTGCCCCAGCAGCTGTCATGATCGGAAAAGCTACTACAGGAGACATTCCAAGTAAAAAAAGTATTGCTTGAACTAGAGCAAATAAACCAACACCAAAGCAAACTAGAAAACCAGCGACAAACATGCCAATAAACCCTAATATAAGTTTATAACCATTTAACTTAACTAAGAAACCACCTATAGGTAAAATCTCTAAGAGCTTACCTACTAATAAAAGAATCATCAAAATAAACGCAACAATTATTACTAATCTAATTGTTGCTGTATGAATTTTTGATGCAAAGATTCCTCCAATAAAACCACCTATTGTCGCACCTATAACTAAGACCACTAAGGTTATAAAATCGACATGTAATGCACCAAGAAAAAACACTGCCTCTATAGTTCCTGGAATAAACTTGGGCACCATTAACAAAACCAGGAAGCTCGTTATCTTTAACCAACTTTAAGGTTTTTGCAATAGTAATATTTATTGCAAAGCTGCCAACACCGATAGTATCCACTGTAAAAGATATAACCCCAGTAAAAGCTAGAGCTAGCTTTTGTGAGAGCTTTTGTAGTGGATATTGATCATGACCTGAAGCCAACTTATATAGCATATAAAATGAGCACAATGCCGCTAGCAAGACAATCAAGAATATTATTAATAGGTACATTTATGCAAAACTTAATCAAAGTGATAATAAAGCGTTGATATTAAGTATTTTAAGAAATAATTAACAACAAAAGCTAGACAATATTTAGCAAAAACACATATATCAGACTACAAATATACAAAAATACAAAAGTAACTATTATCGCATTTATGATTAACTCCTTAGTTGTATTGAGTTTATTTTTTTCTAAAACTAGAATTATACAATATTTTAGCTACTACAAGAGTAACTAACAAGGCTATAAGTTCGACACTATACTTAGTAAAATCATTTTTAAACTTCCACATAATTTACTCTTTTATCAAACCAGCGTTTAATTAGTTTACCAACTAGCTCTGGATAATCTTTCTCTATCAAATTAGCAAGTGCTAGAACTTTATCATAATTATCATAATACTCATTAATATCAAAAGTTTTAAAGGTTGATATTCCTGACTGTTCCTTACCAAGGACATCACCAGCACCACGAATTTCTAGGTCTTTTTCCGCTAAGTAAAAACCATCTTGAGATTCTCTTACTAATGACAATCTCTTTTTGCCAACCTCGCTAATTCTATCACTATAAAGCAGAATACAATAGCTTTCTTTAGTTCCTCTACCAACTCGCCCGCGAAGCTGGTGAAGTTGTGATATACCAAGCCTTTCAGCATTATCTATTATCATAATAGTTGCATTTGGCACATCAACGCCAACCTCTATAACGGTTGTTGCTACAAGTACTGCGTATTTTTTAGCCTTAAATGCAGCCATTTCCTCGATTTTATCTTTAGATTTCATGCTACCATAAATAAGACCAACATTTTCTTTACCCAAAGCTTCAAGTAATTCTTGATATAAGGTTTTGACATCTTGCAAAAAGTCCATACTCTCAGACTCTTCAACTAATGGACACACCCAATATACCTGCTCGCCGCGTGATACTGCTTGTTTAACCTTTTCGATTAAGTTCTGTTTTTTAGCTCTATTTAACACAGTTGTAACTATTGGTTTACGCTTAGGTGGTAACTCATCTAAAATAGATAGTTTGAGATTACCATATAAAGTCATTGCTAAAGTTCTCGGAATAGGTGTTGCTGAGATTATTAATTGATGTGGTGTTAGATTTCTAGCAGCTGATGATGACTTATTTATTAGTGCTAAACGCTGCTCAACACCAAATCTATGCTGTTCATCTACAACTACTAAACCTAGGTTGGAATATTCCACTCGCTCTTGAAAAATCGCATGAGTACCAACAACCACACAATCTTTTTTATGCTTGATTTTCCCTAAACTTTCGCAAGTTTGTTTTGCTGATAATTTACCTAATAATGGGACGACTTTTACATCAAAATTAGCTAGATACTGAGAGAGAAAACTATAATGTTGCTCAGCTAAAATTTCAGTAGGCGCCATTATAGCAACCTGATAACCAGATTTAACTGCAGCATATGCTGCCATAGTTGCAATAATAGTCTTACCAGCTCCGACATCACCTTGTAAAAGTCTATTCATCGATTTAGGTTGTTTAATATCATCAAGAATTTCTTTGATTGCTCTCTGCTGAGCACTAGTTAGTTGATATGGTAACTTTTTATAAAATTCGTTTTGCTGTATTTTCGTTAAATATAGTTGTGGCGCTTGCGCTTTTATGGTGTTTTTGCAAATATTTTGCTCAGCCAGTTTATAAGCAAGCATCTCTTCAAATTTAATAGAAAATCTCGCTGTGTTTAAGTGTTTCTCATCAACATAATTTGTCAAAGCGTGGACATAATACAAGGCATCATAAAAACTGATTAAATTAAATCTACGCAACATCTGTGCGGGGATAATATTTTTAACCTTATTGTCTTGCAATATTTTCAAAATCATCCTAGAAATCAATCTATCAGGAATCTTTTTAAGGTGATAAACGGCTGAAAATCCCTGTTTTAAAGCACATTCACCGTCTTTGACAACGGCCCATTCCGGATGAACCATTTGTGGATTCAAAGATAGTTCAACCTTACCATAACAGCGTACATACTTAGACTTCTCAAGTATCATTACCTGATTAGTGTAAAATTTAAACAATATTACACTACAAAAACCTGTATTATCGCTGACATTAAAACGCAAAAATTTTTTACCAATTTTCTTATATGTAACATTAGTAACTCGTCCTTCGATCAAACTTTTCTTACCGGCAACAAGACAATTAATAGGTGTTATAACACGGGTATCTTTATAGTCTTTTGGGAAAAAAGTTAATAGATCATTTGGATTATGTAAATTATATTTAGACAGTGCCTTAACAGTTGCCTTACCGACCCCACTAAAATCAACAAACCTCATAAGATTATTTAACAACAAATAAACTAGTTAAAATTTTAGCATTTTAGTGCTTAAATACATAATTGAATTGCCAAATCAAACATTTATTGTTAAATTCTAAGTTATCAATACTTTAATTTATGATCTAAGTTATGAAAAAACAATTTGTTGCAATTTCAATAATAGCGGCAATTTTATTACTCAGCGCATGCGGTCAGACCGGCGATTTATATCTTCCTAAAGAAACAAACCTCAAATCCGAATCAACCCTTGCAAAATCTGATTCTAGTACAATGAAACAAAATCAACAAAGTAGTTCTGCTTCAGTAAATGATAACTATAATGATTCTACAACCGAGGTTGATAATGATCCAACACCTCCTGTACTCAATAATAAATCAAGCCCTAGTGAACTATTCGAAGGAGATAATAACTTCAGCTATAACAACAATATTCAGAACTCTCAAAATGCTGGACGAACACCAACTCTATAGTTACAAATCATATTATCTAGGACAAAACAACAAAACTTATTTATATTACTGGTTTACTTTTAAACCAAAAAATAATAAAATCGCTAAGGTATTGTATAAAAATAATAAAATTTGCCCAGGGAGGGTTTCTAAATGTCTAAGGTTTGTATAGTTACAGGTAAAAGACCTGTTGCTGGAAATAGTGTTTCACATGCGCAAAACAAAACAAAAAGAAGATTCTTACCAAATCTTCACACACATAGATTTTGGGTAGAAAGTGAAAACAGATACATAAAGCTAAGAGCTAGCTCTAAAGGTATGAGAATCATCGACAAGAAGGGTATTGAAACTGTTCTTAGCGATCTTAGAGCTAGAGGTCATAAAATTTAATAAATTTTTATAAGGAAATTACCATGAGAGAAAAAATCAAATTAGTTTCTTCTGCGAAAACAGGACATTTCTATACTACTACAAAAAACAAAAGAGAAATGCCTAACAAAATGGAAATCAAAAAATATGATCCAGTAGTTCGCAAGCATGTAATGTATAAAGAAGCTAAAATAAAATAATTGAGATAACCTTCTTAATTCTTAAGGCCTTACATATGAAGCAAGCTTTTCATTTCAAAGGTGGTAGTTATACTATCAGTGCGATTAACATTAATGTAACTGAATTTACTCAGGTTGAGAGTTTATTGAATTCAAAAATTTCTCAATCTAAATCATTTTTTCATAATACCCCTTTTGCTATTGATATTCGTGATATCGATCAAAATGAGAAGTGCTCAGTTAACTTTTTAGAAAAAGTAATTGCCACCTTTAAAGCTAACGGAATGATTCCTATAGGATTTGTTGTTGACAACAAAGAACTAAAAACAAAATTAGCTAAAGCTGGCCATAATATTTTTAAAAATGGTAAATCTAAAGAGACTAGTGTCGACGAGGACAAAAATTTCACTGCTGCTAAAATTGTTACTACCCCAGTACGTACTGGTCAATCTATAAATGCACGTGACTGTGATGTTATTGTTACTGCAAACGTTAATAATGGCGCTGAAATTATTGCTGATGGCAGCATTATTGTGTATGGTAGAATCGGGGGCAGGGTAATTGCTGGTAGTTCTGGCAACAAAGATGCTAAAATAATTTGTAAGGACCTAAGGGCAGAACTAGTATCAATAGCAGGTAAGTATGTCACACTAAATAATGAGAGCATACCTGTAGAAAATACTAACACTGATGGATATATAGTCTATCTACAAGACGATAAGATACATATAGAAGGTTTTTAAATTTTTAAAGAAATTTAAATGAAAGGGGTTAGGTTAAAATGATTGAAAAAAAACAAGGCAAGGTATTTGTAGTTACTTCTGGTAAAGGTGGTGTTGGTAAAACTACTTCAAGTGCTGCTGTTGCATATGCTTTTGCTAAAAAAGGTCTTAAAACAGTTGTTATTGACTTTGATGTTGGTTTAAGAAACCTCGATCTTATAATGGGGTGTGAAAGAAGAGTTGTCTATGATTTGATAAATGTTGTCAGAGAAGAAGCAACTATCAACCAAGCTATTATCAAAGATAAAAGAATCGATGATTTATACATTATTCCAGCATCACAGACTAGGGATAAAGATGCTCTAACTGAAGAAGGTGTTGATAGACTCGTTGAAGAATTAAGAAACTCTTTTGATATTATTTTATGCGATTCTCCAGCAGGTATTGAGAAAGGATCACTAATGGCTATGAGATGTGCAGATGCTGCAATTATAGTCACCAATCCTGAAGTGTCATCTGTTAGAGACTCTGATAGAATACTAGGTATGCTTTCTAGCAAAACTCTTAAAGCTCAAAGAGAAGGTGAATTTAAAGAAATTCATCTACTTCTCAATAGATATGATGCAGCTAGAGCAAGAGCTGGCGCAATGCTTAAAGCTGAAGATGTTAGTGAAATACTATATACACCTATCGTTGGTATTATTCCAGAGTCTAAAGACATCTTAGAGGCTTCAAATAGTGGTCACCCAATCACACATTTCAATGATTCTATTGCCGCTAAAGCATATTTTGATGCTGTAGACAGAATGCTTGGTAAAGATATACCAATGAGATATACTGAACAAAAAACTAGTTTCTTTAAAAAATTGATAGGTAAATCATAATATGCTAGCTAAACTTTTTGGATTAGGTAAAAAACAACAGAGTGCTTTAGTAGCTAAAGAAAGGCTACAGATCATCGTTGCTCACCAAAGAAATGAGTTACATCCAAGATCTTCTAAGATAAGTAGCCACTTACTTGCGGAACTAAAAGATGAAATCATCGAAGTTGTCAAAAAATATGTTGCTTTATCTGAAGAAAATATTAGAGATATTGATCTAAAAGTCGAAGATAATAGCAAAAATTCAACCATAGAAGTTAATATTCCTTTTAACTAATACTATTTTTAATAATGTGTAATATTAGCTTCAAAAATGTCTCTTTTTATAGAGATAGCCACTGTATTTATGACGATATTACTTTTACAATTCCTGCTAACAAAATAACTACAATACTAGGACCTTCTGGTGCTGGTAAGACTACCATATTGCAACTCATAGCTGGACTAATTAAACCAGCATCAGGTAAAATCTATATTGATGATGCAACTATTGAGAAAAAAACTAAAGAAACCCAACTAGAAAAACTACGCCGCAGAATGGGCTTTCTTTTTCAGTCAGGTGCCCTTTTTACTCATTTGAGTGTTTATGACAATATAGCTTTTCCATTACGTAAAAATACTAATCTTGATGAAAAACTGATAAGAAATATTGTACTACTCAAGCTTCAAGCTGTCAGATTAGCACATACAATCAATATGATGCCAAGCGAGCTTTCTGGTGGTATGGCGCGTAGAATAGCTCTTGCAAGATCGATTGCAATGGATCCTGATATTATGATGTATGATGAACCTTTTACAGGGCAAGATCCAGCATCATTTAATAAATTACTAGAATTAATATCTACCTTAAATGAATCTTTAAATGTGACTTCGTTAATAGTTTCGCATGATATCCAAGAGTCTTTGAGCATATCTGATCACATTATTATAGTAGGCAATAGAAAAATTATAACTAGCGACTCACCGCAAAATATAAAAAACAGTAAAGATCAACAGATACAAAATTTTTTAGCTGGTAAACCGTTAGATCATAATCATGATAATCATAATGATTTAGAAGAAAATTTTTTTAAAAAAGAGATTTTAGGGAGATAGTTTGTGACAATATTCAGCAAAGTATATATTCTTACGCTCTCTTTCATATATAGCTTAGTAAAATCTCTTAGCTTAATAATTAGAATACTTATTAGTAAATTAATTATTAGAGATTGTATTATTCAAATAAAGGCTGTTGGAGTTAACTCAATTATTATTATAGTTACATCTGGTGTTTTCATAGGATTAGTTTTAAGCTTACAGGGCTATTATACCCTATCAAAATTTGGAGCCCATTCGTTATTAGGAGTGATGGTTGCACTTAGTGTGCTTAGAGAACTTGGACCAGTAGTTACAGCGATGCTTTTTGCTGGACGAGCGTGTAGCTCAATAACTTCAGAAATTGGACTAATGAAGGCTACCGACCAAATCAATAGCCTCAAGGTTATGAATGTTAATCCAATTAGCTTTATATTATCTACAAGGTTTTGGGCATGTATGATAAGTGGTCCAATCTTAGCACTTATCTTTGCAACTGTTGCTATACTTGCAGGTTTAATACTTGCAGAGACAGCTTTAGGAATTAGCTATGGAGAGTTTTGGAGCAATATCCAATCGTCAGTTACAGCTTCAGATATATCTAATGGAATTATAAAAAGCGTTGTATTTGCTTCTATAACTGCATGGATAGCTTTATACCAAGGTTATTATTGTATACCAGACTCAAACGGCATAGCTAAAGCTACTACAAAAACCGTTGTTTATTGCTGTATGAGTGTTTTGGGTGCAGATCTTATTTTAACATTGATTATGTTTGGAGGCGTTTGATGAGGAACAAATATTTTGAGACCTCAGTAGGAATTTTTATAATAATAGGTGTGCTGTGTCTATTATTTTTAACATTCAAAGTCAGTGGTACATCATTTAAGGCGTTTAATATACCGGAATATACTATTACAGCAGAATTTAAAAATGTAGGCTCATTACGTACAAATGCTTCTGTAAAAATAGCTGGTGTAGAGATTGGTAGAGTAACTAAAATCACACTTGAAAAGAGCTATAATGGTTTTATGGCTGCTGTGACTATGACAATAAATAGTGACAAAAAAATCCCTGTTAATTACTCTGCATCAATTGCTATGTCAGGAATCTTAGGTGATAACTATGTTGTCTTAAGCCCCCCTAGTGAAGATATAATGGTTATAGCTGGTATAGCTGATTCTACTAGCTCCTCACAGCAAGGTAAATATCTACATCAAGGATGTGTAATACCATTAGAAAATACTGAATCAGCAATTGATTTAGGATCTTTAATTAATACTTTTGTTGCAGGTAAAGATGATGATAAAAACAAAGAATAATAACAACCGCTTTAAAATATATTTTTTTGTATTAAAATCTAAGGTTATAAATTAACTTTGAGAGCTTCCGGTTATGCTACGTAAAATTTTGGTTTTTTTATCTTTAATAATATTAACAATTTCAAGTGTTTGGGCAATAGAAAACCCTGTTAATATGCTTAACAGAACTATTGTAAAAACCCAAAACAAACTTATAAAAAATGCCGATGAATATAAACAAGATCCGTACAAGCTACTGAGCCTTGTTAATCGCAAAATCATTCCAGTAGTTGCGCCTAGTGTAATTGCCCAGCTTGTTGTTGGAACTCCAAAATGGAAAAAAGCAACACCTGAGGAACAAAAACAGTTCATACGTTCAGCTACAGAGATGTTGGCATTCATGTATGCTAAAAATGTTGCAAGTGCTAGTAAATATAAACTTACATTATTCCCTTTTAATAACAATGATACAAGCTGGGAGAGCAAGCCAATTGTTATTGTAAATGGTAAAATTACAAACATAGATAATAATCAAAGTTCAGATTTTGCTGTAAAAATGTTCCAAAAAGATGGTAAATGGTATGTCTATGACTTTGATGTAGCTGGTGTTAGTATCCTAAGAACATATCAACAACAATTCGCACCATATCCAAATGTTGTTGAAATGACAAAAGCTACTGAAAAAGTCACAATTAAGATTAAAGAAAAAACATATCCTAAACTTTTAGACAAAAACTATAATCTTCAAAATATACAATGATAACTGTAGATAATAATAAATGGACTATAGAAACAGAATTAACATTAAAAACCGTTGCTGATATATATAGACATTTTAGAAAAAACCTAAAAAAATTAGATAAAACTTGGATTATCAATTTTGCTAAATGTGATAGGATTGATAGCGCAGGCCTATCACTTATAATTGAATATATAAAATATGCTCAAAAAAATAATATACAAATCATATTTAAAAATATTGACCAAAAGACACTTTCTTTAGCAAAGGTACATGGTGCTAAAACTATTTTAGAAGAATATATTAATTAAATATATCAGGAGAAAAAATGACAAAGGAACAACTTAAGGATATCTTAGAGAATTCTCTAAAAAACTGTACAGTAGATGTTCAAAGCGATGATAATGTACACTTCTCAGCAACTATAATTGCCAAAGAGTTTAATGATATACCTAGTAAAGTTAAAAGACAACAATTAGTCTATTCAAAAATAAATGAGTATATCCTTTCTGGTGAGCTACATGCTATAGCAATGAAAACTATAGCTACTAATGAAGTTAAATAAGTTTTTTATTTTTTCTTCCTTATTTTCTATCCCTGATTTTTATAGAGCTAAAATACCACTAATATAAACTAAAGATATGCTATACAAATTTTACTTAGTATGTAAAAATTTTTTCGAATATCAATAAATCAAAAACTAACCCTGCTCCGCTAAAGTTTGAACTGCTGATGCTGGTGAGTCTGCATCACCTGGAAGGTTTGCTTTGGCATCTCTGACTTCTATTTTTAGCTTAGTAGCTTCACTTTGTGTTGTATCATCATTATCAACATTAGCTAAATCAAGAGCTGTACTATTATTTGGGTAGTCTTGATCAAAGGCTTCTTCAACTTGTGAAGCTTTGTTAATCGTGCTAATACTACTCTTGAATATAACTGGAGGTTCTGAAGATTTGAACTTAGTACCACCTGTAGTAGTAGCAATTTGTGCATTGACATTATCACTATCTAATCCTAGCACACCTAATACTGCTTGGTCAGTCTGAATAGTTGCATTAGCTTTGTTTAACTGTTGTTTTAGTACTTTAGCCACACCATAATCGTAGTTTTGTAAATAAGCATTTCTCATCGCTATATAAGGATCTATAGAGACTTCTTTAAGATTTGAATATGATGGTAAATAAGATACTCCTTGGTTAACATAATATACACCTGTTGTACCAACACTGACCCCCCAAGCTATCGCAGGAGCGACAGGAGCAAAGAAAAATATATAAGTTAACGGGTTAAATAAAGTATCAACCCCTGTAGTAATATCCTCTAATGTACCTGGACCAATAAGAGGCCACACTACATAAGGTGATACTTCATTATCATGATATACACCCCATTTATGTAATGTAACAGCAAAGCTTTGATGATATCTCATCGGTTTATTAAACCAACTACAAGCAACATCAAAATAACCTGCTATACCTAAAGTAGTATTTGTCAAGAATCTAAAACTATCATCACCAGCATAATCCCATTCACCTTGTAACATATCATTTACGACTCTAGCAGGTTCAGCTAAGTTTTGGAATATATTGAATATTCCACTCTTGAAAGAGTCCGGAACAACTTTATCGTACACATTAGCAGCAGGAGTCAAAATCTCATAAGCCTTATCATTAAAAGCATACATTGACCTATTATAACTCTCAAAAGGATCACGATTATCAGTAGTAGTTTTCCAACTCGAGCAACTACTTAAAGTCGCGCTTAATATTGATAATAGCAAAGCAGACTTAGCACTTAGTTTCATCAAAATTATCTCTTATTTAGGTTGGCAAAAAAATACAAGAATTATTATAGTAAATTAGCGTATAAAACTCTAATAAAAATTTTCTTAGTAGTTTATCTTTGATATTATTTAGGGAATAATTATTAAATAACTCTCAAAATTATATGAGCAACATAGATAGTAATGAAGTTGATAAATTCTCTCGTTTAGCTAGTAGTTGGTGGAATCTTAATGGTGAATTAAAAACTCTACATCAAGTTAATCCACTAAGGTTAGAATTTATCAAGAAATTTACCAATCTTAATAATAAAAAAATTATCGATATTGGTTGTGGTGGTGGTATACTTAGTGAGTCACTCACAAAAAATAGCAACGATGTTTATGGTTTGGATGCCTCTTCACAAGCTATAAGTATAGCCAAGGAGCACGCTAAGCAGAATAAGCTCAAAATTAACTACATAAATTCAACTGTAGAAGATTTTGTCATACAAGGCAATTTAGACTTTGACATTGTAACTTGCATGGAGATGTTGGAGCATGTTCCAGACCCAGAGAGTATCATCGCTTCGATCGCAAAGCTAATAAAAAAAGATGGTTTATTTTTTGCCTCTACTTTAAATAGAAACCTTAAATCATATCTGTTATCAATCGTTGCTGCTGAGCATATTCTAAAAATGGTACCTCAAGGTACACATCACTATAACAAATTTATCAAACCTTATGAACTAATAAAAACAGCAGAAAAATATGGTTTTACAACACTAAAGATAATAGGTGTGCATTACAACCCACTTACAAATAATTTCAAACTTGGTAGTGGCGTTGATGTTAACTATATTATAGCTTTTAGAAAGGTATAAAGATGCGATACAACTATTTTAACTATCCTAATGAAAAGCTCCCTCCGTACGGTTTTGTAATCTACTTTGCGTACCGCAAGTTAGCTACTGGTAAACAGCAGATAATTTATTTACTCGGACCAGGTTAAATCACAAATAATTTCATGTATTGAACTTTATAACAACCTTGAAGTAGATAATGAGAAAATGAATTGGTGGTTAAAGTAAGTAAATAAACTCAATAATAAAAATAATATATCTTTCTCCACAGCTAAAAAATTAGTAGAAGTCTTTGACCAAAAAATTCTTTAAGCCTTTCTATTGATAACAGTAGTGCTACACAAAGAGACTTCAACTCTCAAGGCTTTATACCTGAATGATTTTGCAGCAGTTGATAATAGCAAAATATAACAAATAAATGCTAATAATGAAATAGTTAGACATATTTTCTGTATGCCTAAGTATTTTTATGATCAAATCTACTTTGATCATAAAATCTCACCAACTATTTCTATAGTAAAGTTTTCAAAGACATAATTACTCAGTGGCTAGCGCTTGATAAAAAAACTTAAACCATTAGAAAAAGTTAATAAAATCCATCATAAAATGGTGACAAAATATCTCAAGAATATCGATAATCCTTTTAGGGAAGCTCTCGAATTTTCTCCTTTGAATTTACTTTTTTACTCAATATGAAAAACTATACTTTTTGATATTCTTTTTTAGCTTTCTGCTACGACGATATCTAACAATTATAATTTTAGTAACCCTCCATCACCATATTTAGTTAGCATTAATTTCTATCCTAGTATCAATAATAATCTAAAAATCGAGTCTAAAAATAAACCTAATTTTACGATTCAAGCTCAGAATGAAACTCGTGGTGGTTATATTAACATAACCAGTAGCTTGTCTTTAAAAACAATAGCTTTAAAAGCTATTTCGTAAATAATTAAGAGGCCTAAATAATATATTTATCCTAAAGTTAGATATTCAAACCACTAATTTCTTTAGTATTTTTAGCTAGAGATTATATTGCCAATCAGAACTACTTATGTATATAAGTTAAGTTATATCGGTATTTTAAATATAGGATTTTTTATAATGGAAATTAATACTTCTAAAAGATGTCTTTGTTTAGTGCGATCCTTATTGGTGTGACATCAATGGTCGGCTCAGGCTAGCTATTTAGTACACAACTTACAGCAAAAACAGCAGGAAATTGGGCTTTCTTAGCTTGTATATCAGCTGCGATTATGATTATGATGATCGGATTATGTTTGGCGAAAGTAGTATCAGTATTTCCAGTAAGAGGAGGTGCTACAACAAGATCAAGCGTGTTATCATATAATAATGTCTTTGCGATGCCATTTATTTTTGCTAACTGGTTTGGTATCGTGGTAATGAATATCTACAGAGGCTGAAGCAACAACATAATATCTTGCTGGAATTAAAGGTTTTGAATAGCTAATGCATAATGGCATTAATATCAACTTACAGAATGTTATTATCTTTATTCATATTAGTTATTTACCTAATTATTAACTTCTATGGAGTCAAACTACTTGCAAGTGTAAATAATAGTATAACGGTATTTAAAATGTTTTTACCTGCGGCAATAGTTATAATCTTTATTGTATATGCTTTCATGCAAGCAGTACCACATGAGTATCTAATATCAAAAGGTGGGTTGGGCCGGACTAGACTTTGAATCCCCTCTATTACAAATAGCTACAGTGATAGGACTTGGCTATATAGCTGTTTTATTAATTATAGACAGTATTGTTAGCCCTTCTGTAACAGGCTATAGCTACCTTGGTGCTTCTTCGAGAATGCTATACTCGATGTCAGCTGAAGGTCAAATGCAAAGATATTTTGCCAAAATTAACAAAAAAGTGAATATTTCAAGAAGACCATTAATTGCTAACTTTTTAATTTGTGCTGGTTTCTTAATGTTTTCTGACAACTTGGCTGCTCTGATGCTTATTGTGACATGGTTTAATATTATTGTCTATATGACAACACCAATTAGTATGGGTGCGATTGCTCCTAAAGCAAGAATATTTGTTATGATTGTTGTTCGTACTACTAACCATGCTACTAAATACTGTTGAGGTAGAGACTAATATTCATCTAAATATAATTCTTGTTATTCTTATGTCGATCTTTGGTGCTTTTGAGTATCGTAGAATTGGTTTTAGGAGTTTAATAATTCTAGTTATGCCTTTCATAATCTTTGTATCAACTATTGATCATATATATTTTGAAGGTCTAATTGAAGCTATATTCTATCTAATAATTACAGACAAACGCTATATGTAGCTTATTGTAAAAATACTACTAATCAAGATAATATAATCGAAGATTAGATTTTCTTATCTATTCATCATTAACTACAATTATGTCTGTACACGATGAAAAATAATATCCACATTCGAAAGATGCTACTATTATTCTATAATTTAAAACTAAAATGAATATAAATCATAAAGAAGCACTTTTGCGATTAGCGGTTGTTAAGCCAATGAAATAGCAGCTACAAAACTGTCTGAGACATTTTTTTAAAACTAGGCGAGTTTTGTATATGCCATTATTGGCGTATAACTAAGCGATAGTTGGGGCTAGCATTTTTGCGTACTTTTTATGCAATGAAAAAAGTACATCACTATAGCTTACTAAGTAAGTAGCGAAACCTATTAGCAACTATTGTAACCATACTTAAGAGTTTTAAAAAATCATCGTGTACAGAGTACAATCATATTTTTATTTGTTTTTATTTACATATATAAAATATTAGCTAAAACTCTCTTTCAACTAATACTTTTTAATATCACTATCAACAATGGTGGTACTGTTATTAATAAGCCAAAAACAACTTGGTTACTCAAAGTCACAGTTGAAACAAGCGATGATGAAACAGTTGTGACAGCTATTTGTATAAATCCAAATACCGCTGGATGCTATGATGCTACACCTATCTCAGTGTGAATGTCCCTGTAAGCACATACATATGTAGCTGTGTACTGAAAAATATTGCCGCAAAATGCTAAAGCACACAAAACTAAGAATAACTAGAGGATTTAGGCTAAATATAAAATATGACAAAGCAAGTAATAAACCACTCAAAACTGAGAAACAACTACAATAAATTATAACCTTATCATATCTAGTCTACTGATTGTATTTTTAAAAAATATTAAAAATATTACTGAAGGTATAATTACTCCAGCAGAGCAGATATAAATGAATATTCAACAACAGAAAAACCTAGTTTAATCTGAAAGAAGAAAGGTGAAAGTGTTCCAAAGACAAAAACCAATGATAATGCTAACCCACTACATATAACGTTCAGAACAAAAACCTTATGGGTTAATATCCTTTTGTATGCTTCTAAGACTTTATAATTACTTTTAGGAATAACTTTAAGATATAAATATTTTACAATTAAAACTGTAATAGTTAGCGCCATTATTGAGTGTAAGGTAAAATTACCACGCCAACCAATAGTTTCTTGAATGATACCTACAGTAATCGGAGCTAATGGTGGTGTTAATGTATAATACTAGTAATTACAAGACTAGCTTTGGCAAGTGATTGAGTATCATAAAAACATCTTTAATAATCGCTCGGAAAGATACAAAAGAACTACCAATTCCGATACCTTGTAAAAAGCGGAAAAGCAGTAACTGTGTTTCACTCTGGACAATTATACACAAAAAAACTAAGTACCCAGCCAATAGCGCCAGCTTACGCCCATACTTATCTGATAAGTAACCAAAGCCTGACATCGAGCAAGGTCATACCAAAGAAATATACTCCTACTGTTAGCTTAATATCTTTAGCAGCTGCTTGAAAATATTCAGCAATATGGTGGCAATGATGGTTTAAAGCTATCTATGGCAAATTGCGACATTAAACCAAAAAGACAGATTATTAAAATAACTGTTTTATCAGAGGATATCTTCTTAAAAAGATCATTAGACATATGCTAAGTTTAGTAATAATAGATTTTGGAGAGATTATAATATAAATTTTATTTGGAAATATTTTTTAAATGAATCTTTATACTTGACTAACTCAGCATAAGTAAGTAAAAATACTCCATCACCACCATCAGCAAAACTTAACCATGTAAATGGAATATCTGGACACATCTCCATTAGTGCATATTGACTATTACCAACCTCAACTATCAAAATACCTTTTTCTGTCATATATTGATCTGCCTCTAGAATGATTCTTTTTGTAAGATCTAAACCATCATCTCCAGCTTCCAGAGCAAGCTTAGGCTCATAATGATACTCTTGTGGCATACTATCTAAATCTTGTTTATCAACATAAGGAGGATTTGAAACTATCAGATCAAACCTTTGTCCTTGAAGGTTGTTGAATAAATCAGACTTAACCACCTTGACTCTATCACTTAATTGATGCTTTTTGATATTATGATTTGCGACTGCTAAAGCATCATCAGAGATATCGACCAAAGTTATGTTCGCCTCTTCAAAAACATTACTACAAGCAATACCTATACAACCGCTACCAGTACATAAATCAAGCACACTGGTAACATCATCAATATCATTAATCCATGGTGAAAATTCATTGCGTATAAGCTCAGCTATTGGTGACCGTGGAATAATAACTCTCTCATCGATATCAAACTCCATACCAGCAAACCAGGCTTTTTTAAGAATATAAGGTAATGGCTTACGCAGACATGCTCTTTGATAAACATAGTCGATAATCATTTTTCTCTCTTCTGTAAGAAGTCTTGAACCAACCATATTGCTATCAATATCATACGATACATTTATCGCACTAAGTACCAAATGCACAGCCTCATCCCACATTGAATCTGAGCCATATCCAAAATAAACATGATTTGCTGTCATCTCAGAAATTGACCAACGGATATAATCTCTGATCGTATGTAAATTATTTATAATATCTTGTTGTTTTTCTTGACTATACATTTATTAACCTTTCTTCCATATAGTACCAGTTGTAATATCTTCTAATATTATTCCTTGCTGTTGAAGCTGTTTTCTTATCTCATCAGCTCTAGCATAATTTTTGTCTTTTTTAGCTTGAGCACGTTCAGCTATAAGCTTTTCAATCACATCAACATCGGCACTATCACCTTGCTTAAAATATTCTTCGATATCAGTAAATAAAATACCCAATACATCACAAAGCTTACGTAGTAAAAAAGCATAACCGCTAGCTTTATATTTATTTGTTGTTTTAAGAGTATTTATCTCTTTAGCTAAGCTAAATAAAACAGCCAAAGCTTCTGGAGTATTGAAGTCATTGTCCATAGCTTTGATAAATTTCTCTTCATACTCACTAGCATCATCAGGAAGATTTACCTCAATTGGCTCGATATCTCTAAGAGCATTAAATAATCTCTCGACAGAAGCTCTTGCATTATCAAGATTCTCCTTTGAGTAATTAATCTCGCTTCTGTAAATAGTTGAAGCTAAGAAGTATCTCACAACTTCAGGGTGGTACTCCTCTATAACCTCATTAATTGTAAAGAAATTATTCAAAGATTTAGACATCTTCTCAGCATTAACTTTTACCATACCAGAATGTAACCAGTAATTAGCGAAAGTACATTCATTGCAAGCTTCTGATTGAGCTATCTCATTTTCATGATGCGGAAATCTAAGATCAGAACCACCAACATGAATATCAAAAGTATCTCCTAAAAGTTTCTTAGACATTGCAGAACACTCTATATGCCAACCAGGGCGACCTGCTCCCCATGGTGATTCCCAAGCTGGCTCACCTTCTTTTGCCATTTTCCAAAGTACAAAATCCATTGGATTTTCTTTTTCTTCTACAACATCTACTCTTGAGCCCTGCTCTAATGCTTCAAGATTTTGCTTACTTAACTTACCATAATCAGCAAATTTAGCCACTCGATAAAAGACATCGCCATTTGCTCCTTGATAAGCGAAGCCTTTCTCCACAAGAGTTTCAATCATAACTATCATTTCAGGAATAGTCTGTGTCGCTCTTGGTTCTTTTGTTGGGCGAAGGATATTAAGCTTATCAAAAGCATCGTGCATTGACTTAATAGTTCTCTCCACTAACTGGTTAATAGACTCACCATTTTCATTAGCTCTTTTGATAATCTTGTCATCAATATCTGTGATATTTCGCACAAAAGTGACATCGAACCCACGGTACCTAAAATATCTATTAATTACATCAAAAGCAATATTTGTTCGAGCATGTCCAATATGACAATCATCATACACTGTAATACCACAAACATACATTTTAATTTTTTTAGGTTCAACTGATTTAAATTCTTCTTTTTCGCCAGATAAAGAGTTATAAAAAATCATAAAGTAAAAAGTCCATCTTTTGAATTTCATAATTATAAGCTACCAGTATAACCAAATTTTAGTATTTTTGGAAAAAATCTTAGTGCTGAAAACTTTTATAGACTATATTAAAATATGGCTGAACATTATTTAAAACCTCTAAGCTAATACAACTGTTATGAGCAGCGCAGCCAGAGTCAAAATAAATCCAAGCTGCATCACTACAATCAGAATTTATAGTACAACTTAAACCATCTGCTATCGCATATATCTGCCCATTTCCATCTCTAAGTATCCGATAATTTTAATCATCTATTGCTACACTACTAATTGTAGAGTCATCTTCTATACTTCTAACATAAATATTACTATTAGTTATAACAAATAGTGCCAAAATTAGCTATTATCTTCTTTATAGTTTCGTCCGGAAAGTTAGGAGAAGATAGCAATGTCGGCGTAGCCACTCCTAAACTATACAGATATTTATAATATATAATACATTAAAATACACTATAAATAACTGTGTCACATTTTTCTTTATTAAAATCGGTTGATTTATCACATCAGCTATTATCATGACTTTGTTGAGCCATTGCTATCTCCTAACTTATAAGGCACACTATAATTAAAATCTAAAATATTCTTACCTTGAAAAATTAATGGAGCATTCCCTTGTAAGGTGAATAAGCTATCTGGAACTAGATCATAAACATCATTATCATCAAAATCTGTTGTTCCAGTTATCAATCTATAAGTAAATTCAGCTATGTAAGTTTTAGTAAGAGTGCCATAAGTTGTTTTATAAACATCCATATCATAATTATCATCTCTAAGAAATTTTTCTAAAATTAAAAGTTTAGGACTACTCTGGTTATTATCAAAATACCAGCCTACATTAACTATATAGCCATCGTCAAACACCTCTAGACCAGAAACTTCTACAGTTTGCGGATTATTTTTGATATTGTTTAATGATACTGATGATGTGTAAACTCTATCTAAATCATGTATTGCTAAAAGTAGAGTTCATTCATTATTCTTCAGCTCCAAGCCAACACTAAAATCATAATAGCTTTAAGCTAATGCTTGCGGGTAACTAATACTTAATATATTTTCATAAATTTTAATTATAAAGCTCTGTGAGCTATTATTTAAACAAGGTCCCTATAATCATCATGATCATGATGAGCGTCCCAAGAATTTTCAGAAACAACAATTCTGTTTTCACCGTTTTTCGGATTATGGCATATAATGTATTTTACATACCATTAACTTGCTCAATAATACAATCTGACTTTGATCCACTACCGTCATAACCATCTATTATTTTGATTTCCTATTCTGTAACTAAATACTGAATAACTCATACCATCAATATTTACATAAGGTAGATTTAAAGGGATTACTGTTTTTTCATATTAAGTCATTGTAAAATTTGGTAGTAAATTATAAATAAAATTCCTAATATACCTAAGAACACTATTATCATCATAAAACTGATGATAAGTATCAGCATTATATAACTCAGCATTAGTATTTTCATACTCAAATCTAGGGGTAATTGAATTAGGAGTAGTTACAAACTTAAAATCACCAATATTTTCATCTGTAGAGGTTGATAAATCGGCTGTTTCGATAATATTACCAAAATATCCCTCATGCACACTTAGGTTTTTTTCTCATCAACCAAGATATTAATAGCTAGAGAATCTGCTTTAAAGTGATAAACAAGAGCTGATATCACTAATCATTAATACAAAAGCTAAAATTAAAATTACTAGTAATGAAGAACCTCTCACTCTCTGTTTCATACTATATAAACCTATGTATTAATTATTTTGCTAAATGCCTGACCTGCAATACTATAAGATATTTTCAATGCAGGATAACTAGAGCTATTTATATCAACATGTGTAGTGACATTATTCCAAGTTATAACATTATTACTAACTGTTGCATATTCAACTTGTAAGTTCTCGACTCCTCTTACGAGCTCATATGACATTCCATTAGCACCACTATTTTTGATATATATATAATAAGTAAATATCTTGACCTTGACTATCTTGTTCACCAGTACTTCTGACATAGAGAACCTCAAGCGAATATTTACCAACATAATCGCCAGGATAATAATCACCACCTTGTGGTGATTGTGATAAATTAACAATACTTGAGCTACTATTGATATTTGATGCTTTAACTAAATTAATACTATTTTTATTACATAAAAATAAATAATCATCAGCTGTAATTCCATCAACATAACGAAGGTGTAGAGTTGCGCTAGGTGAATTTATTTGAGTAAGGCTGGAATGACTTTCTTCTTTTTTAATCATTATATAATCTTTTCCAGTCTGACAACACTCTCCTGGGTAACCTTCCTCTAATGATTGTGGAAAATGGTTTGAAGTAGCCAAAGGTAATCTACTAACACTAATCGCCGGACTATAAAAAGCTACCCAAAGAATCAGATGTTCTATCATAGTATGTTTGTTGTGAAGAGCCAAACTTACATGCAAAACCTACATCTTTGACAAAATCATAGAGTATATTTTTTACTAATAATTCTTTTGCTTCTGTTGTAGTTTTATCTTTATATTCAGTATACTTACTCTTTACTGCAATATAAGTAGTGATTAGTGCAAAAAGTATCATTACAGCTATAGCAGTGGAGATTAAAAGCTCTATCATTGTTAATCCAGCTAGCTTTTTTTGACTAAGTTTTAATCATTAAATCTCCATCTTAAACTATAAAACACCTCATGAAGGGAGTAATTCACTATCAAATCCAAAAGCAGTACACTGCCATCTAATAACTGGGGTTATATCTTGCATTAGTAAATGGTGCTACTGTTATAATAAGCACCTGAGCCAAGCGGGAAGGATCATCTAAAGGAACAGCTGTAACAATTTGAGTATTTCCTAAGTTTAATAACACCCCTGTATTTGATGACCATTTTGCTGTACTTGGTTATAAAAGAGTATTTCTAACAACTTCTATATCTGATAATACCGCTCATCAATATACTGTAGCATTTGCATTGACATAAATCTGATTAACTCGCTGCATGTATGAACCAAGCTGTTGATTTATTAGTTCGGTTAAAGGATCTATGCTAGCTAACCTTAGAAAAACTGATATTACCTAAGGAGCTATTATCAAAATTCCCAGTTAGCATATATTCATCGATTCTAATCTCTAACTAGTCAACTAACTCTACTTTTTTTCTGTAAGAATTGCATTGGCTAATTAATACATTGCCTATAGCATAAACGCTATCATCAAAGTAAATAGACCCAAAGCTGCAATGATAAGCACTTCAATTATTGTAAATCCTTTATTATTGCTTTTCATATGCTTTGTATCATTCTTACAGCTTATCTTAAAATAATTTATATTTGCTAATCCCATCAATCACAACTATTTTAACATAAAGTTCTAACTTACCCTACTAAGGATTTAATTAAACTAATCTTTGGTGAACAATGCCAAAATCAAAATAAGTAGCTAGTTTTTGTATTAATTCTCTTGATTATTGTGAATCATTTTGATCTACTAGATTGATACTAGTATCACAATCATCTTTAATTGAACATTCTAAACCATTTTAAACTACAAAAAGCTTTGATTTTGTTCTATAGAACTGAAAATTGTTATTTTTATTTTTTTATTTGTATAAGTGTTTTTTACTACCCCTCCCATAGAATTTGATAATCAAGTTACTATTTTTTTAACTTGTATCGCTAATTTAACTGGTTACTGCCTATAAGCAATGTAGTCTAGTTCAAAATCCAAAATAGTTTTCTTAACAAGATTTAAACTTACTTGTTTGACATTTTTAGTGACTTGATCAATACTAAAATCAACATTGCCACGCGATACATTAATAGAGTCAATTTCAACATCCTTTCAGAGAATATAAAAAATTACTTTATTATCATCTAGCTAAATATCTTGGTCACAAGCAAATTCTACTGAACCACTAAAACCATTTTGAACATCTATAAGCTGGCAGTTAGCTGCATAAATATCACAAATACTCACAATTAACACACAAAAAATCGAGCTTATTTTTAACATTTAATAGTACAAATCCAAAAGCTATAACTATATAAAATTATATTATCGTAGCCAATCATAATAATTTAGCTAATATTTTGCTCTACCTAATACCATAATACATAAGACAGTATTTAAGAAAAGTAAAATACTTGGCAACATACATAATAAATACATATAAAAATCCGGCTGCGAATAAAATTTACAAACAGAATATACAGCCACAATTAAGCCAAATACCGAAAAGCTTAGCTTGCCGATATTATCATAAATAACTTTTGTCCAACCGTCTACTTTATCAAAAATCTTACTTGTTGGTTTCCACCCTTGTGGCTTATTAAGATAATAGTTTATTTCTGCTTTAATACCACACCAAAACACAAATGATGACAGCATAAACATTGCCATGTAAATTTGTGAGATTTTACTCAAAAAGCTGCCCTTTATATCTCCATATAAATAATACCAAAAACTTAAAATCAATAATGGCACAAGTGTTACATTGACAACTGATATAAAAGCTAAATTGTTTCTTGGGAAAAAAACCAATAATAATGCAAATATTGGAAATCCAGATGCGACAACTTTGAACAGCAGATATAGCATATCTAACTTTACCCTAAAGTATAAGTTTGAAGAACTAATAATATTTGACATATATTTATGCATTACTTGCATACCACCAAAAGACCATCTTAGCCACATCTTTTCAAACTCCTTGAGAGATGTCGGAACCCATTCTCCAGTTTTGAGAAATACTGGTTTACTTATAAAGCCTGCCTCATAACATCTAAATCCTGCAGCGATATCCTCAGTCATCATCACTTGGGATCTGTGGTACTCTTCCCACTTAGATGTTGCTTCTAGAGCCTTTCTACTCCATATACCATTATGGCCTTGATAATTACAATAACCATACTTACCAACAAACTCGTTGAAATAGCGAATGGTATTTTGAAAGATACTTGCGACTTTGGTAACTAAATTTGTACTATAATTAGTACTTTCTATCAAAAAACTAACGAATCCAAGTTTGGAATTTCGTTTAAACTCAGGCAAGGCTACTTTTAGAGCATTTTCGGGTAATGTCGAATCTGCATCTAAAAATAATACATAATCAAAACAAACATATTGCATAGCAATATCAAGATTACGTGGTTTAAAACCTTCCGTACCACTTCTATGAATAAACTTATAGCTGATTCCATCAAGCATATTATGTTGGTTGACATATTGTTGCCATCTAACAAAATCTTGATGGCTTAAATCACTATTATCAACAACAACTATTTCTAGTTTTTCTTTTGGATAATCTAAATTATACGCCGAATCAAATGTTAATTTACAAACATCAAAAGGCTCATTGCGTGTCGTTATAACTATAGAACATTCAAGCTCAGCAGCCTGCTCAACAAAAGTCTTTTTTGAAGCTAAAAGACTATCAATAAAGCAATGAATACTTAAAATTATTCGATATCCTAGCAAAAAAAAAAGTTGGCAATAAGATAAATAAGATCAGTATTGATATAAATGGATGTGTGACGTAGTCAACACTCAGTAATACTTTTGTGGCACAAACCACAAAAGCAAAACTTAGTACCACATAAATAATAGTTATAAAATTAAACTTTCGAGATTTAGAGGTGATAAATAGATAAAAAACAAAGCAGAATAGTAACAATAACATACCTATTCCAGCAAAATCCTCGCCAGCTACGGAAAGACAATACAGTACTAACATAGTCAATACAAATAGTAATGGTTTTTTCATAAAAAATGATTAAGGTTAAATGATTAAAATTTTACTTAAAAAAAATTAGACTAACAATAACAATTTATAATGATTGTTTGTATTTTTGATACTCTAGCTGAACTGATTCTTCTGGCTTAGAAGTTAACAAGCTAAATACAATTATGCATATACTGCTTAGTGCAAAGCCAGGAACCATTGCATATACCTTAAACCATCCACCTAAATGCTCAAACAATGGCCAGATTAAAACAGCTAGTGAGCCTAATAATATTCCTGCTATAGCTCCACTTTTGTTCATCCTTGACCAAAATAGAGAAAAAATCACTACAGAGCCAAATGAACTACCAAGACCTGCCCATGCAAAGCCAACTAGGTTTAAAATAGTAGTATCCGGATTATATGACAAAATAATTGCCGCAATTGTTACTAAAAGTACTATTAACCTACTGATATTTAGCAGCTCTCTGTGACTTGCTTTATTACGAATAAATTTAGCATAGACATCAACCGAAAAGGTGCTAGATAATGATAGCAATTGTGCTGAAGAAGTACTCATTACTGCGGATAATACTGCAGCTAATAAAACACCTTCCATCCATGGATTGAAAAATACTGCTGATAACTTCAAAAATACAGATTCTGGATTTGCAATTCCATCTTTATAATATGCTGCTCCTAAAATACCAACACAAGCAGAGCCAAGCAATGCTAAAATCATCCATGTCATACAAATAAACATCGCCTTTAAGGTTTTACTCGGATCCTTTATCGCCATAAAGCGTACGATAATATGTGGTTGACCAAAATATCCTAAACCCCATGCCAAAAGAGAGATAATAATAACTAACGGTACACCTGATGTGACGTCATAAAACCCTTTGACATTAATATTTGATAATACCGATCCAATATTGGCACTACCAATATCAAAATACACTACGATTGGAACAACAATCAAAGCTAATAGCATCAAACTACCTTGGAAGAAATCAATCCAAGATATCGCTAAAAAACCACCTACACATGTATAAATAAATATTATTGCTGCCGTAAATAATAATGCTTGATGATATGAAATACCAAACATTGAACTAAATAATACTCCACCAGAGACAAAACCTGCTCCGATATATATAGTAAAATATATTACTACAACTACAGCAGTTAATGATCTTATCATCCCTTTGTTATCATGAAACCTATTTTCAAAATATGCAGGTATGGTAATAGAATCTTTTGCTATTTCAGTATATATTCGCAATCTTCTAGCGATAACACCCCAGTTTATAAATGCCCCAATTGTCAATCCCAACGGTAGCCATATTTGGTTAATACCTGATATCATAAAAGCGCCAGGAAGTGCTAATAATAACCATGATCCCATATCAGAGGCTCCAGCACCTAATGCAGCAATTGGCGCACTTAGAGAGCGTCCACCTAGCATATAATCCGAGACTTTTTTAGTTTGGAAATATGAGTATATACCTATACTAAAAATGATTATTATGTATATTATAAACATAATCCAAAGTATGTTATTTTGACTCATTAGTAGATTTTTCTTAAAAAAGAATTACATCAATTTAACATCTTTAGAAGCTTTTTAAAAGTTTGTTTAGGAAATTTACAAGAACTTTTTACCGAAAAATCATAAAAAATACTAGCTAAAGTTTTTCATCTAACTGTCATGATTATGCAACTTACCACACTAAACAAACTAAGTTATAAAAAACTAAAGTTTGATAATCTATATTCTTTACAATAAATATTAATTAATAACTAATTGCTTGCAAAAATAGTCACATGCTTAATTAGCTTTTTAAAATTAAAGCTATTGACTATCATTATGACATAAACTTTTCGATACCATCTTTGAAGTCAAAGCTGTGTTCTGCAGTGATATGCCTGACTGTTTTTGTTGTAGAACGCATAACTACACTATGTGTAACTGCATAAGAACCTCTGCGTGTGCTATTAACTCTTTTGACACCTTGAAGCATATTACCATCAGTTACCCCAGTTGCAGCAAAAATAATATCTCCAGATGCTAAATCATCGATATCGTATTTTTTGTTAAGATCAGTGATACCAAGACGATGTGCGCGTTTTATTTCTTGATTATCATTGAATACCAATCTTGCTTGCATTTGTCCACCTAAGCATTTAAGTGCCGCTGCTGCAAGAACACCTTCAGGTGCACCACCAGTACCAATATACACATCTATACCAGAGTTTTCTGTTGCTGTAGCTATTACACCTGATACATCACCATCATTTATCAGTATCACCCTAGCACCACATTCACGAGCCTCTTTGATGATATTCTCATGTCTAGGCCTATCCATAGTACATACAACTAATGCAGACATATGTACACCTTTGAATTCAGCAACCCTCTTTAGGTTATTTGTTACAGAATCATCTAGGTCGACTATACCCTTAGGCGCATTAATACCACCAACAGCAATCTTTTGCATATATACATCAGGAGCATTTAAAAAACCACCTTTGTCTGCCATAGCCAAAACTGTAAGTGCGTTGGCACCACCCTTTGATATAATTGTAGTACCTTCTAGAGGATCTAAAGCAATATCAACCTCGTAACCACCTGCACCAACTTTCTCACCAATATACAACATTGGTGCTTCATCAAGTTCACCTTCACCAATCACAACTGTACCATCAATATCAACCTCATTAAGTGCTTTTCTCATTGCATCAACGGCAGCTTGGTCAGCAGCAATTTTATCACCTCGACCCATCTGGCTCCATGATGCTAATGCTGCTAGCTCAGTAACTCTGACTGCTTCAAGTGCTACTTTTCTATTCATTTATTTTAGTCCTTTTTGTTTAAAGTTTATCGACTATTGACGTTAAGAAGTTTTCTATTACTGTCTTAAGCTCTATAAGCTTCCCATGAAAAAAATGTCCTACCTGATTCATTTTAACCAAAGTTAAATCAGATTTGATAGTTTTAAGAGTAAAATCAAAAACAGAGTTTGGATTAACTATATCATCATCTATACCCTGTACCACAAGCCATGGAATATCTCGTGGTTGACTAAATTTAGTTAGATCAAATCTATCTACAGCTGGCGCTATTGTAATTAGGCTTACAAGATTATCTAGACTACTTAAACCCTTATAGGCTATAGCACCACCAAATGAGAAGCCGCATAATATTATTTTTTGCTGGTGTATTGTGTTTAATCCAATCACATACTGTAAGCAAGTCTTCTAACTCACCAACTCCATCACCATACTCACCTTGACTCTCGCCAACACCACGATAATTAAATCTATAAGACTCTATATTAAAATTTTTCATTGCTCTAGCAACGGTGGTGACAATTTTATTATGCATGCTACCTTGATATAACGGATGAGGATGGCATATCACAGCAACAATGTCTTTGTTGGCATCTTTGACTTTATCACGAGCTACTTCAATACGACCAGCTTGACCTTGAATAAAAAAAGTGTTCATAATTGTTATAAATTAAGATTATCTAGTAAGATCGGCAATCCTCTAGTTTTATCAATTTTGTCTTCTTAATAAATTTATATGCAAAATATAATATCACAAATGTAAAGAAACCTATATAAGTTGATACAAACTCTAATATTACACTAACCCAAGTTCTACCTTCTATAGTTAACATTGTAATACCCTGACCAACAATTACCATACTCACCATAACTAAGGCAATAATAGGCGCCCATGGAAAAAACTTTGCTACATAAGGCAAATCTTTTAAGCTTTTACCTTGCTTGATATATGCTCTTCTAAAACGATAGTGGCTAAGCGCAATTATAAACCATGCGATAAATCCCGCCAAACTTGAAATATTAACCAACCATGTAAATATATATCCACTACCAACAAAAGATACTAAAAAAAATGACGAACCTATAACTGCTGTAACCAAAAGAGCAATCATTGGCGTACCTTTTGAATTCGTAGTAGCAAAAAACTGAGGGGCTTGCTTAATTTTACCTAAATGCCATAGAACTCTTGTTGCACTATACATACTTGCGTTACATGCAGATATTATCGCAGTTAAGATTATCACATTCATAATAGTAGCGGCAGAACTCAAGCCAACATTTTCAAAAACTATCGTAAATGGGCTAACAGAAACATCATTACTCATCCCAGCTTTTATCAAAGATGGGTTATTATATGGAATTAAAAAACTAATAATCACTACAGCAAGTATGTAGAATATAAATAAACGCCAGAATGTTTGTTTGATTGCTTTTAGTATTGATGTATTTGGATCTTTAGTCTCACCAGCAGTGATACCTATAAGCTCACTTCCTTGGAAAGAAAAGCCTGCAATCATAAATACTGATATAAAGCCCCACCAGCCATTATGAAAAGGAGCGTCTCCAATATGCCAATTTTCAAAACCAACACTTGTATGATTACCTACTAGACCAAGTATTGATAAAAAGCCAACAATTATAAATATAATAACCATCGAAACTTTTATAAAAGATAACCAATACTCAACTTCACCATATATCTTTACTGAAAATATATTTAAAGCAAAAACTAATACAAAGAAAAAGCCACTCCATAACAGAATTGAGCTGCCTGGAAACCAATATTGCATAATTAACGCTGCAGCAATAACCTCTGTAGCAACTGTAATAGCCCAATTAAACCAATAGCTCCAACCAGTACTAAAACCTAATGCTGGATCAACATAGCGTGTAGCATATTCACAAAATGTTCCACTAACAGGACTATGAGCAGCCATTTCACCAAGACTCGCCATCAAGAAGTAAACCATTATAGCTATGATTACATATGCCAAAACAGTTCCTCCAGGACCGGCATCTGCAATTGCTCCGCCAAGTGCTACAAATAAACCAGTACCAATACAGCCACCCAAAGCTATCATTGACATATGACGAGTGTGTAAGCCACGTTTAAGTTTCTGCGACATCTATCTTACTTTCCTCCAAAAGGTATTAATTAAAAAATCAAAGAGCTCAGTATATTTAACTCTTCACGATTCAAGTAAGCTTTGGAGAAATTGAGAAATATTTAAAATGACAAAATAGGACTAGACTAGAGAATTAAATCTCTCTCTAGATATTCCAAATCTCCGCCATAAAAATAAAACCCAAATCCATAACAATACCTTTGTTTAATATATTCAATTTTTGATTATCTATGTTTATAAGATATAAATCAATATCCTTTTTACGATACATTAGTGCATAAACCACCCATGTGGAGATATACATAAATATGCCACAGAAAACAACATCACTAAAAAAGTGCCCACCCTGCGACATTCTCATCAGTCCTAAACCTCCACCAGCAAATACTGCAGCTGCAAATGCAATAAGCTTTTTTCTCCTTGTAGCCACTAGTGGCATAAATGCAAAAAGCCAAAATCCCATTGAAGCATCACCACATACAAATGAGCAGTTTTCGTCACATTGCGAAGATATAACAAACGGCGGTTGAAAAATTTTATCACCGTTAAATTGCTCAACCATCACTGGTCTTGGGCGCCCCCAATGATCTTTAAATACATAATTAACAACAAAGCCTGGACCTATCCATAAGCACACCGCTATAAATAATATAGTTTTTTTATGCTTAATCTTAAACTTATCGATAAATAGAGATCCTAAAAGAAATAAAATCACTATGATTGAGAAAAATATTGTAAAAAATCTGGCAAGCCAATGCAAAAAACCTAAAAACCCGTCATAGCCACCAATAAATTGATGCACCGATGAGTTATAAAAATATCCCGCTAATTGTATATCTAGATTTGGAAATATAAGAAAGAATAACCATGCAAAAAAACAAACAACTAAACCTAATATGATATGAAATCTTACCAAAATATACCCCTCTAAAACTTCAAGCTTAATAAATTAGTAGTATAGTCTAACATTTTTAGAATTTTTTTTGTTAAAATTATCAATTGAGTTTTACTCATTAATGTGTAATTAATTTTAGTAAAAAGTATGGCAGATAACAACATAAACAAAACAAATCATGCTGTTGGTAGGTTAAAGATAACTCTAGTAGTTATTTCAACAGCTAGCATAATATATCTTTTCATCGCATTATTTAGCTTTAATATTAATGATCCAGGCTGGAGTAGTGTTTCATCTGAAACCACAATAAAAAATTACGCTGGGCCAGTTGGTGCATATATAGCAAGTTTTATACTCTCAGTATTCGGTGTTATCGGCTTTATTTTACCATTTTTGCTTATTGATTTTGTCAGAATTCTTCTCATCAAACGAAAACAACAAAGTCTTAGCTATCTTTTATTTACAATAAAAACTGTTGGAATTATTGTTTTTATACTATCTTGCTGCGGGCTTGCTGAGCTTTATCTTAGTTTTGCTAATTACTGGATGCCTCAACGCTCAGGTGGCATTTTAGGTTATGAAGCAGTTAAGCTCACCATCAAATATTTAGGATCAGTAGGTGGTAATTTTGCATTATTAATAGCATTATTCGTAGGTCTAACGCTATATTCAGGTACAACATGGATATACCTTTTCAAAAGCTTAGCAGTATTTGTTGCCAAAGTATTTAGTTATATCACCAAAGCAAAACCTAATAATGATAAAAATATCCCAGATATAAGTAGCTTTGAAACTTTTGAAGGAAAAAGTAGCCTAACAAGTTCACTTAACAAAGATAATAAAGCAACATCAATCACATTTGAAGATAATCAACAAATTCATAAAAGAGATATTTTTAGAGAAATATTAGATGATACAAAAGTAACAAATGAGCTTTCATTTAAAGATGCTAAAACTGAACCACTACAAAAATCAGATTTAGAAATAGCATCGGATTCAGATTCAGTCTTGGAACTATATGTCGATTTAGACCCAGAATTACCATCACAGTTAAGTAGTGAGACTAAACAAGCAATGGCAAAAAAGCAACTAAAGGCGATAACAACAACATCGACCCCAACAAGCTCAAGTGCCAGTAAAGCCCTTAAGAAAAACATGCTCCCATCATTAGATCTACTTATAGAACCAGAAGCAAAAAAAACTGTTATTTCTCAAGCACAGCTTAATGAGACATCTTCATTACTTGAACAAACTTTAAATGACTTCAATATTAATGCAAAAGTTGTTGCAGCATACCCAGGACCGGTAATCACAAGGTATGAGATAGATCTTGCAAGAGGTACAAAAGTCAGCAAACTGACAAATATTGCTCAAGATTTAGCTAGAGCTCTATCTACTACTGCAGTTAGAGTTGTTGAGGTAATTCCTGGTAAACCATACGTAGGCTTAGAACTACCTAACCCAACTAGGCAGATGGTGCGTATTAAAGAGGTATTGGCATCACCTGAATTTATAAAATCTAAAGCCCCTACCCTAATGGGAATAGGTGTAGATATATCTGGTAAACCAACATTTGCAGAACTTGCAAAAATGCCGCACCTTTTAGTAGCTGGGACAACTGGTTCAGGTAAATCTGTTGGTGTCAATGCCATGATTCTTAGTATGCTATACAAATGTAGACCTGATGAGCTTAAATTCATCATGATTGATCCAAAGATGCTTGAACTTTCAATCTATGATGGGATACCTCATCTATTAACACCAGTTGTTACAGATATGACAGAAGCTGCTAACTCTTTACGCTGGTGTGTCAAAGAAATGGAGCGTCGCTATGCTTTAATGTCAGCAGCTGGAGTAAGAAATATTGCTTTACTAAATGATAAGATTGAGCAAGCAGAGAAAGCTGGTAAACCTCTCAAAAACACCATGTTTATCAAAATGAATCCTGAAATAGCTCATGAGGCACCATTACTGACAAAAATGCCATATATTGTTGTTGTCGCAGATGAGTTTGCTGATATGATTATGGTTGTTGGTAAAAAAGTTGAGGAATTAATTGCTCGACTTGCTCAAAAAGCCCGTGCAGCTGGTATTCATATAATTCTAGCTACACAAAGACCTTCAGTTGATGTTGTAACTGGACTAATTAAGGCAAATATTCCCACTAGGATGTCTTTCCAAGTATCATCAAGAATTGACTCTAGGACAATACTTGACCAACAAGGTGCAGAACAACTTCTTGGGCAAGGTGATATGCTTTATCTTAAACCAGGTTTTGGTGCTCCTATGCGTATTCATGGTGCTTTTGTTGATGATAATGAAGTCCATAGGGTTGTAGAATCTTGGAAAGAATATGGTGAGCCAGAATATATTGAAGATATCTTAGAATCATCAGAAGAGGCTGAAAATGGAACTTCAACAAATAGTGGTAGTAGTGAGGACCCACTCTATAATGAGGCAGTAGAAATTGTTATTAAAACTCAGAAAGCATCAATCTCTGCGGTACAGCGTAAGTTAAAAATAGGCTATAATCGTTCAGCAAGATTAATGGAGGAAATGAAAGAAAATGGCATTGTTTCAGAGATGAATCAAAACGGTATGCGTGAAGTTCTAGTAAAGAGAGACTCTTAAATGAAAAAAATAATTATATGTTTGATACTTATTTTTAGTATAAGTATTAGCTTTGCTGATGCAGCTAGTGGTCTTATAGAAAAGATAAAAAATATTCACTCTATGACTGCTAACTTTAATCAAAAGCTCATAGATGGGCAAACTAGCAACAATCTTAACTCAAAAGGCAAAATGAGCCTCAAAAAGCCACAATATTTTAAATGGGTAACAACGTCTCCAAATAACCAAGAAATTGTCTCTAATGGTACAAAGTTGTGGATCTATGATGGTGATTTAGATCAAATTATCATAAAAAAGTTTCTAATGATATTGCTCAGTTTCCTTATCTAATTCTTTTATCAAAAAACACCAGTAATATCAACAAACTCTTTACCGTTAAAGAGCAAGGTAACACTAGCTATATTCTAAAACCTAAAAATGATCAAATGATTGATAGTATAAAGATTAAGTTTACCCCAAATAATCAACTTAAATATTTAGAAATTTCAACCTCACTAAATCAATTTACCAAAATTGAGTTTACCAATGTAAGAACTGATGTAGATATAAGTGATACAAGTTTTGATTTTAAAGTACCTGAAGATACCGATATAATAGATGAAACCAAATATGCATAAAGATTTATCTACTTTTTCTCGAACATATAAGCGCCAGCAGTTCCACCAGCAACAGCTAGCCAAATACAACTATTTAGCGACATAAGTAATCCAACAACTATTAATATATTGATAGCTTTTTTCATATAAACATATAATGTTAAATCTTATAGACTTGAGTATCAAGAAAACCAATTTGATTACAAGCACAAACTTTTAAGCTAAAGTTCGATGTATTAAATAATACAACTATTTTAAAAATATTCAAACTAACTCCTAGGAAATTTGTATAAAGAAGTAAAAAATTTATAGTTAAAACAACAACTAATTAGCAAATAGATAATTATAATACACTTATGCTAACAACTTAGAGCAACACTATTTAACTTATAGCTCTTTTTTTAAAAATATAAGTAATTTTTTTAATATCTTGTTTAGCATTAATTATAACCATATATCTTTCCAAGCTATCCAACCTTCCTGCTTTTCATTTATATATTAAAAATAAAAAATAGGAAGTATCAGATATTATAATTAACGAGTTTTATTTTTTATTAATTTTCCTCTCAAAAAAATAAGCAAGACAAAGCAGTAGTAGAACCCCAACAAACTGTTCATTATAAAGCCAATTATTGCACTAGCAAAAGAAGTTTACTTAGGATAATTAATTAGAGTGATAGTAGAATGAATAGCCCCTCATATGCTGAATAGTTGTAATCTTCCAAAATAACGTACCAACCACAACCTTTAGGAAAGAACATTAAAGTACTAAAAAAAGCAACATATCAGAAAGTCTTTAGAAACCGTGTAACACACTTTAAAACTATAAATTACAAATAAAAAGAAAAAATATCCTAAAGTCAACAAATTAATAAACCAAGTGTTTAAAGATTTTTTCTACATAAAAAAGTTAAAGCTCCGAAATGAATAGTTCTATACTAGCATATTTTACATACCATTTAACTTCTGAATTGTATTTAGAAATACTTTTTAAACAATAACTTAAAAAATAAATAGTAATATACCACAAGTATTAGTGGAAGAGAAAGAATCCATACAAAAGATAGTACCTGTGATAAACTATGCATTCTAATAACATCTAAGAACTTAAAAAAACAACGTACAGTTCTGCACTCTGGCAAAAACATAGGTATATATTGAAACTCCAACAAAAAAAGTTATAGCAAAAAAACTAAGCAATAATATTTTTATGAAAAAAGCTTTATTTATCATTTTTTATATACATCTAAGTTAAATTTAACCTACTGTTTTACATGTAACATTTTTAAAGCCATAAAAGTCAGCATACGCCTGATTATTATAAAAATTTTTATCTGGTGTAATATCATCAACAAATACCGTTGGTGATATATACGAGGATATACATGGTAAGGTAAGATCTGTTATTTCTATTTGTTTATATTGAGAAATAAAACATTTCGTTTTTGTTCAAACTTATAGAAACACAAGCTTATAGTAAAAATCAGATATAATTGAATAATCAGCATTATGACAAAAACAAGAGCTAATTTATTTAAAGCATGATATAGATAATTAATAAATAAACTACTATGATTATAAATCAGCATATAGCTAGCTATAAAAAAGATAGTATTGTAGATAAGTAATACTCTTTGATTTAAGTCATAAGATTTCGCAACTGGAACCAAAACAAATAAAGATAGTAGAAGGGTAACTGAGTATATTATTGCTGTTATTTTTTTGACATTTTTGTTAGTAAAAACCAATATAAAAAAACCATTATCATCATCAACAATATAAGTGTGTATTGTGGAGTAAATATTATTTCATAAATTAAACGTAGAATATTTTGTAAAAGTGAAGAATGAGTTCCTGAGGATATATGTTCTAATCTAGCATAATTTCCCGGTGCTGCTACCAATATAACCCCACCAATTGCACACGATAAAAAAATGCGACGACAGTATCATTTATAACTTTCTTACTAATCATTCTTTCAAAAAAATATGCTAAACAAAGTAGAATGCTCACACATACAAATATTTCATTATATAAACCAATAATTGATCCAACAAACATTCCTAGAACTAAGCTGCTTTTATTCTTCACTATTGAAAAATAATAAACAATAATTAGTAAAGTTAATCTCCAAAAATACTGAATTGCTCCTGTTTTCCATAATATATTAGCTATAAACCCTGTTTGATAAAAAACAAAAACAAAGAAAAACTAAATACTATAAAATCTTTTGATAATATCTTGCCCCGGTCAGAAGTAACTATTTTAAAGCTAATTAACATAAACACATAGAATACTATAGAATTAATAAGATTGACCAAAACAAGATAATCCTATATATTTTCTTACTCATCAACAGATAAATTAGAGCTTGAGCAGAGACCCTCCCTGTCCAAGTCATATAGTCAACTTGAATAGAGTGAACCATAATTATTAACCCTTTTGCTAAAGTATCTGTATTAGCTCTACCAAAATCATCAGTTCTTAGAGGTTGCAAATAGTTTAATAGCAGAAAAAATGCAACTGTAAAAATAGATATAATCACAATCACAAAATATTTTTTCATAGATTTTAAGTAATTAATTATTTAGATATTATAAATAGTATTATAATTTATATAAATTAATAAAAGTTGATTTTTGAAATATCAAACATTAAGAAATGAAAATTTTGATAGAATCTAGATTGAGCACAGTGATATAATAAATAAGATAACTACTCACTATCAAGAAAACTAGCTTTTGGCTTTGCTTCTCTATTGAAAATATTTCGATGCTTTAATATTTCTTTCTTTTGTAACTCAGATTTCTGTGGATTTTCTTTATCAAACTTTTGTAAAAATCTATCTACTTCACTCACATACGCTCTATCTTTTTTATTATCAAACAAATGAGCTAAGCTCAATATAAGTTTCATCATACAATAACCTCTCTTAGATACTAAATTATAAATTGTCTTGTAGCTTGTGAGTAATTATACTAAACTATACACCAAAGTCACCAATAACATTAAGCTTTTAAGTATTAGCAGATTATGTTTAGTCAAAAACCAAAAATAATTGGTATATTTTTAATGTTCCTCAGTCTTACCATGCTTAGTCCTTTATTGGTTGACTATATATATGATGAAGATAATGCTTATCCATTTGTATTGAGTTTTACAGTAACATTTTTATGTGGTTTTTTGCTTTGGTTTATTTCGCGTAAATCAAATAAGAAACTGTCAAATAGAGATGGTTTTCTTAAGTTACACTCGTTTGGATGTTTGTAACAGTTTTTGGTGCAATACCATATATGTCATTTCCCGGTCTAAATCTATCTTTTACTGATGCAGTATTTGAGTCTGTTTCTGGATTTACCACAACTGGTGGTACTGTGATTGAAGGACTTGATAAACTTCCTCATAGTATTTTATTTTATCGTCAACAAACTGAATTTTTCGGTGGTATGGGTATTATTGTTCTATCAGTAGCAATTCTGCCTTTACTAGGTGTTGGTGGTATGCGGCTATATAAAGCAGAGGTATCAGGCCAATGGAAAGACGATAAAATCGTACCTAAAATCTCAAGTACTGCCAAAGCACTTTGGATGGTATATCTATTACTTACCTTTTTATGCTTTATCTCTTATCTACTTATTGGTGTAAAACCATTTGATGCGGTATGCTATACATTCTCAACAGTATCAACTGGCGGTTTTGCGCCTTCAGATGCGAGCATGACTGACAAACCATTTGGAATGCTTGTTGTATGTGCAATTTTCCTTTTTTTAGGTGCTACTAGTTTTAAAGCTCACTATATAGCTCTGTCAAAGTTTAAAATAAGTCACTATTTTAGAAATATTGAGTTTAAAGCATATTTCTATTTCTTGTTTTTTACCTCATTTATTGTATGTATCACCATGATTGCCAATACAAATGATCTTTCAAATATCTTCTCTACAATTACTAACAGTATCTTTCAGGTAATATCTATCAGTTCAAGTGCCGGCTTTGTTTCTGATAATAACTATTACTTATGGCCTAGCTTCTTGCCAATTATGCTAATGTTTATTGCTATAATTGGAGGTTGTGGCGGTTCCACTGCTGGTGGTCTAAAGATGATTAGAGCAATTCTATTTAAAGAAAAAGCCATACTTGAAGCTAAACGAGTTATACATCCACAAGGAGTTTTTACTATTAAACTAGGTGATATTCATATATCAGAACAAGCTCTTAATAGAGTTTCGGGATTTATTTCTGTTTATATTATAATTTTTGCTGGTGGTTGGCTAGCTTTGCTAGGTTGTGGCCTAGATATCACCACAGCGTTCTCAACAATTGCTACTACTTTGTCGAATGTAGGTCCAGGACTAGGTGATATCGGTTCAAATTTCAAAAACCTCCCTAAAGAAGCATTATGGATATGTGACTTTGTGATGATTGCTGGGCGTCTCGAGATATTTACAATCTTAGTGTTGTTTATGCCAGATTTTTGGAGACAATAAATATATTAAAGACCTCCAGACTCAACTAAATAAGATAAGCTACCAACCCTATCATACTCAATAGCATTTACATATGTGATAACTTTGTAGTCTATATTAGAATCTTTACCTTTACATTCTAGCTTTAATAACTCATTTCTACTAGATAGATAAGCTGTGAATGAACCAGTTTGGGTAATTTCGTCTTGTTTACCCTTTGTATCTGCAGTATAGATAAATTTACAGTCTTGGTTATCACCAATATATATATTTACAAGAAATTCAGTTGGTTTTTCATCAATAACATTAAAAATTCCGCGTGGCGCATTATCATAACGAAATCCAAAAATATTATATGCGGTTAACTTCTTTTTTGAATAGCCATGCTTTAGCAAAGGAAGTTCTCGAGCTTGATAACTATCAGTTGTACAACTAGTCACCAACAAAGCCATAAACATGGCTATAATTATTTTCTTAGAAAAAACTACTTTTGTTATTTTTGAACATATAGCTATAACAGAAATTTTAAAGACACTAGATAAGAGAATAAACTTAAAAAAACCAGGAGGCAATAATTTATAGTGATTTTTATTAGTATTCCTCAGTACCAACTTTCTTTTGTTGTTACTGTTTCTTATACTCATAGTAGTCTTTCATTGTTAAGCCTTTAGCTCTAAATTCAGCTTTCTCAGCTATCTCATCTAGACGCTTCTTAGAGTACTCAACATGCTCAGAAGAGTAGTCCTCAACTGGCTGACCTTGCAGGTTAAATCTTTGTTTAAGCTCAAAAACTGCCTTATGATAACGTGTATCACCAACATAACGACGTAATACATTTCTAAGCAAAATCTTATCAACTGGCACAAAGTGCTCATTTTGGTAAATTATTTCAATTTCTTCGCTTATACCAATTTTAAGTGGTTTTTTATTAATCGGATCAAAACATTTTGGAAAACGATGGCATAACCATTTAAATAATTTAGCCTCTTCTTTCTGCCTTTCTTTCTCAATATCAACGGTTACTAAGATTTCTTGAGTATCTTCAAGTTGTGGGTTTTGAAGTTCATCTACTATTTTATTATTTATTCTGTGACCATACTGTGGAATACGAATAAAAGAAGTATATCTCTCTTCAATTTTCTTAGCTGCTGTAGGCTTAGGAGTACTCTTGTTCTTTGAAATATTCTTATCTCTAGCTTGCTTCATTCTAGAAGTTTTTTCTTCTATCTTAGAAAAGCCACCCAACAAAGATTGTAATAGTGAAAAATCGTTTAATTTATTTCTACCTTCAGACATTTTTATTTTATTTAGTAGTTATGTAGGGAAAATCCCTTTGTACACTTGAGTTATATCGTACTACAAAACTAATATATTTAGCAAGCAATAAAACATCACTAATATTTTTTTACTATCAATATTAATTAATATTGACAATTTGCATAAATTACATATAATATCAATCATCTTTTGTGGCTATGTAGCTCAGTTGGTTAGAGCACAGCATTCATAATGCTGGGGTCACTGGTTCAAGTCCAGTCATAGCTACCACTCATTTTCTAGATTTAAAAACTTATTACTAAATCTCAATAACCATTGAAATTATTTTCCACTTCTCATTTAAGTTTGGGATATCCATATACTCTTCTGAAATTTTTCTAAATCCAATAGCTTCATAACACTTTATAGCCAATATATTAAAATCAAAAACTCTAATATTTATATTTTCTAAATTAAGGTTATTTTTAACATATCTCAAATACAAACTTATCATCTAGATAAAATTATTATACAATTACAGTTGTTACAAATATACATATTATTTTTTCATAAAATGGCACTAGAAAAATTTGAACTTGAATTAGTATCCTTTAAAGATATTACGGACAAAGTCAGACACTTTGTTTTCAAAAAAACAGATGATAAACCTCTTGATTTTATTGCAGGACAATTTATTACTTTCTTACTTACGGATCAAGAAGGCAATATAAAGCGTAGAAGCTACAGCTTAGGCTCATTACCTTCTGAAAATATGTTTTTAGAGATAGGTATGACTTATGTCGAGGGTGGTATCGCAACAGATACTTTTTTTAACATGAAAGTTGGTGATACAGCAGCTACAATGGGACCAGCTGGTAGATTAGTCCTAAAAGATGAAGAAATCAGAAAACTGATTTTAGTTGGTACTGGTACAGGTATTGTTCCATATAGAGCAATGTTTCCAGAGCTACTAGCAAAAGCTGATAGTACTGAGATACATATTCTTTTAGGTGTGCAATATCGCAAAGATGCACTTTACCAAGATGATTTTATCGAGTTTGCTAAAAAGCATCATAATATTCACTTTAAACTATGCCTAAGCAGAGAAACTCAAGATCTTAAAGATTATGAAATTTCAGGATATGTGCAAAACCAATTTGAAAAAATAGGTTTAGATCCGGAAAAAGATGTTGTTTATGTTTGTGGTAACCCAAACATGATTGATGAATCATATGAAATGCTTACACAAGCTGGCTTTAACGCTAAAAATATTCGCCGCGAGAAGTATATTTCTTCGAATTAAACTTGATAGTGTGGATAATTTAGGCTAGAATCGTTGAGCTATTCTAACTAAAAAGGATATGGTGCTTAGATGAGAGAGTCTAAGTGGCGATGTCAAATTATAAAAATAAGGAAACTATAAAATGAAACAAGAAATTCATCCAAAATACGCTGAAGTAACTGTAACTTGTAGCTGTGGTAACACTTTCGTTACAAGATCAACAGTTGGTAAAAAAGAAATGAACATCGATATCTGTTCAGAATGTCACCCATTCTATACTGGTAAGCAAAGAATCGTTGACACTGCTGGACGTGTTGATAAGTTCAAGAAGAAATTTGGCGGCATGAAAAAAGTATAATTGTTTTTTCATTTATCATAGCAAACTAAACCAGTCCTGTGCTGGTTTTTTTGTATCTTTTTTTTATTTCAAACCCAGAAATTAACCTAAAAAAATAGTGTTGGTTTTAATATTACAAGAGCATTGAGTACATCGACAAGCTCATTAACCAGTTGTCGAAATGCAACCTTGAAAACTAAGAATATAAGAGCTTTGGCAGGCTCAGCCAACTTGTTTTATAAAACTTTTATTGATTAAATCAAGAGTCTTTGAAAGAGCATTTAGCTAAACCACTATAAAAGCAATATAAACAGCCAATAATAGTCATTATAAACTCGTTTGACGAATCCTAATAAGATTAATACTTATATTGAGATACTTTACTTCGACTCGCTCATTAAACGAATTCAGTATGAGATTTTTATGATGAATTATCTATAAAACCATATTTGATAGTAGAAATTTTTATCAAAATTATACCATAACTAGCAACAACCCTTTAAAGACTCATAGTATTTATTGATATATTCATCTAAGGATATTTTATCATTAGTGACTAATTCTTTTTCTGCAGCAACAGATTGACTAGCTTGCTCTTTTAATTTAGTTGTAATTGCTGATGAAAGCTCATAACTTCTGAATTGTTGCGACACTTGGCGAGATATATCTAGGACAAAATTTTTATAACCATGCTGTCTAGCTAATTCTATTATTCTAGCTGAAGGTGTTTGCCAGACATCTAATACTTTACGCTTTTGTATTTCAACAGCATCTAAGTATTCTTTAGGCATTTTCTTAGCTACTGTCTCAATTTTATAAAATAGTTCTAAAGCATAATCTTTTAAAAGTATTTCACTATTATCATCAAGTTTTTTAAGCTTAAGTTGTGGATTACGCCCTTGTATTGCAACCGCAGTTAAATTTTGTTTTGCCTGTTTTATAATATTTTTATGATATTTTTTAGCATCTTTTTCTAGACAAGTCATCAACATTGCCTCAACAAAAAACGCTGTATCTCTACTTATACCCACTGGCTCAAATGGATCAACATCTAGAACTCTAACCTCGATATACTCAACACCGCGGTTATATAATGCACAAGCAGGTCTCTCACCTCTTTTGGCAATTTGCTTAGGTCTAATTGCACTGTAATATTCATTTTCTATTTGTAAAATACTATTATTTAGCTGTATCCTTTGCCCTTGAGAATTATAAAGACCTATACGTTTATAATCATCAAAGACATCATTAGTCGCTTGTATTAGATCTTTGACGTATGTCTTAACATTATCATATGATATTGCTAAATCTTTTTGTGCTTGGCTTGTATAACCAAGATCACTCATTCTCAAGCTAGTAGCGTATCTGCCAATATAAAACTCATTATCTAAAGCTAATAAATAATTAGTTTTATTCTTAATAGAAGTCTTAGCACATATAGGACTAGCACCGAAAAGATACGGTAATAGCCACATACACTCAAAATAGTTATTAAGTACATCAAAATAAATATCAGATGTTGATATTTGCTTTTTAGCTGCAATATTAGTAATTAAATCTTTATCAAAAGAAAAATTATAATGTATCCCAGAAATTATCTGCATTATTTTACCATATCTCGCAGATAATCCTTTACGATAGACACGCTTCATTCGCCCGGAGTTTGAGCTACCAAAATCTGCTTCCTGTATATCATTAACATTAGCAGACAACGGCATACTAGTATTGAGAATAATTTCATCACTGGACATATTCTCTAAAGTAAATGCCGAAAGTTGATATAGTTCATCAATTGCTTTATCTATACTATCATGTGGTTTAGTTATTATCTCAAGCAAATTTTCAGAAAAATCAACAGTAATACTGCTATTAGTCAATTTATGACCTAAACCGCCAGGATGATGAGAAGTTGCAAAGCTACCACAGTTAGTAACTCTTAAAGTTTCTCTCTCTATTCCACGCAGATTGTTTATCTTTTTGAAATCGTACATTATTATCCTAAATAAGTTTTTCACTAATGATTATAAACTAGTTAATAAATTATTGATCTAGTGTTTTTAAAGATTTCATCCTTGCTAATAGCAGCATAGTTACTAAGTAAATACATACTCCTATAAACACTATCAAAGCTATACTCTTGAGCCTACCAAACATTGATAATGTAATCCAATAACTATCACTTAGATTAAATAATTTTAATACCAAAATCATAGCTGCACTGGCAACTGTAATTTTAATAATTGTCATAAAAGGTAAATAAGTAACAATAAATAGTTTAAATTTAAAATCACAAAGTACCCAGAGTTGGATAAATAAATTTAGTAACGCCACAGATGAACTAGCTGATGCCAAATAGATAAAAGCATATTTATCACCACTAAAAAAATGCACAATAAATATATTTAAGCATATTGTCGTTATCAAACATATTAAACTTATGTAGAAAACTATTATTGTCTTATTTTGTGCATAAAGTGCCGAGACAATAACTCTAACCACTACAAAACAAAATAATGATAGTAAATATCCAAGCATTGCTAAATAAGTAAAATCAACATCATTTAAACTAAATTCACCATAATAAAATAATGAAATAACTATAGGCTTTGCTAGTACAAATAAACCAACTATAGCTGGGATTGTCACTAACAGTGTAAATCTTATAATCCATGCCAAAGTCTTAAAAAACTTCTGTTTATCCCTTTTGCAATCAATTAAATATGGAATCATCACCGTAGCTATCGCCGTACCAAAGACACCATACAAAAACTGATTGACTCTATCAGCATAATATAACCAAGCTAGACTTCCCGAGAATAAAAATGATGCAAAAAATGTCTCAACAAGTCCATTAATATGTAGTATTGCAGTACCAAGAAAAGCCAAAGGTAGTTTACACAAAAAAATCTTTGTGCGACTATCTTTGACTAAACAGATATTACTACTAAGATTAATTTTACCTATTAATTTTATAAGGCTATATCCACCAATAGTCACTTGAATAATACCGGCTAACAAAACAGCATAAGCAACACTATATATAGGTATACTACATTTCGGTGATATAACTATTCCTAAAATCATAACCACATTAAAAACTATTGGTAATAATGATGATAAAAGATACCTACTGTAGCTATTTAAAATTGCTGATATTACACCAATCACACCGTTAAAAAGTAGGTATGGTATCATTATTACAAACATACTTTTTATTAACGTCAAGACACTCTCATCATCAACTAGACCATATGCATAGATACCAACCCAGATATTACTAAATACTATCGCCAATAGTGTAACAACAAGCAAAAACAACGCTATAAAATATAAAATTGTTATAATAAAGTTTTTGTTTCTCTGATTAATCTTTCTATTTAGATATGGATTAATAATTTGTGTTAGCGTTCCAGATGATGTCACCTTACGCATAAACTCAGGGAATCTAAAAGCTACTAAAAATGCCTGTAACGATATACCACTACCAAAAAAGCTTGCTAATAGTAAATCTCTAACAAAGCCAAGTAGTTTTGATAAAAATAGAAAAATTGAAACAATTAAACTATTAGAGAAGAATTTTTTCATTTTTTAGTAAAATAGATAAGCTCTATTTAGAATCTGTCACACTCTTCCAATTACTTCTCAAACTTTGTTGCTCTTTATTAGCAAGCTCTAACTCTTGCTTTGATAATTTAATTTCAGATAATTTCTGTTGTGCTTGTTTAAGACCATTGTCAAAAATATCTGGCATACAGTACTCATTAAACTGGCTCCAGAATTTAAGTGCTGGATTTTTATATAGCTCAACAGCTTCTGCTAAATAAGCATATTTAGCTATTTTATTATCTGTCAAGTCTGCGATTACAACGAATGCTGGAGCATATGGCTGTTTTATTGCCTCGCGAGCATACTTATAAGCAATTTTATTATTACCTTTTGTCATATATGCTTTTGCTAGACCAGTTTCTACAGGAGAGATATGATGTAGCTCATATGCTTTTTGATACCATTCAATCGCAAAATCGGAACTCTTTGGTAAACCTGCCAAACCATTTAAATATGTATCACCAATTAGTGCTCTACCAATCGATATACAGTATGGATAGTTTTCTATAAAGCTTCTTTCATTATGCATTAGAAAAGCACTGCGTGCATCTAGACTACCATTGGCAATAGCCAACTTATACCACTTATAAGCTTTAGCAAAATTTGGTCCTGGAACCTTACCTGCTCTGACATAAAGGTTACCTAGCTGATTTTGCGCAATATCGTAGCCCAAATTAGCTGATTTTATGATATATTGTATGCCTTTTTTCTGATCGACATTAACATCATCTGAACCAAAGAAATATAACTCACCAATCAAATACACTAAATATGAGTATGATCTAGCACCTTCTGGATCTTTTGGCACACCATTTTTTTGATAAAAATTTACTGCCCATAGTGCATCTTCTAGAGCTACTTTATCACTTGAATCAAGCTGAACATTTGCTTCGGCTAGAAGCCCTGTTGCACGTGCGTCAGTTTTCAAATATGATTTACAAGACTCCAAAACTTTTTCATAATCTTGATTTACACCATCTTTATAACATTGCTCTAAAGTTGCATATGATGAACTAAAAAACAATACTGATAAAAAAGCAATTATAAATCTAGCTTTCATATATTTCTCTCCTGCAATACAAAAACATCAAGTGTCACATTTTTAAAAGTATAATACAATTTTACATAATATTTACAGAGATTTTTAGTAAAAATCGACCTGTCTACCTTGGGCTAGATATTTTATATGTATTTTAGTCGTATTTAGTGGCAAAAAACCTTTACCTTTGTCAGGCCATTCGATAAAACAGATATCATTTTGATTAAAATAATCACGCGCGCCTATCCATTCTAACTCTTCTGGATCAGCCAACCTATATAAGTCAAAATGATAAATATAAAATTCGTCGAACTTATAACTCTCAACTAGGGTATAAGTAGGACTTTTAACGTTGCCACTATAGCCATGTGCTTTGAGTATACCTTTGACAAATGTAGTTTTACCTGCACCTAAATCACCGTACAAATAAATAATTTGGCCAGGCTGTAGCTGTTTGGCATACTCTTTGGCAAATTGATACATTTGATCTTCATCATTTACTAGTATACTTTTCATAATGTCTTATAAACTCTCCTGCTAATACAAAAGATCCAAATACTACCGTGGCCGTATCTTTTTTTGATAGATAAACACTGCTTAGATCTTTGTTATAATCTACACGAATTATATGTTGTAATTTAAATTCTTGTTTTATCTTTTCAAGGTCAGTTGCTCTTTGATCTAGATATTTAAGGTCTATCACATCCCACTTATAGATATGCTCTTTAGCTATATTAAGCACTTCGCGTATGTCCTTACTTGCTAAAATACCAAATATTGCCTCATAACGAATCTTTCTGTCTGCAAATTTACTCTTTAAGAGTTCGAGCAAATGCCTAACAGAAGCGGGATTATGGCCAACATCAACAACAACATGACTGTTATTTAGCGAATCATTCTTTAGTATTGCGAACCTTGCTCTTGCTCTTATACCCTCAAGATTTGGAATATATGCTATCTGCATTCTATAAAAAAGATATTCTGCTATCCCCATGGCAATATTATAACTATGAGCAAAACACTGTTTTGAGCTATACTCATAGCTATTTTGATAAATTATTGCCCCTACTGTTTGTGCATACTCATAAACACTTTGTGGCATTTGTGAACCTAGAAAAAGCGGAACTTGTGACCTTGATATTCCAGCCTTCTCAAAACCTATCTTATCAAGAGTATCGCCCAATATCTCACAATGATCAAAATCAATATTTGTAATAGCTGTTATATCAGCATCAATTATATTTGCTGCATCTAATCTACCACCAATACCAACTTCTAAAATCAGATAATCAAGCTCCACTCTCTGCGAGTAGATACAAAGGCATAAAAAAGCAATCTGATAATACGAAAGGCGATATTTAGGTGTTAATTCTTCTAATCTCTCTAGTATCTCCAAAAGAACACTATCACATATCGGTTGTTTGTTTAATGATATTCTTTCATTAAATTTAAAAACATGTGGTGAAGTGTAACTTAAAACATTCTTATTATTTGTTACAAGAAGCTCTTCTAGCATAGCTACTGTCGTACCCTTACCGTTAGTACCAGCTATAGTTATAACTTTAAACTTCTTAGCAAAATTAAATTTATTAAGAATTAGTGATAAATCAAGAAGATCACAATAGAGAGCATCAGACTTAGCCATTAATTTAGCTATTTTAATTTCGATACTCATTTTTTTTAATTATGAAGTTAAACTTTTTGTTCAGACTTATATTCTAAAGGTTGAGAATAGTTTATTTTTGTAAGGTTAGGTATTAGTTTATCTATTAGTTTAGCAACTTCACTTCTTAAGTTTCTACGATCAACAATCATATCAACCATACCTTTCTCTACCAAAAACTCACTTCTCTGAAAACCTTCAGGTAGTTTTTCTCTTACAGTTTGCTCAATTACACGCGGACCAGCAAATCCAATCAAAGCTTTTGGCTCTGCAATATGGATATCACCAAGCATAGCAAGTGAAGCCGACACACCACCAGTCGTTGGATCTGTCAAAACCACCAAGTATGGTAGTTTAGCTTCTGCTAATTTTTGTAAAGCTGCACTAGTCTTTGCCATCTGCATTAGCGAGAACAATGATTCCTGCATTCTAGCACCACCACTTGCTGTGAAACAGATAAATGGTACTTTTTTCTCAATAGCAAGCTTGACACCTCTAACAAACTTCTCACCCACTACTGAACCCATAGAACCACCTAAGAACATAAAGTTAAACGCTGCAGCAACTACAGGAAAACCTTTAACTGTGCCTTCCATTACTACTAAAGCATCTTGTTCTTCAGTTTTCTTCTGTGCCTGAGCTAACCTATCCTTATAAGTTTTTGTATCTTTGAACTTAAGCATATCGACAGGTGAAACATTTGCAAAATGCTCTTTTGTACTATCTCTATCAAAAAATAGGTTGTGTCTATGTCTAGCAGATATTCTATAATGATAATTACAGCTTGGACATACTGACTTATTGTTATGCAGCTCTTCTGAATACAGAGTCACACCACAGTTAGGGCACTGACTCCAAACTCCAGATGGCATATCTTTTTTCTGTGCTTCTAAACCAAGACTTCTACCAATTACTCTAGTTAACCAACTCATTCTCAATCTCCTCCTAAATATTTAGATTAGATATATCTTAGCCGAAAATGTCAGTATCACTAAAGAAATATCTTATCTCTTGTGCTGCTGTATCTTCTGCATCTGAACCATGGACAGCATTTGCATCAATACTATCAGCAAAATCAGCTCTAATAGTGCCTGCTTTAGCTTCTTTAGGGTTTGTTGCCCCCATTAATTCACGGTTTTTTGCAATAGCATTTTCACCTTCTAAAACCTGTATCATCACAGGACCAGAAATCATAAACTCAACAAGTGCACTAAAAAAAGGTCTATCTTTATGTACAGCATAAAAACCTTCAGCTTCTGCTTTTGACAAATATTTCATTTTAGCTGCAATAATCTTTAATCCTGCTTTCTCAAAACGGCTATAGATCTCACCAATTACACTTTTCTCTACAGCATCTGGCTTAATTATAGATAAAGTTCTTTGCTTAGTCATTTAAAATTATTCTCCAATAGTTAATTAAGTCAAATTATAGCACTTTTATTCATGAAATATCAAAACTAGTGATTAATTATTAGAATTTTCGATAGCTGCCTGAATATAGGACTCAAACAATTTATGTCCATATCTTGGTGTAGAAGTAAACTCCGGATGTGCTTGACATGCTATAAACCATTTATGCTGAGGAATTTCGATAAGCTCCATTAATTTATTATCTTCAGATCTTCCTGAGAAAATCAAACCCGCTTCTTCAAGGCGCTCAACATAGTTACTATTTACCTCGTAGCGGTGACGATGTCTTTCGACTACTTCATCAGCTTGATATATGTCTCTGGCACGCGAGCCTTGCTTTAAGACACATTTATAGCCGCCTAGGCGCATTGTTCCACCTAAATCTGAATTATGTGTTCTTTGATGAACTGTACCATCTTCTGCTTGCCATTCTGTTATTAATCCAATTACTGGATTTGCTGTCGTTGGCTCTAGCTCACTAGAATGAGCATTCTTTATGCCTAAAATATTTCTAGCATATTCTATAACAGCCAACTGCATTCCTAGACATATTCCCAAAAAAGGAACCTGATTTTCTCTAGCATATTTTATTGAAGTTATCTTACCTTTAACACCTCTACTACCAAAGCCACCTGGCACCAAAATAGCAGCAACATCTTTGAAGTACGATTCAACATTACTCTCAATAACATCTTCAGAATCAACAAACTTTATTTTTACTTTGACACCTTTTTTATAGCCAGCATTATACAGAGCTTCATTTAGTGATTTATATGCCTCTGTTAATGAAACATACTTACCAACCATCGCAATAGTGATTTCACCTTTGACATTTCTAATAGTATTTACAACATTTTGCCATTCAGATAGATCAGCTTCTTTAGTATGTAATTTTAAAAGCTCAACAAGCTTTGCATCAAAACCCTGTTGATTATACTTAAGCGGAACTTCATAAATCGTATCAACATCTTCTGCTGTAAATATACAGTCCTGATCAACATTGGTAAACAGTGCAATTTTACGCTTTTCACTATCATCAAACTTCTTCTCACATCGACAAACTATTACATCAGCCTGAATTCCAATACCTCTTAACTCCTTAACAGAATGCTGTGTTGGTTTTGTCTTGAGCTCACCAGCAACTTTTATATAAGGTAAAAGAGTTAAATGCACAAATAGCGTTCTATTTCTGCCTAACTCTATTCTTAGCTGTCTAATCGCCTCTAAAAATGGTTGTGACTCGATATCACCAACCGTTCCGCCAATCTCAACAATTGCAACATCGACATCATCTGCAATCCCACTACAAATACGTCTCTTGATCTCATCAGTGATATGTGGAATTACTTGAATAGCAGCTCCTAGATAATCGCCTTTACGCTCTCTTCTTAAAACACTTTGGTAGACCTTACCTGTTGTGAAGTTATTTGCTTGAGTCATCTTATTGCGGATAAAACGCTCATAATGACCTAAATCAAGATCAGTCTCTGCACCATCTTCAGTTACAAAAACTTCACCATGTTGCAAAGGACTCATAGTGCCTGGATCAACATTGATATATGGATCAAGCTTCATCATTGTTACATTAAGACCACGACTTTCTAAGAGAGTAGCCAAAGATGCTGCTGTTACACCCTTACCAAGCGAGGATACCACCCCACCTGTGACAAAAATAATTTTAGTATTAGAATTCATTTGGACACATGAAAATATAAAAAATCATGGAACATAATGGTAACATTTTTCTAAAAATGTTACCATTATAAAATACAGTATTATTAGTTAACTTTTTACTAAATGATAAAAGATCACCGTTATATCATCATAACTAGATTACCATAACGTTAGAGTCCAACCTCTATCAAAACAAATGTGACAACTATAACGCAAAACGTTTTAAAATATTTAAAAAAATATTCAAGTAATTATGATTTTTATACTCATTTGCTAGTAAATACTTATAATCTAAATACACAACTCAATAAATAAATTTCACTAATGAGAAATTTCAGAAAAATACAAATGCCGGATACACTAGTGTATATTGTTATGTATAGCTATACTTGTAGCATTAGCTAGTTACTTTGTCCCTGTAGGTGTAAATTTGATGTAAAAAAGATTCAGTACTCCTTGATGGTCAGACATATTCAAGAAGTGTACTTATTGCAGATAGTTTTAGATACAAACTAGACTCTCAAGGTAATGCTAAAACAGCTCCTATTAAAATATTTGCAACTGAAAATGCTGAAAATAGAGGTTTTACAAACTTTATTTATAATGTTATTACCTTGGGCTCTAAAGATGGTGGTGTGGGTTGCTGTTATTGCTTTTTTACTAATTATTGGTGGCTCTTTTGATGTACTTTCTTCGGACAAAAGTAATTGATTAATCGATACTTCGTGTTGTTAATAAATTTCAAAATAATAAAATTGTCTTACTACCTGTTTTATGTTTTATCTTTTCTTTAGGTGGAGCTGTATTTAGTATAGGTGAAGAGACGATACCTTTTATTCTGCTTATTAGTACCTATTTTTATACTTATAAGTTCTGATGCTCTAACTTGTACTATGGTTATATACCTAGCTACTCAAATTGGTTTTTCAACTTCTTGGATGAATCCTTTCTCTATCATTATCGCACAAGGAATCGCCGAACTTCCAATCTTATCAGGAAGTCTATTTAGAAATAATCATATGGTTTATATTTACATTATCGATAAGTATCTTTACAGTCTTTTATACGTTAAAAATACAAAAGAAACCACAATCATCACCAAGTATATCTATGATAACTTTTATAGAAACTCAGATGAACATAGTCTTGAGCAAACTCAAAATATGTGTATCTATTCATGGCTAGTACTTGCTAGTGTAATAGTTACTATCGTATGTTTAGTATATGGTATTGTAGAACTTGGTTATTACATACCAGAGATTGTAACACCTTTTACAATCCTAGGGCTTTTAACTGGTTTGTTTGCAGTAATTGGTAAAGTAAATGGTATGACACTAAGCTTTACTATCAATGCCTTTAAAGAAAATGCTAAAGATATGCTACCAGTGCGTTTAGTAATTGGCTTTGCTTATGGTCTAATCTATCTGATAGGTGGCTCAAACCCCGAAGATTATACAATGCCTAAATACTATCTTACATTATGCATCTGAGACTATTTCTGGCACTAATCAGTATGTATCAACACTAGGAATGTTTTTCTTACAATCAATCTTTAACTTCTTTGTCACATCTGGCTCAGGTCAGGCGACATTGACAATGCCGATTATGTCGCCACTAGCAGATTTAACAGGGCTAAGCAGACAAATTGCTGTTTTAGGATTCTAGTTCGGTAGATGGCTGGACACATTGTTTAATGCCAACATTAGTAACACTAATGGCGATTTTAGGTATTGCAGAATACCTTATTAGTTTATGGCTAAAATTTATCTTTAAATTCTATCTGTATCTGATGACTTTAAGCTCTATTATAATAATTGTTGCTGTTTATATTGGTTATAAGTAATATTTTATTGTATGGACAAATTCTATATCTGTCACTATAATTCTTAAGACTGCTAATTTAGTCAATACAAGCTTTGTAAAATAAGTTGATTGATACTATTGAAACTATCAGAACTATAACCAAATTTCCCTTCAAATTTTGAAGGGGTGGCAATCTTTAGGTTGATGGGGGAGTTCTTAACCAACACTAATAAGTCATTATGGAATCTTTATATAGCTAAAAAAGATATATGTCAATCCAAGAGATACCGAATCAAGTCCGGAATGACTATTTTGAAAAATTCCCCTCCGCTAGAGGGGTAGCCTATAAGATTGGACGGGTCCAAAGATGATTGAGCATTAGAAATCGTTAACAGTTTATAGCATAAGCTCACTTTGACAAGCTCTATGGACTTATAAGTTTTAATACCAACTTTTTAACAAAAATTATTCAGAATTTATAGAATTAAGAAAAAATAAAAGAAAACTTACTTGATATACTTATTTATCAACTTAACAAAAGCCATTGGATCTTCTATCTTAGCACCTTCAACAAACATTGCTTGAAGAAGTAACAAGTTAGAGATATCTGCAAAGATTTCCGTATCAGCTTCATCTTTTAGTTTCTGCACTAAATTATGCTCAGCATTAAGCTCTAATATAGGCTTCATACCCATACCAGGCATAAATGTCTGTCCAGCTTCTTCCATCATCTTCTGCATGTGTAGACTCATGCCATAGTCATTAACAACCACACAGCTTGGAGAATCTGTTAGACGCTTAGATAGGCGTACATCCTCGACCTTATCTTTAAGAACTTCTTTAATCTCTTTTAGAACTTTCTCAAAATCTTTTGACTCTTTCTCAAATTTCTCTTTGTTTTCTGGAGTTTCAAATTTATCAAGATCAATATCACCCTTGATAATTGACTTCATATGCTTACCATCAAACTCAGTTAGAGTAGACATCATCCACTCATCGATTCTATCTGACATTAGGATTACTTCTATATCCTTCTTCTTGAATGCTTCAAGTTGAGGATTATTTGCAGCAGCCCTATAGCTACCAGAAGTAATATAGTAAATAGTATCTTGACCTTCTTTCATGCGTGAAATATAGTCAGCTAATGATACTGTTTGCTTAGAGTCACCACTTTCTGTAGTAGCAAATCTTAACAGCCCAGCAATCTTCTCTTTATTTGAGTAGTCATCTGAAACGCCTTCTTTAAGAACCTGACCAAAATTATCCCAGAATTTTTGGTATTTTTCCTTATCTTTACTAGTTAGCTTCTTAAGTTCGCTTAGAATTTTAGTAGTTATCGCTTTTTTAATCTTATCGATAACTTTATTATGCTGTAGTATCTCTCGTGATACATTTAGCGGTAAGTCAGCAGAATCTATTACGCCTTTTACAAATCTTAGGTATAGAGGTAATAGCTCCTTATTCTCCATAATAAATACTCTGCGCACATACAGTGATAAACCATAGTCTTTATCTCTATTCCAGAAATCAAAAGGTTTATTTTGTGGAATATATAGTAAGCTATTATACTCAAGGTTACCTTCAACTTTATTATGTATCCACATTAAAGCATCAGCAAAATCATGTGAAATATACTTATAAAACTCCTGATATTCTTCATAAGTTATTTCATCTTTTGATCTTATCCAAATAGCTTTAGTATTATTTACCGTTTCATATTCATCTTTGATAGTTTGTTTGCCATCCTTATTGTACTCAACCTTCTTCATCTGAATTGGTGTATTGATACAGTCTGAGTATTTATTAACTAAACCTTTAAGCACATGATATTCTAGCAAGTCTAAATGCTCTTTTTTGATATGAAGGATTATCTCTGTACCACGTTTTTCTTTAGTTATTGTTTCTACTGTAAAGCCATTTTGTGCATCAGAAACCCACTTAATAGCTCGCTCTTTATCTTGACCAGCTTTTCTAGTTCTAACAGTAACCTTATCAGCAACTATAAATGATGAATAAAAACCAACACCAAACTGACCAATAAGCTCATTATCTTTACTTTTATCACCAGTTAGGCTTTCTAAAAATTTCTTAGTTCCTGACTTTGCAATTGTACCAAGGTTTTCGATAACCTCTTCTTCAGTCATACCGATACCATTATCACTAATAGTAATAGTTTTAGTAGACTTATCAAAATCAATTTTGATTGCATAATCAGTATCACCTTCACTTAATTCTGCATTAGAAATATTCTCATATCTAAGCTTCTCTATAGCATCTGAGCTATTAGATACCAGCTCTCTTAGAAAGATTTCACGATTTGAATATAACGAATGAATTACAAGATGAAGTAATTTATCTACCTCAGTTTCAAAAGTATATTTTTTTTCTGACATTTATATAACCCTCTCTTGTTATACATTTATAAAGAATTCTAAACAAATAACTATATGAGAGTAGTAGCTAGTTTTTTCAAGTAATTTTTTACATTTATATTTACACACAAACATGCAAAAACTAGAAAAATTTATCAGAACAAAAGAATTATTTTTAAGGAATGAGATTTGAATAAAATACAAAAGAACTATTCTTCGTTGGCAGTTGCTTCAACTTGTGGTCTATCTACTAATTCGATATAAGCCATAGGTGCTTTATCACCGAACCTATAACCACACTTAAGAATTCTAGTATAACCACCAGCTCTTTCTACATAACGGGCACCAAACTCTTCAAAAAGTTTAGTCACCGCAGCTTTATTTCTTAAAAAATCAAAAGCTTGTCTTCTTAAAGCAACTGACTGAGCTTTAAACTCATTTGAACTAGTGTCTAGTTTGTTTCTTAACTTATGCTCTCTCTTAGCTAAAGTTACTAAAGGCTCAATGATTGTTCTTAATTCTTTAGCTTTTGGTAAAGTAGTTTTGATAACCTCATGATTAATCAAAGAAGCTGACATGTTCTTAAACATAGCTTTTCTATGACTACTAGTTCTACCAAACTTTCTACCTTGCTTACGGTGTCTCATAGTAATTACTCCTTTATAGTTAATATTATATGATTACTATATTGTTATCTTCCTTCAACTAGCTCTCTAAAATTGTCAATTTGGACACCTAGAGATAAGTTATTATCTATTAAAATTTGTTTGATCTCATTAAGAGATTTCTTACCTAAGTTAGGTATCTTCATAAGCTGTGATTCTGTATACTGTACTAAATCACCAAGATATTTAATGTTCTCTGCACGTAGACAGTTAGATGATCTAACAGTCAACTCTAAATCATCAATTGGCTTAAGAAGAATAGGATTAATATTAGAATCTATTAATACATCCCTTGTTTTACCATTACTAGGCACTCTAAGAGATACAAATACTGATATTTGCTCACAGAAATACTCTAAAACTTTCGTAACAGCTGCTAGTGGCTCCACAGTACCATTTGTCTTTACAAATACTTCCAGAGTTTCACTATCACCATTATCAAAAACGTCAAAAGCAACTCTCTTAATAGGATTAAAATCAGCATCTACAGCTATATCACCAATTGTCTCAAGTTCTGTTGGTATAGCAGATAGTATTCCTACATTTCTACCTACGTTTACAGTAGCAGTTAAGCTAAATGCTCGTGGGTTTGTCAAAGTAGCTATTAGCTGCTCTTTATTTATTATTTCCACACCCTGAGTTGTCTTAAATTCTCCAGCGGTAACTACGCCTGATTTATTTACAGATAGTTCCAGATCTAGTCTATCTATACCTTTATCAAGTTTTATCGCAACCTTCTTCAAATTAGAAACAATTTCAACAACATCTTCTTTGACATCTTCTAAAGTAGAGTACTCATGTAATACATTAGCGATGTTTACTTTAATTATAGATGCTCCTGATAGTGAAGATAATAAAATCCTTCTAATAGAGTTACCAAGGATATGAGCCATACCTTTTTCTACAGGAGAAAGTTGAACTTTATAACCAAAAGCTCCTAAATCTTCTTTAAGCTGTATATTAGGTACAAATTCCTGCTTTGAATTATTATTACTCACTAAAAAATCTCCTTGAAATAAGGCTATAAACGAGTCACTAAAAAATAATAATATAATTATTACTTAGAGTAAAGCTCGATGATTAATTGTTCATTTATGTCTGCCGATAACTCAGATCTATCTGGTGAAGATTTCATAGTACCTTCTAATGAATCAGTATTAACATCAATCCAAGAAAGCTCTTTTCTATGTTTAGCAAGTCCTACAGCATTTTGAATTCTTAGTTGTTTCTTAGCTTTTTCTCTAACTGCAACTACATCACCAGCTTTTACTTGAGCAGATGGAACATTGCAAGTATGTCCGTTTACTATGATACCTTTATGAACTACTAACTGTCTTGCTTCTGCGCGCGTAGCCGCGAAGCCCATTCTGTAAACAACATTGTCTAATCTTGACTCTAATAGCTCTAACAATGTAGCGCCAGTGTTACCTTTTCTTCTGCTAGCTTCGATATAGTATTTTTTGAATTGTCCTTCTAAAATACCATACATACGACGCACTTTTTGTTTTTCTCTTAACTGTAAACCATAGTCAGACAGACGCGCTCTTCTTGCTCCATGCTGACCTGGTGCAGTATTCATTCTGCATTTTTCATCGTTAGCTTTTACACCACTTTTAAAAAATAAGTCAGTACCTTCTCTTCTAGAAAGCTTACACTTTGGTCCTAGATATCTAGCCATTATTAAATTCCCTTTAAAATATTAAACACGACGTTTCTTAGGAGAACGGCAACCATTATGAGGTAATGGAGTCACATCTGTTATGCTTGTTACTTTTAAGTTTTTAGCATTTAAAGCTCTAACAGCAGAATCTCTACCTGAACCTGGTCCTTTTACTAAAACATCTACATTTTTTACACCATACTCAAGAGCCATATCAGCAGCTCTCTCAGCTGCAACCTGAGCAGCGAAAGGTGTACTTTTTTTCGAACCTCTAAAGCCACTACCACCAGAAGTTGCCCAAGATAAAGCATTACCTTGTCTATCTGTAATAGTTACTATAGTGTTATTAAAAGATGAGTAAATATGAGCAACCGCATCAGTCACTACTCTTTTTACTTTTTTCTTTGATGATCTAACAGACTTAGCCATATAATCTACCCTTTAATCTTATAGTTATAATTGTATTTACGCCTTAATTGGCTTTCTTGGACCCTTACGAGTACGTGCATTAGTCTTCGTTCTTTGTCCTCTTACAGGAAGGCTACGACGATGTCTTCTACCTCTAAAGCATCCTAAGTCCATAAGTCTCTTTATGTCCATAGAAACTTCACGGCGTAAATCACCTTCTACCGTAAATTTAGCAACCTCTGTTCTTAAAGATTCAACTTGCTCTTCAGTCAAATCTTTGATTTTAACAGTCGGATTTACATTGCAAGACTGGCAAATTTGTTGCGCTCTTGTTTTACCTATTCCATAAATTGAAGTTAATCCTATCACTGTATGCTTATGAACAGGAATATTAACACCAGCTATACGAGCCATCTACTTCACTCCTAATAATTATTCTTAATTTAGTTGCTATCTCATGCAATTTGTAACTTGCTAGGATAACTTTTTAAAAACAAATAATCAAGCTTTATTCTATACTTGACTGACTAACCTTGTCTTTGCTTATGTCTAGGGTCTGTACATATCACACGAACTACTCTGTTGCGTTTTATAACTTTACAGTTTCTACACATTTTTTTAACTGAAGCTCTAACTTTCATTATAATTTCTCCAAAATATCTCTCTATTTTTTCTTACCACTAAGATTTGCTTTCTTTAGTAAAGAATCATATTGTGTTGACATCATATGCGATCTAACTTGAGCCATAAAGTCCATCATCACAACTACTACAATCAGCAAAGACGTACCACCAAATGTGAATGATAATCCTTGGGCAAAGAACTTCACTACAAAAATTGGCAATAAACATATAGCTGTGATATACAGTGAACCAACCAAAGTTAATCTAGTCATAACTGCATCTATATACTTAGCTGTTTGCTCACCAGGTCTCACACCAGATATATAAGCACCTGATTTCCTTAAATTATCTGCTGTCTCTTTTGGATTAAATACTAATGAAGTATAAAAGAAACAGAAAAAGATAATTGTCGCAGCAAAAACTACTGTATAAACTATACTGCCTGGCTGCAACATTTCTACAATATCTGCTAACCAGCTAAGTGAGTTATAGTTAGATAACCATCCAAACAACACTCCAGGAACCATCAATATTGATGATGCAAAAATCGCTGGAATTACACCTGCCATGTTTAATTTTAGTGGTAAGTGACTAGTCTGAGCAGCAAACATTTTTCTACCCTGCTGTCTCTTAGCATAGTTTACTGTAATTTTTCTTTGAGCACTTTCCATAAATACTACAAATGCAATAACTAATAGTAGCAAAATTAAAAGCACCCATACAGACAAGTAAGATATTACATGCTGATTTGCTTGAGACAAAGTGTTTGAAATTTCAAACGGTAAGTTAGCAACAATACCTGAGAAGATTAGTAGTGAAATACCATTTCCCACACCTCTTTCAGTAATTTGCTCACCTAACCACATCAAAAACATACTACCTGTTGTAACAGAAACAATAGTTGTCAAATAGAATAACGCAATATTGTTTGTAGTTACCAAACCATCTTGATGTAATACAAATGCAACAATACCAAATGATTGTATTATAGCCAAAGCAAGAGTTAAATATCTTGAGTATTGAGTGATTTTCTTTTGACCAGACTCACCTTCTTTTTTTAGCTCTATAAATTTTGGATATACAGACGAAAGCATCTGAAAAATGATAGATGCCGAAATATAAGGCATCACACCCAATGCAAAGATACTCATTTGAGTAAGAGCGCCACCAGAGAACATATTAAACATACTCATCAAACCACCAGTCGATGAGTGTTGATTTGAAATAATCTCCACCAACTTAGTAGAATCTATATTTGGTATAGGAATATACACTCCAAGTCTAAATACCAAGATAGCAATAACTACAAAAATTAGTCTAGATTTTAATTCACCTGTTGTACCAGAAGCACTATTATACTTTGACATATCTTTAATCTTACTCTACTTTACCACTAGCTTTTTCTATAGCTTCTTTAGCACCTTTTGTACAAGCTATACCTTTTAATCTAAAAGCTTTTTGGATCTCTCCACTAGCTATTACTTTTACTGTCTTGATATCTTTTCTAATAAGACCAAAATCTTTTAGAGTATCTAATGTAACCTTATCAGCAACGACATTATTTAATTCATGAAGTCTGATCTCAACAACATATCTTTTAGATGCAGAAGTAAAACCAAATTTTGGTAGTCTTCTTTGTAAAGGCATTTGTCCGCCTTCAAAACCTACTTTATGATAGCCACCTGAGCGCGCTTTTTGACCTTTGTGACCTTTACCAGAAGTTTTACCTAAACCACTTCCGATACCACGACCTAGTCTTTTTGGAGAGCTCTTTGAGCCAGCAGCAGGAGCAAGTTTATTTAATTTCATTTTATACTACTCCTCTATCTTAACCATATAATATATTTTGTTAGCCATACCACGATTCTTAGGAGTATCTAGCACTTCTACTGTATGGTTAATTTTTCTTAGGCCCAAACCTCTAGCTGAAGCTATGTGATTTTCTTTACGACCAATTAGGCTTTTTACTAAGGTAACTTTAAATGTTTTAGCTTGAGTCATTTCTAATTACCCCTGAATCTCTTCAACAGAAAGACATCTTTTCTCAGCGATCTCTTCTGGTGATTTAATTTTTGCCAAACCTACAATAGTTGCTCTGACAACATTAGCTGGATTAGTTGAGCCATATGTTTTTGCTAAAACGTTGTGTACACCAACTGCTTCAAAAACAGAACGCATAGCACCACCAGCAATAATACCAGTACCCGCAGATGCTGGTTGCATGAATACTTTAGAAGCACCGTGATTAGACATCACAGGATACCACAATGTATCATTGTTTAAGTTTACTGACACCATGTTCTTTTTAGCGTTTTCCATAGCTTTTTGGATAGCAGCAGGTACTTCCCTTGACTTACCTCTACCAACACCAATTCTACCTTTACCATCACCAACAACAGTTAAAGCAGCAAAGCTCATAATTCTACCACCTTTTACTGTTTTTGAGTGCCTTTTAACACTAACTAACTTTTCAATCAGCTCTTCGTTTTTTTTCACTTCATTAGACATAATGAATAATCATCCATATTTTATTTGTTAAAACTGAAGACCATGCTCTCTAGCAGCTTCTGCTAAAGCTTTAACACGTCCATGATACTTATATCCAGATCTATCAAAAGCAACCTGTGAAATACCTTTTTCTTTACATCTATTAGCAATGATTTCACCTACAATTGCAGCAGATTCTACATTACCAGTATATTTACACTTTGCTTTAACATCTTTCTCTACAGTAGACGCAGCAGCCAATACAGTAGAACCATTACCAGAAATCACTTGTGCATAAACGTGTCTTGGTGTTCTATAAACACAAAGTCTAGTATGACCAAGCTCTCTTAGTTTAATTCTAGTACGCTTACTACGATTTAAACGAGCAGTTTTTTTATCCATAATTATCTATTCCTTACCTAACTACTTCTTCTTAGCTTCCTTCTTCACTACATGCTCATCTTCATAACGAACACCTTTACCTTTGTAAGGCTCAGGCTTTCTATATTCTCTTATCTCTGAAGCTACCTTGCCTAAAAGCTCTTTATCAGCACCTTTTAGAATAATTTCTGTAGGAACTGGAGTTTCAGCTATTATACCTTGTGGCAACTTGTATACTACAGGATGTGAGAAGCCTAAAGTAAGGTTAAGCTCGTTACCTTGTGCTTTAGCCCGATAACCAACACCAATAATTTTAAGCTTTCTTTCAAAACCTTTGCTAACACCTTCAGCCATGTTACTAAGTATTGCTCTTGCAGTACCAGACTGCGCAACAGCATTTTTACTGTTATTATTTGGTGTTATAGTTGCAACATTATCAGCAACATTAAAAGTCACATCAGTAGAAAAAGTCTTGCTTAAAGTTGCTTTTGCACCTTTAACTTCAACCTTATTACCAGCAGCAACATTGACCGTAACACCGCTTGGGATAGTAACAGGTTTTTTACCTATTCTTGACATATCAATCTCCTTCCAAACTTAAGCCACGTAGCCAATTATTTCGCCACCGACACCAAGATCTCTAGCCTTTCTATCACTTACTAAACCTTTTGATGTAGAAATAATAGCAACACCATAACCACCATATACCTTAGGTAAGTCTGCGTGTGACTTATAGATTCTCAAACTTGGTCTAGAAACTCTTTTGATCATTTCAATAACAGGAGTACCTGCATAATACTTAAGTTCTATTTCAATAGAAGGATGACCAGCTGTAGTTGTACCTTTTGAACAACTTTTAATATAACCTTCGTTAACTAAAAAGTTCGCGATTTCCATTTTCATCTTTGAGAATGGTACAGAAACAAATTCTTTTTCAGCAGAAAGTCCGTTTCTGATTCTTGTAAACATATCCGCGATAGGATCTTGCATACTCATAACTTAAAATTCCTTATTACCAACTAGCTTTTTTCAAACCAGGAGCATCACCTGCCATTGCATACTCTCTAAGCTTATTACGACATAAGCCGAATTTTCTGTATACAGCATGTGGTCTACCTGTAATCTTACATCTTCTTTGAACTCTAGAAGCTGATGAGTTTACCGGTAACTTTTGCAGTTTAATTTGAGCTTCCCATTTTTGTTCTTCAGTAGAATTTATACCAAGAATAACAGCTTTAAGCTCAGCTCTTTTTTGAGCATATTTAGCTACTAATTTTTCTCTCTTTAATTCCCTCTGAATCATTGATCTTTTTGCCATTTTAAACCCCAATTTAAATTAAGACTTAAAAGGAAAACCAAATGCTTTTAGCAAAGCTTTTCCTTGGTCATCATTTTTAGCTGTAGTAGTTACCGAAATATCCAAACCTCTGATAGAGTCAACTTTATCATAATCAATTTCAGGGAAAGAAATTTGCTCTCTCATACCTAAGCTATAATTACCTCTTCCATCAAAAGATTTAGCACTTAATCCCCTAAAATCTCTAATCCTAGGAATAGCAATTGTTATGAGTCTATCTAAAAATTCGTACATACGATCACCACGCAGTGTAACTTTAGCACCAATAGGCCATCCATCGCGAATTTTAAAACCAGCAATTGATTTTTTAGACTTAGTAACAACCGGCTTTTGACCAGCAATAGCTGTCAAATCATTCAATGCAAAAGTCATAACTTTCTTATCTTTTGCAGCATCACCCACACCCATATTAAGAGTAATTTTCTTAATAGTAGGTACTTCCATTATATTATCTAGCTTAAGCTCAGCTTTTAACTTAGCAACAAGCTCTTTTTGATAAAAATTTTTTAATCTTGCCATAAAACCTAGTCTTATAAGTCTACAAGTTCGCCATTAGACTTGAAATAGCGAACCTTTTTCTCATCAACAAACTTATAACCCACTCTATCTGCTTTCTCAATAGCTGGGTTAAAGATAGCAACGTTAGATGTATCGATAGGAAGCTCTTTTTCAATAACTCCACCTTCTATACCTTTATTTGGGTTAGACTTAATGTGTTTTCTAACAACATTTATACCTTCAACCAAAACTAAAGAACCGCCTCTAGCGAATGACTTAACAACACCTCTGCGTCCTTTATCTTTACCAGCGATAATTATTACATCATCACCTTTTTTTAATCTATTCATTATCTACACCTCAATAAATAACTATAATACTTCTGGTGCTAAAGATACAATCTTCATAAACTTCTCTGTACGAAGCTCCCTAGTAACAGGACCAAAGATACGGGTTCCGATCGGTTGTCCGTTAGCATTTAGAAGCACGGCAGCATTGCCATCAAAACGGACTTTAGAACCATCTTTTCTACGTACACCTTTAGCTGTTCTAACAACGACAGCATTATATACAGATCCTTTTTTAGCCTTACCTCTTGGAGAAGCTTCTTTAACAGTTACTTTAATAACATCCCCTATAGATGCATATCTGCGATGAGAGCCACCCAAAACTTTTATACACTCTACTCTCTTAGCGCCACTATTATCAGCAACTTGGAGTTCTGTTTGCATTTGAATCATACAACTAACCCTTATTTATTACTATATAAGACTGCAAAGTAATTTCGCAGTCCAATAAATATATCAATAAACAAAAATAAAATCAAATTTATTATTTTTCTCTATGAATAATATCGACTAAACACCACTTCTTAGTTTTTGAGTATGGTCTAGTTTCTTTGAACTTAATAACATCACCTTCTTTACATTCATTATTTTCATCATGGACATAATACTTTGTAGTTTTCTTAACAAACTTACCATACAAAGGGTGCTTAACATATCTTTCAGCTCTGACAACTACAGTTTTATCCATAACTACACTAGAAACTTTACCTTCTAACAATCTAATTTTATCGCTCATCTTTCAAGGCACCTATTTATTCTTTTCTGATATTATTGTATTTATACGAGCAATATATCTTTTTGCACTTTTAAATAAGTGATTCTTTTTTAATTGCCCTGTACCCTTCTGCATACGAAGAGAAAATAATTGTTGTAATAACTTAATTTTCGCTTCTTGCAATTGGTCAATACTTTTACCTCTATAATCTTTTAAAGTATCTTTTCTTTTCATTACACTACCTGCTTTTCAACAAAAGTTGTTGATACTGGCATTTTCGCTGCTGCTCTTGCAAAAGCCTCACGAGCCAACTCTTCTTTAACACCAGTAATCTCATATAGTACGCGACCCGGTTGAATTTGAGCTACCCAATATTCAACTGAACCTTTACCTTTACCCATACGAACTTCAAGAGGCTTTTGTGTTATAGGCTTATCTGGGAAGATTCTAATCCAAACTTTACCACCACGCTTGATATGACGGTTAATCGCTCTTCTTCCTGCCTCGATTTGTCTAGCAGTGATTCTACCTCTAGATGTCGCTTGAAGACCAAACTCGCCAAAGCTTACTTTATTACCTCTGTGAGCTAATCCTCTATTACGCAACTTCTGCTGTTTACGAAACTTTGTACGCTTAGGCTGTAGCATTATTTAGCTCCTTTTTTATTATTTTTCTTCTCAGCAATTTGACCCGGAAGGATTTCGCTCTTGTAGATCCAGACTTTAACACCAATAACACCATAAGTTGTTAAAGCTTCCGCTGTAGCGTAATCCACATCTGCTCTAAATGTTTGTAGAGGAACTCTACCATTTCTAGACCATTCAGAACGAGCAATTTCAGCACCACCTAAACGACCACTAACCATGATCTTGATACCTTTAGCACCTGATTTCATAGCAGCTTGCATTGCTTTTTTCATTACTCTTCTAAACATCACTCTTTTCTCTAACTGTTGAGCGACGCTATCAGCAACTAATTTAGCATCGATTTCAGGCTTACGCACTTCTTCAATATTTATCTGAACTGGAATACCCATCAGCTTGTGAACTTCAGCACGTAACTTCTCGACATCCTCACCCTTCTTACCAATTACAATACCAGGCCTAGCTGTGTGAATTGTAATCTTAGCATTTTGAGCAGGTCTCTCAATCTGAATCTTACTAACTGCTGCTGCTGCAAGTTTTTTATGTAAAAACTCTCTAACCTTAATATCTTCATTAAGCTTAGTAGCGTAGCTAGAAGAGTCAGCATACCACGTTGAACGCCAGTCTCTTATATAACCTAAGCGAATACCATTAGGATTTACTTTTTGACCCATTTCTACTACACCTCTTATTTTTTCTCAGCAACTTTCACAGTTATATGTGAAGTTCTTTTTAGAATACGATTACCACGACCTTTTGCTCTAGCTTCAAAACGCTTCATTGTAGGACCTTCATCAATGAAGATAGTTGACACAACTAAAGAATCAACATCCATACCATCATTATGCTCAGCGTTAGCAATTGCAGAGTTCAAAACACCTTTGATTAATACAGCAGCTTTTTTATTACTAAAAGTCAAAAGATTAATAGCTTGCTCTACAGGTAAACCTCTGATCTGATCAGCAACTAATCTACATTTCTGAGCTGAGATTCTTGCAAATTTTAATTTAGCTTGTACTTCCATGTATCTTAACCCTAACTATTTCTTCTTAGCTTTTTTATCAGCTGCATGACCACGGTAGTTACGAGTAATAACGAACTCACCTAGCTTATGACCAACCATTTCTTCAGTCATAAGAACAGGTACGTGCTGCTGACCATTATGTACAGCTATAGTTAAACCTATCATATCTGGCACAATCATTGATCTTCTTGACCATGTTTTGATTGGCTTTTTAGAATTACTTTCTTGCGCTTCAAAAACCTTCTTTAAAAGATGATGATCTACAAAAGGTCCTTTTTTTAATGAACGAGGCACAATCTTCTCCCTAATTACTTACGTTTTTGAACAATCAACTTATTAGAACGCTTATTTCTACGCGTCTTATAACCTTTAGTTGGGATACCCCATGGCGTAACTGGATGTCTACCACCAGAAGTACGTCCCTCACCACCACCATGTGGGTGATCTACTGGGTTCATCGCCACACCTCTTACAGTAGGCCTTATACCTCTCCAGCGCTTAGCACCAGCTTTACCTAAAGATCTTAAGTTATGCTCAGAATTAGATACCACACCTATAACTGCTTTACAGTCTAAAAGCACTCTTCTCATTTCACCCGATCTTAGACGAATAATCGCATACGCATTATCCTTACCAACCAACTGAGTAAAAGTACCAGCACTTCTAATCAACTGTGCACCTTTTTTAGGCTTCATCTCAATATTGTGTATAACTGTACCTAGAGGTATATTTCTAAGTGGCATACAGTTACCAACAGCAACATCCACTTTCTCACCAGATACTACAGACATATCCTTCTTTAAACTTTTCGGCGCAATAATATATCTTCTCTCACCATCAGCATAAAGGACTAAAGCAATATTTGCACTACGGTTTGGATCGTACTCGATTCTCTCAACCTTAGCTGTTATGTCATCTTTATTTCTCTTAAAGTCTATTATACGGTAATGCTGCTTATGACCGCCACCTTGATGACGAACTGTAATTCTACCAGTATTATTTCTACCAGCTTTACTTTTCTTTACTTCTACTAAACCTTTAAATGGCTTACCTGTATGTAATTCTGTATCCTTTACGCTCACTACGTGGCGACGGCCAGGTGAAGTAGGTTTAGCTTTTTTTATTTCAATCATGATTATAAACCTTCTTTAAATTACTCTGTACCAACAAAATTGATATCATGCTCTTCAGCAAGCTTCACATAAGCTTTTTTCCAAGCCTTTGTCCTACCTTCAACACGACCAAATCTACGCGCCTTACCCTTAACGTTAAGGATATTTACTGACTCAACCTGAACTTCAAATAGCTGCTCTACAGCATTCTTGACATCTTGCTTGTTTGCAAATCTAGCCACTTCGAACACTATAGTTGAATTTGCATCTGAAAGACCATAAGTTTTATCAGAAACATAAGGTCTTATAACAGTTTTTAATAATTTTTCTTGAGAACTCATACTAACTTCTCCTCTATTTCTTTTATAGCCTTTTTAGTGAAAACAACGTTCTCAAAGCATACTAAAGAAACTGGGTTAATTTCCACAGAATCACATACTGCCACATCCTTAAGGTTTCTAGAAGATAGGTATAAATTCTCACTAAATTCTTCCACACCAACAACAAAAAGCACATCTTTAACTCCTAAAGAGTCAATCACTGATTTGAACTCTTTTGTTTTTGGAGTTTCTAATCTTAACTCTTCAACAACAGTCATTCTGCCTGATCTTAATAGTTCAGATAAGATTGACTTAACCGCACCTGAATACATCTTACGATTAACTTTTTGCTTATAAATCTTAGGCTTAGCTGCAAACGTAACACCACCTTTTCTGAAGATAGGTGAACGGATAGTACCCGCTCTTGCTCTACCTGTACCTTTTTGTCTCCAAGGCTTAGCACCTCCACCAGAAACTTCTGATCTAGTTTTTTGAGCCTTTGTACCTTGACGAGCGCCTGCCATGTAGGCAATAACAACCTGGTGAATTAAGGCTTCGTTATAGTCTGCTGCAAAAACACCTTCTGCAACACCTACAGATCCAGCCTCTTGACCAGCTAAAGATTTTATATTTAAGTCCACAACAACTCTCCGGTATAATTAATATTTTATCTACTAACTTTTGACAGCTGGAGTAACGATAATATCTCCACCAACTGAACCAGGAATACCATCTTTTAAAAGTAATAAACCATTTTCCGCGTCCACTCTCACAATTTCAAGAGACTGAATAGTAACGTTCTCGTTACCTAAGTGACCAGCCATCTTTTTGTTTTTAAAGACTTTACCAGGTGTTTGGTTTTGACCTGTAGAACCATGAACTCTATGAGATAGTGAATTACCATGAGTAGCATCCTGAGTTGCAAAGTTATGGCGCTTAACACCACCTTGAAAACCCTTACCCTTTGACACACCTCTTACATCTACTTTTTGTCCTACTTCGAACATAGTAGCATCAAAAAATGAACCAACTTGATACTCAACTGCTGCATCAACAATAAACTCCCATAAACCTCTACCTGGTTCAACACCAGCCTTTGCATAGTGACCAGCCATAGGTTTATTTACATTTGAACGCTTTTTAAAACCAGTAGTTACTTGAACAGCGCTATAACCATCCTTCTCAACAGTCTTAACTTGAGTAACTTTGTTAGGCTCAACTTGGACTACTGTTACAGGAATAGAAACACCATCTTCAGTAAAAATACGAGTCATACCACATTTGCGACCAACTAATCCTAAAGACATTATTATACCCTCTATTATTATTTTATATTAACCCTGAGATTACGATTGACCACAGAGACCTAATTTACTACTTTTTAAAAAATTTTTATAAAAAAAGTGACATTATATTAGCTTAAACTGATCTGAACATCAACACCTGATGCTAAATCTAGCTTCATAAGAGCATCTACAGTCTTATCTGTAGGTTCAACAATATCGATCAATCTCTTGTGAGTTCTAATCTCATATTGATCTCTTGCTTTCTTATTTACATGCGGAGAAATAAGAATTGTAAATCTCTCTTTGCGTACTGGTAAAGGAATAGGTCCTTTAACTTGAGCCCCTGTTTTCTTAGCAGTATCAACAATTTCTTGTGTGGAAATATCAATCAGCTTATGATCAAAGGCTTTTAATCTAATTCTGATACGTTGATTATTTATAGCCATTTTAATTAATCCTTCTAAAATTATGAGTTACGTGACTTGATGATTTCATCAGCAATATTATTTGGTACTTCAGCGTACTTCTTAAACTCCATAGAGAATGAAGCTCTACCTTGGCTTATAGAACGCACGTTAGTAGCGTAACCAAACATTTCTGCTAAAGGAACTAGAGCGTTGATAACTCTACCACTTGGGTTCTCATCCATACCCTCAATAATTCCTCTTCTTCTATTTAAATCACCCATAACGTCACCTAAGTAATCTTCTGGAGTCACAACCTCAACTTTCATGATCGGCTCTAGGATACAAGCATTAGCCTTCTTAGCACCTTCTTTAAGCGCCATAGAACCAGCAATCTTAAACGCCATTTCAGATGAGTCAACATCGTGATATGAACCATCATATAAAGTCGCCTTGACGCCAATCATAGGGTAGCCCGCTAGAACACCATTATTTAACTGCTCTTCGATACCTTTAGCAACTGAACCAATATATTCTTTAGGAATGACACCACCAACAACCTCATCAACAAACTTGAAGACTTTAGCTTCACCATTCTCATCAACTTCATCTAAAGGCTCAAATCTAACAAAAACGTGACCATACTGGCCACGACCACCAGATTGACGCACGAATTTAGACTCTTGCTCGACTTTTGATCTAATTGTTTCTCTATATGCAACCTGTGGATTACCAACATTAGCTTCAACTTTAAACTCACGTCTCATACGATCAACAATAATATCCAAATGAAGCTCACCCATACCAGAAATAATTGTTTGACCACTTTCTTCGTCAGTTCTAACTCTAAACGATGGATCCTCTGCTGCAAGCTTACCTAAAGCTATCGACATTTTCTCCTGGTCAGCTTTTGACTTAGGTTCAACAGCAACAGATATTACTGGCTCTGGGAAATCCATTCTTTCTAAAATCACCACATCTTCTTGATCGCAAAGAGTATCACCAGTTGTGACATCCTTTAGACCAATACACGCTGCGATATCACCAGCACGCACTTCTTTAATCTCATCACGTTTATTAGCATGCATCTGTACGATACGACCTACACGCTCCTTCTTACCTTTGACAGGGTTATAAACCGCATCACCAGACTTAAGTACACCTGAGTAAACACGGATAAATGTTAAGTTACCAACAAATGGATCGGTAGCAAGTTTAAATGCCAATGCCGCGAAAGGCGCATCATCAGAAGATGGTCTAGAAGCTGGCTCACCATCTTCAGTTTCACACTTAATAGCCAGCACCTGGTTTGGCGCTGGAAGATACCTAACAACACCATCAAGAACTGCTTGAACACCTTTATTCTTAAATGCTGAACCACAGAATGCAAGAACAATTTCATTATTAAGAACTCTAGTGCGTAGACCTTGGTGGATTTTATCCTCAGAAAGCTCACCATCCTCAAGGTACTTTTCCATAAGCTCTTCAGAAGACTCAGCAGCTGCCTCAATCATCTCCATACGTAATTCTTCAGCCCTATTCTGAAGCTCTGCAGGGATATCAACAAGCTCACAAGTAAGACCTATGTCTTCCTCATTCCACATGATCGCTTTCATTCTGATAAGATCGATCACTCCTTTGAATTCTTCTTCAGCACCAATATTTAATTGCACAGGAACAACATTTGCTTTTAATCTTGTTCTGATTTGACAACAAACTCTTTCAAAATCTGCTCCTGATCTATCCATCTTATTGACAAATACGATTCTAGGTACCCCATACTTGTTAGCTTGACGCCAAACAGTTTCTGATTGCGGCTCAACACCTGATGAACCACAGAATACTACAACCGCACCATCTAGAACACGTAAAGAACGCTCAACTTCAATTGTGAAATCAACGTGACCTGGAGTATCAATAATGTTGATACGATGTTCATCAAACTGCTGATCCATACCAGACCAGAATGTTGTTGTAGCAGCAGAAGTAATTGTAATACCTCTTTCCTGCTCCTGCTCCATCCAGTCCATAGTAGCTGCACCATCATGCACCTCACCGATCTTGTGCGATAAACCAGTGTAGAAAAGAATACGCTCAGTAGTAGTTGTTTTACCTGCGTCAACGTGAGCGCAGATACCAATATTTCTATATTTCTCTAAAGCTGTCTTACGAGGCATTTTCTATTCTCCTATTACCATCTAAAGTGAGCAAATGCTTTGTTAGCTTCAGCCATCTTATGAGTATCTTCTCTCTTCTTGACAGCAGCGCCTCTACCTTCTACAGCTTCTAGAATTTCCGCAGCAACCCTATCACCCATAGTATTTTCTTTTCTCTTACGCGCAGCATCAATAATCCATCTCATACCCAAAGTTTGACGACGTTCGGGTCTAACCTCTACAGGAACCTGATATGTAGCTCCACCCACACGGCGAGACTTAACCTCCACTATTGGGCTAACGCTTTCTAATGCTTTTTCAAAAACTTCCTCTTCATTAGCTGAAGCATCTTTTGCTTTAATCTTATCGAATGCACCATATACTATTTTTTCTGCTACTGATTTTTTACCACTTAGCATGATATGGTTAACAAACTTAGCAACAACCTGACTCTTATACTTAGGATCAGGTAGAATATCTCTTTTAGGAGCTCTATTTCTTCTAGACATTTTTATACCTTCTTCAAATGTTAAATTTTAAACACAAACTAAGACTTAGGACGCTTTGTACCATACTTGGAACGACCGTGCTTACGATTATTAACACCTGAAGTATCTAAAGCACCCCTAACAATGTGGTAACGCACACCTGGCAAATCTTTAACCCTACCACCCCTAATAAGCACAACACTATGCTCTTGCAAGTTGTGACCTTCCCCACCAATATAGCTTGTCACTTCAAATCCACTCGTTAATCTTACACGGGCCACTTTTCTAAGTGCTGAGTTAGGCTTCTTAGGAGTTGTAGTATAAACCCTAGTACAAACACCTCTTCTTTGAGGACACGCCTTTAACGCAGGAACCTTAGACTTAACAACCGATCTCTTGCGAGGGTTGTTCACCAACTGATTTATAGTTGCCATTAGTTTTTATTCTCCGTTTTTTATCAGTTTTTATATCAAATCAATCCAAACACCCGATAAGAGCATTTGCTATGCAAAAGCAGCATTAGACGATAATAATAACAAAAAAGCAAAGAAAAGCAAAGAAAAAGTAATTAGTTATCAGAGGCACCAAAAACTGATTTAAAAGCTACATATAGATAGTTACACATAGAATAAATCGTTAGTATAACAGCAACATATAGCATCAAGAATCCTAAAAATATAAACCAAGTATTGAAACTTGCATAGTCTATGGAATGCCTAAAATCTATAGCTGGTTTGATTAAAAATATAAATAATGCTGCCATCTGCGCCGTAGTCTTTACCTTACCCCAGATACCAACTTTAACAACACTACGCTGCCCTAGCTCAGCCATCCATTCACGCAGTGCTGAGACAAGAATTTCCCTACAGATCATCGCAATAGCAGGAATAGTAGCCCACCAATAAGGATACATCTCTATAAACAAACAAAGTGCAGTAGCAATAATAAGTTTATCAGCAACAGGATCTAAAAACGCACCTAGCTTACTAGTTTGTTCCCATTTACGCGCTAAGTAACCATCTAACCAATCAGTCGCCGCTCCAAGTAAAAATAGAGTTGCAGTAATACCATGATGATGTGGAAAATCAAAATAGTAACATATAACTATAAAAGGGATTAATACCAAACGGCCAAAAGTCAGAATATTAGGGATATTAAAAAACATAAATCAAACCCCTGTATGTCCAAAACCAGCAGCAGCACGTGCTGTCTGCTGTGAAAACTCTTCAACAATCTCAAAATTTGCTTGTACTACAGGAACAATAACTAGTTGTGCAAATCTCATCAATGGCTCTATTTCAATAATCTCTTGCGCGCGATTAAAACAAGAAACCATAAGCTCACCTTGATAATCAGAATCTATAAGTCCCGTACCATTGCCCAATACTAAACCTTTTTTATGACCTAAGCCAGATCTTGGCAAAATCATTGCTGCATAATTTGGGTTAGCAATATTAATAGCTATGCCAGTTGCAACAAGTTTACATTCACCCGGCTTAAGAAAAACACACTCAGAAATGCACGCTCTTAAATCAATAGCTGCTGAATCTTCGGTCGCATAGCTAGGTAGCTCTTTTATAACTTCTTTATCTAAAATTTTTAACTCTATTTTCATATCCTCCCCCTAAAAAACAAAAACTCCAGCTAAGTAACCAAGCAGCACAAATATTGGTAAAGTTGGCATATATCCATCTAATCTATCAAGCATACCACCATGCCCAGGTAAAATGTTACCACTATCTTTAATGCCAGCTATACGCTTCATCATACTCTCAAAAACATCGCCAACAACAGATAACACCGCAATTAAAGCAGATACTATCACCATGTAAATGTACTGACCAAAACTTAAATTCATGTAGATAAGAAAGATCACCGCAACGACAACAGCACAAACCAAACCACCCAACAAGCCTTCAATAGTTTTATTTGGACTAAGTCGTAGCAACATTTTACGTCTACCAATAGTCTTACCAGTAAAATATGCGCCACTGTCAGCGGCAGCAATCACCAAGATAAATATAAATATCCACGCAGCACCATTAGAATGCAAAACATATAACGATGCTACAAAAGGCGATATAGTAAACAGTCCCATAACAAGCATTTTATTAGTAGTTAATGTATCAATTTTCTGATGTTCATAACTAGCTAACTTATAAATTGCATATAACCAAAATATTGGGAAAATATATTGAAGATATACAAAAAATTGCGCAACCACAAAAACCACTATCGTGAATATAATAAGATTCTTAAATATTGCCTGCTGATCAATTTTTGTAAGTTTTAGCCATTCATATGCTGATAGCAAAGCAACTAGAAATACACCAACACCAAACAAATAGTCTGATGCAAAAACTAAAAAACCAAAAACTACAGCGACCAAAACTATACCAGTTACAATTCTTTCTTTCATATACCCCTCTTAATTAAATCTGCTCACCACTTTTACCAAATCTTCTTTGACGAGAATAAAAGTACTTAACAGCCTTGCTTAACTCTTGCTTGGAAAAATCTGGCCACATAATGTCTGAAAAATACATTTCAGCATAGGCTAATTGCCATAACATAAAATCACTTAAACGCACCTCTCCACTTGTACGAATAAGTAGATCAACAGGCACATCACCGCCAACCAAATACCTAGCAAAATCCTGCTGATCGATTTCATCAACACTAAGCCTACCAGCATTGACATCTTTAGCTATAGATCTAGCAGCCTCAACAATATCCCATCGCCCAGCATAATCAACAGCCAACCTAAGTTTCAAACCTGTATTTGCCTTAGTCAATGATTCACTATACTTAATCATACTAATAAGTTTATCAGATAGTCGTGTTCGGTCACCTACAACACTAAGGACAATGTTATTATCATGCAACTTTAGGGTCTTATCTTTTAGAGTTTTGTAAAACAGATCCATAAGATCAGTGACTTCTTGAGCTGGTCTTAACCAGTTATCTCGACTAAAAGCAAAAAGAGTAAGCCTTTCAATATTGTTTTCGACACAGTATTCTATTGCCGCATCAACACTCGATATTGAATTTTTATGACCAAATATTCTCGGTTTTAATTTACTCCTTGCCCATCGACCATTACCATCCATAATAATAGCAAGATGCCTTAGAATATTTTCTTTAGCCGATGTCATAAATACTATGAAATAAAATTATAATTAGCTAAATGATAAAAAAGAATAAACGAAAATACAAGTTTTATTGGGAAATCTAAGTAATTACACAACCATTAAATCTTGCTCTTTTTTAGCAGCAAGAGCATCAGCTTGGGCAATCATTTTATCAGTAATTTTCTGAATATCGTCCTCAGCTTTTTTAGCTTGATCCTTTGTAATTTCTTTTTCTTTCAGAAGTTCTTTGATATCACTATTAGCATCACGACGAATATTTCTAATAGATACTCTACCTGCTTCTGTTTCAGATTTGACTAACTTAACCAACTCTTTTCTTCTTTCCTCATTTAAAGCAGGTATAGGAACTCTTAGTGAATCACCTAAGTTAGTAGGGTTAAGTCCAAGATCAGAAGTTAAAATAGCTTTTTCAATCTTGCTTGATAAACCTTTTTCCCAAGGAATAATTCCCAAAGTTCTAGCATCAAGTACAGTTATATTAGCCGCTTGAGATATTGGTGTCTCAACACCATAATAATCTATCTTAATATGCATCAATAGATCTGGATGTGCTCTACCAGTTCTAATTTTTGCTAAATCATCAGCTAAAACTTCTAATGATTTTTTCATTCTATTCTCAGCATCTTTTAGAATATCACTTATCATAAATAATTCCTTTTTCTCTAATTAGTCTAAAGCAACCCAAGTGCCATATTTTGATTCAGTAACCGCATCAACCAAAGCATCTGCCTGATTTAAATTAAATACATATATCGGTATACCAAAATCTCTACACTGTGTGAAAGCGCCTAAATCCATAACATTTAGTTCTTTACTCACAACTTCTGCATATGTAACTCTATCAAAACGTTTTGCATCAGGATACTTATTTGGATCTTTATCATAAACACCATCAACAGTCGTAGCTTTCAATAAAGCATCTGCACCAATCTCAACAGCTCTAAGGCTAGCTGTAGTATCGGTAGTTACAAACGGATTACCAGTGCCACCAGCAAAAATTAAAACCTTTCCAGCATCCAATAATTGGTTAAACTCATGCGCACTTGCAACCCTAAGCAAACCATCAACTCCTTTTGCTGAAAAAGCTTCTGCCACAACACCTTCACTAATAAGCATATCACGCAAAGCTAAAGCATTAATCATCGTAGCTATCATCCCCATCGAATCTGTGGTAGCTCTTTTTATTTTGTCACCAAAGTTTGCCTTACCACCTCTAAGGATATTACCCCCACCAATAACTATAGCAATTTTAATACCATGATGAGTAAGAGTTTTGATTTGATCAATTATAGGTTGAGTAGACTCAACATTTATACCAAAACCTTGATCTGCTGATAAAGACTCTCCACTTAACTTAAGAAGGATTCGCTTAAGTTTTGGAGATTTTTGAGAACATTCTGACGAATTATTAGACATATATTAACCTTTAATTTGACTCACCACCTCAGCTGCGAAGTCTTCTTCTTTCTTCTCGATACCTTCACCAACATCTAATCTTATAAAGTTAACTACTTTAGCACCTTTATCTTTAACTAGCTTTTCAACTTTGATGGCAGGATCTTTAACAAAATCTTGACCTAGAAGAGCAACTTCATCTAAGAATTTACGAATTCTACCAACAATCATTTTCTCAATAATCGCAGCAGGTTTACCACTCTCTTTAGCTTGAGCTGTAAAAATCTCTTTTTCTTTAGCAACAACGTCCGCTGGTACTTGATCACCAGATACAACCATAGGGTTTGCAGCAGCAACATGCATAGCAACATCTTTAGCAAGATCTTCATCACCACCTTCTAATGCAACAACCACACCAATCTTACTACCGTGAATATAAACACCTAAAGTGTTAGCTTCAATAGTCTTAACTCTACGCACTTGGATATTCTCACTAATTTTAGCAATTAAAGATTTTCTAGCTTCTTCAACAGTTTCACCATTTGAAGTCTTAGCAGCTAAAACTTCTTTGATAGTCTTAGAGTTAGCAGCATGAGCAGCTTTTACAGCTTCTTGAGCAAATGCTTTGAAAGTCTCATCTTTAGCAACAAAATCAGTCTCTGAATTGATCTCAAGCAAAATAGCTCTACCATAAGCAGCATAAACTTCAATAACACCTTCAGCAGCAACGCGTGAAGCTTTCTTATCAGCTTTTGCTTGACCAGAAATTCTCATTTCTTCAGCAGCTTTTTCAATATCACCTTCAGCAGCAACTAGAGCTTTTTTACACTCCATCATACCTGCACCAGTTCTTTCTCTAAGTTCTTTTACTAATTTAGCAGAAATATTTGACATTGTTTTATCCTTGTTTGTTTCTTATGCTTGAGCAACTTCATCACCTTTTGCTTCAACTGCTCTATCTAGACCTTGAGCATCAATAACAGCATCAGCAAATTTTTTCATATAGAAAGATATTGACTTAACAGCATCATCATTACCCGGAATGATGTAATCAATACCTTCTGGGTTTGAGTTTGTATCTACGATTGATACAATTTTGATACCTAGTTTTTGAGCTTCTTGAATAGCAATATGCTCTTTGTTGCTATCAATAACAACGATTGCATCAGGTAAACCACCCATTTCTTTGATACCACCAAGAACTTTCTCTAATTTTTCGATAGTTCTGATATTTTGTAACATCTCTTTTTTAGTTAAAGATTCTAAAGTACCATCTTCTCTCATTTTCTCTAACTGAGCTAATCTTTTGATAGATTGTCTAACTGTTTTGTAGTTAGTAAGCATACCACCTAACCATCTGTGGCTCACATACGGCATACCACATCTTTTAGCCTCAGCTTCAATGATATCTTGCGCTTGTCTTTTTGTACCAACAAATAGAATTTTTCCACCATTAGCAACAGTTTTACCAACAAAGTTAACTGCATCTTGGAAAAGTGGAACTGTTTTCTCTAAGTCAATAATGTGTACACCATGGTTAATACCAAAGATGTATTCTTTCATTTGTGGATTCCAGAAAGCTTTTTTGTGTCCAAAGTGAACACCAGCAGATAACATTTCTTTTATTAAAGACATTTTATTTTCCTTATTTGGGTTATATCTAGTACCTTAGTTATGCCAAATATCCTTAAGGACACTCTTTGACACAATATATTAATCAAGATACATGATTTATTAATTAAACATCACTTATACTCAAATTAATATAGTACAAGCCGTGAAATTTTACCACAGTTGATTTATAAATTACAAAGGGTATTTTATCTTTCTTTTAGGTGCTAAAATATCTCAAAATAATTCAAAGATAAAGTAACAAGAATGATTTCACTAATAGTAGCATATGACAAAAACTATGGTATCGGCAAAGAAAACACTCTAGTGTGGAAACTTTCTGATGATCTTAAAAATTTCAGAAAAATAACTGAGAATAACTATATAGTAATGGGAAGAAAGACTTTTGAATCAATTGGTCACCCTCTGCCAAACCGCAAAAACATCATATTGACAAGAGACAAAAACTATAAGCATGATAAATGCCTTATCGTTAACAGCACTCAAGATATTCTAAATTTTGCTCAGTCAAAATCTCACTATGAAATATTTATAATTGGTGGTGCGCAAATATATAGAGAATTTTTGCAGTATGCTGATAGATTATATATTACACAAGTTGCTGCTGAAATGCGCGATCTTGATGCTTTTTTCCCACAATGGGATAAAGCAAAATTCAAGCGGATTGGCCACAAAAAATTCAGTAAAGATGATAAAAATGAACTTGATTTTACTTTCAGTGTATTTGAAAAGATTAAAGATTTGTAATTTAGCTAGCTTATTTAAGTAGAATTTTAAGCAAAAATAATTTAAGTTGAAATTACACCTTAATTTTTTAATCTAATGTCAGCTCAAGTTTCAGATACCGTCTTAATGATCGATCCAGAATACTTTACCTTACAATTTCCAAAAAACAGATAGTGATGATATTTTTTAGAAGAACAGTTAGACTAAATGAGAAAGCCATCCAGGCTTTAGCTCAAAATGAGTTCTATAAATGGTTAATAAGATCTAAAGAATATAAAAGTCATCATCATGAAATAACCAAAAATATACCCGATGTATTTAGAGGTCGTAGATACAAGTATAACCCCAACAACTTTTGTAAACTCTAGAGTTGGAACTTAAAGTAAATTATATAAGCTTAAAGATTTTCATAGCGATCATTCAAAAGCACTTGAGGGAATGCTGCAATAGTTTAGAAGTAAAAAAACAAACAAGGTAAAAGTTATCTTACCAGCAACAGCAGATATGGAATTTACCGAACAACAAAAACAACTTATAAATCTCCACTGTACAAAACTTCCACGTCATGTAAAAACTATTGAAGATATTGGTGATGATACTGCTAGATGCATGGTAGTAGAAGATACTAAAACTATAAACTAATACACACAAACCAAATACTTATCAAACTTTAATGTTTTAACGTTATTTTTGTAATTTATTTGATTGTTTTTTGGCATCCCGTAGGGGATTCGAACCCCTGTTACCGCCGTGAAAGGGCGATGTCCTAGGCCTCTAGACGAACGGGACTTAAGACTTAAATCACTGCTTCAGCAATATGTTGTGTATTATAATGACTTTTGTAGCTTAGTCAAGATCTTTTGTAAAAAATTTAATTATTTTTCTTAATTATAAATACACTCACAAAACTACTATCACGAGTATGATCACTAGTAGTTGATGAATCAATGTTACTGTCAGCTTCGATATAACTGTCTAAAGACGCCGAATATATTTTAACTATAGGTAATTGATCTATGACACTATTTATCAGAACATTCTCTGCCTGTCTAAAAGACAGACTATAAATTACCACAATTTACTTTGCTACTTTAAAACCATAATGATTCTCGTGAGATTGATATTACATAGATAAACTTGTTTGTATCATTTTGATGCAAGATATATGGTCCCATAAGTCTAAAATGATCAGTAAAGTTTGCTATATATTTTTCAAATGTGAAAGCAACATTTGTATCATTCGTATTTATCTGGGTTCCTAATAATTGTGGGTATAGCTTAACATCAAAATATACACCCCGTAACCACCACTATGATTTATCGAATCAGTATTATAATATACAAGCTTATTAGCAAATAAATTAATTCAGATAATCATTAGCATCCTTAGTTGATGAAAAACCCTCAAGCATAAAAACAGCATTAATTAGGTTCTACGCTGTAACTTTGTGGTTGGGCTATACCAATTGATAATAAAACCTTTGGCTCCACCGCCAATATATCCATGCTGCTGTAATATCTTGAGGCAAATCCGGTTTGTTTTAGCTACTGGTTTTACCATTATCCATTTACCTATAGCTGGCAAAGAATTCGTCAATTATGTATCTAGAGGTGAAATTACATAATTACCCTTGGTGGTATTATAAATTGAAGACTCTTATGAGTAGTTTTTAGTTTGCATTGATCATTATTCTTGATTAATTTATCTTTCCAATTTGCTGTATCTTGCAAATTTATTGGATCAAAGTTTAAACCACAGCCAGCTAAGTTATTACCAAAATGGTTATTTGCATAACTTGCTTTAGCAAGCAAAAAAGCTACTATAACTATACTTAGTTTTTTGATTTTTATCACTTGCATAACTCTTTAAGTGCTTTAGTAAGTCTAGCGACTACTTTATCTTTACTAAGAAGTTTTAGAGTAATACCAATATCTGGCGATTGTCCAGAACCAGTAATAGCCACACGTAACGGCATGCCAACCTTACCCATACCAACTTGGCACTGCTCGGCTGTTGTACTAACTACATTATGTAAAACATCAGGATCTTGCCATTGCTGAGAATCTAAAGAGCTAAAGTTCGTCAAAAGTTTGCTAAAGATCTCAGCTGTAGCTGCTTTGATATGTTTTTTTACAGCATTTTCATCATAACTGATATCATCATTATAAAAATAACTAGACTTTTCTGCTAGCTCAACTAATGTATCAACTTTTTCTGCCATCACAGCCACAAGCTCTTTTAAAACTGGACCATTGCTAATGTCTAAACCCGCCTTAGCAAAGTGATATTCAACTTCTGTTTGAATATCATCAAATTTAGACTCTTTGATATAGTGTTTGTTCAGCCATTTAAGTTTTTCAAAATTAAAACGTGATGGTGATGTACTAATATGCTCTAAATTAAAAGCTGCTATCATTTCTTCGATAGAAAAAATCTCTTGGTCACCATGTGACCAACCAAGTCTTACTAGGTAATTAAGTATCGCCTGTGGCAAATAGCCATCTTCACGATACTGCATAACATTGACAGCACCATGACGCTTAGAGAGTTTTGCTCCATCTGGACCAAGTATCATCGGTACATGGGCAAATACTGGCACATTGGCATTTAGTGCTTTGTATATATTGATTTGCTTAGGAGTGTTATTAGCATGATCATCGCCACGAATGATATGCGTAATAGTCATATCAATATCATCGACGACAACACAGAAATTATATGTTGGTGAGCCATCTGCTCTTTGGATAATCATATCATCAAGCCCATGATTTGAGATTGTGATTCGACCTTTAACTGCATCATCCCAACTAACCACTCCATCTTTAGGGTTTTTGAAACGTACTACAAAGCTCTCGCCATCTTGTGGAATATAGTTTGCACTACGACACTTACTATCATAGCCAGTTTTGAGATTATTTGCCTGTTGATACTCTCTTAGCTCTTCTAGTCTTTCTTTAGAGCAGCTACAGTAGTATGCTTTACCATCTACGATAAGTTCTTGAATCACTTCTTTATATCTATCAAAGCGCTTTGTTTGATAGTAAATTTTGCCATCATTTTTTAGCCTCAACCAATTCATACCATCTAAAATAGCATCCACCGCTTCTTGGGTAGATCTCTCTAGATCAGTATCTTCTATTCTTAAAATAAATTTACCATTGTTATTTTTTGCATATAACCAGCTGAATAATGCCGTACGCACACCACCAACATGTAAAAATCCTGTTGGGCTTGGCGCAAATCTTGTTGTAATCATAATTTAAATACCTCAGAAATAAAATTACTTAAAGATTAAACTAGAAAACTAATTGTTTCAAGGATTAAAACTAGTGAACAATAATAGTGATAATTTTAGATTAGCATCTTGGTTATTTAGCAAAAACTAACTTCTATAATCTGCCACCTTTAGCCATTTTATAAGGATCAACAACTTTATCAAATTCATCTTTTGACAAAAATTTAAGCTCCTCATTCGCCTCAGCCAAAGATATATTTTTTTGCTCAGCATAATGAGCCATTTTTACTGCCTTATCATAGCCTATAACTGGACTAAGCGCTGTTACTAACATTAATGAGTTTCTAAGAAAATAATCAATTTTTTGTTTGTTTGGTTGCATCCCAACCAATAAATACTTAGTGAAGTTTTGACAACTATCTGAAATTATCCTAATTGATTGTATAATATTAAAAATCATTAATGGTTTATAAACATTCATCTCCAAATAGCCAGCACTACCAGCGATACCAACTGCAACATCATAGCCTATCACCTGTGCAGCAACCATTGCCATAGCCTCACATTGAGTGGGATTAACTTTACCAGGCATAATTGATGAACCCGGTTCATTTTCTGGAATTAATAACTCATGAAAGCCAGCTCTTGGACCACAACTAAGTAAGCGAATATCATTAGCAATTTTAAATAATGAATTAGCTAAGGTTTTAAGCTGACTCATAACAGCAACTAAAGCATCATGTGAGCCTTGTACTTCAAATTTATTGGTAGCTGAAACAAAAGGCAAGCCAGTAATTTTAGCAATATTACTAGCAATAATCTCTGCAAATCCCACTGGAGAATTTAAACCCGTACCAACAGCTGTACCACCAAGAGCAAGCTGATATACATATTTCAATGTTTCTTTGATTCTTTGAATATTATTTTCTAATAATGATACATAACCAGAGAACTCTTGACCCAAAGTTAGTGGTACGGCATCTTGCATATGTGTCCTACCGATTTTGACAATATTATTCCACTGCTTTGCTTTTTCAGCTAATTGTTGTTGCATATACTCAACAGCAGGTAAAAGTCTATTATTTATCTCAACTGCAGTAGCAATATACATCGCGCTTGGAAAAGCATCATTTGATGATTGAGACATATTAACATCATCATTTGGGTGGATAGGATTTTTACTCCCTTTTTTGCCACCTAGAAGCTCGATGGCTCTATTTGAAATCACTTCATTAACATTCATATTTGCCTGAGTTCCACTGCCTGTCATCCATACATGTAATGGAAAATGCTCATTAAGCTTAGCTGCAATTATCTCATCAGCAACTTCAACGATAATTTCTTTTTTAGCTTGTGCTAAGATACCTAATTGATGATTTGTCATAGCTGCAACTTTTTTGATAATTGCCAAAGCTTTAATAACTTCAACCGGCATCAGATCACTACCTATAGAAAAATGCTCTATAGAACGCTGTGTTTGTGCACCCCAATATTTGTCATTATCAACTTCTATTTGACCAATACTATCTATCTCTACTCTACGCAAAACTTATCTCCTAAAAAAACTGTATATCATAGTAACTTATATAGCTACTAGAACTAACTAGCTAAGATAACATTCAAAAGGTACAAAAACAAAATATCATATCACAGCAAAATCTAGCAACTGTAGCAACCAATTGTTTTAACCAGATTTCAAATAAAAACATATCAAGTTTTTTAAACCATCTAGCAATACTCTCAATCACAGCTAGAGCCATAAATTCAGTATCATCTAAATCAAACCATTTTATCGCTGATATTTTCGCAAATGGTATAATTCGTTGAATGATTTTCTCCAGCATAAAAGTGAACGAATACAGTATCTGTTCTATCATGATTATCTGTAACAACTAGATCGGGTTGTTGCATTTGGATATTTAGCTCCTCATTAAGCTCACAAATAATAGTTTGTAATAGTGACTCTACATCATCTATCTTACCACCTGGAAAATATTAAATAGTATTATCATGCACTCTTACAAGAAGGATTTTATTATCCTTGACACAAACTAAAGCCAAAGTTTTTTACTATTGTTATATTCTTGAATATAAAAACTAATAATCACAAAAAATAAAAATATCTCTAGTCTAAAAAGCATTGTTGAAATTTTTCTATAAAATATACTGATTGAAATTTTAAAGATTTTATTTTTATTATGAATATAGTCGAATATGCTAAAAGCCGTTATACAACAAAAGCTTATGATCCAACAAAAAAGTTAATAGCCGAGCTAATTCAGCAGATAAAAGATATTCTTAAATTTACACTATCAAGTGTAAACCCCAACCTTGGCACTTTATCCTAGCTACTTCTGATCAAGCAAAAGCTAAAATTGCAAAAGCAGCTGAAAATATTTATCCTAAAAATGTAGCAAATATTAAAAACTGTGCTTTACTCATCGTACTTTGTCTTAAAACTAATCTTGATGATAACTATCTCGAAGAACTCTTAGCTCAAGAAAGAAAAGATGGGCGCTTTTATAGTGCTGAGTTTGAAAAACTTCAACAAGCAGCGCATAAGAAATTCACATCTCATATATAAGTTATAATCCTAAAGATCTACAACACTGGGCTAAAGAACAAGTTTATATTAGTCTTGGCAATATTTTATTTGGTTTAGTTGCTCTAGAGATAAATGCTACACCAATCGAAGGTATCGAGCCATATATGCTGATTTAATCTAGCAGAAAAGGGACTTAAAACCTCTGTGATTGTCACTGTTGGCTATAGTTCTGAAAATGATTTTAATGCTAAGCTGCCTAAATCAAGACTTCCTGAGGAAAAAATCTTTACTGAAGTTTAGTTATTAAATCTATCTGGAAATAGAAATATCTCAATGAAAACTAATTTAACTAAGACAACATCGCTTGATGATATGCGTAAAGTTTATTATCGTAGAGTTTACTATGAATCATGATCATGGCAAGAGCGAACCCTAAAATATAATCAATAAGATTTTAATAACTATCTTTTTAGGTAAAAAGTCCTTACAGATATACAACACGCCTAAAGACTAAAATCGTATAAATCCCTTTAGTATTTGCTCCTATAGGTTTACTAGGTATGCAACATGCTGATAGTGAGATATGCTGCTAAAGTGGCCAAAAGTTTGGAATACCTTTTACCATATCAACTATGTCAAATTGTTACAAAAACAATGGATAAGCCTATGATTATCAAAAGTATTATGTATGGACACTCAAGATGCTATTTTGGTACAAAATACTGGTGTTGATGCAATCGTTGTCTCAAATTATGGTGGTCGCCAGCTTGATGATGCTACTTCGAGTATATCGGTTCTAAAAGAAATCATTGTTGCTGTAGATAGCAAGCTTGAGGTTCTTATTGATAGTGGGATTCGTAGTGGTCAAGATTTACTCAAAGCAAAAGCCCTAAGTGCAACAGCTGGCCTAATCGGTAGAGCTATGGTCTATGGTGTAGGTGCTTATGGTAAAAAAGGTTCATAAAGAGTATTAAAAATCTTTTATCAGAAATGGATAAAACTATGGCATTTTGCAGTCATACTGATATCAACAATGTAGATAAAACAATTTTGATAAAAAGAAATATTAAGCAGCCAAATAAATATAATATCCCATCAGAAACAAGATGCTAAATAAAGTATAAAACTATGATTGAAATTATCATCGAAGCTATCAATAACTTTTTGTTCGTATCAAATACCGCAAAAATAACAGCAAAAATCATAACACTAAAGCCTGATATTTTTATTGCTCCATATATAGATGTCCAAACAAATCCATGTGGCTATAAAATATTATAAATATATTCAGATCATATCAAATATACTGCCGCATAGTCTATAAAAATACCAGCAACAAACCAAAATATCACCATAAATAAAACTTTTAAGAAGTAATCAAGTAATACATATACTTTTTTATACTAAAATACTATTTTTGCTAAAATTTATAACCTAATTGGGTCACAATAAAATTGCTAAAGATTAAACTAGAAAATTAATTGTTTCAATATAAAAATTAGTTAGATGGCTTGTTATAAAAGAATATTCGTGGAGATATAGAAAGATAGGTTTTATCATTAAATTCTCTTAAGTATAAGAGAGTGTCTTAGTAATCCATACTTTTGGAGCCGCTGGACACTAAACTTTGGATTCTTTTTACTTTTTATATGCTTGGTATATTTCATACAATCCTTGTACTTCAAGTAGTGATTATATTGATATTGGGATCCAATTCAGTATGCTCAATAAAGTCATCTGTAAAATCAGGAGTTATTACCAGAACCTGTGTTACATTTCTTCCGTATTGCTCACACAATGCTTTCTCGTGTTTCTTTATTTAACATAGAAATTTTTCTATTAATAGGTTTATTTTCTTACTAGAAATATTCCTCTTATCTAAGCACTTAGGATTTTCAATAGCTACAACAGTAATATATTTTTAATTGATTCAGCTACAGTGGAAAAAGGTTTTTCCTTAAATTTATAATGTTGATAATCAATATTATTAGAAAAAAAGATTGTACTTCATACACAACCATCTTATTTTTTTCTGATTTAGAATCTGTAATGCTGTAATCAATAACAAACCTTTGCTATAAAGAATTTGAACTGGGAAATATAGGCATCACTAGGCTTACCATTAACATAAATAGATTTATTTTTCACGTAAATATCCCACTAATTCTTTATATCGAAAACTTTTTCTTTAAGAGTTTTATAGCATCTCCAACTATATTCTCATCAAAATTTAAATGACAATATTCTATATTAGTAAGATATTTAAGATTTTCTTCCTTTATTTATAAGTTCGTATTTATTTTTTGGGTACTCTACATATTTTTTTCTATCACAGTATTCATAATTCCAGGAGTATCTGCGTATTATAAACTTTTCCACGTAGCATATTTCAAATCTCTATCAACACTACCTGCATTTATCCGACTAACCCGCATACCTTTTATTTTCTGAGTTTCTCCTCCATTAATTGAATCTACTATAGGTAGAGCATCTCCTTGCAAAGACCTATTTATATTATATAACCCGCCGCCATACTTAATAGCAACATATTTTATATCTTCATTCCAAGTGTTATATTGACCAGTTTCTACTATTTTATCTAAAATGGATAACTAGTTTTGAACATTAAATTCTCTATTAAATATTCCACCATACTTAAGTTCTGCTTTAAGACAATATGGTTTTTTTGATGGTTCAAATTTGGTAATCGTTATATAATCTAAAAGCTGGCTAAATTCTTTTTGTTGTTCCTCAGGAATATTATAAATTACCGTCAAAAAAATTCCTAACTCAATACTCTGCAGTTATTATAAGTAAGTCTGGATAATATACTTTAAATTCATCATCAAATAAAAGATCATATCGTTTATTTTTTTCTCTTTGTAACTCATTAATAGCCTCGGCATATTCCGATATCATATTTACTAATTGACCTCTAACAGCATAAAAACCTTCTTTCTCATATAGATCTTAAATATTCATTAGAGTAAGATAAAGACGGTAGTCCTACAAAAATTATTGATAGAGAAATAAGTTTAAGTAATATTTTTTTCATTTGTAATTCATTCTATAAGTTTACAATTAATTATATGTACTTCTTATTATGAATAAGCTTTTGTAAAAATTAATTATAGTAAGCAGGATATTAAGTAGAAATTACTATAAGTTTGTCAAAAACTAGACAAAAATATTATATAAAAGGGAATAGTTTAGATAATCTAATTCAAAGCCTCTTTCTTATCTAAAGTCTTAGCATAAAGCTCTTGATACTTAGCAAGCTTTTCTTGCTCTGCAGCAACTACAGCCCCTGGTGCATTTGATACAAATCTTTCATTAGATAGATTCTTCTCAACTCTAGTTACTTCACCTTTTAGCTTGTTTAGCTCTTTATCTAATCTTGCTTTCTCAGCTTCAATATCAACCAAACCTGCTAATGGGATATTTAGTTCAAGCCCCTCAACAATTTGTGATAAAGATGTTGGTGGATTATCATTAAACTCAATATTATTTACTCTCGCTAAAGCTTTTATAAATCCTTCAGTTTGCGCTAGATACTCTTTATCCTTATCTTCAACATCTTTAACAATTAGAGAAATCTCTAAAGATCGCTTGATACCCACTTCACTACGCATATTACGCAAAGTAGTTACAACATTTTGTAGCCATGTGATAGCTTTTTCAGCTTCTGATGCCCCTAAATCTTGATTAACTACAGGATAAGATACATCCATAATTGTATCTTTAGCATCATATAAGTGTGCTTTTAACTGCCGATAGATACTCTCTGTAATAAATGGTATAAGTGGGTGCGCTAATGCTAAAATATTCTCTAAAACCTTAGTAAGTGTATACTTAACACCATTTTTTTGGCTTTGAGATAGTGACTCATCTTTCAAAGCAACCTTAGCAAACTCTATATACCAGTCACAGTAGTTATTCCATACAAGGTCATAAATAGTATTTGCTACCAAATCAAAACGATAGTTAGCAAGGTATCTATGTACATCTGCAATTGCTGTGTTCAAAACACTCCAAATCCACTTATCAGCAACACCTAACTCATAATTATCACAAACCTTATAACTATCAATATTCATCATCACAAATCTTGAAGCATTCCAAAGTTTGTTACAGAAATTACGATAACCCTCAACTCTCGTAGTATCAAAGCTAATATCACGCGATGTAGAAGCTAATGCTGCATAAGTAAATCTCACTGCATCGGCACCATAAGCACTTATACCTTCTGGGAATTCTTTCTTAGTCGCTTTCGCAATCTTTGCTTTCATTTGTGGTTGCATTAGACCCGTAGTTCTCTTCTTAAGTAACTCATCTAGCGAAATACCATCTATCAAATCTACAGGATCTAAAACATTACCTTTAGATTTTGACATCTTCTGACCTTCGCTATCACGGATAAGACCAGTAATATAAATATCTCTAAATGGCACATCATTCATAAAATACATGCCAAACATCATCATTCTAGCAACCCAGAAGAAGATAATATCAAAACCTGTTACCAGCACACTTGTTGGATAGTATTTTACAAGCTCTGAAGTCTTCTTAGGCCAGCCTAGAGTACTAAAAGGCCATAGTGCCGATGAAAACCATGTATCAAAGACACTTTCATCTTGCTTGATAACCAAATCATCAGCTAGATTATATTTAGCTCTAATATCAGCTTCATCCTCGCCAACATATACATTATCATCTTCATCATACCATGCTGGGATTCTATGCCCCCACCACAGCTGCCTTGATACACACCAGTCTTGAATATCTCTCATCCAAGCAAAATAAGTGTTTTTCCAGTTATCAGGCACAAATCTTACATCACCCTTCTCTACAGCTTCGATAGCTGGTTTTGCAAGTACATCAGCTTTGACAAACCATTGTTTAGTTAGATATGGCTCTAACACTTCGCCTGTTCTATCACCTGTTGGTACTTTCAATGCATGTGGCTCAATCTTATCTAAAAGACCTAAAGCTTCCATATCAGCAACTATTTGTTTACGCGCTTCAAATCTATCTAAGCCTTGGTATTTTGATGGTACATTGGTATTTAGAGTCGCATCATCAGTTAAGATATTTAGCATAGGTAGATTATGTCTTTTACCCATTTCATAATCATTAAAATCATGAGCTGGAGTGATTTTGACACAACCTGTACCAAAATCTTTATCAACATAATCATCAGCAATAATTGGAATCTGTCTATCTGTAAGTGGTAGATTTATCATCTGACCAACTAAATGCGTATATCTCTCATCTTCGGGATGAACTGCCACTGCCATATCACCAAGCATTGTCTCAGGACGAGTTGTCGCAATTATGATTTTCTCATCACTATCAGCTATCGGGTACACAAAATGCCAAAGCGAACCTTGTTTATCTACTTGAGCAACTTCTAAGTCTGATACCGCTGTCTTTAGTTTAGGGTCCCAATTTACTAATCTCTCACCACGATATGATAAATCATCTTCATATAGTTTGATAAAACATTTCTTAACCGCATCAGAAAGACCATCATCCATTGTGAATCTCTCACGATCCCAATCTGGAGATGCTCCAATTCGACGCATTTGCGATGTGATAGTGCCACCTGATAGCTCTTTCCATTCCCAAACCTTGCTAACAAAATTTTCACGCCCTAAGTCATGTCTTAAGATCCCTTGAGCATTAAGCTGTCTTTCAACAACCATTTGTGTAGCGATACCTGCATGATCAGTACCTGGTTGCCATAGAGTATCTTTGCCAGACATTCTGTTGTAACGGATAAGGATATCCATAAGTGTCATCTGAAAACCATGCCCCATATGCAAAGTTCCTGTGACATTTGGAGGCGGTAACATTATTGTATAAGTATCTTTTGAATCAGTATTACCACAAGCAAACTTACTTGTTGTTTCCCAGTTTTGGTAGTTTGATTGTTCAATTTCTTTAGGATTGTAATTTTTATTCATTTCTTGAGTCATTTATAACGCCGTAAATATCTAAGTTTATAGAAAAAATTAATGCCAATAATTTTAGCAAAGTTATCTTAAAAGTACTATTATTGACTAATTAAATAATATTAGTTGTTGCATTATTAAGTAATCCGCTTATAGCTTACTAACTATATTTAATTATCTTGAATGGTAGTTATCTCTAGGTTAGATTTTTTATAGTAAACATACTTTTTACGCGAAGCTTGCAGTGCTCTATCTTCTTGATAGACAAACTCTTTTAGCTCTTTGACTTTAACTCGCTGTGGATCGACAGCTACTTCCATAATATTGATTAAAACATCATACCCTGTTGTGATAAATAAATTATCAGTAATAATTATTGGGATATTTTTATATTGATTATACTCTCTAGCATTTATAGCGCAATGATGCGGTATAAAAGAGTCTTGCCCATCTTGCCATAGTTTATCATCAAGTTGTTTCGCAATAACTGTAGGCGCTAAAATTGCAATTGTCTTTTGCAAACTATATTCCTTGACCACTGCAGCAATTAAGATATCTAGCATTTGATTAATATCTTGTGTTTGTAAAACTCTAAACTCTACTTTCATCGCAAATATAGTTACTCCAAAAAAATTAAATTTAATCAAAAATATTATTTGTGATACTTAAATGCTGCTTTTAATTTGCTAATAAACTCACTACCTAAGACAAAGAAACTAGCTATAAATATAATATCACCACTAAATAAAATAACAATTATATTTAGTTGACCAACCTGCTGAACCTTATCAAACAACAGTATCATCTTAGTAATTAAAGTCGAATAAATTAAACTAGCAAAGAACATCACTAAACCTATAACATGCCTTGTCCGACTAATAGGTGTTTGGCTAGCAAATGCAGACTTAAAGACTTTTTTATTACTGCTTTTATTACATCAATTATCACTCTACCTAAAAGCATCACAGACACTACAAATATTCCTTCTGCACTAATAAGTAATATTGATGAAGCAGCTTAGATAACTAGATGTAGATAATCCCATAAAAGGCATAATAGCGAAAACTACTAATATATGGCACAAATGATAAAATAAACAGCAATATCCTTAAATCATATTTCCAGTCTTTTTTTTATAAAACTACTTATTGCTTAGTTATTGATGTTTGTATAGCTATTTTTAATGCCTGTGCGGTATCATCAGTACTCATACTAGGCATATCTGTTTTGTCTATAACCTGCTATGGTGCGTATGGTACATGTATAAATCCAGCTATTTTATTAGAATATTCTTTGCTGAGTACTTCTAGTAGGTGATATATTACATGGTTGCAAACGTATGTACCAGCTGTATCAGATATATATGCTGGAATACCTTGTACTTACATCGCCCCTTGAATTTAATAAATTGGTAGCTTAGAGAAATAAGCATTTTCACCAGTTGCTGATATTTTGATATTTTTAGGCTGATAGTTATCATTATCAGCAATCCTAGCATCATCAACATTTATTGCTACTCTTTCAATAGATATTGCCGCTCGACCACCTGCTTCGCCAACAGCAATAATCACATCCAGGGTTATATTCTTTAATTAAGCTGTCCAACCTATCAACAGAGCCCTTAAATGAAACTAGAAGTTGTTTTTTGATGATTTTAGCCCCATCAATATTATCAGGAATTTGTTTAACTGCTTGCCAAGATGGGTTTATCTTCTCACCACCAAAAGGAGCAAAACCTGTTATAAGTACAGTTTGTGAATTTGCTGAAACAGCAAAAGCTAATAATATAAATATGCTTAATAAAATTTTTTTCATAATCACCTACTCATATAAACCTTTAACTAAATTATCAGATTTTGTTTTAGCACTTTTGGTTGTATTTCTGATTAAATTTAGTAGCTCATGATAGTGTTAAAATCTTTTGCAGCATATATTGCAGCATTTAGCTCTTTTAAAATATCTTTTAGATGTGGAAATACTTCTGCAACCTCAAGTAATGAAAATATTTGCTTATCAACTTGAGTATTAGCCCAGCCAATAATTGCTCTTTGTAGCTGAATATTATCTTTGTTAGTACAAGCTTTTTTCATCTCTTTTAAGCCAGTAACTTTTTGATGTAGATCAGCTTGCTTTTCACCAGCTTCTGTAGTGATTTTTTTGTGACTTTACACTTTATAAGCAATATAAATGTTATAAACCATAAGATAAAAAGCCCTATGGCAACATTACGCCAAAAAGTATCTTTAACGATCTTTTGTACAATTTGTGAAGATAATGGCTGACCATTAGCAACAAAACTAGAGTTTGGGATATTACCTTTTTGAACATCAAAAATTTTAGTATCTATACTAGCTACTTTTGATTTATGATTGTCAACATCAAACCACTTAAGCTTGATTGCTGGAATAGTTGCTTTGCCTTGTTTAACTGGCATATAACCAATTTTATAGGTAGCAACAAGTTAGTTGATCAGCCTGCTCGATATCTTGTAGCTCTGGTTTTTCAGGGTAGACATTAAAAGTATTAGAGGATTTGAACTCTAGCTTTGGAATATCATTACTTAAGACGCCTTTTGCTTTAATCTTGACAGTTCTAGTCAGAAGCTCACCTTCTTTTATATTTTTGTCAGTAGACCAATTATCGCTAATTTGCACATCAGCTGCTGGAAACCAATCATTGATACTTATATCATTTGGAATCGATTTAACCTTGAGAAGTTTTGCCTCTGTCGAGAAATATTTTACTCGAGTACCTAGCTGCCCGAAAGTATTTGGAATTGTTGCTTCTAAAACAATAGCTGGCACACGTATAGTTCCTGTAGTATTAGGGATTATCAAAAAGCTTTCTTCAACAACATCATACATCTTACCATTAATACGTTTTTGATAAGTTTTTCTATGATTAGTTTGTTTTATTTCAGAATTTTTTATATCAAACGGCTTAGGCTGTAGGCTTAGAATAGGTATTGCATAATATAGCCTCAAAGTGTATAAAACTGGCACATTAACATAAGTTTCATCTGTAGCTAATGAGCTTATGGCAAACAAATCCTGATAATTACTCTCTTCCTCATTTGAGAGCTCTTTATCAACCTCTATACTTATCGGTTTTGTACTTTGGTTACCAACTTTGATTGCTGGTATTGTTAGCTTACCAGTTTTATTTGGCATAAGAGTTACAATCATTTTAAATTGAGAGCGCTGTTGCCCATTGATAATAATGGTTTTACTACTAGTGCTAGTATTGTAGACGGTAAAATCTTTATCTAAAACATCTAAATCTGGTTGTGTATCAAAGTTATACAAATGCAACACTAGTTCAAATGTCTCGCCTTTTTCAAGATGAGTTCTATCAACACTGGCTGCGACATTAGCATAACTTAGATTCAAAATAGCTACTGGTAGTATAAATATACTTATTAGTTTAAACAACTTAGTTTTCACGCTTGTCTCCTATCATTCTCCGGTAGTCACGTGTAAATTTATTTTTAAGAAGTCTACCAGGATCATCATCTATCATTGATAAAAGCTTATTTGCTTCCTTATTATTAAGTTCTTTTTGGCGCTGATCGATTTTAGCTTGCTCATTCTGGTTTTGTTGATCTTGTTGATCCTTATTATCCTTATTATTATTTTGTGAATTCTGCTGTTGCTTTTGTTGTTTTTCTAGCTCTTTAGCAATCTCTAAATTATTTTTTGCATCTTCAAAATCTGGTCTTTTTTGATAGCTTGTTTATAAGCATCTATTGCCTTGGCGTACTCTCCAAGATGAGTAAGTGAGTTTCCCTGATTATATAACCCATTTGCTGAGCTGTCTTTTTTAAATTCTTCATAAGCTTTTTGATAATCTCCAGTTTTATAATAAGAACCTCCTTTCCAATTACTATTTTCAAAAGCTTGCGCAGCTTTTTTGACATCACCGTTATTATAGTAATTCATACCCTGTTGATCTTTTGTCAACCATAAATCATCCCACTTACTTGCTAGGCAAATACTTGGCATTAGTAACAAAATAACCATTAATTTTCTTAGCGACATACTCTCTCCAAAATACCTCTTCTAAAAAGAAATAGACTCAAAATAGTCACCAACCATATAAAATATATACCCTCATCTTGCCAGAAAATATTTGCTGACTGCTCTTTTGACTCTTTTGTAGTGCTTACTTGCTGTTCTGATAATAAGCTTTTAATATCGCTATTATTAGCTGTTAGCGTCACTAATTTTCCAGCCCCTGCTCTTGCTAAGGCTTCAAGCTTATTTAAATCAATACCAAAGTATTGAATATTTCCCTGACTATCTTTTAGATAATTACCTTTTTCATCCTTAGCTATACCTCCCATAGGAGTTCCTATTGCATAAACATCAATTTTTATTCCTTTTTGTGCAAGCTGCTTTGCTTCACTTACTGCTTGTAGAGATGGTGATGAATCTGTTATTAAAATTATTTGTCCTCGCTGTGCTCCAGCTTGCTCAATTAGCTGCGCTGATTTTTTGAGAGATTTATAGATATTATGTCCTTGTACTGGAACTATATCTGAGTTAATTACCGTAACAAGATTTTCAATAGTATTAGCGTCTTAAGTAAGTGGTGATACCACAAATGGCTCACTTGAGAAGACTATCATACCGACTTGTCCTTCTTTTATCCGACGCAGAATGTCAAATATCTTATACTTAGCTCGCTCTAGCCTACTTGGTGAAACATCTGTAGTATCCATAGATTGCGAAACATCTAATGCTATAACTCTTGATATGTTTTTTTGGTAAACTGGCACATCCTTGTATTTCTAAACTGGTCCAGCCAAACTAAAGATAGCGACAACCCAAATAAACAAAAGTACCAATGGTATAAGTAATTTTTTTGGTGCCGATTGCTGACCAACTAGTATATGCTCTAATAAATGGCTATCACAATACTTAGCCCAGCCGTTTGCTTGTGATAAATGCTTCAAAAGCAATATCACAAAGATCACGGCAGGAACAATAGCTAAAAGCCACCAAGGTCTTAAAAAATGAAAAGTCATTTTAATCCTCTCCTGCGTTTTAACCATATAGCTGCCATCATAAAACTCAAAATCAATGCTAAACCAAGACTCCACGGATACAAATATGTCACTGGTCTAACAACAGTTTTATTGGATTCTATTGGCTCAAGTTTATCTATCGACTCATATACTTTCTTAAGGTCACTACTATTTTGTGCTCTAAAGTATTTACCTCCAGTCATTACAGCAATTTTCTCCAAGATAGTTGTATCAAGGTCCTCAGAAGTATTTATCAATCTTTGGCCAAAAGTAGTCTCAACAATCATCTGACCACCACCTAAACCAATAGTATAGATTTTTATATGATACTGTTTAGCAATTTCTGCCACTTGCAGTGGTTGTAGTATACCAGAATTATTCTTACCATCAGTTAGTAAAATTAAAGCCTTAGAATCACCAGGATATTTTTTGAGCTTTTTAACCGCTAAGCCGATGGCATCACCGATAGCTGTCTGTGGTCCTGGTAAAGCAACACTAGCATCATCAAGCATTTTTTTGACTGTAGTAATATCAAAAGTTAATGGTGTTTGTAGATATGCTCTAGTTCCAAAAAGTATCAAACCAACTCTATCACCCTTTCGTGTATCGAGAAACTGATTAGCGACACGCATCACTAGATCAAGCCTTGACTCCATTTGTCCATTAGGTTTTTTCATATCTTGGATAGCCATACTTCCAGATAAATCTATAGCCATGATTATATCTCTACCACTTTGAGGTAAACTAATCGGTTTACCTAACCATTGTATACCTGACCCTGAGATAATCAAAAGTATCCAAATAGCGCTTAGTAGATATTTAAGATAATTTGCCCTCTTGAAATTATATTTACTAGCATTATCAATTTGAGATTCTAGTTGTTCAAAAAATGGCGTTTTCAAAGCTAACTGTTCATCTTGCCTTGCTCTTGGGATCAACCAATAAGCCAAAAGTGGTAAAATAATCAAAGCCAAAAACCACTGATATTCTACATTTATCATAGAACTCTCCTTAACCACTGTTCTGCCACAGCCATAATTTCATTCAATGTCGCTCTATCTAGCCCAACTGGCTTATAGCTATTCTCAAGCATATTAGCTTTAGTATTTTTGAAATTTTGTTGCTTAAGTTTTGCATCTAAAAATTCAAGCCATTGCTGACTGTGCAAGGTTTTAACTGGTTCACTAGGAAACTTTTGCAAAGCTACTCTTTTTAGATATACCGAAATATCTTGTAGAACTTCTCTAGGCTTTTGCTGATAAGTATTTTCGATAGTCTTTCTAAAATCATTTATTATTGAGTCTTTATACCGCTTTGTTTTTTGCGCAAATGTAAAAATACCAAACTAAAGATAATAACCAAGATAACTATTGCTAAAAGTAGCCACCAGCCATAGGCTAATGGCCACCATTTAGAAACTTTCTCTGGCAAATAAATATCCTTTAATTGCGCTAAAAGATTATTAGTTTGCATAGCTAGCTATCCCATAATTTATTGTTTTAATTAAATCATCATTTGTTGCTACTTCAATAAAGCCTGTTTTATTCTTACGCGAAAAATCTTTTATCTCAGTGTATCTATTTTGATATAAATTTTTATAAATACTACTTTGCTGCTTACTAGCAGTATCTAGAGCGACTCTTCGCTTACCATCACTGAAATAATAAGTATCTAAGGCTGGTAATTCTTTTTCTATAGGATCATAACTAAAAATATTGATTATGGCATTCTTAGCACTTAAAAGCTTAAGATATTGTTTTGCTTCTTGATTAAAACTACTGAAATCGCTAATCACGATCACAACACTATTACTACGAATTTTTGCATAAAGAAACTTTATCGCATCAGCAAGCTTTTTATCTGAATTTAGCTGATATTGTTTGGTATCACTAGCAACAAAATTAAACATTTTCACTAAAGCTGACTTATCTTGTTTCGCAGTATAAAAGTTCTAGCTTTTATCATCAAAAATAATACCTCCAACTTTATCATGCGCATCTAACGCTCCAAAGCCAAGCAAAGCTAAAATATTTGCTGCCTTAACACTCTTAAAGCACTCTTTAGTACCAAAATTCATTGTAGTATTTTGATCTAAATAAAATAAAGGTTACGTTCGTGCTCCTCATGGTAAACTTTGGTATATGGTTTACCAAGTCTTGCAGTCAAAGCCCAATGCATCAAACGTATATCATCACCTGCTTGATAATGCCTAACCTCATCAAAATCCATACCACGACCTTTAGTCTTAGAAACATTATTGCCAGCATTAGTGGTATTTACCCTTTGATTGGCAAATAGCTTTAGTACTTTAGCTTGGTAGCGATAGCTTAAAAGCTCCTGGATATCAGGCTTGACACCTTTATAATTTTTCATCTAGACTAATCTCTACGGGATAGGCACTGCCTTTAGTAATTCGGTAATAACATCATCACTAGTTACACCATCAACATCAGCCTCAAAAGTTAATAATATCCTACGGCGTAGGACTTCATAAATTACCGCATGAACATCACTAGGAGAGACATAATCATTACCTGAAAGCCACGCGTGTGCTCGTGCCGCTCTATCTAAAGCTATAGTACCCCTAGGACTAGAGCCAAATGCAATCCATTTTTTGATATTTTGATTATATTTTACAGGATCTCTGGTGGCTAATATTAGCTGAATAATATATTGCTCGAGTGCCTCAGAAACTTGGACATTTAGCACTTCTTTTTGTGCTTTAAAGATAGTTTCTTGGTGAATATTAGGATGTTTTAGCTTATGTCCTAGTGCCTTACCGCGACTTATAGCCAAGATTTTTGCCTCTGTTTTAGGATCTGGATATTCAACCTTAACAAACAGCATAAATCTATCTAATTGCGCTTCAGGAAGTGGGTAAGTTCCTTCTTGCTCAATAGGGTTTTGTGTTGCCATAACCATAAACAAATTAGATAGTGGGTAGGTTTTTTTACCAACTGTTATTTGCTTCTCGCCCATTGCTTCAAGTAGTGCAGATTGCACCTTGGCAGGAGCCCTATTAATCTCATCAGCAAGCAATAAGTTATGCAATAATGGTCCAGACTGAAATTCAAAGCTTTGTTGTTGTGGTATGTAAATTTCTGTACCTGTCAAATCCGCAGGTAAAAGATCAGGGGTAAATTGTACTCTATGATATGAGCAATCTATACTCTCCGATAATGTCTTAATAGCTGTTGTCTTAGCTAATCCAGGTGCCCCTCCACAAGTAGATGCCCTCCTGCTAATAAAGCAATTAATAGCCGCTTATTAAGATTTTCTTGACCAACAACACGATTGTTTAAAAATTCTAATAATTCTTGAAAATGATTATATACTGACACAGATTTCCTCCAAAATCTCAAAGTACCTTTGTAGAGTATAGAGTCTGTTATTAGTTTTTCAAGAGCTTAACTCTGATATAGTTAATTTACAAAGAAATACTATTATAAAATCTAAACATTAAACTATAAATGAAGCACGACAATGAAAAAAATTAAACTTTTAGCTACCTGTATATTAGCTACATTTACTCTTGTAAGCTGCTCAAATAACGCTAGCCTTTATAATGATTTAAACTCTGCTGGCGATTCTATTGTCAGATTCGTGAACGGCACATTTTCTGCTGAACTTTATAATACTAGTTTACAAAGCGTTTATAACGCTACGCTACTAGCACTAAATAACAGTAATATCTATGGTGTAAAGAATAATACTATCAATAGTCAACATGCTGAAATCACTGATACTTATGCTACAGATAAAAATTTCTTTAACAAGTCTGGGGAAGATAGTTTTGCTATTAGACTTGTTAAAGATAACAAAGACACTATCAATTTATTTATCAAAATAGGTAAGCTTGGTGATAAGCAAGCATCGGTAGATCTACTTGCAAACATCCAAACTAACTTAGGTATATAACTATCAATGTCTTCTAAAATCCCTAAAGTATTATCTATTCAGTCACATGTGACCTACAGTTATGCCGGTAATAAAGCAGCAGTTTCCCAATGCAAAAGCTTGGGATAGAAGTCTCACCAATATACACAGTACAGCTTTCAAACCATACTCAGTATGATTTTTATAAAGGATCTTTCTTTAGTACTGAAGATATCCAAAATGTTATCAATGGTATGATAGTAAATGGTTTTTTAGCGCAACAAAATGCCATCTTATCTGGGTATATTGGTAATCTAGAGATTGCCAAGGTTATTGCAAATACAGTTGTAGAGCTTAAAAAATTAAACAGCAACAGTTTATATTGCTGCGACCCTGTCTTTGGTGACAAGTATGATGAAGATGAAAATGGGCATATTTTTGCATCTGCTGATCATCCTAATATTTTTTTAAGTCACTTATTACCTTTATCCGATATTATTACACCTAATCTATTCGAGCTTAGTATTTTGAGTGATTTTCAGATAGGCAATTATAATAATATTATTACAGCTTGCAAAAAACTCATTAGCAAAACAGACAACCATAACCAAGTAATAATCATAACTAGTGTTTCGTTTAGTAACGATAAAACTGGTATAGCTATATACCAACATGATAACTTCTCATATCTTGAATCTCCTAAATACAAAGTTCAATCTAAGGTTAGCGGCTCTGGTGATATTACAGCAGCGATGTTTTTAAGTTATCTGTTAAAAGGTAAAGGCCTAGAAGAAACTCTTAAAGCAGTGACACAATGCTTAGATGGCCTTTTTAGAGTAACTAAAGAATTAAACACCGATGAGCTAGCCTTAATTCAGGCACAGGAGTATATTAATAATGGATCGTTATAGTAAAATCACAAATGTACATAACTATAAAAGAGAGATTGTCCTGCTTAAAAGTCGTCCTTGTGCTTATGGTAAATGTACATTTTGTGACTATATTTTAAACAACTCTAGAAATATCAATGAGATCAATGCTATAAATTTTGAAGTTTTAGAAAACGTTACTGGTGAGTTTAGCATATTAGAAATAATCAATTCTGATAATGTTTTTGAACTTCCTCAAGCAACCAAACAGCGTATCAAAAAAATAATAAAGAAAAAAAATATCAAGCTGCTTTTCGTTGAAGCACACTGGATGTATAAAGACCATCTACATAAAATTAAAGATATATTTGAGACTGACATCTTTATAAAAACAGGATTAGAGAGTTTTAATAATGATTTTAGGGAGAAACTCCTTAACAAAGGTTCCTATCATGATTCACCCCAACAATTAAGTCAACTTTTTGACTCTGTGTGTTTATTAATAGGTGTCAAAGGACAAACCAAAGAGATTATCAAAAAAGATATTGAAATTGCTAAGAGATACTTCAAATATATTACTTTGAACCTATATGTAAATAACACTACTGCCATTAAAGCTGATGAGGAATTTAAAAGCTGGTTTTTAAAAGAATATAAACAGCTATTTCAAGATCCTCAATTTGAAATACTTGTCAGTAATACTGACTTTGGTGTCGGTGGCTAAAATTCAAAGATTGCTGTAAAAATATCTTCTAATCTGCTATGCTTGATTGATACGAATTAAATTCGGGAGAAAGTGTTTGCAATACACTCTAAAACAAATATCTCAGCATTTAGATGCAAAATTAATCAATGAGCCAAGTGTTGAAGTTATTATTTCAGGGCTTAATTATGCTGAACAAGCAAAAGAAAATGATCTAACTCTTATTTATAAACAAGAACATATTAAGCTCTGGCAAAATTCAAAAGCTGCTGCTGTTATTGTAAGTAAAAAAATCAGTGATGAATTAGCACAAGTAAATGATAAACCTCTAATCGTAGTCAATAATGCTGATTTAGCTATGGCTAAAATATTAGAGCTTTTCTCTGTACCATACCCAGAACAAAACGGTATCCATGAAAAAGCTGTAATAGACCCAACTGCTAAAATTGGTAAAAATGTCTCTATTGGACCAGGGGCGTATATCGGTAAAAATATCGAGATCGGAGATAATACTATTATATATGCCAACGTATGTATCTACAACGATGCAAAAATTGGTACTAACTGTATTATTTGGCCAAGTGTGACAATCCGCGACAGAACCATCATAGGACATTTTTGTAGGTTATACTCAAACTGTTCAATCGGTTCAGATAGGTCACAATGTAATTATCGGCAAAGGTTGTATGATTTGTGGACAAGCCGGTATTAGTGGTTCAGTCACCATAGGTGATGGTGTTATAATCGCGGGTAATGCTGGCATCAAAGATCATACAAATATTGGAAATGGCGCGTGTATTGGTGGTAAAGCTGGAGTTATGTGGGATGTTCCTGCTGGTGAAAGCCATATGGGCTATCCTGCCTACAAAGACAGTGAACTTGCCAAACAATGGATTGCAATTAGAAAGCTTCCTGAGACAATGAAAAAACTCAAAGCTATTGCTAAAAGCCTAAACATAGATCTTTAATAATACACTTGTATTAATCTATTTTGAAATATCTATCTTTAAAAGACTATTTTTAGTCGCACAAGATTAAGTCTATCCAAATGGATTCCTCTCGAGCTTTGCAAAACAAGGTTTCGACTCCACTCAGCTGGCTTTATTTTCTTATATATTGATAACCTTTTTCAATTTGTAGATTACCAAAACCTAATTTATTGGCTTTTAGAAAGATATTTATTAGTAAATATTTTTAATACAATTTTTTATTATTAAATTAACTATCACTAACCCATAGTCAGACAAATAGCTGTAATAACAATGATCGAGAATTTAAATACAGTTTTAGCAAAAATTCTGTCTGTATCTTTTCTATAAGATAGTACAGATTTATATAACCAAAATAGCGCTACAAGCATACACACAACAAACGATAACAAATCTGCACTACCAAGCAGTCCTGGTAAAGCGCATGAGACCACAAACAGTACTAAATAAAATAGTATAATTTTTTTAGTATATGTTATGCCTTTGACTAGAGGAAGCATCGGCAACTTAACTTTGCTATAATTATCCATATATAGCATTGCTATAGCATACGAATGCGGAATCTGCCAAAAGAATAGGATTAAAAATAAAGCTAAAGCATTGTAATCCAAAGCATTAACCACAGCTGTATAACCAGCTACTGGAGGGATAGCTCCTGAGATACCGCCTAAAACTGTAGCATGTATGGTTAAGCGTTTTGAAACTGTATAGACACCAACATAAACTATAAAACCTATAATTATAATCCATAATGTTAATAGATTTACTAAATAATATAAAACTAAATAACTTAATATAAGCAGTAGCGACCCATATATAGTTGCTTGAATTATAGAAATATCTCCAGTAACTAAAGGACGCTTTTGCGTGCGTGTCATACTATTATCAATATCTTTATCATAAATATTATTAAAAACACAGCCTGACGCAATCATTAATGCAACACCTATCATTACATAGACAAACAAAGGCAGATATTCAAAACCTATTTCTCGATGTGTAGCTAATAAAAAACCACCTGTAAGAGTAATAAGATTACCAAAAATAATACCTGGCTTAGCCAATTGAAGGTATCTTTTGAAATACATAGTAAGAAAAATATTTAAAAAAAGAAAATTACATCATCATGTCATGTAAGTCAAACATGATCCACATAGTACCAGCAACTACAATTAGAACTATGAAAATTGCAAACACTGCACTTACTAGGTTCCAACGTGCTTTTGAATCTGTGCTTAAATGCAAGAAAAACACTAATTGTACAAAAAGTTGTATTACTGCTAATATTGCTACAGCTACACATAAAGCCACTGGCGATAAAAGCTTAAATCCAACTAAGGCAAAAGCTATTGTAGTAATAACTACAGATAACACAAAGCCTTGTATATAGCTTTTATTAGTACCGTATGCAGCACCTGTATCATGGTCATATAAGTGTTCTTTAACCATATTACACTGCTCCTAATAAGTAAACAATTGAGAATACAAATATCCATACGATATCTAAGAAGTGCCAGAATAATCCTAAGTAAGTAAGCTTAGTATTAGCCATAGGATTCATACCATACTTCTTAAGCTGGAATATCATATTCACAATCCAGATAAGACCTATACTAACATGCAAACCATGGGTTCCTACCAATGTAAAAAATGATGATAAGAATGCGCTTGAAGACCAAGTATAACCTTCGATAGCTAACCCATAAAACTCATGTACTTCCATTAATATGAATCCTAAACCTAAAAATAAAGTAATCCATAAATACTTAACCACATGATTAATATTTTCAGAGTTACGGTTAAGCATAGCTAAACCAAATGTAAAACTACTTATTAATAGTAGCATTGTTTCAACAAATACATATGGTAGGCTAAATAGCTCCTGTGCACTAGGGCCGCCGAAAGTGTGCTTATGAAATACTGCAAACACTACAAATAATGTCGCAAAAAGCACACAGTCACTCATAATATATATCCAAAAACCAAAAATATTCTTTGAACCATCAAAATGATGTTCGTGATGATGGTTATGTTCTGCAGTTACTGTACTCATACTTGTAACTCTCCTTGTTGATTATATCTATCTTCAACTTCTTTAACTTCATCAGCCTTGACATAGTAGTCGATATCATAATCAAATGATCTATACAACACAGTACCAATGATACCAACAGCACCTACAACAGCGAGCCACCAAATATGCCACACTGCAGCAAAACCAAACACAAAACTGAATGCTCCAATAATAACACCTACAGCTGTATTTTTTGGCATATGTATATCTTCATATTTTTTCATAGTGCCTACCAGAGTATTATCTATATTTAGGCCTTTTTGTTTGTGATCCCAATATGCATCACGCTCTTCAACTACCGGATCATGAGAGAAATTATAGAAAGGTACTGGTGAAGGTATACTCCACTCTAGTGTACGACCATACTCCCAAGCATCAGCACCAACACGGTTTTGGTCTCTCTGCTTAATACTTACAATAATTTGAAGCACTTGGAAGAAAATACCTAAACCAATAATTAAAGCTCCAATCCATGCAACTATAAGTAATGATTGGTAGCCTGTAGATGCACTATAATGATACAATCTTCTTGTCATACCCATAGTACCTAAAATATATAAAGGCATGAACGCTACAAAGAAGCCCACTAGCCAACACCAGAAAGCGTATTTACCTAAGCGTTCATTTAATTTGAAACCAAATATTTTCGGAAACCAGAAAGTAAGACCCGCAAAAGCACCAAATACAACACCACCAATAATCACATTATGAAAGTGTGCAATTAAAAACACACTATTATGCATTTGGAAGTCAACGCCAGGTACAGATAGTAGCACCCCTGTCATACCACCAACAGAGAAAACTATCATAAAACCAATCAACCACATCATCGGCGTTGCAAATGTAATACGACCTTTATACATTGTAAATAACCAGTTAAAGATCTTAACGCCTGTAGGAATTGCAATAATCATTGTCATAATTCCAAAGAAGGCATTAACATTTGCACTTGCACCCATTGTAAAGAAATGATGTAACCACACAGCAAATGACAAGATAGTAATAACTATACTTGCCCAAACCATTGTCGTATAACCAAAAAGTGGTTTCTTCGAGAAAGTTGCAGCAACTTCTGAAAACACTCCAAACATAGGTAACACAAGAATATAAACCTCAGGGTGACCCCAAATCCAAATTAAATTAACATACATCATTTGGTCACCACCACCTGAAACAGTAAAGAAGTGAGTACCAAAATATCTATCTAAAGTTAATAACCCTAAAGTCACAGTTAAAACTGGGAAAGCAGCAATTACAAGGATAACCGAACATAAAGAAGCCCAAGTAAAGATAGGCATCTTCATAAGAGTCATACCCTTGCAACGCATTTTAATAATAGTTACAAAGAAGTTAATACCAGTCATTAGTGAACCAATACCTGCTATTTGCAGACCCCATATATAGTAGTCAGTACCTACTGTAGGGCTATAGGTCATTTCTGAGAATGGTGGATAAGCCAGCCATCCAGCATGGGCAAAATCACCAACTAATAATGAAATGTTTATCAACATCGCACCGACAACAAATAACCAGAAACTTAAAGAGTTCATATACGGGAATGCAACATCTCTAGCACCAATCTGTAGAGGAATTACCCAGTTCATTAGTGCAAATATCAATGGCATCGCCACAAAGAAAATCATAATTACACCATGAGCAGTAAAGATTTGGTCAAAATGCTCAGGAATTAGATACCCCGTACTATCACCAGCTGCTAATACTTGTTGAGTCCTCATCATCGCAGCATCAACAAAGCCACGAAACATCATAACCAACGCAACTATAGTGTACATTGTGCCTATTTTCTTATGATCGATAGTGGTAAACCATTCGCTCCATAAGTACCGCCATTTTCTAAAATATGTAATACCACCTAATAGTGCCACACCTGTAAATACGATACCAATAAACATCGACAATATGATTAATTGTTGGCTTACTGGTTCATATAGGTATGGAAACACTAAATGTGGATTACTTAGTTTTCCAATTAATGCTTCTAGCATATTTGTCTCCTATTTAAAACTACTACTTATTACTAACTCTACATATTGTACTAACTCTACATATTGTGATACATATGCATACCCATGCTAGACATATTATTCGCCATATCTCCTGGATTATAATTTGGTATCATGTAGTACATAACAATATCGTTAAATAAGTTCTTATCAACATGAGAATAGTATGCTACTGGATTATTTATAGAATCTTTGACAAGATCGTTCCAGAAGTAATCCCATGTTAAAGACTGATGTTTACCATTTTTAACTTCTTTAACCCATTTATCAAAATCAGACTGACTCGTAACTTTTGCATAAAACTGCATCTCAGCAAAACCTATACCAGTATAATTTGCTGAGAAACCTCTATACTTACCTTCATGAGTTGCTAGCAAATGTAACTGCGTAGTCATACCAGTCATCGCATAAATCTGTCCAGCTAACTCTGGTATAAAAAATGAGTTCATCGGTGCTGCCGAAGTTATCTTAAAGTTAACTGGACGATCTTTAGGAATCTCAATGTAGTTAACAGTAGCGATGTCATACTCTGGATAAACAAACACCCACTTCCAATTTAACGCTACCACGTCTATCTCAACAGGCTTTTTGTCAGACTCTAATGGTTTATACGGACTTAACGAATGTGTAGTTTTCCATGTAACAATTGCTAATATCAGAATTATTATAAATGGCACACCCCAACAGATTATCTCTAGCTTATTACTATGACTCCAAGTTGGTCGGTACTCAGCGTTAGCACCATCTCGGTACTTCCAAGCAAACCAAAGAGTCAAGATTATAACCGGTACAACTACAAAAAGCATAAGAACGATTGCAAAGATAAGCAGTTGTTTCTCTTGTGCTGTAATGACACCCATAGGATTCCAGATACTGCCTTTACAACTAGATAAAGACATAGCTCCAATTACACTAGACAATATTAGCAAGTATTTTTTCCAATTCATTATGAATACATTCCCTTTTAATTTAAAACTAAAATATAACACTTAATATTTAAGCTTATACTTTACCAAGCTAATAGATTATATAGTAGATATCAAAAAAAAAAAACTCTCATTAAACTAATATGTTATTTGTTTAAATGTAAAAAAGTATTAGTTATACTCATACCTAGTTTACTAAATCAATTATACTACAATGTACAACAACGAACTTAAAACAACAGTAAATATATCAACTAATATACAGCTTTAGAATGATTGGTTTATTTATAATCTTTCCTATTTTTAGCTTGTATATAAACCATCTAGAATATGCTACACCATTTTTAATAGGACTAGCGCTTGGAGTATACGGATTAAGCCAAGCTATGTTACAAATTGTGCTAAGCATCCTATCAGACAAATTTGGGCGTAAACCAATTATATTTGTAGGATTAATACTTTTCATAATTGGTAGTATGGTTGCTGCCTGCTCAAGCACTATATTTGGTATAATCATTGGTCGAGCAATCCAAGGAGCTGGTGCAATAGGCAGTACCTTAACTGCTCTTGTAGCTGACTCAACTAAAGAAGAAAATCGCCTCAAAGCGATGTCTTTAATAGGTATGTCGATTGGTTTCTCATTTTTAGTAGCAATGATGTTTAGCTCTATCCTAAATAGTATTATAGGCTTATCAGGAATTTTTTGGCTTACTGCAGTATTTGGTACAATAAGCATTTTCATGCTTACAAAGATACCTACACCAAAAGCTCCAAGCTTCCACCATGAAGCAAAACCAGTTTTTAGACTAATCAAAGATGTAATTTTCCACAAAGAATTACTTAAACTTAACTATGGTATATTCGCTCTTCATGCCACGCTAACAGCACTATTTATAGTAATTCCGCCAATCTTGACAAATATCCTTAACATAGCTGCTAACTATCAGTGGTTAGTATACTTACCAGTTTTAATTATCTCTTTTAGTTTAATGTTCCCTTTTGTGATGATTGCCGAAGTACAACGCAAAATAAAAAAGTATTTTATTATTGCAGTGGCATTACTAGGGATATGCCTAGTACTTTTAGTAGTTAGTTACAAACATATTTTTTTGCTAGCTATTATCCTGATATTTTTCTTTGCTGCATTTACTTTTTTGGAGTCTTTTTTACCTTCATGGGTATCAAAAATAGCTCCTATTGGTAGAAAAGGTACAGCCATGGGAGTATTCTCTAGTTGCCAATTTTTTGGTATTTTTTATTGGTGGTATGATTGGTGGTATTGCTTATCATCACTTTGGTATTACCGGTGTGCTTATCTTCTGCACAGTTATATCAGCATCTTGGTTTATGATTAGCTTGATAATGGCTGAGCCAACTTATTTAAATTCAAAAGTTTATAAGCTAGATACACTAACATCCGACCTAAAAGAAAATCTAAATCAGATACTCCAAAAACAAAAAGGTATATATGAATCAATAATCTGTTTAGAGGAAAATGCTATTTATATCAAAGTCGACAAAAAAGAATTTAATGAAAAGATCTTCTTGAAAAAATTAATTAAAAAAATGTTAGGAAAAATTAGGAGATTTATTCTACAACATAGTAGACTTTGCCTTTTTAACAAATACATTCATGTTCTTGGTCATAGACTATTACTTTAAATATTACCAACAATATTAAATAACGTATATTATAAAAACTCTATTAATTTGATACAAGAAAGGCTGTTGAGAAAATAAATATTCTAAAATAACTGAGTTACTATTAAAAAGTATTATAACTCCATAAGTGCTTATTTACAGATGACCAATATTCAAAACATGTTGTTTAAATAAACTATTTTAATTGTATGATTGTGCAACCCCTTAAAATCTCAGCTAAATATATTATAGTTGCTTATAATTAGACATTTTAGATTTATCCTTCTTAAGCAGAAAATATAATATTGGACAAGAATACAAAACTAAAATAGAACCAAAAACTATTCCCATCACTAAAATTGTTGCAATTTGAAATCTACTATTAGCATAATTCCCATTATCAAAAAATAAAGAAATTAATCCTATCGACATAGCTAATGTAGTTATTATAATAGCTCTAATTCTAGACTTTGAACCATTTATAATAGAGCTTATGAGACTAAGCCCAGATTTTTGACAGTTACCTATCGCACTACATAATAAAACACAATGTTTTGTCATTAAACCCATTAGAGTAACCAAAGATAAAGTCGTATAAATATTAAAACTACCAGCTATTAATATAATCCCCATAAACTAAAACTTATACAAACAGGCACGCTACCTAGGATTATAACAGGCATTAGGAAACTATTAAATCTAGCATACATTAACAAATAAAGACCAATTAGTGCCACTAATATAAACAAAGTGAAAAATTCTGATAACTCTATTAAAGTTTTTGTTTTTTCAGAATATGAAATACTTGAACCATCAGGTAAGTTATCACTTATTTCTTCAATAGACTTAATGGCTTGGTTTAGTTCAACATTCGGTTTAGTAACTGCATGCGCATTTAGAGAAAACTGCTCGTTAAACCTAAAAATACTACTAGGAGCACTTGATTTAAAAATATCACAAACTTGTCTGAGTTGTACGTTACTTTCACCATCTTTTTGATTTTTTATACTAATTGATTCTATCTTAGACAAATCTTTTGAAGCACTATCATCTAATCTAAATACTATATCATAAACATTATTTCCTTCTTCAAAAACTTCTATTTTACGTTGATTAAGAAATATATCCAAAAGATCAGCAAAATCTTTTTCAGTTATCCCGTATTTGAATAATTTATTTTTATTACAATTTACTCCAATATCTTGGACGATTCCTGGTGAAATTGTATAAAAGTCATCAAAAATATTAATCATTTTTTCATTAATAATAGATAGAACTGTCTGTAGATTTTTTGGAGATTTGGAATTATTAATGTAAAAATCTAGCTCATAAGACCCTGATGCACTTCCAGCATTTTATTCTGAGCAATTTTAGCAGAAACATCTCCACCAACAGAAATTTTAGCTAGCTTGTCATTTATATTATCTAGAGTTTCCTCAGATTTTGATCGGTCCTGCAAAGTTAATCAAATTGTTGAAACAGGCGACTCCTCTATCATTAAAGAGGATTTAATATTACAATCTGATTTTATAATATTAAATATTTTCTGCATATATGCATGAATGTATTTTAAACTTGTATTTGGTGCAAAAGTATTCTCTATAATAATCATATCTTTTTTTCAAATGGCTCAACTTCAATTCTCAATTTTGTTTTTGCAAAGTAGAATCCAAAAAATGTAATTAAAAAAATCATGACTATAAATAACAATGGTTTTCTTATAGCTTTTATCAAAGTTTTCACATATAATTTAGTTATAATCTTAAATAATGTATTAATACTTTAATTACAAAATTATTGCCAGATCTTTTTGCTAATTTTAAAAAAGTACTGGAGTTAAAGTAAAAGCCACTAGAAATGATATAAGCATTGAAGATGCAATAGTTAAAGCAAACTCTTGTAAAATTCTTCCTATTTCTCCCTGCATAAATATACACGGTATATATATTACAACCAATGTCAACATCAAGACTAGCACCGATACAAATAAATTTGAAATAGATTTGCTTATACTCTCAAGTGCATTATTATTTTTATTATAATAATGTTCTGCATTCTCTATAATAACTATTGAATCATCAACAACTAAGCCAATAGCTAATACCATCGCGAGCATAGTAACGTTATTAATTGTATAACCAAATAAATAAAGTGCTATAAAGCTACCTGACAAAGACACTTGTATAGCAAGTATAGCTATTGACGAGTAACGCAAAGACCCAATCAACAAATACACTATCACTGATACTAATATAATTGTTTCTATTAAAGAATGAGTAGTATCATCAAAAGCTTTCAATACATCTTTACTCTCATCAATAATTATTTCAAACTTTATATCACTATTTGTTTTAGAGTAATTTTAAATGAATTTATTTATATTTTTTGAGAAGTCTACGGGGTTAAAACCATTTTTAACAAAAAGCCCTAGTAATAATACCTTCTTTTCATTCCCATAAGCAAAACTAGATTCTTCTTTGTCTTTAAACTCTATTTTAGCTATATTTTTTAGTTTAACTGCTACTCCATTACTATCAATTTCAATATTATCAAAATCTTCTACAAGATTTACAAATCTGTTAAAAGAAATATATTCAGTTTTATAGTTATTAGAAACTTTGCCACCAGAAAAATTAGAATTTGCCTGTGACAAATCAGCCACTAACTGATCAACAGAAATATCATATTTAAATATCCTATCAATTAAAGCACTAACATAAAGTGTTTTTTCTTTATTTCCAAAAACAATAGCTTTAGAATAGCCATCTACATACTTTAATTTTTGTTTTATATTAACAATCTCAGAATTTGATATCTCTTTACCATTACAAGAGTATATAGAGACATACATGGTGGGCTTAGATAAAAAACTATCAGTTGAAATTATAGGCTCTTTAGTACCCTCAGGTAAAATATTCTTATTCTTAGAAATTAAATCCCTAATCTCATTGACTGAGTTCTGGATAGCTCTACCAGATTTAATATTTAGTTCTATTTTACTTTCACCAATTTCACTAAACGAACTAATTGATAAGACCATCTACGGTAGATAAAACTTCCTCTATTGGTTTTGTTATTTGTTTTTCAATAAGCTGAGCTTTTACTCCCGGGTTATTAATTGTCACATATATACTTGACACTGGTAATTCAGGGATTAATTTAATTTTTAACTTCGAATAACAATATATACCAAGTAAACATATAATTAGATTAATTACAATGAAAACACTACCATGTTGTAATAACCTTGAAATTTTCATCATTTTTCTAAGCTTACTTTAGCATTTGGATATAATCTTCTACTACTAGCAACAATAACTTTATCATTTTTACCTAACGAGGATGATATTTGTAAATAATCATTGTAAGACTTATTTACTTCTACAAAAACTTTTTCTGCATTACTATTATTATATTTATACACAAAATATTGATCATCATCCATAAATACAGATTGCTTAGGTACTAACATCATTTTATTTTCATCTAAAAAAAATACTCTGATCTTGACAAATAAACCAGGAAGTAATTCTCTATCAGTATTAGATACCACACCTTTAATATGCACTGAATGGCTACCATCTTTAGAGATTTCAGAAGATTCAAAAGCGTCTACATTAATCAATTTATCTATAGACTGAACATATGCCTCAATAATAGCTTCTTTACTATTTTTAAATTTTCTATAATCATCCTCTTCCATATCGAAAGAAATTATAATTTTTTCAATATTATCTATAGTAGCAATCTTATCTTTAGTAGCTATATACTCGCCTTCAGATACCGATTTAGATTCTACTATACCATTAGTAGGCGACAATATATAACTTTTTTCTTTTTCATCTAACAGTTCATAATATTTTTGTTTATTATTCAAATAATCTAATCTAAACTTACTATATTCAAGATTACTAGCAGCACCTTTGTCTAATAACTTTCTCATTGCTTCAGCTTGTTTATATTTAGTTTCATATATTTCTTTTTGTATTTCTATTTTAGAATCAACTAATTCTGTATCAAAAGATAACAATAAATCTCCTTTCTTCACAAAAGTCCCGAGGGGAAAAGTAATATTTTGAGCTACTCCTGATGATTTAGCTTTTATAGTAAACACCTCATAAGCACTAGTTTTTCCAAATAAATCTAATTCATGATACGAGTCTTGTTCTTTAAGACTCTCAACTTCAACAACTATCGGTAATTTATTTTTAAAATTTTCTCTCTCTTTTATAGCTGTAACATGATCTGACTTTTTAATGTAAAAAAATACAGATGCTAGAATAATTACACCAATAAAAATAATACTAATTTTTTTCCCATATTTAAACTTAATATTTTTTAAATTCATTACTTAAATTTTTTACTGGAGTAACTGAAGAAATCTTCTCACCATATCGTATATTTTGATCACTTTGCCAATCCATAACAGGTTTACATATATTGTTTTTCCCTAAGGAGACCTTCCCTTGCATAGGTTTCGTTGTGTAACCAAATTTATCAGCATCCCCAAATAAATCAGCTAGACCAAAGCTTTTTGTATTCCAATTTTCTGACATATTTAATGTTTTCAAACTACTTCTATTATCAATTTTTGTGATTTTTTATGTAATGAGTCTAAGGTTTTTAATTTACTATTTACAGAGCTTGGTTTGCTATCTCCTATACCTAACAATTGTGCTTTTCCATAATTGTCTTTAAGTTTATTTAGATGCTTTCGCGATTTTTTGATAATTCGTTCTTTTTGTTTTATCTCATTTTCTCTCTTAGCTAACAGTTTTGCTTTTCTTTCAACAATACCCCTTCTAGAATTTACATCTTGCTCCTTCCTAGTCAATTTCTTAAATTCACCTTCAACAATACTTTTTTTAAAGTTTACATCTTGCTCCTTCCTAGTGAACTGTTTTATCCCTCTTTCAATAGCTTCTCTTCTCAACTTTATATCAATTTCCTGTTTAGCTAACTTTTTATCTATTTTTTCTAAATTTCCTTTCTCGGTTGTAGCCTTCTTCTTACCTGAATTTCCTTTTGGATCATTGGATATCTTCTCCAACTCAGCTAAATGAGCCTTTAATTCAGATGATTCATTATTCATTTTATCTAACTGATATTGCAATTCATAATGTTGATCACGTAATTCATTATATCCTTCTAATTGATTCTCTAAGTTAGATCTCTCTTCTTCAAGATCAACTAATTTATCTTGTAATTCAGCTATCTGTTTATTAAAAATTTCTAAACTTTGTTTTAACTTAGCTGTCTCCTCTGTAGAAGTTTTTAACTCTTGCTCTGAATTAGCTAACTTATCTTGAAAAGTTTCTAGATTTTTCAAAAAATTAACCATCTTCAAATCGCTAGAACCTTCAGAATTTCCAGAATTTCCAGAATTTCCAGAATCTCTAGAAATAGTAGATTTAGTAAAGCCAGCTTTTACTGAACTTTGAAGTTGTTGAGAATTACTGTCTAAAATATTATCACTAGAACTATCGATTGAGTCTCGCGCATAATCCTTAGTTTCAAAATTACCCTGCCCATCTTCATATTCTTTATATTGTGCTAAAATTTTTTCTAGATAACTTTTGTTTGCTTTTAATTTATTAATTTTTGCTCCTTTATATGTATTGTCTTTAATTAAATCTGAAATATTATATTCCTTGGAAAAAATTTCACCAAAACATAATAGAAAAATAAATATAAGAAAACTTCTTTTCATCAAAAACTTAAGTTAACATAAATAACTAATTAAATTATAATGGCGCATTATAGCGTGAAACTAACATAAATCCAAAACGTTATTATTCCAGCATATTTAATCTATACCATTTTAGTATACTAATATCCTTTATTTTCAATGCTTTTAGCGGAATTTATTTTTTGATTTATTCAATTAATATGTTACAATTTGAACTGCATAATTAAAGGTGAGAAAAAGTGACTACAACCAAGATCAGTCTATTTTTTCTTCCAACTTTCTTTTTAGAAAATTTAATAACGTTTAGTTACTTGAACTATAAGGAGAAAATAAATATGTTACCAACGCCCATGTCTGTTGACTTAGCAAGATTGCAGTTTGGTTTAACAGCATCATTTCACTTCTTATTTGTTCCGCTAACTTTAGGTCTGACGTGGATCATTTTCACAATGAAGCTAATGTACATAAGAACAGGTAAAGAAGTTTATAAAGATATGGTGAAGTTTTGGGGTAAATTACTCGGAATAAACTTCGCTTTAGGCATTATTACCGGTCTAACCATGGAATTTGAATTTGGTACTAACTGGTCATATTACTCTCAATCAGTAGGTGACATTTTTGGTACACTTTAGCTATTGAAGGCTTAGCAGCATTTATGCTTGAGTCTACATTTGCTGGCTTATTTTTCTTTGGTTGGGATAAGCTTACAAAAAAACAACATTTACTATCAACATTTTGTCTAGCAATTGGTTCAAGTTTTTCAGCTTTACTAATCTTAGTTGCAAATGGCTACATGCAGCATCTAGTAGGCTCTGAATTTGTTGCTGCGACTATGAGAATGGAGACAGTTAGCTTATTAGATCTATTTCTTAACCATACAACTCAAACAAACTTTGGTCATGTTATGACTGCTGGATACACTACTGCAGCAATCTTTGTAATCGGTATAAGTGCATTTTACTTGATTAGAGGTCGCGATGTAGCATTTGCTAAGAGATCTATCGCTATCGGTTTAGGTTTTGGCTTAATTACATGTTTAGTTGCGATTATCTTCGGTGATGCAAACGGTGTTGATGCTTTTAGAGTACAACCACTAAAAATGGCAGCTATCGAAGCAGAATGGGATACATCTAAGGCTCCAGCAGCCTTTAACGCCGTGGCACTACCAAGTCAAAAAGAACAAAAAAATAATTTTGATATTCCTATCCCAGCTGTCTTAGGTGTGATCGCAACTCACTCAACAGACACAGAGATTCCAGGAATCAAAGCTATACTTTATGGTAAAAAGACAGCTGATGGTACAAGAGATCCAAATCTTGCATACTACAGAGATATCAAAACAGGGCAAACTGCTGATGTTTCACCTCAAGCTGCTGCTGCAAACCAGAGCAAATATGAAAAAGTACCTTCTGCTTTAGTGATGATCAAAGAAGGTGGTCTTGCATATGCAGATCTTCTAAAATGGCGTGAGACAGGTCATAGCAGTGATACTCCTGACAGTAACTATACTAACTACAACAACCCTACTTATCAGAAATATATGGGCTTTGGTAAAATGTTAGTACAAGCTGCTCAAGAAAAATATGGTGTAGCTGACTCAGCAACAATTACTAAAGCTGCAAATGATCCAGAATTAGTAAGAGCTGTTGCTACCAATATGGTTCCAGATGTTGCTAGTGTTTTCTGGAGCTTTATGAATAATGGTAGTCATAGGTTTCTTTATGTTTACTTTAATAGTTGTTGGATTAATTCTACTTGCTAGAAATGCTCTTATTAATAACAAATTTAGTAGATTCATTCTAAGAGTAATGATTTGGTCAATACCATTACCTTATATCGCATGCATTGCTGGTTGGTATGTAACTGAGCATGGTCGTCAGCCTTGGACTGTTTATAATCAACTATCTACAAGCATTAGTTCTTCAGCATTAACTGCTGCGAACGTTGGAACATCAATGGCAATATTCTTCCTAATAGATACTGCGCTATTTGCTGTAATGGTGTTTTTAATGTTTAAATATGCAAGACTTGGTCCTAGCTCTTTAGGTACTGGTAAATATCATTTTGAACAAAAAAAGTAAATAAGGAAAGATAAATGTTATTGGATGTGTTACAAATTATCTCTTGGCTGGTTGTAGGAATGCTAATATTTTTGGTAGCTGCTACAGTTGGTTTTGATTTTGGTGCAGGTATTCTTGCGAAATTCGTTGGCAAGGACGAATATGAGAAAAGAGCTATTATAAATACTGTAGGGCCTACATGGGATGGTAGCCAAGTTTGGTTTATCACCGCTGGTGGTGCTATATTTGCTATCTGGCCTCAAGTATATGCCACTAGCTTCTCGGGATTATATATTACAATTTTAGTAGTACTATGGGGACTTTTCCTTAGACCTCCTGCTTTTGAGTATAGAAAGAAAATAGACAATCCTAAATGGCGTAACTTCTGGGATTGGATGCTTGTACTTGGAAGTATAATCCCTATAGTTGTGATGGGTGTAGCTGTTGGTAATCTTTATTTGGGTTTCCCAATCTCTTATGATAATACTGCCAGACTAATTTATGGTACAGTAACAAATGGCGAATATCAGTCGATGTGGATCACATTACTACATTTACTAACACCATTTGCACTATTATTGGTATATTTGCACTAAATATGGCGTTAATGCATGGTTCTGCTTATGTTAAGCTTAGAACTAGTGGCGTTTTACGCGATAGATTTAGAAAGATTACTAATGTAACAGCAACTGTATATATAGTCTTATTTATAATTGCTGCCATTTGGATATCTTTTATACCTGGATATCAGTTTACTCCAGATGCTGGCTTAGCTCATCTATCAGATGCTTTAAACCATGCTTTTACAGCTGGTAAAGTAACTACTGATTATTCATGGTATATAACTTCAACCATGCACATATATGGATGTGGTTCGCACCTATACTAGCTTTTGTTGGAGCTATATTTGTCATTAGATTTAACAATCAAGACAGAGATGGTGCTACATTCTTAGCTAGTATGGCCTCTTTATTCGGTGCGGTACTAACTGTTGGCTTTATTTTATTCCCTTTTATCATGGTTTCTAATATTGGTGACTATATGTATAGCCTAACAGTCTACAATGCAAGTAGTAGCCAAACATCACTGATAGGTATATTATGCGCAGCAGTTATTATTCTTCCAATCATATTTAGTTATACTTTCTTTGTCTATAAGAAAATGTGGGCTAATGGGAGAAGAATATCAGCCGAAGAAGTTAAAGCTAACTCACATGAAATGTACTAGATAAGGAGAAAACTATATGTATTATTTAGCATGGATTATATCAGCTGGTCTAGCAGTTACAATAGATTGTTTTGTAGCTACTAGGTTAGAAAAAAAGAAGATCAATCTCAATAAAAATCACTATTTAGGATTATTCTATTTTTTGCTCTTTATGTAAAATCTTATTAGCAAAAACCATAATCTTTAAAATCATGAAAAAATTCATATTCGCATTTACAGCTACTATGGTGGTTATGGTTTCAAATGCATATGGCTGATATTATTGTAGGAATAACTGGCAATTATGTACCATTTTCTATCATAAAAGGTATAGATAATATCCACCTAGATATTATGTTTATAGATACTCTAGAGATAGCCTATCAACACTCTAAGAACCCTAAAATCTGCAAAATAGCTGTAAAAGTTAATGATAATCAATACTACAAAGCTTTTACGTTAAAATACACCAAAAGGCAAGAAAATTGCTCAAGAGTTTGACAACTGGCTAAACAGTAATCCAGCTATCCTTAAAAAAATATACAAAGTCCTAAATAAAACTTTGTAATTATCATTTAATTAAAAAATATCTTTAATAATCTATTCATTATTAAATAAACTCTAAATGCTTAAAGCGTATCGTATAGCCTTGATTTTTAGTGGCTTGATTGTACTTACAGCACTAATCTAGGTTGATTTTATAAGTGCATCCTTAAGCCCACATCAAAACTGATTTTGAAACATCTCAAGCATTACTTTAAAATAGCGTATATCTATTATGCTCATCATAGGTATCTTTCAACTACCTTATCGATACCTAAGTGATAGATATCGGCGTAAGAAACTTGTATTAATTTCATTATCAATAACAATTTTATATGTTTTGATATCAGCTTTTGCTCAAGGAATCATTTTCTTATTATATCGGTAAAATTGTAACTGCGATTGGTAGTGCTCTCTGTAATAAGTAGATCAATAAGTGCTAATATTTCACATAATCCTAAGAGATTGAAAAATCATTTTCTTTATATGCCTTGGCTAGTCAGCTATCACCAAGTATTGTGCTAATATTAGGTGCATTTATACAATCAGTTAGCTCATGGAGATTTTCTTTAATAACTTTAATGCTAATAAATATGAGGGTTTTCTTATTAATCTTGTTAAGAATACCTGAAACCTCAAGAACTCTCAAATAATAAAATAAACTATAAAACTACTTTAGATAAGTATTTGTATTATTTCAAAAATCACTAGTAATTTATTTTTCAACAGATACAGTAATCCCTCTCCAACTCAATGAAGTATTTTGTAGCAGTACTAAAAGATCAAACTTTTACTCTAACGCTTATGCTAAGTCAATAGGATCAATATCAAAGTACATTTTTACTGAACTTGATATATTCATAGCAAATTTATTACTAAGCCAATTAACTATAGAATTAATTTCCTTACGCGTCTTTGCTGTTAGCAATAAGCTATATCTATAGACATTATTACGTTTAAGTTGTAATGCCGGCAAAGGCTTAGAGACTTGAATATTTACACCGTTAGATATGTTTGAATATATATCATTTAGCAACGCTAGAATTTGCGCTTGTTTTTTTGATTCTGCAATTATTTGAGCTTGATATGCATAAGGTGGATAACCAGCATATTCCCTTTGCTGCAAAAGATAATTTAAAAACTCCAAATAATCGCTATTTACTAACAACTGAAGTAGCTTATTTTCTGGTTGATAAGTTTGTAATATTATTGTTCCTGGTTTATCTGCCCTACCTGCTCTACCAGCAACCTGTATAATCATCTGTGCTGTTCTCTCAATAGCATTAAAATCACTATTATATAAACCAATATCAATATTTATTAAGCCAACTAAGGTAATATTCTCAAAATGATGCCCTTTTGCAATCATTTGTGTACCAACAATAACATCAACTTGATTTTCATTTATCATCTGGTTAATAGCATGTAAATCAGCTATAGTTTTGATATTTGCACGATCAAAACGTATAACTCTATTGTAAGGAAATTTTGCTTCTATTCGAGCTTGAATTTTTTCAGTCCCACAACCATAAGGAAATAACTCTTGTGCTCCACAGCTAGGGCATACTGTAACCAAAGACTTACGCGAACCACAAAAATGACACTCTAAATACTGATATGGCTGCGTATGTAGAGTATAAGGTTTATCACATTTTTTGCATTCAACAACCTCACCACAACTTTTACATACTAATGCTTTAGCAAAACCTAGTTTATTGATAAAAACCAGTGATTGCTGATGTGATTGAATATTTTTTTGTAAAAGACTAAAGATCTGACTGCTAATGCCATTATCAACGATAGTTGATTTTAAATCTAAAAGTTCAATTTGATTTTTATGGGAGTTTAATGCTCTTCGTGTTAGTTTAAGTAGTCGATATTTACCAGTAACACAATTATAGTAGCTTTGTAGCGATGGTGTTGCACTTCCTAATATTACCGGTATATCAAGCTGTCTAGCTCTAAATATCGCGACATCTCGAGCATTATAGCGGATAGTAGTAGTTTGCTGCTTAAATGAGCTATCATGTTCTTCATCAACTATAATTATTCCAAGATTATTAAAATCAGCTAGAACACCACTACGTGTCGCAATTACAATATCAGCTTTGCTTTGCTTTATCTTTAGCCAATTAGTTAACCTTGCTTTGTCACTTAATTTAGAATGTAGCACAACAACATTTTTATCTACAAATCTATTTTCAAATCTCTTGATTGTTTGTGGAGTAAGATTTATCTCCGGAACCAAAATCAACGCCTGCTGCGATTTAGATAAAAACTCAGCTATTGTTTGTAAATATATTTCGGTTTTACCACTTCCAGTAATACCATATAACAACGATACATTAAAATTTGTATTAGCTAATATTTGTTCTAGAGTATATTGTTGTTCTTGGTTAAGAGTCCTAGCTTTATCAGCATTCAGGGTATTTACACTTTGCTTTAGCTTATAAGTTTTATTAAGAATATTGTTATCAAATAACTTATTAATAACATAGCTTGAGGCTAACTGTTTTAGATCTTCTATTTTAATTAACTCTTGTGCAGCAACAGCATTTATTAAATCTTGCTGCTTTGCTGTTAATTTATGTTGTTGTAGCCTTACTTGATTGATATATACATATGTATCTTGTTGTGGCTTAAGCTGTTGTAGCTTGAGAAAGTCATTTGGTAACGCTAAGCGTATTGCACTGTATATATCACAGCAGTAATATTGCGCTAGCCATAATATTAATTTTTGTATTGCTAAACTAATCGGTTTATCAAGAGTTCTTATAATAGTTTTAACCTTTTCAGGTTCATAATCAATCTTAACATCTTTTGCTATGATAAAACCAATCAGCTGACGCTTGCCTACTTGAACCAAGACCCGCTCAAATAGCTCTACATTTTGGCCATCAACACTATAGTCAAGCATATAACTAGGTGGCATTGGTAAAGCTACCTTAACAATCATTTGTTAGCTTCCACTATCTTAGTATTGATATACCAATAGTAAAAACCATAAATAGAGGTAATAAAAAATATGAAATTTTGTAGAACTTGACCATATAACTGTTGTTGGCACATCACAACAACAAAATATAAATCAGAAATAATCCAAACTATCCGGTTCTCAATAAATTTCTCTATAGCCATAATAATTGCAGTAAAAGTAATCCTAGTGAGAATACCGGTAGAAATAATATCTGCGGAGGCTGTAATATAGTTAAAACCAATACTAAATATACACAAAACAATCACATAGACTAAATAACGAAGGTAATCAGCAAACTTCATCCACTTGACAGTTTTATGCTCGCCATCAACACCTTGGGTATGCCATTTATACCAACCATAACTGAAAAATATTACATATACTATCTGTAGTAATACTAGTAAGTATGTACCTTTCATAGCAAATAAGAATAATAGTAATACAGCACCCATAATACCTAACAACCACGACCAGACTTTTAATCTGGCCAAATAGATTGTATATAAGACATTTATTATTAATGCCGAAAAATCAAGAATTTCAAATAACATCAGTCAACCTTAAAGATTTTAAAACCACTCGTATAATTTTATATCAAGTGTTTGTATAGCTGAGATTTTATAACATTAATTTTTCTAATAGAACTAGTTTTAAAATTAATTGTAGGATTAAGAGCCAAGTAAACTTTATGTAAGCTTATATCAAAAACATTACAGTTTAAGTAGCAAATATCTTGAGCTGTAATCCTAATATATACTGGCTGTTTCTAAAACATATAGAATTTTTTTAATCTTATCATAATCTGCTATTGAAGTTTTTTGATGTAAATCATTAATACTCATACCATTTTTGAACTTTTTTTGCGCAAGATACAACTCTTTAAGCATATTAACACTTATACTAAGATCATCTTTTTTTACTTCTTTTTTTAAAATCTAAAGTTACCTTCATATACTGCATTGCATGGATCATCACCTCACCCAAAAGTGTGATTTGCCAAGTAACAAAAACCTAAAGAATTAAATATCGGCATTAATGATAATGATCGATAGATCACCAAATATGTAGGTACATAAACATATATAAGGAAATTTTTGAATTGATTGTTATATAGGTTAATATCTTGTAGACAACAAAAAAACCTGCTATTAAGAAAATAAGCAATAATCCATCCAAAATGATATTGCTCCATACCAATGTCTTTGACAACCATGCCATATAATACAAAATAAGTACTCGAAATAAATACAAACCCCATCAATAGTGGTACCATTATTATTAATGCCCAGTATACTAACAGACTTTGAAGCATTGGATGCTGCCTATTTACCTAAAAGATTTTATATAAGGTTATTTCTAATCTTTTTATCATCAAAAAGATCACCACAAGTAAGACTATAACTGATGTAATAGGTAAGGAAGTCATTTTATAAGAAATCTTAGTAATATACTGCTGAACAGTTGTTGCTGTTTCTGGAAGCATATTTTCAAAAAGAAAATTTTGCAGATTCTCAGAAAGAGAACTAAAAGCATTAAAAGCATCCAAAATAATTTATTATAATGAAAAAGCTGGTACGATAGCAACCAAACTCTTAAGAGTTATTGAGGCAGCTACTGTTGGACAGTCTTTATGTAGATATTTTTTAAAAACCCAGATCCAATAGTTTTTTAATATTAGCAAATATTTTTTGTACAATCTGATATCAAACATAGATAATGACAATGAACAACATACTAATACTATACTACAGCCAAGGTGGAAGTATAAAGAAAATGGCACATACTATAGCCCTTGGAGTTGAGGCCACAGGAGCAACAGCAACTATCCGCACTGTACCAAATATTTCTGCAAAAACCGAACAGCTTGAACCTTTAATTCCAGATGATGGTGACCTCTATGCAACAAAAGAAGATTTAGCTAATTGTGATGGGCTAATAGTAGGAAGTCCTGCGTATTTTGGTAATATGGCATCACCACTTAAGTACTTTCTAGAAATACACAGTGATCTATGGTTTAAGGGTAGTCTAATTGGCAAACCAGTAAGTTTTTTCACCGCTGCATCAGGAATGCATGCAGGTCATGAGAGCACTTTATTATCAATGATGATCCCTTTTATTCATCATGGTTGCTTGATAGTTGGTGTACCGTATAGTGAACAAGCCTTAAAACATACTCGTACAGGTGGTACTCCATATGGAGCCTCGCATTTAAACACATTCTTACCCAATAAGACCATGTCTGATGATGAGATAAAGATATGCAAAACATTAGGCAAACGAGTTGCTGAAATCGCTAATAAATTATCTTGCTAGGAGAACATAAATGAAAAAATTTGCTTTGATTTGTCTTTTATCATTATGCTTTTTGTTGACAAACTGCTCTAGTTCTACGCCAAACTATTCAGCTAATTCTATAGGTCAAGTATCTCAAGTTGAGCATGGCCAAATTATCGATATCCAACAAGTCAATATTAAAGGCTCTGATAATATTGGTGCAAGAGTTGGTGGCTTAGTTGGTGGTCTTGGTGGAGCTTTAGCAGGAAGTGGCAATGTCTTTACAAGTATCGTAGCTTCAATAGGTGGTGCGATAGTAGGAGGAATTGCTGGTGGGGTGACGGAAGATACTATAACATCATCAAAAGGCTATCAGTTTACAATAAAACTTGATAGCGGAAGAACCATAGCAATACTCCAAGAAGATAAGCATGATCTTAATATTGGTGATCAAGTGACTATATATATGTCTGGAAATAATACTCGAATAGTGCCTGCAAGAGCTCAAGCATAAAAATTAAAAATAAGCAAAATTTGCTTTCATAATAATTATCGTTTAGTATTAATAAATGCACTGTTCTCGAAAAGCTAATAATACTCCTAATGCTTAGCTGTTAAAAAAGAGGAATTTAGTTCAATGTATAAGACAAGGATTACTACTTTAGGATTTAGTATTTGGATTTATTTGCGCTTTCTTTTACGCCCTTGAGTACTTTGTGAGGTCTTCAACAGGCGCCTTACTCGATGATTTTATAAAAGAACCTTATAACCTTAGTATTGCCTCAACAGCACTGTTTAGCTCATCTTTTTATTGGAGCTATATAGTTTCACAAATACCAGCTGGTATAATAGTTGATAAATTTGGTGTCAAAAAGGTAATGATAGTTAGCAGTGTTATATTTTCTGTAGCTATGCTTATTGCAACTATAGCTCAGTCTGAACCTATGCTTCTAGTATATAGAATTCTGGCAGGATTTGGTGGTGGTTTTGCTATTTTATGTGCGATCAAATCAATAGCTATTTGGTTACCAAATAGATTATTTCCAGCATTTACAGGTCTCACTCAGTTTGTATTATATATTGGTGCGACACTTTCTGCTGCTCCTTTAGTTTTTTTGTCTAAATATCTTAGTATCTCCCAAATTATGGCTTTGATTTTTATGATCTCTTTTATGCTATTATTATTTAGTATTTTTGTTATCAAAACTCACCCTAATTATAAAAAAGAAAATAAACATAACAACAAACAAAGCCAAACATTAAAAGATATTTTAGCGGTATTAAAAAACAAACAAATTTGGTTTAATGGTTTATTCTGTTTTACGATATATGGTACTACTGTGCTATTTGCAGATTTATGGGGTATAAGGTATCTAACTTTATATGGTTTTACCCAAAGTCAAGCAGGATTTTGTACTTCACTAATCTTTATCGGTGTATGTATTTTTAGTCCAATTTGGGGAGTTATGGCATCTGCAGTAAATAGCGAGAAAAGATTTCTTTTAATTTCATCTATATTCGGTTTTTTCATCGTAACTTACTTATTATTTTTTAATCAAAACATTATTATTGCATATATCCTCTGCGTTTTATTTGGTGGCGTTCAGGCTGTACATATACTTAACTATTCTGCTCTAAGAAACACAATATCAGTAACACAAATAGCTACTGGATTAGCAGTTGTAAATATGTTTTTACCATTAAGTGGTGGAGTATTACAGCCGATTACTGGAGCAATGATCATCTATCTCAAAGAAACTCATCAAACACTCTATGCTTTCCAAACAACATTGGTAATCATTCCTATTTTGATGCTTTTCTCTTTTGTAATCGCTATATTTATCAAAGATTCTAATAGCTAAAATATATACTACTTTACTCTGGCTTTTTTTTACTCTATCATTTGTTGTACAAAAATTTTAATACGATATAAATCATGAAAAAATATATACTAGTAGCCTTAGCAGCTGTTGTGATTGTAGCTTTGGTAGTTATAAATCTTTTAGCTGAAAGTAATAAGCCACAAACAACAAAAGATAGCCATGACATCTCAGTTGTCGCTGCTGAAAATCAGTATGGTAGTATCGCTAAGCTTATTGGTGGTAGTAATGTTAAAGTTACTAACATAATCAATAATGCCGATGGTGATCCACATACTTTTGTCTCTTCTGTAAAAAATGCTAAACTTTTAGCTGAAGCAGATGTAATTATCTATAACGGTGCTGATTATGACTCATGGATTACACCAATACTCAAAAGTAATAAAGATGCTGAAATCATTAAGGTACAAGACCTAATAAACTATCCGCAAACTTCAAAATTTGGCATTAATCCACACCTTTGGTATGATCCTAATACATTCCCAGCTTTAGCAGCTAAACTGAAAGATATTTTTTCTAAGCAAGATTCCGTCGATAGTAGCTTATTTGAAAAAAACCTTGAAAACTTTAACCATAAGTATCAAAAGGTTTACGATCTAGTCAAACAAATAAAGCAGTCAAGCTCTGAAACGCCTGTAACCGCTACGGAACCATTATTTGGTTATATGGCTAATGCCTTAGGATTAAATATGAAAGGTCTTGCATTCCAGTGGGTGATAATGAATGATTCTGAGCCTAGTCCTAAAATGATGATTGATTATCAAAAACTATTTAATGATAAGCAAGTCAAAGTGCTTTTCTATAACAAGCAAGTCACAGATAATGTTACAAATAATATCTTAGAACTTGCTAAGAAAAATAATATACCAATAGTCGGTATCACCGAAACTATGCCTACAAATGATGATGCTATTGGCTGGATGATCGAAACATTACAGGCAACTGCTTCAGCATTGGATAAAGTACAAAAATAAAATGATTAAATGCTCCAACCTTGTGATTGGCTATAATACGCCAATTACATCTGCGCTAAACCTAGAGATTCCAACAAATGCATGGGTTGGTATCGTTGGCAAGAATGGTGTTGGTAAATCAACATTTTTCAAGACATTATTAGGTAAAATACCAACTATCTCTGGTTCAATAACTGTTAATAATAACAAAATAAATGTCGATACTATTAGTTATATTCCGCAAGAGCGAGAAATAAACTTTGAAGAAAAAACTTCAGGCTACACGCTTGTTAAATATAGTTATAAACCGAAGGCATGGCGGCTACCATTATTTAGTAAAAGATTTAAAGAAAAGCTAGAATATCTTATCACATTAACACAAACCGAAGACTACATTCATAAACCATTCAAAAACCTCTCAGGTGGGCAAAAAAAACGCGTCTATTTAGTGCAAGCTTTGATTAATAAGCCAAAAATTCTTCTTTTAGATGAACCATTATCAGATCTTGATCCAGATGCAAAGCAAAGATTCTTAGCTTGCTTGAAAGAAATCCATAAAAAAGAAAATATCACTTTATTAATAATATCACATGATATGAAAGAGATTAATACTCAACTAGATGCCTTTATCCATTTTAAGGATGGCCAATGCCATTATTGTAATGAGCTACCTTGTTTACAGGATGATATTTGTGTTTAATTATACTTTTATGCTCTACGCATTCATAGCTGGAACAATAATAGCGATTATCTGTGGCATTATTAGCTTCTTTGTCATAATTAGAAGATTATCATTTGCCTCACATGCTTTAGCGCATATTAGTCTAACAGGAGCATCTGGTGCCGTACTACTTAATCTATCAACAATGACTGGACAACTTGCGATAAATCTTGTCGCTGGGTTACTTATGGGGGCTTTTGGTGATAAGATTAAGAAAAATGATATTGCTATCGGTATTGTCCTAACTTTTTTCTTGGGTTTAGGGACTTACTTTCTATTCTTATACCAAAGTGGTTATTCTGGTTCTGTAATGTCTATCCTTGTTGGAGATATACTCACAGTTAGTCTTGAGCAAATATATATTCTTTTAGGTTTAGCAATATTTACAATAACATTACTGATAATAATTGCTAGACCATTATTCATATCATCGATAGATCCGGTATTTGCCGAGTCAAAAAAAGTATCAAACAAACTTTTATCTATTTTACTTTTTATATGTATTGCAATAACTGTATCTATGGCTTGCCAAGTTGTCGGTATATTATTAGTATTTTCACTTTTAATCGGACCTGCTGCTATTGCAACTCAATGGGTCGATGGTTTCTATAAGCCTATTGCTCTAAGCACTTTGATTTCAGTTTTGACAGTGTGGTCAGGTATAGTAGCTGCGTATTACATTGATGTGCCAATTAGCTTTTTTATTACAACTATTATCTGTATCTTATACCTAATAAGTGTACTAAAAAACAAGTTTTAATAATTTTCACTAATCTATAATTATTTGACTATACCAAAGCTAACTTTATATTTTATAATTACGCTAATTCTAAACAGCTTAAGCTAATCTAGAAAACTAAAATGATAATTAAAAAAGAAGTTGAGTATCGTGGTGATGGTGTCTTACTAAGAGGCTGTGCATATCCAGATAGAGGCGCGCATTTACCAGCTGTGCTAATAGCATCAACATGACATGGGCAGGTAGAGATGATTTTGCCTGTGATAAGGGCAATAGCTATGGCTAGAAAAGGCTATCTTGGCTTTACTATAGATATCTATGGTGATGCAAAAGTAGGTAAATCTAAACAAGAAAATGCTACCATGATGAATAATCTTCTTAGGTGAAAAATATGCTTTAATGACAAGACTTAGAATAACATACAATACGGTAAAAAGAATACCGAAAGTTGATAAGGCAAATATCGCTGCAATAGATTTTTGCTTTGGTGGCAAATGTGTGTTAGGGTATGTCTAGGTCGAATTTTGAGTTTAAAGCGGCGATTAGCTTTCATGGTTTACTAGAATCTAATATAGTCAAAAACAAAATATCGATACCAAAATACTCGTTCTACATGGTTACAATGATACAATGGCACCACCAAAGCAAGTCAATAAATTTCAGCAAAAAATGGATAAGCGTAAAGCAGATTGGCAGCTACATACTTTTGGTAATATTTATCATGCTTTCACAAATCCTAATACTAATGATCCTGAGTTTGGTACGGTATTTAATAAACTCTCAAATAAAAGAGCTTGCAAATTATCTGAAGATTTTTTTAGAGAAGCTTTTGTGAGTAGTTATTACTAAGTAGTTTACAAACAAAATTTATTTTATAAGACCAATATACGGTAGTTCACGATATTTCTCATCGAAGTCTAAGCCGTAGCCAACAATAAATTTGTTTTCTATTTCAAAGCAGACATAATCAAGCTTAACATCTCTTTCAAGTTTTGCTGGCTTAAACAATAAAGTCGCGAACTTTAGTGTTTTAGGATTATACTTACCGATACCCTGCATTAACCTATTATAGGTATGTCCTGTATCTACTATATCTTCGATTATTATGATATTTTTATCTTTGATATACCCTTCTTTTAATGGAGTCTCTGTCAAAGTCACAATACCAGAACTAGTAGTCCCAGAACCATATGAAGATGCTGTAATAAACTGCGTCCTTAGATCAATACGTAGCTTTCTCACAAGATCGGCAAAGAACATAAAAGACCCTTTTAAAACGCACACAAGTGTAACTTCTTGGCCTGAGTAGTCTTGATTAATCTGTTCTGCTAATTTAGTAACAGCTTGTTCAAGTTGTTGGCTTGTTATATAAACTTCGGTATTTTCTGCGGAATAAGTCATAAATTAACCCTTTTTGAAATAATCCTCAAAGAATAAAATTTGTTCTCTAGATGGTCCATATGCTAATGAAGATATTGGAATACCTATATGATTCTCTATAGTCTTTAGATATGTCTTAAGGGCTGCTGGCATATTATCTTTTGTTACACTTTCATCAATAGAAAATGGCTCCATATCAACAAGAATTGACTCAACCTTGTAAAGATCTATACCAGGATAAGCACAATATATTTCTCTACCTTCATACTTATAACCAATACAAACTTTTAGTGTCTCCATATCAGATAAAACATCAACTTTTGTTAAGGCTATTGATGTTAAGTTTGAGCATTTTGCTGAGTATTTTAAAAGAGGTAAGTCTAACCAGCCACATCTACGGATTCTACCTGTTGTTACACCTGTCTCACCACCCTTGTGCTGAATAAATTTACCAACATCATCAAAAAGCTCCGTTGGGAAAGGTCCTTCACCAACTCTTGTCGTATAAGCTTTTGTAATCCCAATCACATGACCTAAACTATTCCCAGCAGTTGTCGCCCCAGAATATACACCCGCCACTGAAGTATTAGAAGATGTCACAAATGGATAAGTACCATAATCAACATCTAAAAGCACACCTTGTGCGCCTTCATAAACAACATTTTTACCTTCTGTAATTGCTTTATCTATTATTGAAAAAGTATCTGCCGCATACTTTTTAAGCTTTTGGCCTAAAGCAAAAAGCTTATCAAGTTCTTGTTCTAATGTTGGATATTCGACTTTATATAAATCTCTAAATAAAGTTTCTTTCTCTGCTAGAGAAATTGCTAATCTTGATCTTAATATATCTTTATCAAATAGATGCTTAAATTTAATACCTTTACGCGATACCTTGTCCTCGTATGCTGGACCAATACCTTTACCAGTTGTACCTATTTTTTCAGTAGTACTACTTTCCCTAACAGCATCTAAATGCTTATGATAAGAAGTAATAATTGTACAAGATTCAGAAACAAACAAATTCTCTGCTGAGATTGCTATACCTGTTGCTTGTAAACGTGTAATTTCCTCATCTAAGGCAACAGGGTCTAAAACCACACCGTGACCAATTACACATTTTGTATGCTGATGTAAAACCCCTGAAGGTATCAGATGAAGAAATGTCTTCTTACCATTTACAACCAATGTATGACCAGCATTATTGCCGCCTTGATAGCGTACAACCAAATCTGCTTTCTCAGCTAAAGTATCTGCTATTTTACCTTTACCTTCATCACCCCACTGAGCGCCTACGATTACGATATTTGACATATTAAATTGAATACTATGAGATTAAAATTTTGATAATAAATATACTAATATATTAGTAGCTAATTTACTAGTAAAATATCGATTAACAAAAGCGTTTTAACTAAGAATTTATGGTTAAAATTGCTATAATGATAAATAATTAAAAATCTAACTTTTAAATACATCAATAACAAGGAATAAGCATGTCAAAAATAAAAAGGGTACTAATATCTGTATTTGATAAAACAGGTATCATAAAGCTTGCTAAAGAGTTAAGTAAATATAATATTGAAATACTTTCAACAGGTGGAAATTCAAAAACCCTTAAAGATGCTGGAATAAATGTAACAGATGTTTCAGAGCATACAAAATTTCCCGAAATAATGAATGGCCGTGTCAAAACTCTACATCCTCTTATTCATGGTGGTATTTTAGCTGATAGAGATAATCCCGAGCATATTGATGCAATGCTAAAAAATCACATTGGGCAAATAGATATGGTAGTAGTTAATCTATACCCTTTTGTAAATACAGTTAAATCTGACGCTGACTTTGATACTTGTACTGAAAATATTGATATTGGTGGACCTTCTATGGTGCGTTCATGTGCAAAAAACCACAAACATACTACTATTGTTACCAACCCTAATCAATATGCCCTAGTTATCAAAGAAATAGCTGAGAATGATGGTCAAACAACATTACAAACTCGTCGTGAGTTTGCCAAAGAAGCTTTTGCTCATACAGCTGAGTATGATAGCCATATTGCAAACTGGTTTAGTAAAGAGTTAGCTGAAGAATACCCACAAAAGCTTTTTTCAGTAGGTACTCTTAAGCAAGTCCTAAGATATGGCGAAAACCCTCATCAAAAAGCTGCCGTATACTCTACAGACAGAGATAGTATTAGTATTACTAATGCCAAACAGCTACAAGGCAAAGAGTTATCATATAACAACCTTAATGATGCTGATGGTGCTTTTGAAATGGTTTGTGAATATTCTGAACCTTCATGTGCAATCATCAAACACGCTAATCCTTGTGGTATTGCTTCTGGTAAAAATGCTTATCAAGCTTGGCAAAAAGCTCTTGCTTGTGATCCAATTTCAGCATTTGGCAGTATTGTTGCATTTAACTGTGAAGTTGATAAAGAATTTGCTGAGTCTCTTGGTAAGATGTTTTTAGAAGTAATAATCGCACCATCTTATACTCAAGAAGCTTTAGATATTTTGGCATCCAAGAAAAATTTACGCGTACTAGTAACAGGCAAAGTTTTTGATACTAAATCATCGCGTATGATAAGTAAAAACATCCACAGTGGTATTCTGTCACAATCTTATGATAATGGTAGTGTTGAAATAAATGACTGTAAAGTTGTCACAGATAGAGCTCCTAGTAATAAAGAATGGGTTGATTTAATGTTTGCATGGAAAGCTATTAAATATGTCAAATCAAATGCAATTGTCTATGCTAGAGATACTAAAACAGTAGGAATTGGTGCTGGACAGATGAGTCGAGTTGATTCTGCGCGTATTGGTGCTGAAAAAGCACAAGCTTTCCAAGGCGCTAAAGGCTCAGTAGTTGCTTCGGATGCTTTCTTTCCTTTTGCTGATGGTTTAGAAGAATGTATCAAAGCTGGAGCAACAGCGGTAATCCAACCAGGTGGTTCAAAAAATGACCAAGAAGTTATCGATGCTGCTAACAAAGCAGGTATTACCATGGTCTTTACTGGTATGAGACATTTTAGGCATTAATAAGTCAAACTCTTCTTTTGCTAATGCTGAGTTATAGATAATCCAGTACAAAATAACACAAATAAATTTAACCAGTTTAGCACGATAGTCTTATAGTTGATTAGCTGTATCATATTTATTTTTTAATAATACATTAATCCGAAAACAATATATAATCATCCCCATGACTTGATCGTAAAATCGATTTTTTGAAGCTCATTAGTAATTCTACTCCAGAAAATCCTATGCTACCATTTCGATTCAGCTTAGTTACTAATAGGTTGACAAAGATAGTTTTTCCCAAAAATTATATAACACAGTCAGATTAGCCATATATACTATGATTTTTTTATTTCTAAGATAATGCAGAAGTCAAAAGTGGTGATATCACTAATATAATTCCAACAAAAATAACAAAATAAATGCTTTTAGTGCGGTATCTCTCTAGTTGTGGTATTTTAAAAACAATATACGATGGTACTAAACAGCCTAATATACCAAATACAGGACCAGATAAAGGCACTAGTTTATATACTGGTGCATCAAAAACTATTGAAAGCCATGTTAGTAGAAAAATTATAACTACTACAAGTGTATTTAAGCTTAAGATATGATTAGTATCATCTTTTAGACCTAGTCTTGTTGCAGTTTTTCTCAATAATCCTTTTAGGGATTCTTCCATACCTGCTAAAACACTCAAAAACGAAGTGAAAATAGCACACAAACTAATAATAATTCCACATATATACAACACACCATTGGATAAGCCTTGTTTTTCTAAGAGTATAAATGCTGATTGATTATTTTGTGTAGCTTCTAACGCATCTGCTCTTGGAATAACTAATGAAAATGAAAGAATATAAAAGCCAATAATAACAATTAAGATAACAAATGCTAAAGTCATTGTCCTAACAGTCTTAGCTAAGACAAAGTTTTTGTCTTTTTTACGATAATGCAACCTATAGCCTATTACCATAGGACTTAATGACTGAATAAATAAAATCGATGTCGAAGAAAATGGTAGCATTATAATAATTTTAGCGATAAACTCGCCACTATCAACAGGTAACTGTAAAACATTATTAAATGACCATAGCGGAATTAAAAAAACCGATGCCAAAATAATTGCCACAATCAAAACAACTACTAAAAAAGTTGATACTCTGACAAAAAGCTTTTGACTTTTCATACCTATGAAAATTAGTGCTATCATCAAAATCGCGCTGTACAAAGCGTTATACTCAATATGTGGATTAACAGTAAGTTTAAACATATATAAGTAAGCTGCTAGAGACTTTGCTACAACTTCAGCATAGATTACAGTCCATGTTAGCATCATTAATAGATACAATGCCCCTAAAAAAGTCGTCCACTTACCACCTAATAGCTCAGCAACAGTTTCCTTATATGGCGTTGGCTCTTTAGCGACAAATAAAGTCTGTATATACAGCTTCTGAAAAAGATAAATACCTGGATATGCTATAAGTATCGATACTACAAAGACTGCAAAGCCAACTACACCAACACTTATCGGCACCAAAACTATTCCAGCACCAACAGCCATCCCAATACTGACAACTAGCCAACCAAAATCAAAGCTATCAAAATTATGTAAACTCTTCATCTAAAAATAATATACACAAATATAGCTTATATTTTAGCCTTTTTAAGGCTAATTAAAAACATCTGAATAACACAACAATTTCAATTTATACTAAAGTTAAAAAAACAACCGATCAATCATCATAGCTTAGACATACTAATAATTTACAAAATCAAACTTCGTTGATTCGATTAGTTTTTATGTCTAAATCCTATCTTGTTTAATGTTTAACCCAAACTAGTTTATCAGTATCGTAACCTAAAGCTTTTGCTCGGTTGATAAAGTCATCTTTCATATTTTATGGCACTGTTTGTGTTCGAGAAGTAGCCATAAATAATCTTTATCAGCACCGGCCACATAGGCATATTTATAATTATAATCAAACTTAAATACCACATACGCACTATAATAGAAAGGTCCAAAGAAAGATACTTTAAGGTAGCCAATATTTTTATTTTCAACAAATTTAGCAACCCTTGTAGCATAGCTTCTCTTACCAGTTAATAATGTGATACAACTATTTACTACCTTTATAGTTCCATCCAGGTTTAAACTATACTCAGCATAGACATTTGTCATACCCTTTTCAAAACTATTATCAAACCTTGCTATCTAATACCATTTACCAAGATATTTATTAGCTTGAAAGTTTTTGACAGGTATTATATTTGCTGGTTTGGTTACACAATCTGACAGCAATATTAGTGCTGTTGTTAGCATTACTACAGCTAACTTTTTCACAATTAAACCTCTTTTGATTTTTTATGTGCTAAACAGTATAGTATATGATATATAATAATAGTTAAAAGTTTTAATATTATGGAATTAAGTTATTTTGATCTACTACAAAAAAATGATCTCACTGCCTACAAAATTTTTATCATAACAGGTGACGAGCCTCTGCAAAAATATAATACTATTGAAAAAATAATTAATCAGTTTAAAGCCAAAAGTTATGAAATCAGCTATCATGATTTAAGTGAACAAAACATAGATGTTTTGTATAACGAAGTTGATAGTCTTAGCTTGTTTACAATCGATAGATTTATCCAATTTAATTTTGATAAACCCCCACAAAAAAAACTCCAACAAGCATTGGTTGATAAGCTTATAAATAATGATGGTAATGTTTACCTGCTTGTTTTCAATAGTATGAAAAAGCAAAACACCACAGCAAAATGGTTTCAAAGCTTAGAACATAAAGCTATTCATATTCGTATTTTTCAACCAAGTTTAGATAATGCCATAAGTATTATAAATTATGAAACACAACAGCTTGGCTTAAGCCTTACAAAAGAGGCAACACAACTCTTAATACTAAAGACCGAGGGTAACTTGATAGCAACAAAACAAATCATAAAACTACTCTCGCGCCAAGATAGTCAACTCTTTGATGAAAATACAATTCGTCCTTTTCTTCATGAGCATGCCAGTTTTGATGTATTTGATCTTTCTGAAGCAATTCTCTCTCAACATAAAAGCAAAGCACTAAGGATACTTAATAGCATCCTAAACGAAAATGACAAGCCACCTCTTGTACTCTGGGCTCTAAAAAGAGAATTAAGAATACTCTCTCAACTTAAGAACACTCCAGTAACTTATCATCAAAAGATATTTAAAGATAATAATATCTGGCTAGCTAAACAGAAGTTTTATACTAGTTTAACAAATAAGCTTAGTTCTAAAAAAATTTCAGCAGGACTGGAAAAATGTCTTGATACTGATCTATGTATAAAAGGTGCGAGAAAAGGCAATATCCAACTTAAGCTTAATGAAATTGTTTTTGATACTTTCTAAAATACCTTAAGAATTTTTCTAAATTTTAGTTGCAACTGTGATAGCAGCATTTACTTTTTTTAGACAATTGATATCATTGAACAGAATTAACCAATGTTAAGGAATATAGTAAAGATATGAAAGTAATAACTGCGGAATACATATGGGTTGATGGTTCAGATCTTGTGCCTCATCTTAGATCTAAAGCAAGAGTTTTACCATTAAAAGAATTTGAGAATCCAGATGACTTCCCAGAATGGAGTTTTGATGGTTCTTCAACAAACCAAGCTACAGGAGATAATTCAGATTGTATTCTTAAACCTGTTAACTTTGTAATTGATCCACTAAGAGACTATGGTTATTTAGTGTTATGTGAGGTTTATAACCCTGATGGACAAACTCAACACACGTCAAATAATCGTGCCAAGCTAAGAGCCCTTTTAGATAGTGCTGAAAATCATCAGATGTGGACAGGTTTTGAGCAAGAATATACAATGTTCAAAGATGGTCGTCCATTAGGCTGGCCGACTACTGGTTTCCCAGAGCCTCAAGGACCTTACTACTGTAGTGCTGGCGCAAACAAAGCTTTTGGTCGTGACTTAGTTGAGGCTCATATGCAGGCATGCCTAGAAGCAGGAATTTTATTCTATGGTATAAATGCCGAAGTTATGCCAGGGCAATGGGAGTTTCAAATTGGTTATAGAGGTGTAGATGGTGAGGATGCTGGTATACTAAATGTTGCAGACCATACTCACATTGCTAGATGGTTATTAGAGAGACTCGGCGAAGAATATGGTATTACCATTTCATTTGATAATAAGCCTATTAAAGGCGATTGGAATGGTGCTGGACTTCATACAAACTTCTCAACGAAGAAAACCAGAGATCCTCAAGAGGGTATAAAAGCTATTAAATATATAGTTAAAAACCTAGAGAAAAATCATAGTATCGATATCAAAAATTATGGTTTTAATCTTCATGAGCGCTTAACTGGCCTTCATGAGACATGTGATATTAACACTTTCAAAGTTGGTTATGCTGATAGAGGATCTTCTATTAGAATCCCCAGACCAGTAGCCTTAAAAGGTTATGGCTACCTTGAAGATAGAAGACCAGGAGCAAACTCAGATCCATATTTAGTGGCTATAGCTCTTGCAACAGCTACTATTAGTTAAGCAGATCTTGTTTATATGTTAATCTTCTTTTTTTCTGTAAAATAACTCAATATTATTTTTTGTTAAAAACTATATCTATCTATGAAAACAATAATGATTAAAACTACATCTAGCGGCGAAGATTATTATATCTGTGATAAAGATAACTTTATGACAAAAACAGATATTCTTGATATCTTAGTTTAGTCAGGTATTAGCAATAATCATCCTCGCATCACTAAATTAATTAGCAAATTAGATAAGATCTCTAATATTGATAAGATTGATTTTGATACATTTCAAGAAATTACCTTTAAAACCATAGGTCTTATTGAAAAAGCTGTTAATAAAGGCTTTATAATTTCTAATTATAAGGATTTTAAAAAAGAAATCGAAGCCATATATAACGAAACTAAAAAAATGAAACTGGTAGAAACGCAAACTATATTCCTCAACTAGTAAGGGTTGATCCTAATCTTTTTGCTGTGGCTTTTTGTAGTGTCGATGGTCAAATGATTACCTTAGGAAATTATCTATAATCATACTGTGTACAGTCGACTACAAAAACTATTACATACCGTATAGCTACTGAAGAAAATGGCGAAGATAAAGTTCACCAACATGTTCGCAGAAAACCAAGTGGTATTACTTTTAATGCTATAGCATTAAACAAGTACGACCTGCCTCACATAACCCGATGATAAACTCTTGTGATATCATGATGTGCCCACTGATCAAACCAGAGTGGAATCTTGCTGATAGATTTGAATACACTACTAATGTTTGGCAAGATCTAGCAGGTGACGAACCTATCGGCTTTGATAACGCTGTATATTACTCCGAAAAAGAAACTGAAGATAGAAATTATGCTCTAGCTCATTTTATGAAAGAAGTAGGTGTTTTTCCAAAGGGCACAAATATCCACACTGCATTGGATTTCTACTTCCAAACTTGTTCTATCCAAGCTAACACAAAAAAAATGGCAAAAATTATGGCATCTATAGCTAATGGTGGTATATGCCCTTTTACTAGCAAAAAAATATTTTTACCAACAACGATTCATAACTGCTTATCAATGATGTATTCCTGTGGCATATATTATTTCTCTGGTGAGTATGCTTTCTCTGTTGGCTTACCAGCAAAATCTGGAGTCTCTGGGGCTATAGCTATTCCAAATGTTGGTAGTGTTGCAATTTTTTCTCATCGCCTTGACCATAATCATAACTCTGTAAGAGGTGTTGAATTTAGTAAAAGATTAGTAGAGAAGTTTAGTTTCCATAACTATGAGCATATAACTCATTGTGACAAAATAAATCCAATTGAGAAGAGAATGGCTGTTGAGTCAAACTTAACATTTGAACTAATTTGGGCAGCAAGTGCTGGTGATTTATCAGAAATAAAAAGAGTCGTTGTCTTAGGTGTCAATATTAACAAAGGTGATTATGATAAAAGAACAGTACTTCACCTAGCTGCTGCTGAAGGCCATGAAGATATTGTTAAGTATCTTATCCTCAAAGGTGTTAATGTTAATACTACAGACAGATGGGGTAAAAAACCAATAGATGATGCTATAATTAATAATAATACTTCTATAATTGAAGTGTCAGACATAGCCTAAAATTATGCTCAATTTAATATTCATATACTTAGCATATGTCTTAGCTATTACTTCTGTTTTATAACTATGGACAAGATTTAAGACTTTTGGGTATATCACAGTTATAGCTTCTCTAATTCTTACATTAGTAGGAGGGATAGTAAGTTTAATTAGGCTTTTAGTAATTACTATAGTAATTATTTTTATCCGTTTAAGCTTTTATTTCAAAAAAAGGCTTTAGTTTATTTTTCTTTAATATTACTATAGTGATTCTATTTATTAACTACATGCATTTTCCCCCGGTTTCAATAATATATGTATAATTAAAAACATCCAAATTTCAAAAGATACTATTCTTTTTAGCCTATATTTAAACTAAAACTCTATTATACCAACATATTTTTTATTATTTTTTTCATCATAAATTAGGCTTTTGAAAAGTTTAAGCAAACTATTACCAGTTATAAAATCAGGGTTTTTATGGCTTAATAGGAGTATTCATCATAATTCCTATAAGCTACCTATTTGACTTCAAAAAAATTGATTTTAAACTAACGTACTATACTTTAATATTTATTTTTGTAAATTTGATATTTACATGTCTATTTGAGGAAATCTTCTGGAGAGGCTTTATTCAATCAAGACTCCAAAAATATTTTAATCCAATTATAGCAGTAATAATCACATCATTCGCATTTGCATTTATTCATATCACATTTGCAGGAATTCATTTTGCAGTACTAGCATTTATAGCTAGCCTTATATATGGCACTTTATATTCTAAGACAAAAAAGATTGAAGTAAATATTATTTGTCATTATCTCGTCAATATAGGTCAGTTTATATTCTTTACTTACCCCATATTAGTTAAAGCTTATCCGTTATAATACTTAGAGATTTTTTATGAGGAAATATATTATTGCTTTTAATTTTTAATTCATATATCTTTATTAATTAAGTAATTTTTGTAAACTCAATAAGGATCAACGCATAACTAAATTTATAAACAAAATATTATCAATAATTGAGATGTTTATCTTTGGTATCCGTTGGATTCAGGCACCAATTTATCTGCTTTTATCACTAATTTTATTTGGTTTTATATACGAGATATATTATGAACTACATCACTTATTTACCTCTTTTAAAAGCTTTAACGAAGATCAGTTAATAATTCTTGCTTTGACTCTCTGTGATGTTGTATTAGTTGCTAATCTTGTAGTAATAGTAGTAATTAGTGGTTATGAAAACTTTGTAAGCAAGATGAATCTAGATAAAAAAAGTGGTGGCCAACCAGTCTGGATCAAAAAGCTCTCACCTAATGCTGTTAAGTTAAAGATCGCCGGTTCAATTATTGGTATATCTTCTATTTCTTTACTAAAAAAATTCTTGAAGTTTCTCAGACAACTGATAGAGATTTAATGTGGTCAGCTGTTATCCATATTGTCTTTGTGGTTTCTGCACTACTAATTGCTTTTGCTTCATATATTGAAGGTAAATCCCATAAAGCTAGTTACGATGACGATCGTTAGTAATAATTATTATTTCTTAATAGCAACTGCAGTTGGAAACATCTTCTGGCTATCATAGATAATTTCTTTAATATTAAAACTTAAAACCTCAATCTGAAAGTATCTGATAAAACTCATCTTGTGAATGGGTTTTTATCTAAGTTACATTTAGTATATCTCTAAAAACTTCTTTACCAAACTTTGCATTTTCAGAACTTTTAATATTCACTTTATCTAAATAAGCTATAAAGCTACAAATAAGCGTTCCTCCTAGTTTTAGAAAGTCACTTAAAATCTGAAAAATTTTTTGTACCTTTTCATTAGTTTTAAGATAATATTAAGACCATTACTAACTATTGCATCATAACAATTCTCAATTTTTAAGTTAAAAACACTTCAATAATATATTTAACATTCCCAAGTTTTGATAATCCACTTTTTTCTGCACAGCTTGCATCAAGATCATAAGCATCGATTTGAAAATTTTTTAGATAAGATCAGCTCTTCTGAAAATTCTGGTAAAAACCTGCAGGAACAGATAAAATTTTTGCATTATCAACTAATTCTAATATTTTTTGTCTAAATATTTGGTATCTTTCTTGAATAGCATTAAATATAGGTGGTGTAGTTATAAGTTTAGTCTCAAAATCATTACTATAACCACCTTTATTCTAGGTAATCGCTCTGCTTGTTTATATGTTTGATAAACCCTGCATAGTCAATCTCATGACCATCAACTATTTGTTTATAGCTTGGCCTGACAAATTTTTGTATGTACTCTAAAGGGTCAATTTCAGGAGTATAGATATTTTCAAACAATGATTTAAGAAAGTTTTTTAGCATTTAATTCACTCTGGCTTCATATGCGGGAATAAAATCACATCTCTAATAGATTGTGAATTCGTTAAATACATCACAAGTCTATCAATACCGACTCCTTGACCTGCTGTAGGAGGCATACCATACTCTAGAGCACGGATATAATCTTTATCATACGGCATTGCCTCATCATCACCAGAGGCAGCTGCTTCAACTTGTTTTCTGAAGCGCTCTGCTTGATCCTCAGCATCATTAAGCTCAGAAAAACCATTTGCAATTTCACGCGCTCCAACAAAGAACTCAAATCTATCTGTAAATTCCAGATTACCATCTTGCCTACGCGCTAGTGGTGAAACTACTGCTGGATAATCTGTGATAAATGTTGGCTGAATGAGCTTATGTTCAACAGTTTCTTCAAATATCTCATTTATCAAGTGTCCAAGCTCATGGTAAGCCTCGACTTTTATTTTTAGTTTCTCAGCAATCTTTTTAGCTGATTCAAAAGTTGCTAAATCTTCTTTGGTAATATCATCATTATATTTAACAATTGAATTAACCATTGAGATACGCTCGTACTTACCACCAAAGTTGATTTTATACTCTCCATACTCAAGTACTTCACTACCAATAACTTCTTGTACAAGCTTAGAAAGCATATCTTCTGTTAGATCCATAAGATCGTTATAATCAGCGTACGCCATATAGAACTCTAGCATTGTAAATTCTGGATTATGGCGCGAAGATACCCCTTCGTTTCTAAAATTACGATTTATCTCATAAACACGCTCAAAATCACCAACAACTAGTCTTTTTAGATAAAGTTCTGGAGCAATACGCAAATACAATGGCATATCTAAAGCATTGTGATGTGTCTTAAATGGCTTAGCAGTAGCACCACCTTGTAAAACATGCATCATTGGCGTCTCTACCTCCATGAAATCTAATTTATCAAAATATTTACGAATAAAACTTACAACTTTTGAACGCACCTTAAAAACTTCACGCGATTTTTCATTCGTAATTAAATCAACATATCTCTGGCGGTATCTCATCTTTTGATATGCTAAACCATGAAATTTATCTGGTAGCGGGCGAATCGCCTTCGTTAAGATCTCGAAATGACTTGCTTTTACAGAAAGCTCACCAGTATTTGTCTTAAACATAGTTCCTGAAATACCTACAATATCACCTAAATCACATAGATTTTTGAAAGTTTCATATTGCCCTTCTGGTAAGTCACTCTTTTTTAGATAAATTTGGATTCTACTAGTGTAATCTTGTAGTGTTATAAAAGATGCCTTACCCATGACACGGCGTAGAACTACTCTACCTGTTAGACTATACTGTTGTTTGTTATCTAGCTCTTCTAATTCTTGCTTAGTCTTATCAGCATAGCGAGCTTGTAACTCTGTAGCAACAGCATTTCTTCGGAAACTATTTGGATGGCTTATGCCATTATTTTGCTGAGCTAAAGTTTTTAGCTTTTCTTTTCTCAAGGCGATTTGTAAGCTTTCTTGCAGCTCTGTTACATGCTCTTTCACAAGTGCTACAACTTGTTCTTTAACCTGCTCATTTATCTCGCTTACTTCGCCTAAAAACTTACTAATTTGCTCTCTAATCTTGTCTCTAACAGCATCTTTAACTGTTATATCATTAGCATCTAAATATTCTTTTATCGCTGTTTTTATCGAATCTTTTAATTTACTACTCATCTTTATATCCTATATTTTTTGCACTTTTGCGGTTAGCTTTTGCTAATGATAATGAAAAGTATCTACAACTGTTTGAGCTTACGCGAGTTTTGTAGATACAATTATCATGCAAATAAGCGATAGCAAGTGCTAGGCAGTTTTGCATACTTTTCCGATATGAAAAAACCATGTCGCTAAAACTTACTAGTAAGTAGCGAAACCTTCTTTTTATAAAACCTATTTTAACCCACTTTTCAAGCTAGCCTCAATAAACTTATCCAAATCACCATTTAATACTGCTTGAGTATTGGTGTTTTCCACTCCTGTTCTTAGATCTTTAATACGGGACTGATCAAGCACATACGAACGAATTTGATTACTCCAACCAATATCAGCCTTTGAGTCTTCAAGAGCATTCTTTTTAGCATTACGCTTTTGTAGTTCCATCTCATATAGCTTTGACTTAAGCTGTTTCATCGCGTTATCTCTGTTTTTATGCTGTGACCTATCGCTTTGACTTTGCACCACAATATTTGTTGGAATATGCGTTATTCTCACAGCTGAATCAGTTTTGTTGACATGCTGACCACCCGCCCCTGATGCGCGATAGGTATCAACTCGTAAATCAGCAGGATTTATTTCAATATTAATATCATCATCAACCTCAGGTGAGATAAACACCGATGCAAAAGATGTATGACGCTTACTGTTTGAGTCAAAAGGTGATTTGCGCACTAACCTATGAATACCAGTTTCGGTACGCAGCCAACCATAAGCATATTCACCCTCTATTTTTAGCGTACATCCTTTTATACCTGCAACATCTCCATCTGAGACATTATCAACACTTACCTTAAAACCATGACTATCTGCCCAACGCATATACATCCGCATTAGCATCTCTGCCCAATCTTGTGCTTCTGTACCTCCAGAACCTGACTGAATATCCAAGAATGCGTTATTAGCATCCATTTTATCTGAAAACATGCGACGAAACTCAAGCTTCTCAATTTCACTAGCCACATCTTGTGTATCTCGAGCAATTTCTTGTATTAGTAACTCATCCTGCTCTGCCAATTCTAAAAGCTCGCTAAGAGTTTCCAATGTCTCTGAAATATACTCATAACTATTTACAACATTTTCTAGTTCAACTTTTTGTCTACCTAAACTTTGTGCATACTCTGGATTGTCCCAAATAGAGCCATCTTCTAGTTCCATTAGGACTTCTGTTAACTTTTCTTTCTTAGCATCATAGTCAAAGGTAGTCATGTAAAGATTTAATACGGGCCATTAGATCTTTTAACACAAGTTTATAACTTATAGATTCCATTTTTTGAGATTTTCTAAATGTAATAATTTGTATATAAATTCTATATTTTTACGCTAAATTTTGCAAATAGAGACTATTCAAACGTTATCTAAATACCCTCTTATTATTTTAGTCTAATTCTGTTATCATTTATCATAGGATTTTCTAATAAATTAATTTGTAAATGTCATATCAAGCATTAGCAAGGAAATATCGTCCACAGTCATTTTCAGAAGTTGCTGGACAACAGCATACTCTTAATAGTTTAGTACATGTTCTAGAAACTCAAAAAGTCCACCATGCTTATCTATTTACAGGTACTCGTGGAGTTGGTAAGACAACACTTGGTAGACTCTTGGCAAAATGTCTAAACTGTAAAACTGGTGTTACTGCTGAGCCTTGCAACAAATGTGAAAACTGTGTAGCAATCAATAATAATAGCTTTATAGATTTGATTGAGATTGATGCTGCTTCACGCACAGGTGTTGAAGAGACAAAAGAGATATTGGATAATATTCAATATATGCCATCACAAGGGCGATATAAAGTCTATCTAATTGATGAGGTACATATGCTATCTAAGCAAAGCTTCAATGCTTTGCTAAAGACCCTTGAAGAGCCACCAGAGTATGTTAAATTTATCTTAGCAACTACAGATTATCATAAAATCCCTGTTACGATACTATCCAGATGTATACAACTTCATCTTAAACATATCTCACAGGCTGATATCAAGGATCAACTAAAAATAGTCCTAGCTAAAGAGAATATAAATTCAGATGAGCAGTCACTTGAGTATATAGCTTATCATGCTAAAGGAAGCTTAAGAGATGCCTTAAGTTTACTTGATCAGGCTATTAGCTTTTGTAGTGGTGAACTTAAGCATGCTCAAATTAAGCAAATGCTTGGAATTATCGATAGTGAAGAAATATATAGTATTATCAATGCGATTATTGATAATGATCCAAGTACTATACTTCCAACAGTCAAAAATTTAGCACTTACACAAAGTAGTGCCGATGCTGTACTAGATAAAATCGCCGAAATTTGGTTCGCTTGCTGTATCTATAGCTTTACACAGTCATTAGATGCTATTAATGATATTGATGTTGATATAATCAATAATATTTTGGCGAAAATATCAATCGAGCAATCACACTTTTTGTATCAACTCACAATAACTGCCAAAAAAGATATTGCTTTAGCACCAAATTTCGAAACTGGTGTAACTATGGCTATACTGAGACTTATAGCGTTTCAAAAAAAAAACCTAACTGATAAAGCCCAAACCTCTAAGACAGATGCTAACGCAATAACTGCTAGAAATAATATAAGCTTGCTTAAAAATACATTTAAGCCAGAACAAACTAAACAAATTGTAAAATCAGTTGTAACACAAAATAATAATTCAACAGTTACTGAGAACACTCAAGAACAGTCATTAGACAGAAAATGGTTTAATCTCCTTAATAGAATAAAACTAAAAGGCTTCACAAAAACACTAGCTTTTAATAGTCATCTTATCAGTGACAATGGTGAAACATTTGAAATTCAACTTAATGAAGATGCTAAAAAAATTCTTGAGTTTGATCCTCAGAGTATAGTCAAACTTCAAGCAAGTATTGGTAAGTATCTTAATAATGCTAGTTTCAGGTTAGATATAAAAAATCTATCAACGAATAAAATCTCTGCTAGTCAAAAATCACCTTCTGAGATTAAGCGTGAAAATGCTATAAATAAAATCCATAACGATGAAAATACAAAACTTATTAAACAAGCTCTAGCAATCGATATAAAAGAACAAAATATAATTTTAACAGATTAAGATTAAGACAAAACTAAATATATTCCCACACACCTTTATCAGCAAAGATAGTATGTAGAAGCTTGTTATTAAGAGTATGACCTGACTTAAAACAGTTGAAATGACCTAATATATAACCACCAACATAGAAATCACCAATCGCATCTAGAAGCTTATGTCTGACAAACTCATCATCATAACGCAAACCACATTCGTTAAGGACACCTTCATTAGTAATACCAACAGCATTATCTAACGATGCTCCTTTAGCAAGATTGTTTTGATGTAAGTAGGCAAGCTGCTCATAGAAACCAAATGTTCTAGCCTTTGAAACCATATTAATATACTCATCAAGATCATACTTAAAAACTATGTGATCATTTGTTGCCGCAATTACAGGGTGATTCCAGTGAATCTTAAACTCATATTTTAATGTATCACTGGGTAAAACCTCAGCAAACTTATCCTCATACTCAACTCTTACAGGTTTTAAGATTTTTATACCTTTTCTAGCAGAATTTTGTTCAACAATACCAGCCTCTTTTAATAACTGTGTAAACTCATAAGAGCTACCATCCATTACTGGTAATTCTGGAGCATTAACCTCAATCAATACATTATCAACTTCAAACATAGCAAATGCAGACATCAAATGCTCAATTGTTGATACTGATAGATTTTGATCACCATCTTTTGTTAAAAGAGTACACATTATAGCTTCTTTAAGACTAGATGGAGAAACTTTGATATCAACAACTGGGGTTAAATCAGCACGACGAAACACTATACCACTATCAACACCAGCTGGCTTAACAGTCATAGAAACATCTACACCAGAATGCAAACCAACACCTATTACAGAAAATTCTTTTGCTATAGTCTTTTGTTTCATTATTCTCTCTTAATTTTTGTTTTTTATTATCTTCTTCTTAAGAAACTAGGAATATCTAATTTATTTACATCATCAGAATCAGTTTTTGGAGTATTACTAGCACCAGTAACAATCTCAGTCTCTTTTCTTAAGAAAGGTGCAGATGTTTTATTTGAAAAGCTTGAAGCACCTTGTTGCTGGCTAGATGTCTTCTCTACACCAAAGCCTCTTTTCATTGCAACTTTCTCTATACCAGTAACAACAACTGTCACTTTCATAGAATCAGTCATATCTGGATCGATAACTGTACCAGCTATCACGATAGCCTCGTCAGAGATGAAAGATCTAATCACTTCACCAACTTCTTCAAACTCACCGATAGACATATCCATACCAGCTGTAATATTTACAATTACACCTTTAGCACCGTCAAGATTAATATCTTCTAAAAGTGGGCTTGAGATAGCAGCTTCTGCAGCTTCTCTAGCTCTATTTTCGCCAATAGCTTCGCCCATACCCATCATTGCTAGACCCATATTAGTCATAACTGCTCTAACATCAGCAAAGTCAACATTGATAAGACCAGGTTGAGTGATAAGCTCGGATACACCTTTTACAGCGTTACCTAAAACATCATTTGCCGCATTAAACGCATCTATTAGCGATGCACCCTTACCAAGCACACTTAGAAGTTTTTCATTTGGCACAGTAATTATCGAATCAACATGCTTTATCAGCTCATCTATACCTTGCTCAGCTGCTTTCATTCTTCTTGGTCCTTCAAAAGGGAAAGGCTTAGTAACTACAGCTACAGTAAGTATGCCCATTTCTTTTGCTACTTCTGCAACTACAGGTGCTCCACCTGTACCTGTACCACCACCCATACCAACAGTGATGAAAACCATATCAGCACCTTCTAAAAGTTGCTCAATTTTTGCTCTATCTTCAGTTGCTGCTCTCTTACCAATCTCTGGGTTAGCACCAGCACCTAAACCTTTTGTTAGGTTTGTACCGATTTGTAATATATTTTGAACTTTTGATTTTGATAATGCCTGACCATCTGTATTCAGGGCAAAAAACTCAACATCAGAAACCTCTTCACACATATGCTGTACAGCATTACCACCACCGCCACCAACACCAACAACTTTAATTATAGCATTTGAAACCATTGAATCGTTAAAATCAAACATATTTTACTCCTTTACTTTAGATTCACCATTTTAAACTACTTAACTTAAAAATTATTAGAAAACCAGACTTTTACAGATGAGATTATCTTTTTCTTAGATTTACCTGTATTTTCATCTATTTCCATCACATCTTCATCAATCTTCTGCTCATTACTTGTATCACTATTTTCAGCTGCATACTTTAGTAGCCCAACAACTGTTGCATAAGATGGGTTATGAACAACCTCATTAGCACCAGAGACCTCAATAGGACCACCAACCCTTACTGGTAGCCTGAACATATCTTCGGCAAGTCTAGCGAGACCTTTAAGCTTAGCTCCACCACCAGTAAATACAATCCCAGATGATATGACTTCTAACAGGCGATGTTGATCTAACTCTCGATATAATGACTCAAATATCTCTTCCACTCTAGCTTCAATAACCAAAGACAAGTCCTGCAATGATATTCTTTTTTTAGCATTACCTAACGAGTTTGGTATATCTATTTTTTCATCAGGGTTTTTAAGATATTTACTTGCAGCATAACCATATTGTAACTTCAAACTCTCAGTTGCTTCGATAGGAAGCCTAAATACTTTAGAAATATCTGAAGAAATACTTGCACCACCTGTCTTAATACTTGATGTGTAACAAATACCACCATCAACAAACACTGAAAAGCTTGTTGAATCAGCGCCAATATTTACAAGACAAACACCCATTTCTTTTTCATTATCAGTAAGGGTTGCGCTACTAGCAGCTAAATGCTCAACAACAAGATTACTAATAGTATAACTACAGTTTGAAACACATTTACGTACATTTTGCAATAAGCGTGATGATGCTACTATTATATGAACATTAGATTCTAGCCTTACTGCAAACATGCCAATCGGCTCAGTAACACCAGGTTGACCATCAACAATATAATCTCTTTGTAAAACATGTAACATCTCTGTATCAGCTGACATCGGCACTGCTTTTGCAGTCTTAATAGCCATAGCTAAATCTTCAATACTGACTTCACCGTTTTCAACTGCTGCTAAACCATATGAGTTAAAACCACTAATACTAGGAGCACTAACTCCTAGAGTAATTTCCTTAACATCTACACCTGCTATAATTTTAGCCTCATCAAGTGCAGCATTAAGCGTTTCCATAGCCATTTCAAGATTAATTACAGAACCTTGTTTGATCCCTTTTGACTGTTTCTGGCTAACTCCCAATATTTTTATACTGTTATTCTCAGCAAGTTGACCAATCGCGACCGTTATTTTGTGTGAGCCCAAATCTACAGCACAAAAATTATTATTCCTAAAACCCATTTAATTAGCCCCAATTCAAAGACAGATAACTTTACTTAACTATATACTGACATTACATTATAAGCTTATTATCATAGAAAACCAATAAAATAAATGCTTTTCTATTTATACTTTACTGCAAAACCATCACTATAACGCATGTCAAAATATTTAACTGATTTATAATTTTTAACTTTTGTATAAGATTTAAAAAATAATTCTAAGTGCTTTTTCAACTTAACTGAGCCAAGCACAACTTCAATATCATCTGAAAGTAAAATACTAAATTGATTACCAGTATAAGATATTTTAAGTATTTGCATATTATTTTGCTTGGAAATACTATTTAACTCTTTATAGGTTTGATATATATAGTCTTTACTACTATCATCTTTGCTTTGGATATATGGTAAATCGCCATTATAGTTAAAAACCGCTGGGGTGATGATTCGCATATTATCAAGAAGAATCTGATTATTATTCCAGTAAGCTACAGGCTTATGGTCATATAAATAAATTACTAATGTCGATGGCCACACTTTTTTTACTAGCGTATAATCAACACCATCGATTGAATAGATATATTTCTCAATACTAGCAATATTAACATCAAACCATTGATTATTATCAAGCGTAGCAATTTTATTGATCCAATCTTGCTTAGATATGTAAATAAGCCCATCATTAGATACAACATCAATCTTTGAAACTGTTTTATCTGTTTTAGCAACAATAAAAATAGCAGAGCCTAAAATTACTAATAGTATAAAGCTTAATATTAAAAACTTCTTGATAATTTTTGTCATTGCGCCTGTTCTATTATTCTCTTAACAAAATTATCAAAATCAATTCCTTCTGCAGCTGCTGACTTAGGCGATAGACTATTCTCGGTCATTCCTGGTGAAGAGTTTATCTCCATAATGTAAAAGTTACCTCTATCATCATAGATAAAATCTACTCTTGCATGTCCTCTACAGCCAAGCAAGTCATAGGCCTTTTTAGCTAATTGGCGGACCTCTAGCTCTTTTTGCTCACATAAGCCACTCGGTGAGTGATAGATTGACTTACCACTATACTTTGATTCATAATCGTAAAACTCATTTTGCGGCTCTATCCAAACAGAAGAGTAAACTTCATCATTAACAATAGCTACAGTAATTTCCTTACCTGTCACCCACTGCTCAATCATCACCTCACCATATTTTGATGCTTCTTCATAGGCTTGTTTGAGCTCTTGTATAGATTTCACTTTAAAAGTAGCAATACTTGAGCCACCACTACTTGGTTTAACTGCAACAGGAAAACTAATCTCATCTTCTGCAACTAATTTATCAGTGAGAAATTTTGCCATCGGTGTAGGCATACGATGATACATCCATATTTCTTTAGAAATCATTTTATCCATAGTAATTACCGATGATTTCATCGATGAGCTTGTATGCTTAATTCCAAGCATCTCAAGTAATGCTGATACCCTACCATTCTCACCATCTTCACCATGCAATGCAATAAAACATTTATCTGGTTTTAACTCAAGAATTTTTGCTACTAGCTCTTTACCACTAGCATCTAGATCTACGGCGTCATAACCCTGGCTTAGTAAAGAGTCCAAAACTGCTTTACCAGATTTCAAAGAAACTTCTCTTTCTGGGGAATCACCACCATATAAAACAACAATTTTTTCCTTTTTCATAATCTAATTTCTTTTTTGTTTAAAAAAATCCTTTAGAAGTTTACTACACTTACCAGCCATTACTCCGGCTGTTATTCCAAGGTTATGGTTAATATTCTTATTCTTATGGAGCTTTTCACGTGAAAAAGCGCCTACTCGACTATCATCGCAAGCATAAATTAATTCAGACACTCTTGCCTGAATTAAACCACCTAAGCACATTATACATGGCTCTAAAGTAACATACAATTTTGTATTAACTAATCTGTAATTGCCTAGCTCTATTGCTGCTGAGCGTAAAACCAAGATTTCTGCATGCGCTGTTGGATCATTTAAGATTATAGTTTGGTTAAAATTTTGTGCAATTATTTGATAGTCCTTAACAAGTACTGCTCCTATTGGAACTTCACCAGCTTGATGAGCTAATAATGCTTGCTCATAGGCTTTTTGCATAAAAAAAATATCATCACTTGCATCATCACACATAAGTTTTAATATTTTCTTCTTGAAGAATTGTTATCTCTTAGATAATATTACACGTTACATAATTGTTTGCTAGTACTTTTTATATAACAATACCAGTGGGTACTTGCAAACTGTGTACAACCAACTACACTGGAAATGGAAATCAAAAAATGTCAGAAAATTTCAAAAAACTATTTGAGCAATCTCTTAAGCAAACAGAGATGAGAATAGGTAAAATCATCGAAGCAACTGTAGTAAGCATAGACAAAGAATTCGCAATGATTGATGCTGGTCTTAAATCAGAGTCATTCATCTCTGTGTCTTCTTTAAAAAATAGCAATGGTGAGCTAGAAGTAGCTGCTGGTGATAAAATCAATGTTGTTCTAGAAGCTCTAGATAACAGCTGCGGCGAAACTAGATTATCAAGAGATAAAGCTAAAAAAATCGAGCTTTGGGACAGAATTGAAAGAGCTTTCAAAAACAACGAAACTGTTCTTGGTAAAATTACTAATCACGTTCGTGGTGGTTACACTATTGATGTTGAAGGTTTAAGAGCATTCTTACCTGGTTCATTAGTTGACACAAGACCTATCAAAGATGTAGCTCATTTAGAAGATAAAGATATCGAATTAAAAGTTGTTAAAATCGATACTAAGAGAAATAATATCGTTGTTTCTAGAAAAGCAGTTATCGAAGAGAACAACTCTGGCGATAGAGATGCTATGTTAGAGAAAATCTCTGAAGGTAGTGTTCTTAAAGGTATCGTTAAAAACATCACAGATTTCGGTGCGTTTATCGATCTTGGCGGTGTTGATGGTCTATTACACATCACTGATATCTCTTGGAGCAGAATCAGCCACCCTACAAATGTACTATCTATAGGTCAAGAAATTGATGTTAAAGTAATCAAGTTTGATAAAGAGAAACAAAGAATTTCTCTAGGTATTAAGCAACTTGGTGAAGATCCATGGTTAAATATCGCTAATGAGCTTCCTGTAGGTGCTAAGCTTATTGGTACAGTAACTAACATCACTGACTACGGTTGTTTTGTTAAGTTAAAAGAAGGTATTGAAGGTTTAGTTCATACATCTGAAATGGATTGGACTAACAAAAACGTTAATCCTCATAAAGCTGTATCTATCGGTCAAGAAGTTGAAGTTATCGTACTTGAACTAGATGCTGTTAACCACAGAATCTCTCTTGGTATCAAGCAGTGCAGACCTAATCCTTGGAGCGAGTTTGAGAAAAACTACAAACCAGATGATAAAGTTACTGGTAAAATTAGATCAATCACTGAATTCGGTGTGTTTATCGGCCTTGAAGGCGGTATTGACGGTCTTGTACATATTTCAGATGTTGCATGGGATAACCCAGCTAAAGCTATAAAAGAGTTTAAGAAAAATGATGAAGTAGAAGCTGTATTAGTTTCTGTAAACACTGATCTTGAGAGAATTGCTCTTAGTATGAAGCAACTTTCTGAGGACCCATTCAAGAACTTTGTAAATATCCACCTTAAAGGTTCTTTAGTAACAGGTAAAGTGACTAAAGTACAAGATAATGGTGCGGTAGTTACGCTTGATGAAGATAACAACATCGATGGTTTCATCAGAATTTCTGAAATTTCTGCTGAGCATACAAAAGATGTCCGTGATGAGTTAAGTGAAGGTCAAGAAATAGAAACTAGAATTATTAACATTGACACTAAGAAGAGAAGTATTGCTCTTTCTATCAAAGCTGTTGATGAAGATAATACTGCAGCTAGCAAGTCTAACTACAAAGTAGAGCAAATGACTCCTACAACTCTTGGTGACCTTATCAAAGAGCAACTAAACAAGAAGTAAGTTTAACTTTTACTAATACTCTAATAATTCTAGACCTATAAGCTATAGATTTATTAGCTTATAGGTTTTTTTATTTCTAAAATGTTAAAATATCCTCAGTTTAAGTCATGAACCATAACAGAATATGCTTACAAAAGATTTGGATAAAATCATTAGTGAAATAATAAACGATAAGGTTATTAGTATCCCTACAGATACAGTATACGGCTTGAGTTGCAGCATCTCTAAAGATGCAGTAGCAAAAGTTATAAACTTAAAAAAAAGAGACTCAAGCAAAGGATTTATTATAATCTCGCATAACTATAAGCATTTACTCAAATATGCAGATACCACTAAAATATCTAATGAGCAAATCGATAAAATATGCTCCAAACAACCTCAACCAACTACTTGGATAGTGCCAGGTAAAAAGGATATTCAGTGGTTAACTGGTGGTAAAACAACTATTGCAATACGCTTAGTAACAACTGATATAGTAACCTATATCTGTCAAAATATTAATGATGCTATTATTTCAACTAGCGTTAATATATCTAGAGAGGATTTCATCAATAACACTAAATCGATAAATAAAACCTTTGATAATATTTATATACTAGAAACTGAATTTAAATCTTCACAACCATCTAGGATTATTGATATAATTAGTGAGCAGCAATATAGATAACTATTAATATACGAAAAGTTTGATAAATAGCTTAAAATGTAATAGCATTATCAGTGTCAATTCTTTTGAATGTATGGATTAGAAAGGAATAAAATGGAAAAGATTAGTCATAAAGAGATACAAGATAAGTTATGGAATAACGAGGATGAAAGTAATTTATCAAATGAGCAATATAACTCGCTGCTAATTGAACAGTATAGGATATATGTTGAATTAACAGATAGAACTAGCTACAGAAGGATTGTTATTAACTTATTCTTTTTGGTTTTCAACCTTGTCCTAGTTGGTATCGTTGCTTTAGCTATTAGTAACAACATCAATGTTGAAAATCCTCCTTCTGGTATACTTGTTAGTATCCCATACTTTGCTGGATTGGTGTTTTGTTATGCGTGGTGGAAAATTATTAGGTTCTTCAGACACCACATACAAATAAAAAATAGTATTGTGCCGTCACTTGAAAGACGCCTCCCTTCAAGGGTATGGTTAACAGAAGAACACATTGCTGAAGAAAAAGGTTCATTCAAGCCTATTAGAATATTAGAAATATATATGCCTTTTATCTTTATGGGTATTTACACAGCGTTATTCCTATTTGTCGAAATTGCTTGGTTACCACATACATTAAATTAATAATTTTTTCTTGATATCAAATAATCTTTTGGATAATAGATCACTCTACCACTACCATAACTTTTAGTTAAATAACAAACTTATCAACATCCTATTAATTCGACAGTTAAGGTTAATTAAGTCAATTAAAAGCTTTTTGAAGTTTTTAGATATAGCCAATCTGAAAAAGATATATCATTTATACGACTTGATTGTAGCTCCATTTTCTTTAAAAAAATCACATAAATATCACCTTTACTAACTATTAAGTTCTATAACCACTCAAATAATTTTTTTGCTCAAGTAAATCATCAATCTAATTGGTCGCAACTTAACACTTATAATATTAATCTCTAATATCTAAAGTTTGTTCTGTAAAGAGTACTGATTTAACACCATTATCAGATAATTCAAGTTGACTAAGTATTTGTTAAAACTCTCAACTTGCGAGGTATTAGAGCTATAGAGTATTAATTAAATTGTTATATCTCTAATTGACTGCTCTGAGATATATTGATCATTATTGTGCCAGAGTTTATTCAACCAAAGTTGAAAGTTGTGTTTATCTTTATCATTACCAAAATAATCACCTACTGGTACTTCAGCTATAGGAATTAGTTCTACTTTTATCTTTATCTTTTTTGTTTTCCTAACCATAAAATCCCATAAATTTTGTTCTGGATTATCATAAACTATTGTTGTATTTAAAATACCAACCATTCTATCTGATAAGCTTTTTAGAATTACGGCTATTCCACCAGCCTTGGGATTAAGTAGATTTTTATAGTTACTTTTTAGTGCTTTGTATAACGTAAACCTAGTTCCCTCAATAAAATTTACAATTGTAGTTGGCCTTGGTGATAGTTTTTTACAATATGCTAGAGTTTTTTGTAGGTCTTCACCCCTTTTTTCTGGATGTTGATTTAGATATTCTTTTGAATAACGTTTCATCGCCGGAAATTCTAGTGCCCATGCAGTCAAGCCTAAAACCGGAATAAAAAATACCTGAAATTTCATAAAGAATTTAGGAAATGCTATTTTTTTATGAAATACCAACATCAGTATAAAAGTATCTAGCCAACTTTTATGATTACATATAATTAGGTAAGATCCTTGATTATCAAGTTTTGCATTCTGCTCAACCTCAAATTTTGTTGGAGAAAATAATTTAGTTATTAAAATAGCAAAACTTACCCATAAACTTGCAGATAATTCTACCACTGAAGTACATAAATGCCTTACTCGTTTTATTGGTATCACAAGCTTAGCCAACGAAAAAATAAATATTGGTATAAAAGCAATAATTGCACTAGATGCAAAACAGACTACTGAAAATAGCGCATAGTAGACATACTTCACTATATTTATCATTAATGTTGTTATAAATTGTTATTCACTATCTAAATAGTATCATTTATGTAAAACTTTTTAAAAGACTATAGAGATAATATTAACGAATACTAACTTTTTGAGTCCTAGCTTAATCAGTATTAAAGTTATGATTGTTATATATCTCTTACTAGAAACGCTTTAGTATTGCTTCAACTGTGAACTAATAGTGGTGCTATTATGATTATTAATCGTAATAGTTATCGCGCCATTTGCATAAGTATCAAAAATCTTTAGATTAATATTCTTATAATTTTGCTACTTTAAGGGTCTATCAAAAATATACATCAGATAATCTACACCTAGATTTAAGAATCTAAAATTGCTGGTGTAATTATTATGTGTGGATGAATAACTCTATTATACAAGGTGTAGAGCTGCTGCTAAGCCTTTTCATTTGTGTTATCTGCCAATAAAACTCTTTTGATACTTTAATGAAACAAAGCAGCTTTAAGCATTTGACAGTAGCTTAACTGATGAATGATTATTTAATTTAAAATTATTAGCATAGCTACATTTTTGTGCAATCTCAGCAGTAGATATATTTGTAATAACTATTTTAATCGCGGTAATTTGTCTAATAAACTTAGATTTAGATTGTTATCACCATCAACAATTATAAGATAATCTATTTGTTTAATACCTGCGAATTTTAAATAGTTTTCTAGCACATTCAAATAAAGATACGATTATACCAACAATTGAAACTTTAAATAGCATTAGCCATTTTGAAGAAACTCTATTATCTAATCTAGCTAATAAAGAAGATCATAAATCACTAAACACTTCAAATGTGGATTTTTTAGCTATTAAGGTTTTCTTTGGAGTTGCTAATATAAAAGGTATTGAAAAAATAGCTAAAAAATATTTGAAACATATCCTGCACCAATATTAGAAGTAATATTAGAAAAACAAAATTCTTTATGGAAAATCAAAAAAATAACTATAGGGCACATAAATTCACTTAGTGATACTGAACAAACAATTTTTGCAAATACTCTAAACAAATTTAGTAGTAAAGTTTGGCGTAAGAGAAAAATTTAAAAGAACTATATTATGATTTAGCGATATTACATGACCATGATGAGATATTGCCTCATAGTAATAAGTAATGCTCTTAAGAATTTTCAAAAAGCTGCTTATAGTTTAGGCATTTATACAGATTTAATTACTAAAGATGATTATATATTTGCTTGAATACGATAGACTTTTTATTAGAACATCGACTTCAATTAATCATTATAGCTATAGTTTTGCAAAAAAAGCAGAAGATAATAATCTTGTGGTTATTGGTGATACAAAATCTATAACCTGTTGTACTAATAAGGTTTATATACATAATTTGATGATTAAAAATAAAATCCGAACTCCGGAAGGTAAACTTATTTTCAAAGATGAAAGTTTTTCACCTCAAAAATTTATTGATGAGCTTGGCTTACCAATAGTCCTAAAAATCCCTGATGGCTCATTTTCAAAAGGTGGCAAAAAAGCTAATTCCGCAAAAGAACTACAGCAAATCCTTAATGATATGTTTGAGCAGTCTTCGATAAGAATAGCACAAAAATATTATTATACTGACTTTGACTGGAGTATCGGAATATTAAACAACAAACCAATATACGCATGTAAATATTATATGGCAAAAGGTCATTGGCAGATTACTAATCATAATAAAAAAACTACTCAGCACGGCAGCTCTGAAGTATTTGGATTCATCAAGTTGATCAGACAGTAATAAAATCGCACTTAAGCAGCTAAAACTATCGACAATGGTTTGTATGGTATCGATTGTTGATAATAAACCAATTATTATTGAAATTAAGATAATCCATCTATAGACTCAGATATCGAAGATGCTTATATTGGTGAGCAATTCTATACCACTATAATGCTAGAATTTCTAAACAGAATGAACTATAGTTACCATATGCAAATATCTAAGATTCAACCAACAGATCTTCAAGCACTTATAGATCTAGAAAATTTAACTTTCTTATCTGATAGAATTTCATTTTATTGGTTAATTTTTTCTAAATAAAAAATTAACCAATACTAATGCTATATGCATATTTGTATCTGTATAGATGACAGAATTTCTATAGCTATATTTATCGCAAAGTTAGTGCCTCAAAGATAACTTGAAACGATCACTAAGGAAAATAAATATGTTTGCAAGTTATGTAATAACAACAAAAAATTATCCCAAATAAGGCTGACTAATTGTATTAACCTTATTGTTACTTATATAGGTAAACTAACCTACTATGCTTAGAATGCTATGCACAAGGCGTTTGTAGACTCATCATCAGTAGCTGCTATATCACTTAATCCAAGCAATCTTTATTATATGCTTCGCACAACTATGCGGCTAATTGTAGGTATGCTATTTTCATTTGTCTTTGCCTTAATTATTGGATATGCCTGCTAAAAATAAACACCTTGCTAGAGTGTGTTTACCAATTATAAATTTTCTTGAGTCTGCACCGCTACTAGGTTTTCTGACATTTACCACAGCATATTTCTATTCCCATATTCAGTTATGGGATTAGAAGCTGCAGCATTTAAGTTAAATGCATGGCAAAAGTTCTGGAAAATTGAGCTACCTTATTTAATACCTGGCTTACTTTGGAATATTATGGTTTCTCAATCAGCTGCATGGATTACCTTAAACCTTTAATAACTAATATCATCTTTTGGTTAATGAACGATGTAAGCTTCATTATTTTCGAATATATAATTTTTTACATTCATTGTTTGATCAAATCCTATCATTTATATTCCACCACCATAACGATTATTCCCCCTGACTATCTTGCAAACACCTCCAGAAATTGTTATACCATCCACTAGGCTATTTTTGGCTCCTATCATTACATGATAGTTATGGGTATCTTTTTCAAGCACTTTACCAATATTAACACTCAAGGTAACCTTATTTTTACCAAGATCTCTTTGAGATATTGATGTTTAATTCCCACTAAAGCCTCCATAAATAGCTACATTTTCTTTCATCTTGAGACTTGATTCTCTTGGAAACTTTTTATCTATATCAGGATATTAAGTACCTTTAGCAACTCATATCTCACCTCCACCATTTTCAGATACAGTATCTATTGCTTGCTGTAAAGAATTAAAAGCTTTTTGCCAAGAAAGCTTATCTAGCTGCTTTTTAGATTTATTATTTCGCGTTACATAATATATATTATTTAGTATGTTGACATTAGTATTTACTTTAGTATTCTCATCTTTAAAAGAAATTTTTCCATTTATTGCTTAATGGCTTTAATAGTATTTGTAGTTATATTTTGGTTAACTAATTTAGTTTAAAAACTATATTCTTGAGGAAGTTTATCAATACTTTGACTTAGCCAGCCTTGGACATTAGTATTATAAAAAGAGTACTTGTCATCCCTCCAAGTAAATGCTTGTACCATTCGTTAAAGAGCATTATCATTAAGTTTGCTATTTATTAGAACCAGATATTACTACCATCTTTTATGTTAACATTATAAGAACCTTAATATAAAGCTGAACCAAGTATTTTAGCTATGTTTCCAGTAATATTTAAATTAAATAAAATAGCTTTTAACCACCAAGCAAAGAAACTTTCTCTGGAATAATAAAACTTTTATCCCTATCATTATCTTTAATTGGATAAAAAATACCGTTTGCTATCCAAATCTGGTCACTTGATTTTGCCACTTCTAAGGCTGATTGTATGGTTGTATAAGCATCTTTCCAACTTTAGCCATTATTTTTACCCGAGGCTAATGAGTTGATAAAAATTACAGAAGCCTATAAATGTGTAAGTATAAACATACCTATTAAAGTGTAAATTATCTTTTTATAAAAGACTTTTACATAGATTGATTGTTTTATAATAAACTATAAAACAACTAAGTTACAAATTTTATCCAACCTAACTATTGTTTTAGTACCAAAGCTAAATTATCTGAAACTTGGAGAAGGTCTATTTCTAATAATTTTTTTCTAGATGTATTGCCCTTTAGTATTGTTATAAGTTTCTTTTTAATCTTAAACTCTTTAGTAATAAACTCAATCAAAGCTTTGTTTGTTTTGCCATCTACAGCTGGTGAAGCTATCTTAATCTTTAGGAGTCCATCAAAAACTCCACAAACTTCATTTTTAGCAGAGTTAGGTTGAATATACACAGCTAAAATAAAACTCATTAGCTAAATATTAATAATGAAAAAGTTGTACAATAACATTTTGAAGAAATATTTGAATACATAGTAACCCAACCAATACTACAAGCGGTGAGAAATCAAAACCTGATTTTGTAGGTTTGACTATCTCTCTTGCTTTTGCTAGTAGTGGCTCTGTAACTTGGTATATAACCATAATAAGCGGATTACAAGCTCCTTGGACAAACCAACTGGAAATAACCCTTATTATTATCAAATACACATACGTATTTATAATCGCAAAGATTATATCTATAAAAGGCTTAAGCAAAATAAAAGTTAACTCAAAACCAAAACCATGAAGCCAACTTAGAAGCAAGTCTTCAATAGCAAATACAATATAAACCACAACTATACACGACCAGTCTAGATTTAAAAACCCTGGAATAAACTTTCTCAGCGGAAGTATAGCAATATTTGTTGCACGCATAACCAACTGACAAATAGGATTGTAAAAATCTGCTTTTACCCACTGGAGAAAAAATCTAAATAGCAATATAAATGCGTATAGTCCAAATATTATATTTACTAAAAAACTCGCAACATTAATTAAGGCATTTAACATATTTTATTATTCCTTTTACTTTTTCCTGCAACTATCACCTCTACTTGAGCAAGAATACACTCTTGTGAGTTCTTTATGGGCTATCAGGATAAACTTCTGTTGTTGTAGTATACTCTACAGATGTGAAAGACATACAAAGTTTTTCTTTATCAGAATCACAAGACATAATCCTATCTTTTATAGTGTCATCTCCAAGAATATTTGTATTTAGATCAGTAGGAACTATATGATTAACTTTAGATACAGCATCAATTATATATTTTTGGAAGTCATAATATGGTTTATTTTTATTTGCAACCAAATAGAAACCATCTGGGATAGTCCACTTATCTATGACTATACCTTCACGAACTGTTAATGCTGGTCTAAATTCACTATCACCAGTATCTGTTGTCTCGTGTAAGTCGATGTGCATCAAAAACTAGAATCCCCTAATCATAAAACATATTTCATTGCTAAAACAGCCTCCTACAGCTACTTTCTAAATAGAATGATCTATTTGGATCTACCACATTAGGATTCCAACGGTTGATTGTTTCATAGCCTTGGACTCCTCTGGTTATTAAAACATAAGGTTTGCTTGGATACCAGTTTTTAGTCTTTATTACATATAAGATATAACTACCTACTGGATAGTCCAATTTACCATAAGTTTCTATATCAAAATCTTGGCGAGGTAATGCTAGTATTTTTTCCTCTGCCTCTTGTTGATAAGATCTTTTGATATTTTGTTCGGCAAGCCATTGCTGCTTTTCTTGTAGACCATATTTTTCACCTAGTTTACCGATATGATATTGTGCAGACATCTAAATTCCTAAATAACTTGTTTCATCTATGCAAACAGTATAACGATTTATATACTCGCTCTGCAAAACTTTTATCTAGTATTTTTTAGATAGCCATATAGTAGTACTATGATACTTAAGATTGTTATTATCAAAAAATAATAGTTAGCTAAAGCATATAAATAATATTGTGGCAGCGTAAAAATAAAATAAATATTTACTAATGCAGTTAAAGTAAAACCTATCACTAAAAATAGCAAACAAAATCGATAACGCAGAACCGCCAAGACAAAACCTGTCAGCATAAAAATATTACCTAGAATATATAAAGTCATTTAAAAGCTATCTGCTTTAAAATTTGCTACAACAAATGAAAATGCTATAAGACTAACTATAACATAAATAAACACCACTGTAGCTATGTTAAATGCTACTTTAATGTGATCATTCTTTTGACTAGCTCTTAGCTGTTGTGGTTTTGATTTTAACAAGCCCCATATAGGTATACCAAGTACAATAAATCATTTATAATAGCATATAAATAATAGTTTATAGGTATAACTTGATTAATATTAACAACCTTTCTTAGAAACGGATAAATGTATGCTAATATAACAAATAACCAAGCAACTTTTTTTGCTTAGCAAATATACAAAAGTTAAAAGTAAAAGTGGTTGTAAGTAAGATAATATGTTTAGAAACACAAGCATTACAATAAATCTTAATTAACCGTAAATATTAGCCTACAAAAAAATAATAAGTATTTTAAGTCTTATAGTTGAAAATTAAATCATCGAATTTTTATGGCTGGGCTACCAGGATTCGAACCTGGGGATGACGGGATCAAAACCCGTTGCCTTACCGCTTGGCGATAGCCCAATAGAAACTAACCTTAAGTTAGTAGACATAGTTTAATGTTCTAACTAGCCATTTGTCAAGAGATTTATCAATTTTTCTTCCTAGTTGCTCAAGTTTATTTTTATCCGTTGAGAGTAAATAAAAACAAGAACCTGTACCTGTCATTCTAAAACTACTATCTAACTCTTTTAGGTATTCACTAAACTCTGGATATTTTGCATAAAAGACATTCTCAAAATCGTTATGCATAACACTCTCATCAAAGTCTAAATCTTTAGATATCAGTTTATTAGTCTTAATTAACTTCTCACTTGCAAAAAACTCTCTTGTATTGATGTGGATATCAGGTTTAATCAATAGTACATACCGCGGACTAAAATCCTTATGGTGCAATATCTCACCGATACCTTCTGCCCATGCAGATTTACCATAAAGAAATATTGGCACATCAGCGCCAAGTTTTGTAGCCAAAGGAATCATTTCCTCATTTGACAATTCAGGTAAGTAATAATCACGTAAAGTTATAAGTGTAGTTGCAGCATTTGAACTTCCACCTCCAAGCCCTGCTCCAATTGGAATATTTTTTTTAATCTCAATATTAACACCTATGTCTTGTACACCATAGCTCTGCTGGAATCTTTTGATAGCTTTATATACCAAATTATCTTGTTTTGAGGCAATGTTGATATTACTTGAAATATTAATCTCTCGTGAATCATTAAAACTAAAAGTTAGCTGATCTTTTAAATCTAAAAAGGTAAACCATGTTTGAAGGTTATGATAACCATCTACGCGTTTTTTTAATATATGCAAAAATAGATTTATCTTTGTATAACTACAATATTTTTTAGCTTTTATATTTGCCATGATTTTATAAAGATTTTTATAGTTAGATTATCTCTAGACATCCTAATTTTTGTTGGTAATGGATATTTATAGTCAACTAGTTCATAATTACTATAAGCAATATTCCAACCATTTTGTGATAGTTTACTTAACAGATTATTCTGGTTTAATTTCGAAGTTTGTCGAATATCTGGTATCGCTATGGCTTTTATCCAATATTTTAATCCGTCTACTGGAACATACCAGTCTAATTGCTCAAGCATCAAGGTTTTAGGATCTTTTGCTGTTAGCTTTTGCCCTTTACTATTCTCTAGTGAGACACTGTTAGTATCACCTTTTACCTCAACACTACCTATTCCCAATGGGCCATAAAGTTTGATACTAAAATTATCACCGTCTTGTAGGTATATACAATTAGCAGATTTAGCTTGATTATTATAAATAATACCAATAACACCCTTAGCTTGCCATTTTTTAAGTTTGAGTAAGTTATTATAAGTAGTCTCTTCAAAAACTGTCTTAGTAGTAATAGCTGTAATATTAGATTGTGTTGTAGCACAAGATGACAGCAATATAATCAATATTAAAGCAATAAATAAGCTAAATTTGTGCTTTATATCTATTTTTAACTTTGACATAGTATTCAGCATTTTCTCTAATAATTTGTCTTTCATGTTCACTTACTGGTCTGATTTTTTTAACTGGTGAACCTAAATACATATAACCTGACTCAAGAACTTTTCCTGATGGTACTAAACTACCAGCGCCTAGAAAAACCCATGGTTCAACTACCGCTCCATCGAGTATTATAGAACCCATGCCTATTAGGCAGTTATTTTTTATCTCACAGCCATGTAAAACAACACCATGTCCTACTGTCACATAGTCTCCTATACTTAATGCAAACCCTTGACCGAAATCCTTAAGATATTCAGTAGTATGAAGTGTGCTGCAATCTTGGATGTTAGTGCCTTTACCAATAGTGATTGTTAAGAGATCCCCCCTTACACTGACTTGTGGCCATATAGATGAATCTTCTTTTAAGATAACATCTCCTATTACTGCCGCTGACTCATCAACATAAGCTGAATCAGCTACCTTAGGATCTTTACCATTAAAACTTCTTATACATCTAGACATAGCTGATCCTTACTTTTAGAATTATCATCTCTTAATGATATCAAACTATAACTCTCAAGTTTAATCTTTTTATTCTTACTAAAAGGTTGTGCATAGCCATTATCATCGATGATAAATAATCCAATAGCGTTGGGATTATCACTAAAAAACTTTTCTAAAGTGTAGTTAGGAGTAATATTTGTAATTCTGATTTTAGCTCCTTGATTGAGCATCTCTATCAAGACATTAAAGTCAATGCCCTCATCAAATAGTAGATTAGCAAGATTTGTTTCTATAGCACCAATACCTTTGTAACTCTCTTTTTGCGCTGTACGGATTACATAGACATTATTTGAGCCAAACTCGTATTTATATTTCATAGCTGATACAGCATTTACATACTCACTAGTTGATAATCCAAGCATTGCACCGATGCCAACCAAATTAATACTCCAATCAGCATGAATTGAAACAGGACTACCATAATAAGTATTTAAACCCAACTGCCGGCATTTTTGCACATTACCCCAAGAGGAATCTGTAATTACGACTTCGATATCATTTTTGACAAAAATTTCTGCTAATTCGCGTGCAAATCTATTGCCACCAATTATCAAAAATCCTTTACCTTCTGGTTCAGTAACTCCAAGTGCTTTTGAAATATATGGTGTAACTATACTTTGAAAAACAACCGTAAAAACAATTATCATAAATACAAAGAATACTAAAGTATTTGCCTCACTGTATAGTTCAGGATGTGATTTAATAATCTTAATTGCTACTAATGCTGCTACTGATGCTGCCACAATCCCACGAGGATAAATAATGCCCATAATAATTCTTTCTGCAAAAGTTGTTTTAGAGCCTAGACAGCATAAAAAAACAACTATTGGTCGTAATACAAACTGTAAAAATAAAAAAACCTCAATTAGATCTAACCAATAATCTTTAAATAAACTAAAGTCTATCTCTGCTCCTAGGACAATAAAAAGAACTGAGATAATTACAATACTTAGGTTCTCTTTAAATGAGACAATATCAGACATTTTAATATCTTTCATATTTGCCATTACTAGACCTGCTACTGTTACCATTAACAGCCCAGCACCATGCATAATCGCATCAGAAATAATAAAGCCAAGCACAATTACTGCTAGTACAAAGAAGCTTTTTAAATACTCTGGAATATAATGTTTTCTAAAGCTTAACCCAATTAAATAACCAAAAATAAATCCTGATGTTATCCCTAAAATACATACAAACACCATATATGCTATAAATATGCTTGTTGCATTAGGTTGATTAGCAAAATTACCACCAATAACAAACCATGCCAGCATAAAAACAACTACTAATGCGCCGATAGGATCTACAAGTATAGCTTCCCATTTTAAGATATTTGCAATATGCTTTTTAGGTCTAACAGTTCTCATCAAAGGGGGTACAACAGTTGGGCCACTTACACAGGTAATACCGCCTATCAGCATAGATAGCTCTAGATTCAAACCAACAACATAACAACAAAATAATGCCGTAAGTACGACAGTAATTGCTATACCTACCGTAATTAGAAGTACAACAACACTACTTACACTTTTTATCTTACTAAAATTTAGTGATAAACTACCTTCAAAGAGAATTATCGCAACACAGATTGAGACAAACGGTGATAAAGCTTCACCAAATATAACGTTACCATCAACAAGTTTAAAACCACCTTGAAATATTACCTCGGATAAAGGTCCTAAGATAATTCCACTTAAAATCAAAAATAGTATTGATGGAAGCTTTAATCTCCAAGATAAAAACTGTGACACGATAGCAAAAAACAATATCAAGCCAGATACTAGTAAAATATAATTAGACGAATGTACAAATAGCTCTATACTATTATTCAAAATAAATGCTCTGAATATAAAAATATCATAATAAGAATTCTAAATATTATATGATATTAACTTTTTTATCAATGTCATAACAACAAACATAAACTATATATACACAGATAGATCTAGAGTTAAAGTATTCATATGTTCACCATCGTATAAACTTTGATATGAATATTCGGGACCAAATAAAACATTATTATCAAAGTAAGCTCGCTGTGCAGAAGCAATTATTTGGTTCTTAATTCCAGAGCTTGCTAAACCAAAATTTGGTGACGCATTTGATAGTAGCATAGGGATATTGGTGGCATTATATGATTGACCATAACTAAAGTTAAAGTTTGTATATCTACCACCAAGATTAAGAGCATACGCGATACCTAGATACCAAGCCACAGTATTAACATTGCTTCCATCTTGATCAAAATCTTCTTTATTGACTGTTGTTAACCAGCTTCCCTGAAGCTGTCAGATACCACCAAGCATGGAGTATGCTAAAGTACCATCAAAAATTTTAACACTAATATTCTCATTACTTTTGCTTATATTGTTGAGAAACTGAGATATACTACTATTACCTACTCGGGCAATGTTAAAAACATATCCCGCATTAAAACCTACTGACAAATTAGAAGTCCATGAATCAATATAGAAAAATCAAGCAGAGAAATTAGCTCTTTTATCATCAGAAGCAAACACAGAAATATTAGTATTGATAATATCACTTTTATAATTAAAAAATATATTTGTAACTTTATCTGGAGATAAAAATTCATTAATTGTACCACTAGTCCATGGTCCACTACCACCATAAGAGCTAACTAAAAGTTTACTTCTACCAGCAGTTATAAAAAATGGTGAGGTATCAAATTACCGAAAATCACAAAAGCATTACCTAAACCAAAATCTCCTGTTTCATCAGTATCAAAATCAAATTGAGCTGTAACATAATGACCTAAGTTTGATAGAAAATATAGTTTTGAATTAGTTAAATAGATACTCTTACCATTAGCTGGAAAATTTGCTGTTCTATTATCTGACTACCAACCCATGATTGAGCATCTACCTCTATATAACCACCAAAAAATACTGAAGAGTCACTAAAATAATCTCTTTGTCCTAATATCGTTGATGCAAAGAGATTACTTGAAATCATTCCAATCGGGATACTGTTATTACCAGAACATGAACCTAAATAGGTTATTTGACCTTGAGTCGTAATTGCTGGTGTACCACCAACATCTATTTTCCCATTTGAGACAAACACCCATTGCGTATTAGGCTTATCTTCTATAGTTTGAACTATTAATATTGGTAGCAATATCTTCAGGAGTTATTCCTCTAATCCAGAATAGTTAGCTCCTAAATAGCTATTAGTAATATTTTTTAATTGCTGTTTATAAATAGTAAATTGAGATTTATTATAGTTTGTTGTTCATCCTGAAGCTGAGCTCCATCAATTTCATTTTTAAGTGTATATATTTGTTTTTGCAGGGCAACTATTATTTGCTTTTCTTGTTCAGATAGTCATAATTATTGTTTATCTTGCTCTACAAAATCATCAGCATAAACTTTTAGCTTCGCACAAAAAACAATATCAATATCGATTTAGGAAAAAACCTCACAAAACTGTTCTTTTTTTATGCTTAATTTTATATAAGTTACTTTATTTCAAAGATATACTCAATATTAATATTTGCTAAGAGCTATTAAATTATAATGAGTAAAACTCCTACAATCGTTTAAGCTTACATTTTTTTGATATATTCTGCGGCATTTTCATCTAAAGATATTACTCCAGTATTTGCATCATAATAGATAAGTTCAGCATAACGCGCCCAGTCGATCAATGTGTCAAAAACTCGCTCAGCCACATCCATTGGATAATAATCATCCAATTCTGCTAAAAATCTACTTCTAGGGGCTGATTGACTTTCTCTTTCACTAAGAATCTTAACCACATGACGCGCTAATGGTATATATTTCAAGAATAAGCGTCCAAAGATAAATTTTCTCTCATCAATATTTGAATCAATAAACTTACGCCCCATCGCTGTCATTTTGATATCACCATCAGAAACTTCAGCAAACCTTAAGATTGATAAAATCTCAATGATCGGAAATAAATCATTAATATCAAGATGTAAATCATCAGCAAGTTTCGGTAAATCAACTGCTTCAACATTCTTAATTTCTGCCATCTCATCTAAAAGACCATTCATTTCAGAAATATCAACATCCGGTAGACGATAGCCGATAGTCATCACAGTTTTCTTATTCATACGCTCTGTAAGCTCTTTAGTCTGTGCTGTAGTCAGCATACGATAAACCTGATCGACAAGATCAGCAACTACAGGATCCTGAGAACTTCTTGGGTGTGGAATATTTATCTTTAGCTCACCGCGGATAAATCCTGGGTTACTACCAAATATAATTATTCTATCTGCTGACAAAACTGCCTCTTCGATACTATGTGTCACATATAAAATACCTTTCATAGCATCATTATTTTCCCATATATCAAGCAAGTCTTCTCTTAAGTTCTCAGCTGTTAGAATATCAAGTGCAGAAAAAGGCTCATCCATCAATAAAACATCAGGCTCAAGTACAAGAGCTCTAGCAAAACCAACGCGCTGTTTCATACCGCCAGATAGCTCTTTTGGATAAGCATTCTCAAAACCATCTAAACCAACCATATCAATAGCTTTTAAAGCTCTTTGTCGGCGTTCTTCCAAGCTTATCTTACGCGCCTCAAGCCCAAGCTCAACATTTTGTAAAACTGTTAACCATGGCATCAACGCAAAACTTTGAAAAACCATAGAAATATCTGGTACAGGAGCAGAAACTTTTTTACCGCGATAAAGCACATCACCACTAGTTGGACTTAAAAGACCTGCGATTATTCTTAATAATGTTGACTTACCCGAACCCGACTTACCTAATAAAGCAACAATTTCACCTTCATAAAGAGTAAAATTTATATTATCTAAGACTTTGAGAGAATGGCCACCTTTGATATTAAATTCTTTATTAATTTTTTCTACTGTAAATATTTTCTTAGTCATTTAAAATCTCCTATGCTTTACATATTCATACTAAAACGATTTTCCGCATAGTTATATAATCTGCGCCAAAACAGTCTATTTGAGGCTACAACTAGGATACACATCACTATCACACCTAAAAGAACATTTGAAGTATGATCTCCAGGCATATTAGTATATTTTGTAATATAGTCACCTATTCCTGAGGCTTGAATCATAGAATCCTTACCCCAGTTTATGTATTCACTAATAATACTTGCATTCCATGAACCTCCTACTGCTGTTATAGCACCGGTGACATAATATGGCATCACTGCAGGTACAAGGAACTTCTTAAGCTTGATAATACCCTTTAATTGCATATTTTCAGCAGCTAACTTTAACTCTTCAGGTATAGCTGATGCCCCAGCAATAACATTAAACAGAATATACCACTGTGTTCCAAGTGCCATAAGTAGAATGCACCATATATTAAAATTAAGATTAAACATTACTACTAATGTACCAAATACACCATATAGCACATTTACAGGGAAAGCTGCTGCCATTTGCGCATAAGGTTGAACTTTTTGAGCTATCTTAGGTCTTAAGCCAATCCATATCCCTATCGGAACCCATATTAGCGAAGTTATGAATATTAGTATTACGACTCTTACTCCTGTAAATAGTCCATATACAAATACTTTAAATGTTTCTTCAATACTTATATCTTTATCTTTGGCGTAAACTGTTTGATAAACAAAATACAGTAGTGCTAATATCATCAAAACAATGGTAACATTCCAAATTACTCTTTTAGTTATACTTTCGTGCTTTTTGGTTTTTTTATGAACCTTTTGATTATAGGCTTTATTAAGATTTTTCTTAAAAATTTTAATATTTACTATCTTGTTAGAACATTTAGCTAGAAATGCCGTAAAAATCTTAACAACATATGCTTTATGCAAAATAGTTAAAAACCATGATTTACTATGTGTCTCTGATGGGTTATCACCAATGACAAACTTCTCAGACCAAGCAACTAATGGTCTAAATAAAAGTTGATCGTATAATATAATCGTAACCAACATAGTAACTATTGCAGCACTAACTGTTATGAAATTCTGTACATTATTAGCAGCATCAATAAACGAACCAATACCAGGTAAATTTATCGGAATTGACTGTGACGCACTAAAATTAACCATAATTGTCTCAGACGCTACTATCATAAACCAGCTTCCTGACATTGACATCATTGTATTCCAAACCAGGCTAGACATCGCAAATGGTACCTCTAGTTTCCAGAATTTCTGCCAAGCTGAAAGTTGATACATATCAGCAGCTTCTCTTAACTCTTTTGGTACTGTCTTTAACGATTGATAAAAGCTTAAAATCATATTCCAAGCTTGAGCTGTTATGATACCAAAAATTACCGCAGCTTGAGCTCCCCATAACGAGGTTGGAAATATAACTAAAAAGCCTGTTACAGTAATCGCAAAGAAACCTAGAACTGGTATTGACTGTAGAATATCAACAAGAGGTATGATTATACTCTCTGCTCTTTTATTTTTTGCAGCCCATGTTCCAAATATAAAGGTTATAAGTAGTGAAATAGCCAAACCTATAAACATTCTGATTGTTGTTTCTGCTGTATAGTAAGGCAAGAGCCAAAGACTCAAAGAAATATCTGAGTATTTTAGGACACTTGCCTGATTTTTATAATCAATAGTGCCACCAAGATCCGAGGTTGTCCAAACAAAGACACTTAATAACAAAAGTATAATTGATAAAGCTAAAATATCCCACTTTGTGTGAGAAACCTTCGCTGACATATTAGTGCTATATAACCTTTTCATATGTCAAAACTCTTTAGTTTTTTTAACAACGCTGTTAGTATAAGTTATTTATATTTATTTTTGTATTACAAATTTAATAATATTTTTGTTAAAATCTAGGTATTAGGCAATATTATTAAGCAATAGTTAGATTTTAAATACAATGAAAAAAGAGCAAAAAGTGATTAAAGTTCGTCCAGGTGAGCGTGTTTCCTGCCCAACGAAATACCATGAAAACTGGAATTTACACCCTAAAGTGTATATTGACCTAAAACATAAAAAAACTAATAGTTGCCCATATTGTGGTACAACTTTTAAAGTTGAAAAAGAATCTTAATTAACGTTATACTATTTGTTTTAATGATTTGATAAAATGTCATCTTTATTTGAAACATAAATATATCCACCACTAGCACATATCATGGCTCTTGCCATAGCTCCGCTCCCAGCACCTACAGCCACTTCTGAACCAGCACCGATGCCAGCTCCATTTAGAACATCTTTTTTGGTTTCATCTTTTTTTAGTTGTTCTGCGCTAATTAATTGCTGTTCAGATTTAATAACTCCAGGACCTATTCTGGTGATTTCAGGATTGCTTGAACATGATGTTAGCAATAGTGACAAAATAATCGGTGAATATTCCTGTATAGCTCCTTTTAATAATTTATTTAGTTTTATCTTTTTTATAATTTTTTGATGGATCTTTCAAGATTAGTTTATAAAAAATAACAACTTATCTAAATAATTATCCAATCATAATATTAAATTTTTGTAAATTTAAATTAGTATTATTATATTATATGACATAAGAATTTCTGATATATAGGCTTCTTAGTAGTCAAGAAAAAAAGATTATTGTAAATTATCTAGAACTAAATCTTGCAGATAATAAATAACTTGCTTACCTTCTCTTGCTTGACCATCTTCACCTATACTTATATCTAAATAAACTTGACCAGCTCTTTGTACCACCTCAAAAGTAACTTGGTTGATTATATTATTCGAAAATGTCCATAATTTAGCTTTTTGATTACTAAATCATCAGTTTTTATATCAAACTCACCAGTGTTAGCTTTTACAGCTTTTTTTATTGCATAGTATAACTGTTTGACCATTATAACTTGCTCCATCTGAAGACTATGTTGTCCACCATCAGACTCAAACTTATTATCTCTAACAATCATATTGTCTCCTAAAAAGCCTGTTGCAAGAAGTGAACACGTATACGTAGAGACATCTTCATTAAATAATTAGAAAAGCAGCTAATATCACTATTAGCAGAGATCCTGATATATTACAAATTAGAACTCCTAAAGGAGTTTGCTTTGATATACTTGCCGTTGCCTATGTTAATGCAAATCTTGACACTGCACCAAAACCACCGCCGATACCTACTAATAATAAAGTTCCCATCTAACTCTCTAATATTTTATATACACCTAGCTCTATCATCTCTTGAGCTAATAATTTACCAAGTTTTGTAGGGTTATCTCCTACCATACTACGTTTAAGAACTTTCTTACCATCACTACTTGCAACCATCGCCATTAATTTTATCCGCTCTTGATCTAACTCACCATAAGCTCCTATTGCAACATGACAACCACCTTTTAATTCTTGATTAAATGCTCTTTCAGCAGTTGCGATACTAAAGCTATTAGCACAATTGAGCTGTTGTAATTTGCCTAAAAGCTCACTATCTCTCTCTAAAGCTTCTATAACTACTATACCTTGACCAACAGCTGGAAGAGATATTTCTATCGGAATAAATTGTGTTATCCTATAACTAAGCTCTAATCGGATAAGGCCAGCACTAGCCAAAATAATTGCATCATACTCGCCGTTATCAAGCTTAGCCAGTCTAGTTTTTACATTACCCCTTAAATCTCTAATCTCAAGATCATCTCTATAGTGCAGAAGTTGTGCTTTACGACGCATGCTAGATGTCCCAACAATAGCTCCTTGAGGTAGATCATCTAGAGATTTATACTTATTTGAGACAAAGGCATCACTAGGATCTTCTCGAGGCATAAAACTTGCTAGACAAAATCCTTGGGGTAACTGATAAGGAACGTCTTTTAAAGAATGTACAGCAATATTTGCTTTGCCATTTTGCATAGCTATTTCTAGCTCTTTCATAAATAGCGCTTTACCACCTACTTTGTTTAGTGGTTTATCTAAAATAATATCTCCCTGTGTTCTCATAGTACTGATTTCACAAGCGATATTTAATTCTTTTTCTAGGCGATTCTTGACAAAATTTGTCTGCCATAACGCTAATTTACTTTCTCTACTAGCAATAATTATTTGTTTCATATTTTAAATGTTTTTGCTATAAAATCTGAGATATCTTTTATTTCTTCCATACATACTGAATGCTGCATACCAATATAATGCCTATATTCATTAGTGAAACCATTTACTTTTAGCTTATTTGATAGATCATGACTTAAAACTTCGGGCAATACTTGATCATCAGTACCATGACAAACTAATATAGGTAAGCCTTTATTTACAGACGTAATTTTCTCTTTAAAGTCATCCCATGCTGGTAAGTATGTCGATAAAGCCATAATGCCACTAAGTTTTCTTTGAGAAGTAATAGCTGTATAAGTAGCAATTACCCCACCTTGTGAAAAGCCTACTAATATAATGTTTTCAGATGGAATACCTTGCTCTATTTGGTTATCTATGAGTTTATTAAGTTTTTGTGTAGAAATATTTATACCATCAACATCAACTATTCTATTTAAGCTATTTGCATCAAGTGACTTAATATCGTACCACGCACGCATTTGCATACCCATATTTATAGTAACTGGTATCACATCTGCATGAGGAAAAACAAATCTGATTTCATCTAAAGAAACATCAAAATAATTGATAATATCAATAAAATCATGTCCGTCAGCACCAAGGCCATGTAACCAAATAACACAAAATTTTGCTTCACCCTCTGGTTCAATAAGTTCGTAATTCATAAAAACTTTGCATCTTATAATTTTAACTAGAATGATACATTAATTTGTAGAATTTATTAACAATTAAAAGATAAACAGCTACCAAAGCCTTATACACTAAGTGATAGAAGTTGTGAAAAAAGGATATTCATAGCTTCTGTGGATAAGCTTGTTTATATCTATATAAGGTTTTTGTGAAAATCATATTTTACTAAAACAATATAGTTTAATAATTGGCAAAAAACCATTGATTTTCAACAACTAGCAATATGATTAATTAACCATAGAAATCAAAAAGTATTTTACATAACCTGTGGATAAAACTGTGTATTTATTGTTAGAATTTGGTTAATTTTCTTCTATAATCCTAAAAAAAGCCTCTTGTGTGACAAGGTTTACAGAGGTATTTTGTAATTTTATTTGATCATTTAAGTCATATTTAGCACTAACAGAAAGTTTCTTTGTCATTGCTAAATCTGCGATAGAAACCATTAATCTACCTTTCTCTAGTTTCTCAATAACTGTAGCTTCAAACTCTAGATTAGGATTTTGCATTAGGTAAACCAGTTTCCAGTGCGAGTTTGAGAAACGCTCTGTTTGTCTATTAGATTTTATTGGTATATCAACTTGAGCAATTATATTATCAATCTCTTGAGCATCTATCATATCTTTATGCTGTAGAAAATTGCGTAATTGATAATGCACAACTAAATCGAGATATCTTCTTAAAGGACTAGTTACTTGAACATAATTATCTAATCCCATCCCAGCATGAATATCTGGCTGAGTAGAATACTTACCCCTTTGGAGCTTTTTACGTATCGCAAACATATCCGCTATTGAATCAAGATTATCTAGATCATCTTGACCAAGCTCATGCTTGGGCTGTGTTGAAAAAGGTACGCTAATATTATTTTTAATACAAAACTGTGCTACTGCAACACCTGCCATTAGCATTGTATCTCTAACAAGTGTTCTTGAATTTAGACGAGGTAAATTTGTCAGTTTGACATTTTTATCATCATCTAATGATATCTTTATCTCAGGAAAATCAAGCTCAACCGCACATTTAGATAAACGCTTATCGGTGAAATATTTAGCATAATCAACAATATCACCAAGTTCTAAAAGTTGGCTATTATTTTCGACAAATTCATAAGTGTACCTAGTAACTTTTATATGACTAAAACATATTTCAATATCCTGGATATCACCTTGCTGATCAACTCTAAAACCTACAGATAACGCCGGAGAGACATCTTGCAACCCCAAACCAAATTTCTCAGTTGCCTGTGGAGGTAACATAGCTACTATCTTCTCTGGCACATATAAATTTGAGCCTCTTGTTCTTGCTTGTAAATCAACCTCGTCACCAAAGTTGATACTAGAAGAAGGGTCAGCAATATGAACCCAGATTTTATTTCTATCTGGATCCCAGCTAATCGCATCATCAGGATCATTACTACCTTCATCATCTATAGCATAAGCATGCAAGTGAGTTAGATTTACACGCTGATTATCCGACGTAAAATTATATTTAAATTCCTCAGGGTTATTTTCCAACTCTGCTCCATATCTATATAGATATGGATTAAAAAACTCATTCCAATACCCTATATCTAACAACAACTTATACGCACTATTCTCAGACTCTTCGATACTTAAGTACTTAAAAAAACGACACTTAGTAGTTTGAAGTGTTGCTAAAGCTTCTATTTCCTTAAGGAATTTTCTATCATCTTCATTGAAACTTTTGTTATTCAAGCGTTCAATAAAATTATTAAGCTCTTGCTCTTTGTGCTGTTTCTCTTGCTTATCTCTAAGTATTTTATCCTTTTGTTGGTGCGAATGAATTTTTATATTAAAATCAACATCAAAGCTAAAGTACACTCCTTCAGAAACCAACAACCAAACTGTGTATGCTTGATTAATATCAACTGTTTCAAAAAGCAACTCACATAATTCGATGATAGAGGTTTTCTGTTGCTCCTGTAATAGCTCCCAAGTCATCTCAAGCTCAGCTATACCTAACTCTTTTAAACTCTCAAGTTCAAAATCCTTTTCTGACTTTAAGAGTAATTGAACATTCTTTGCAGGTAGCTTGATATTTTTACCATCAATAGTCTCAATCTCAATTTTTTTATCTAAGATATTAACAACCTTTGCTGGTTTAGATTTAAATATTACTAGAGCATTTTTAAAACTTTTACTTTCCAATAACATAAAAAAATTAGGATGTTATAATGGAAGAATTATAACATTCAATAATTTAGATTTTTATGATAAATATAGATATTATTCGTAGTAGGTTTATTAGAATTTTAGGAAATGTAGTTAAATTAATATCAGTACCTTTTCATAAAATCTTTCCCAATAAAAGATTTACTCTGCCTTACCATAAAAAACCTCTTATAAAAACAAATAAACAAACAAAAGTTCCTAGAATAATGTGGCAAACAAATTTCACTAACAAAGTAACTTTACCACTATACGTTAATTACTTGTTTAATAGATTTATGTCTCCTAGTTATGAATACAGATTTATGGATAATATGGCCGCCGAAAAATATATAGGCGAAAATCATCCAGAGGCTCTAGAATCGTACCAAAAATTAACAGTAGGTGCTGCTAAAGCTGATCTATGGCGCTTACTTGCGATCTATAAATATGGTGATTTATATAGATATAGATGGCTGCCTTGTGACAAGATCAGAGAAATTCCTCAAAAATAAAGATGAAATGTTTATTAAAGCAAAGCAATTTTATTTTACAAATTACTTTTTTGCCGCGGCGCCAAATAATAAAAAAATCAAAGGGTATATTGATACCGTCCTTAAAAATATTGAGGGTGGTAGATCTGATTTAGGTGTATGGTATCTTACTGGTCCTGGAGTTATGGAAAAAATCATGAATGATGAAAATACCGAATGGCGACATAGCAGAGAAACATGTATACAGGGAGCTTTTACTAATGATTATTTCCAATATATAGATAAGCCCAGCTCACACTGGACAAAAATAGCAAATAAAGATATACTAAATTGATATAAAGTAATCATTTATCTTCTTTCCTAACAGCTATACCAAGATCATTAAGCTGCTCTAAAGAAACTGGTGATGGTGCTTCTGTCATTAAACAGCTTGCTGTCTGTGTCTTAGGGAAAGCTATTACATCACGTATGTTTGTAGTTCCTGTAAGTAGCATAATAAGTCTATCGACACCAAAAGCTATACCACCATGGATAGGTGTACCATAAGATAAAGCATCAAGCATAAAACCAAACTTCTCGCATGCCTCTTCATCAGAAATACCTAACAAGTTAAATACTTTCGCTTGAATATCTTGTTTGTGAATACGGATAGATCCACCACCTACTTCATAACCATTGATAACCATATCGTATGCTCTTGAGCTTAGCTCTTCTGGATTAGTACTCTCTAACTCTTCAACCGAGCTAACTTTAGGAGATGTAAATGGATGATGCATAGCATATAAACGATTATCATCTTTCTCAAACATTGGGAAATCAACAACCCACAATGGTGCCCAATCTTTATCAAATAGATAAAGGTCCTCACCAATCTTAGCTCTTAATGCGCCCATTGAGTCATTTACAATCTTAGCCTTGCCAGCACCAAAGAATAATAAATCACCCTCTTCAGCACCAGTTTTCTCAATCACTTTGAATAATGTTTCTTCAGAGATATTTTTTACAATTGGTGACTGTAAACCATCTTTGCCTTGCGATAATGAATTAATCTTGATATATGCAAGACCTTTAGCACCGTAGATACCAACAAAATTAGTATACTCATCGATCATCTTACGCGTAAGCTTATCATTACCTGCTGGGATTCTCAGCGCAATAACACGAGCTTGTGAGTCATTTGCTGGCCCTGAAAATACTTTGAACTCTTCGTTTTGCATATCTTCTTTGATATTTACAAATTCAAGTGGAATTCTTAGATCAGGTTTATCTGAACCATACTTATCAATAGCATCAGCAAAAGTCATTACTTGGAAAGGAGTGCTAAACTCAACACCAATAGTTTCTTTGAAAAGTCCAGCTATCATTCTCTCTATAGTATACATAATAAAAGTCTCATCAATAAATGAAGCTTCGATATCTATCTGGGTGAATTCAGGCTGTCTATCTGCTCTTAAATCTTCATCGCGAAAGCATTTAACAATTTGATAATATCTATCAAAACCTGAAACCATCAAAAGCTGCTTAAAAAGCTGTGGTGATTGTGGTAATGCATAAAACTTACCATTAAAATTACGACTTGGTACAAGATAATCTCTAGCACCTTCAGGAGTAGCTTTTGTTAAAAATGGCGTTTCAATATCAAGAAAACCATTATTATCTAAAAAGTTACGCACATAACGAATTGCCTTTGAGCGCGTAATCAATTTTTGCTGCATTTCTGGACGACGCAGGTCAATATAACGATACTTTAGCTTGACATCTTCACCAGTTGCCTGATAATCATCTAACTGAAATGGGATAGTTCTAGATTTATTAATAACTTCTATACTGTCACCGACTATCTCAACCTTACCACTGGCGATATTTTTGTTTTCTTGACCTTCTGGTCTTAAGTTAACAACACCTTCAGCTTTAATCACAAATTCAGACCTTAAACTATCAGCAACTTTGAAATTATCATTATCTGGATTAAAAACTAATTGTACTAAACCTGTTCTATCTCTAATATCTAAGAAAATAATACCACCATGATCTCTACGACGATGAACCCAGCCGCATACTGTGACTTTTTGACCTTGTAATTTTTCATTAATATCTGAGCTATAATGTGTTCTCATATTCAAACTAACCCTTTAAATTTTTTTATAATAATTTAAATAGATAAAATTAATCATAGTATTATAGTAGGAAATAATAAAGAAGACTAAGCACAAATATTAACAAGCAAACAAATTAAGTTAAAGTCATATATCTAAACTAATAGACTGATGATACAAGCAAAAACTATCAAGCTTTAGTCAAATAATGACATCAAAGCTATAAGATATAAAACAAACAAAATATAAAACGGCGCCGAAAGTATTTTCAAATCAGCTACCAAAAAGGCAAATAGCTCTGGTAAAACTCGCATAAATACTACCATTGAAATATTCTTCGTAATAGCTAAGGCACTAAATCTTTGTAATTTATCAAATCTATTTAAGACCGTAATCATATAATTTGCATTTAACGAACTGTTAACAATTTATAAATAACGATGCAATAGCAACATTGATATCTGTAAGGCAAATAAACCAAAAATATGAAAATCAAAAGTCTCAAAAGTACTTGTCAATACTTGAGATAATTACTGACTTAATACACAAAATAATCCCTTAAATACCTTTTTAATTTAATTAACTAACCAAAAACCTGTAAACTATACTTAGGTTCAAGAAACTCATAAATACCATCATCAGAACCTTCTCTACCAAGTCCTGACTCTTTGATACCACCAAAAGGTGCTTTTTCATTTGATATCGATCCTGTGTTTATACCAATCATACCATATGCTAAAGCATTTCTAACTCTTCTAATTTGATTGATATCATTACTAAAGAAATAGCTTGCTAAACCATATTTTGTATTATTTGCTCGTTGGATAACCTCATCTTCAGAATCAAAACCAAAAATAGCAATAATAGGGCCAAAAGTTTCTTCACAACTTGCAACCATGGTATCTTGCATATCAGCTAAAATAGTAGCTTCATAGAAATTTCCACCTAATTCTGGGTTTATCCTACCACCACATACTAACTTAGCTCCTTTTGCTAAAGCATCATCTACATGCTGTTGTACTTTCTCAACTGCTGCTTTATTAATTAAAGGACCTATTTTAACATCAGTACCCAAACCGTTTCCTTGCTTGAGACTCACAAGTGCTGTTTTTAATCTCGTGATAAACTTTCTGTTGATAGAATTATGCACAAAGACCCGATTTGGTGCTATACATACCTGACCGGCATTTCTAATCTTAGCTGCGATAAGACCATCTATAGCTTTTTCTAGATTAGCATTCTCAAAGACTATAAATGGTGCATTGCCACCTAGTTCTAATGAAATCTTTTTGACAGTTTCTGCTGCTTGTTGGATTAGTAGCTTACCAACTCTTGTAGATCCGGTAAAAGTTATTTTTCTGACCAAACTACTTTTTTGTAGTTCTTTGCCAATGATGCTTGAATCACCACAAATTACCTGCAAAAGATTCTCAGCAGCTCCAGTAGCGATAAAAAGCTCTCTAGCTGCAAGAGCTGTAAGAGGAGTTAGCTCTGATGGCTTAAGTATAACACTACAACCAACAGCTAATGCTGGAGCCGCTTTACGAGTAATCATCGCAAACGGGAAGTTCCAAGGAGTAATTGCCGCAACCACACCAACAGGATAATAATCAACTCTACCTTCAGCATTACTAATATTAGGATCAAAAACGCGTGAATCTATTCTTTTGGCTTTCTCAGCATACCATTGAATAAAATTTGCTCCATATTGAACTTCGACTTTTGCCTCGGCTAGTGGCTTGCCACTTTCTAGTGTGATAATCTCTGCTAAATCATCAATATTATTTATAACTAAATCATACCACCTTGCTAAAAGCTTTGATTTTTCAGCAGCAAGCTTATTCCTAAAGGCGTTTTGAGCATGTTTTGAAACTAGGATACTATCTTCAACATATTGGGCTGATTTTTCTTCAAGATTACATATAACTTGATTAGTTGCAGGATTAACTACCATAAAGCTTCTATTACCAGCAAAAGAATATTTACTTATTACTTTGTTTAAAAGGTTATTGGACATAAATACTCCTAAATTTATATTGCTTGAATAGCTGTAATTGCAATTGTATATGTTATATCATCAACCGTTGCCCCTCTTGAAAGATCATTTACAGGTTTATTAATGCCTTGCAACACTGGTCCTATGCTTAAGACATTAGCGCTTCTTTGGACTGCTTTGTATACTGTATTACCAGTATTTAAATCTGGAAAAATTAATACTGTTGCTCTACCTGCAACTGGACTATCTGGAGCTTTTTTCTTAGCTACACTTTCTATCATCGCGGCATCATATTGAAGTTGACCATCAACCAATAACTCTGGAGTTTTTTGTCTAAGTAGCTCTGTAGCAGTGCGTACCTTTTCAACTTGCACACCTGAGCCTGATGAGCCTGTACTATAGCTAATCATTGCAACACATGGTTTAATACCAAATTTCTTTGCAGATTCAGCACTTTGGATTGCTATATCGACAAGCTGCTCGGCTGTAGGATCCTGATTTACAGCACAGTCACCAAACACTACCACCTCATCAGGCATGCACATAAAAAATACTGATGACACTAACGAAGAGTTTGGCTTAGTCTTAATTAGCTGTAATGCTGGTCTAAGTACATCTGCTGTAGTATGCTCAGCACCTGAAACTAGTCCATCAACCTCACCAAGATAAAGCATAAGTGTTGCCACTACTATAGGGTTTTTAAGAGCATCTCTAGCCATACTTTCAGATAAGCCTTTATGTTTTCTAAGACTCATTAACGTATTTAGATATTTTGTCTCAGCTTGATCATCAATATTGACAACTTGTATATCCTCAGGAAAACTAAAACCATTCATCTCTGCTACTTTATGGATTTTCTCTCCATCACCTATAAGCACACATTCAGCAAGACCTTGCTCATAACAGTTTTTTGCAGCTTGCAAGGTTCTTGGCTCATAACTCTCTGGTAAGATAATTCTTTTTTTAGCTTTTGTTGCCATTTTTAATAGATGATACCTGAATGCTGGTGGCGACATCACCTGATGCCCAAGAACATCTGCTGTAATGGCACTAATTATTTTATTTCTATCTATTGAGTTACAAATAACCTCTTTGACCCTCTGAATACGCTCTTTATCATCAAGAGGTACACCTATCAGATCAATATTAGCAATTCTTAAAATAGTTTTGACACTTTTATTTTTAGTAGTAAGAATTGCTAGGCCAGCTTTTTCAGCAGTTTCAACACAAAACTCTATAACTTTATCATTAAGATATTCTTCGGCAGTTAGCAAAATCCCAGCAATTTTCATACCATTTTTTGCAGCTAAGCATACTGTAACGAGAATATCAGACCTATCAGCAGATGTTATCACTAAAGAGTTTGGTGTTAAATCATTAATAAAGTTATCAATCCCTCCTGAGCACATCATAACTCTGTCAACACGCGCTTCTAAGCTTACTCTTGATATAAGATTTAATTTAAGAATATTTTTAATATCCAATATACGTGGTGAAATTTTTTCTTGCCGCCACTCTACAACACCTATCAGACTTAGACCTTTTTGTGCAAAGACTGGTAATTCTCTGAGTATGTCTATAGTTACTTGCTGCTGTTGCTCTGACGAAATATCCTCATCTGTTAAACTAAAACTTACTCTACCATCATCTTCGTATGGCGCATTTAATTTTGTGATTACCACCCCAATGATATTAATTTGTTTTGGTAAACTACGCATTGCATAATCTAGCTCATCATTGATATCAATTAGTGGCTTGTTACCATGATATGAAGTTATAATTACTTCTGAGCTTAAAGCTTTAATAATTTCTGTATTTAACTCATCAACAATAGCATTTATTGCGTATAGTTTATGAGCATTATTACCCTGTCTAAATAGGCCAGAGATTGTTACAAAATCAAAATCTTGTGATTTTTGATAAAACTTATTTAAAACAATCTCAACATAATCCTTAACACGATTATTAAGTAAGTACTCCTGTATGTTCTCGATACTCATTTACATATCATAAATAGGATGGAATGAGCGAACTTTTAATCCTTTTTGCTGTAATGCGTATACCATACTACTTGCTAATAAGCGTAAACCGGCATGTTTTGAAGTTGGAAGAATAAATATAGATTTTTTCATAGTAAACTCTTATATTAAATTTTGTGTTTCTTGAGCAATCATAAGCTCTTCATTAGTCGCTATTACCATTATATTATGGCTATTTTTGCTATTTATGAATGTCTCAGAATTAGTGTTTTTTTGGTGATCTATCTCAAAACCAAGATTTGTTAACTTAGCAATAATATTCTCACGGATATTAGTGGCATTCTCACCAATACCTCCTGTAAATACTAAAGCATCTAACTTATTAAAATAAATCATATAACTAGCAACAAACTTTGCCACTCTATGGCAAAAGATCTCTATCGCTAATTGTGCTAAATTATTATCTTTAGCAGCAAGTTGTGAAACTTCACGCATATCACTATGACCGCAAATACCTAGTAGACCACTTTGCTTGTTTAGCATATTTGTAATTTCTGTGATACTCCATCCAAGGTTATCAGATATATATGCAAAAATACTAGGATCTATACAACCTGAGCGAGTTCCCATTACAAGGCCATCTAAAGGGGTAAGCCCCATACTCGTATCTACACTTTTACCATCAACAACAGCTGTAATACTACAGCCATTACCTAAATGCGCTACTATGACATTGGCTTTTTCTTGAGCTAGGACCTTTCTTGCCTGCTGTGAGACATATTTATGTGAAGTACCATGTGCGCCATATTTACGAATATTATGCTTGTGTGTCAGCTCATAAGGTATTGCATACTCTGCAATATAACTTGGCATGGTTTGATGAAATGCCGTATCAAACACAGCTACCTGAAGTAATTCTGGAAATATTTGCTGGCAAAATGTTATGCCCTCAATATGCGCTGGATTATGTAATGGAGCTAACGGAATACACGCTTTTATTTTTTCTAATGAATCGGTATTTATCACTACAGATTTAGAAAAATACTGTCCACCATGAACTACCCTATGTCCAATTGCAACTATTTTTTCTAAATGATTATTTTCTACCAAAAAACCTTTGAGCATTTCAAATACATCTTTGTAGCGACCATTTTCAAGATGCTTTTCAACTTTATGTTCAGATTTAAAAACTACTTTACAATTTTTAGTAGCAATATTTTCTGCAAAACCTATAACTAAGGATTCTGAAGTATGTGGATTTATAAGCGCAAACTTAACCGAGGAACTACCACAGTTTAATACTAATATTTCAGACATATCTAGACTAAGAAATTAAATAAGAAATAAAGATATTATATAATAATCTAGAAAATAGTGACACCTTGGTATAGTGTTTTTAGTAATGAGTATTTTGTCAAAAACTAGAATGGAATATCATCATCAAAGTTAGATGAATTAATTTCTGCAAAATCAGGCATATTATCTTGTCTCGATGGTTGCTGATTAAAACTTGGTGTATTTTGGTAATTTGCTCCGCCTTGAGAACTACCACTACCGATAAATTGAAAATTGCTCGCAACTACTTCAGTTGTATATTGCATATTACCGTTTTTATCTTGCCACTTATTCGTGCGTAATCGACCTTCGACAAAAATCTGTGTGCCCTTATTTGCATACCTTTGGATAGTCTCAGCAGATTTACCAAATATAACAACTCTATGCCATTCTGTAGTTATATTCTCTCCCATACCGTCGTTAGTTGCAATACTTAAAGTTGCTACAACAGTACCATTTTGTGTAGTTCTAACTTCTGGATCATTACCTAATCTACCTAGCAAAATAACCTTATTTACAGTTCCTTTAGCCATTTTTAACTCCTATATTTTTTATAGCTACTAGTATTACAGCTTACAGTAAAAATGCTGTTGTTATAAGTATTTCAAATAATTTTTTGCTATTTTTTTATAAAAAACAGCTTAAGAAATTATCATCAAAAGCCACAAACCCAACTAATCATATACTTTTGAACTACTCAAATTTGACTAGCTTTGCTAAGGGCAAAGTTTATCTCATCAAAGTCAAAACCATTATATATCAAGTAATTTATAGCTTTTTGCTTAAGCTTAAAATCTGCTTGTAATTTATTGATATCTTTATACTTTTTATTCAAGCATTGCTTACAGAGCTCAAACCAATCTACTTCTTGACCCTCAAGACAACTTTCAACCAGCCCTAGTGGTAAACCTTTTTGATAAACTGCTGTGTTTATAACACGTTTTTTACCTCTAAACTTGGCAATTTCACTATTTATAAAGATACGCGCAAACCTTTCATCAGATAGCCATTTATTTTGCTCAAATTCATCTAAAAGATTATTAACCTCAGTTATAGAGATATTGTCGCGTGAAGTAAGTTTATCAAAAAGTTGTTTGCGTGAATAATCTTGCTTTGCAAGTAAATAAAGAAGATAGTTTTTTTCTTTAGATAAACTCATTTTGAGTAGCTGTTGGATTTACTGTAACTTTGGTTTTAGAATCTTCTTTAGAATTGTCATTAGCATCTTTGTTAGCGTATTTATTTGGTAGCAAAAGTTCTAAAATAGTTCTTTCAATTTCATCACGTTCAGCAGTATGTTCTTTTAAATACTCTTTTGACTTTTCTTTACCTTGACCAATCTTTTTGCCTTTATAGCTATACCAAGCACCAGATTTCTCAATAATGTCATACTTAGCACCTAAATTAATAAGTTCAGCCTCAAGAGAAATACCTTCACCATAAATAAGCTCAAAGTCAGCTTGTTTGAAAGGCGGTGCAACTTTGTTTTTAACAATTTTAACTTTTATCTCATTACCACTGACATCTACACCATCTTTAATACTGCCTCCTTTTCTAACTTCAAGTCTTACCGAAGAGTAAAATTTAAGTGCATTACCACCAGTTGTAGTTTCAGGGTTACCAAATATCACACCAATTTTCATACGAATTTGGTTGATGAATATTAATAGTGTATTTGAACGTTTAATATTCGCCGTAAGCTTTCTTAGTGCTTGTGACATTAATCTTGCTTGTAAGCCCATATGTGAGTCACCCATATCACCTTCAATCTCAGCTTTTGGTGTGAGCGCCGCAACGGAGTCAATTACCACAATATCAACTCCTCCAGAACGCACTAGCATATCAGCAATCTCTAAAGCTTGCTCACCTGTATCTGGCTGTGACACAATCAGATTATCAACATCGACACCTAAAAGCTTAGCATATTTTGGATCTAGCGCATGCTCAGCATCAACAAAGGCAGCTGTACCACCTTGCTTTTGGCACTGTGCAATAGCTAAAAGCGTCAGTGTTGTTTTACCTGATGATTCATGTCCATATATCTCAATAATTCGACCTTTTGGATATCCACCTATTCCTAGTGCTACATCAAGAGCAATAACACCCGAAGGTATAACATCAATATCATGAGCAGCTTCTTGATCACCTAGCCTCATGATAGAGCCTTTACCAAATTGTTTCTCAATTTGTGATAAGGCTGATTCTAGAGCTTTTTCTTTACTCATATTGGCTAACTCCCATTAATTTCTTAGTGTTGTTTGTTATCTGCTGACTCTTTCAATGAGTCTTGATACATCGCATCAAAATTTACTGCAGATAAACATAGTTGCGGGAATCCACCACTAATCACTAAATCTGAAATTGCTTCACGCGCATAATGGTAAAGAATATTTGGACAAAATGCTTTTTTAGCGTGCTCAATTTGAGCTTCTTGCATATTAGCAACTGTAAAAATACCCGCCTGTTTAACCTCTGCCTCAAAAGCAACCATACCATCATTCTCAACCTTAACTTCAAGTGTTAAAACTGTTTCATAAGTGTTCTCTTCTGGAAGTTTAGTAGCCTCAACTTTTAGATCTGTATGAAGTTTAGGTTTCCAATTTGTAGTCCATATCTTATCAGAATTTGGAATAGAGAAAGAAAGGTCTTTTACATATACTTTTTGGATTTGAAATTGAGGTTGTGCTTGCTGATCCATACTTATGATCCTTAATATTTTTTTATAAATTTTATTTTAACAATGATTTAACTGGGTAACTAGCTTGTAACCATGCTGCTAAGCCACCTTTAAGTACAAAAACCTGCTCAAAACCTTCCTTATGCAACTGTTGCATAGCTTTTTCGGCATTATCTCCATATACAACTATTGGCTTAGCTTTATATTTAGAAAGCTTATTGTGCTTTATTGTGATTTCGTCAAACTGAATGTTTTGTGCACCAATAATATGTGCCTCACTAAAACTCTCCTGATCGCGTACATCTAGATAAACACCTCTGCCTTTATTGACAGTGATTACAGCATCAGCAACAGATAAAGTAAATTGCGCTTTTTTAGTTTGAGTCAGCTCAAAAAGTATGTAAATAGCTAACAGCAAAATAAAAGATAAACAAAACAGTAAATTTTGTGATACAAAATAGCCTAAATTTTCCATAATCGTAGTCTTTGTTTAATTATTTTTTATATCTATTGAATATTGTTTTGAAAAAATTATTGCATCTTAGCTATAACGTCTTTAGTAACATCGATACTATCAACATTATATAGGCTCATTTCAGCAGGCAAAATAGCATCCAACTGCTTCTCTTTAGCAACTTGTGCAGAAGCTTTAGTTAGAGCATCTTTAAATGCATCAGCATCATCAGAAGCCATTTTTTGAACTTGATTCATTAGATTTTGGTAGTCTTTCATAGCTTTTTCAAGATCTGCTTGAGCTTGTTGCTTATCTTGATTTTCTACCTTATCTGTAGCTTGAGTATATTTTGTATCACCCTTAGAATCATCTGTTTGAACATCATCTTTTTCTTGTGTGTATACATTTACTTTTTCTTGTAAAGTAGTGATGTTTTGCTTAAGTTGATCCATTTGTGGCTTAAGTTTTTTCTCATCAGCTGTTACTTTTGCTTTACCAAGAGGAGAAGTCTCAAAGATATCTTGCATATTAGCAAAACCTACGCCACCAGCCATAGCTGTAGTTGCAGATACCATTAAACCACCAGAGATTATTGCTCCTAGTATAGTTTTTCTCATAATTTTTCTTCCTTGTTTGTTTAGTTATAACACATAGTACAATATCGATTATAATCATGGTTATTGTGTGTTTCAACAGTTAAAATAATTATTTTAGGCTAAAGCTAGTTTCTGAGATGGCCTTATAATAAACACTATTGCCTAATTTCTGTGATACTGCTGTTAAAAAACCCAGTGGTTGAGTATAGTTGATGATATTAATATTATTGAACTTTTCACGCCTAAGTTGATTAACCGAAGCAAAACCATCTATCAAACCCATTTGTTTTGCTTGAATACCACTAAAAGGTTCGCCTGAGAAGGTTGTATCCATAGTCTTATCTTTTAGCCTATCACCTCTAGAGTTCTCAACTGCTGCTATAAATACCTGATGAGTTTCACCAAGAAGTTTTTTAAATTGTTCTGTCTGTTGCAGCTTTTGTGGAGAGAACTGATCTAAGAAATCCTTAGTTTTTCCTGAGATGTATGTTCTACGCTCAATACCTAACTTATCCATAAGTCCTGTAAAACCAAAACCACTACCGATAATTCCTATTGAACCAACTATTGTCATCTTATTAGCATAAATGTCTTTTGCTCCAGCAGCAATATAATAACCCCCACTAGCACAAACATCAGTACATACAGCATACATAGGGATACTTGGATATTTATGCTGTAAGTATTGCATATGAGAGTATATCTCATCAGACTGTACAGGTGATCCTCCAGGACTATTTATCTCAACGATTACACCTTTTACTAATTTATTTGCATAAGCATCATCAAGGCTTTGATTGATCCTCTCCGCATTAGCTTCGGCATCCTCAGCAATTATTCCATTAACTTTTACTAGAGCTATGTGCGGCGCCAATTCTTTAGATGAACTAAATAAACCACCAAATATCAGTAACAGGGCTATTAAGATAATTATTAATCGCGTGACAAAGCACCAACGTCTCTTACTCTTAATATCTTTTAGATAAGCTTGAGCTAATTTTTCTAGTGTTGTATTGGAAATGTTATTTTCCATTTTATCTCCATATTTGTTAATATTTCACCAACAATTTTAAATCTTTTAGCAAAAAATCATAGGGATAATTAATATAATGGTAGTAACATTAGATGCCAAAGTGACAAACTTAGGCTTAAACAATATCCAAAAACATATCTTCTTATGCTGCGACCAAAAAAGCAAAAATGCTGTACCGAAGATATTTCACTAAAAGCATGGGAATACTTTAAAAAGAGACTCCAAGAGTTAAATTTATCACAAAATGGCCATATTTATAGAACAAAAACATACTGTCTAAGGATCTGTCAAAATGGACCCATAGTGGCAGTTCATCCTGATAATGTCTGGTATCACTCCTGCACTCCTGAAGTCCTAGAAGAAATTATCCAAAAACATTTAATTGGTGGAAAAATAGTCGAAAAATATGTTTTCAACAAATAATAACTTTTAAATTCTCAGCACAACTCAGGTAAATATTGTTTTATATTAATATGTAATTAATATAAGTTTAATAAAAACAATACTGAGAGTTGTTTTGCTTAAGGAGAAAGGAGAATATGGAAAGAATATATAACTGAAGAAAAGTTTTTTGATACTAGAAAAATGCTACTAATGTTGCTGAATATGTTGTTGCAAGACTTGTCAATTTAGGAATCACCCACTCTTTTTGTGTACCTGGAGCTAAAAGAAGCAAGTTCATCACACTCTCGGTGATGGTGAGTTTGGTAACTTCTTTAACATATCAGCTCAAGCTACTTGGGTATTTACAGTTATAACTTAGATAATGCTAGCAGAGAAATGAATCGCGTAATTGCTGAGGCATTTAAACAGAGTAAAACTGCATATATTTCGATATTCCTAGATGATGGTAAAAGCCAGTCATAGGACGCCTATAGGTCCTAATTGTCATTATCTCACTAGTGATAACTCGCAATTACAAAAAGCTTGTGATTATATAGTTGCTAAACTTAAACAAGCTAAAAAAGTAGTAACTCTACCCGCTATTAAACTTGATAGATTTGGCTTGACAGATAAAGTAATCAAGCTAATCGAAAAGCTAAATATCCCTTTTGCTATAATTCCTCATGATAAAAGTGTAATATCTGAACATCATAAAATTTATGTAGGTTTTTATACTGGTGAATTGTCAGATCCAAAAACTGCAGAAACTATCGAAGCTGCTGTCATCGTAATAAACCTCGACGATGCTTTATATCCAGACTTTAATACTTCTGGCTTTACCAATAATCTAGATTTAGACAAGGTTATACAAGAAGTAACTGCTATAGATTATAAACTCAAGTATACTAAAGTCCCAACCCCGCAATATATACTAACTGATAAATATATAACTTTAGAGCTAAACTTTGTTAAATATCCTCTAACAAAAAGTGCTAAATATCACAATCAAACATTATGGGGCTCTATAGGCTGGGCTACTCCTGCGGCTTTAGGAGTTGCCTTAGCACAACCTGATTCTAGAACTATATTAATCACAGGTGAAGGCTCGCACCAGCTAACCCTTAATTATATTGGTGTTATGGGTAGATATAATGTAAACCATATTATCATATGTGTTAACAATAAATGGCTTTACCGTTGAAAGAGCTCTAGAATTAGATCCCACCCCTAGCTATAATGATATTGCTCAACTTAATTATAACAAATTACCAGAAGCATTTGGTTGTAAGGGCTGGTTAACAATCAAAATTAAATCACAAACACAATTAGCTCAAGCTTTAGAACAAGCACGCATACATCCCAAAGGAGTATATATTGAGGTTATTACTGATAAGTATGATTATGGACAGGCTCTTAACTTCTTTAATAGCTATTTAAAAGGGGTTCCTTGTATAAATATTGAAAGTAATACAGCTATATAATATTAACGAAAAAATATGAAGTATTCTACGCTCAAAAGGTATTGATAAGTCTAGTGTAATTGAGACTCCTCCTCTTAGCCCTGTCCAGGTTATAATCAAGTTATTCTCTAAAAAGATTTTCTTTATTGACATCTCATTCAATAGCATTGAAATAGCCACGACCAAATATTGAGCAACTAAGGGATATTAAGAAAATAATTACTCCTAAATTGAAAGAACAATAACCCCTCCAGAAATTTTTATCTCTAAATTAGATGGATTGCCACTACAAAAACTTAGGATCTAACTTTATCAGTACTACTAGCATAAATTATTAAAACACTAACTACCTTTAAACCAATTGCTTTTAGCAGCTTAAGAAAACTTAAGTTTAAATGTCTTGAAATAACTGCAATATCAACAAATAAAGAGTATACTGAACAAATTTTTAACTTTCTTATAAAGTCTTATAACAATTTTAGTTTGAAAACTAACTAATTAATTAATCAGTTAAATAAAATCTTTACACTGTTAATATAATTTATTTTTAGAATCCATCTTGCTATACTAATAAAATAATTTTCAGGGCAGGGCGAAATTCCCTACCTGCGATAACTGTTTTTAGCAGAAGCCCGCGAGCGCTTTCTAATAAAAATAGAAAGGACAAGCAGATTTGGTGAAAATCCAAAGCCGACAGTTATAGTCTGGATGAAAGAAGATTGAGGAAAATATCACCAAGCTATTACTACTCTAGCTGTAGATATTGGTTTATAGACTATGGTATTTTTGTAGTAAAAATTCTCCTTTCACCCTGCCCTAACTGTAGTAAAATTAAATGGGTAAATGAAAAATATCGATAAATATTATATGCAACAAGCGCTCACTCTAGCCAATAGAGGTAGACTCACAGTATCACCTAATCCAATAGTTGGCTGCGTAATAGTAAAAAATGGCGCTATAGTCTCAGAAGGCTGGCATACTATGGCTGGTAAGGCTCATGCCGAAATATATGCCATAGCCAAGGCTGGTACACAAGCTAGAAATTCTACTATGTATGTCACCCTTGAACCTTGTTGTCACCAAGGTAGAACAGGTCCTTGCACAGATGCTATTATTAATGCTGGTATAAAAAAGATAATTATTGCTACACTTGATCCAAACCCAAAAGTTGCTGGCAAAGGTGTCGACAAACTTAGAAATGCTGGTATAAAAGTTGAAATCGGTTTGCTAGAGAAACAAGCACAAGAATTAAATAAAATATTTTTTCACTACCAAAAAACCAAAAAACCTTTTGTTTATGCAAAATGGGCAATGTCGTTAGATGGTAAAATATATGTTAATAGTAATGATGAAAAAGAAATAAGTTCACACCAAGCATTTATATACACTCACCAATTACGCAATATTTGTGATGCTATCTTAATTGGCAAACAAACCTTAATTAATGATAATCCAACTCTTGATGTAAGAATAAATATTAACAAAATAAAACATCCAACCAGATTTATACTATCTAATCATCTCACAACTATAAATCATCATTGGCAAGTTTTAGATCAAAGTAATGCCAAGACGATTTTTGTTTGCTCAAAGATTTCTGCCCAAGTAGCAACCAAGCTTAACCAGCTTGGTATTGAATATTGGTTATTACCACAAAGTCAAAATCAGCTTTGTTTAGATAGCCTGCTTGAGAAGATGGGCAACATGGGTATGACTAGTCTACTTGTTGAGGGAGGCAATAAAACCCTGCATAATTTTATCAGCCAAAAGCTTGTTAATGAGTTTTATACATACTTAGCTCCAGTAATAATAGCTGATTACAACCCTAAACAACAGCTAAGCTTCAATCAAGTCTCTGTAGGCGAGGATATAATAATAAACTCTTGTTTTAAGGAAAATTTTAATGTTTAGTGGCATAGTTCAACAACTAGGAACAATTAAAAAAATAATAACTAAAAATAGTCTAAAAACTTTTTGTATCGAATTTGAAAATAGTCTTCAATGCAACATTGGAGATAGTGTCGCAATTAATGGCACTTGTCTTACTGTTACAGCACTTGATAAGCAAAATTTAACAGCAAATTTTGATGCCGTACCAGAAACACTTAAAAAAACCAACCTTGATAACCTAAAGAAGAAGCAACTAGTAAATACTGAACTTGCAATGCGATATGGTGATTATGCTGGTGGACATATGGTACAAGGTCATGTTGATGAGCCAGGGCAAATCAAAAATATTAATGATGTTGGTGGCGCATGGTTAATTGAAATTTCTGCTTCTAAAGAATTTCTTAAATACTTAGTTAAAAAAGGTTTTGTAACTATAGATGGTATGAGTATAACTGTAATAGATGTACTTAAAGGCTCATTTACCGTGACTTTGATACCATATACTATTGAGGTCACTATAGCAAAAAACTATACTAGTAGTTCTATAGTAAATCTTGAGGCTGATGCAACAGGTAAATATATCTACAAATATATACAAGGATTTAAAGAAAATGTTTAAGCAAATAAAAAGTAATATTGAGAATGCCATACAAACTCTTAAGCAAGGTAAACCCGTAGTTATACTTGATGATTACGATAGAGAAAATGAAGGCGATCTAATTCTACCAGGTCAAAAAGCTACAGAAGCAAATATCGCTTTTATGCTTGAGCATACCAGTGGCATCATTTGTTTGGCAATGGATTCAAAAAAAGCTTGCCAGTTAAACCTAACTCCAATGGTAGCTGCTGGTCAAAATAATAGCACTTTTAATACTCCTTTCACTGTAACTATAGAAGCTAAAGAAGGCGTAACTACCGGAGTATCAGCAAAAGATAGAGCACACACCATACAAGTAGCATCAAAAGTTGATGCTAAAGCAGAAGAACTGGCTAGACCTGGGCATATATTTCCTCTTATTACCAATGATAAAGGCGTACTTGGTAGAAATGGTCACACTGAGGCAACTGTTGATCTTATGAAACTAAGTGGTTTAAATAGTGCTGGTGTACTTTGTGAGCTTATGAATAAAGATGGCACAATGATGAAAGCTCCTCAGTTAGAAGCATTTACTAAAAAGTATGATTTACCTCTTTTAACGATTGCAGAGATCTATCAATATCGCCTAGCTACAGAAATCTTTATTGAAAAAGCTGCTAGCTCTATCATTCTATTTGATCATGTTGGTGAGCTTGAAATGACAGTTTATAGAGATAAATTCAATGGTGAAAAAGTAGTTGTACTTTCTAAAGCTGCTGATAGTAAAAAGCCGCTAGTAAGAATACACTCTTCATGTATAACTGGTGATTTATTTGGCTCTTTGCGCTGTGACTGCCAAGCTCAACTAAGAAAATCTATACAAATGGTAAGTCAAGAAGGTGGTTATCTAATATATCTAGACCAGGAAGGTCGCGGCATTGGTCTAATAAATAAACTTAAAGCTTATAACCTTCAAATGCACCAGAATATGGATACAATTGAAGCAAATGTTGCTTTGGGCCTGCCTGTTGATGCCCGCAAATATGATCTTGCTATTCAAGTACTAAAATATAATAAAGTTAATAATTGCAGGCTCATATCTAATAATCCAAAAAAAATCGCTGCTCTTAAAACAGTTGGTATACAAGCGGAAACTGTAGCTTATGAAGCTTTTGTCAACTCTCACAACAAAAGTTATTTAATGACTAAAAAAAATAAAATGAAACACACAATTAAAGGAATATAGGCATAAATTATGAGAAAACTAGCAATCATTGTAAGTGAATTTAATTCTTTAATAACTAAAAAAATGCTTGAAGGCGCCTTAGAAGAGGTATATGCTCAAGGCTTAAAAGATAGTCAGATTTGCATTAAAAAAGTCCCTGGTGCAGTTGAACTTCCATATGCGGCAAAACTACTAGCAGAAACTAAAGAATTTGATGCAATAGTGCTACTAGGTTGTATAATCCGTGGCGAAACAGACCACTATGATTATGTTTGCGATCAAGTAAGTTATGGCACACAAAAAGTTATGCATCAATATAATTTACCAGTAATTTTTGGTATATTAACTACCCATAACAAAGAGCAAGCATTAGAAAGAGTTGGTGGCAAAAAAGGTCATAAGGGTAGATACTCGGTCCAAGCTGCTATAATTATGGCACGGATGAAAAAAGATATATTAGAACAAGGAGTATAAATATGTCTTTAGAAATTCTAAAGTACCCTCACCCAGTTTTAAAAGAGGTTGCTAAAGAAGTCACAAAAGATGAAATCAACGATGATTTACGCGCAACCATAGTTGAGATGCGTGAACTAATGTTCGAAGCTGGCGGTGTCGGGCTTGCAGCGATACAAGTTGGTATTAAAAAAAGATTCTTTATCATGTACGATAACTTAGAAGAACAAAATCCTGAAATAATCACTATCGTTAACCCTCAAATAATTGAGCAAAGTGGTAAAATAATTGATGAAGAGGGCTGTCTTTCATTTCCTGGTGTTTCTGCAAAAGTAAATAGAGCTACTATAGTCAAGATAAAGGCTATTAATGAATTTGGTGACGAAATTGAGATTGAGAAAGATGGTTTTTTAGCGCGTTGTATCCAACATGAGATAGATCATCTTAATGGTATAACTTTTTTAAATCATCTTGGTTCACTAAAACGCAAAATGATAGAAAAAAAGTATAAAAAACTAATGCAAGAAATGCTAGGAGTTGATTTTTGATTGTTTTTATATAATCAAGACTTTACTTTTTAGCAGCATTACGAAAAAATTATGTCCTGTAACTACTGTAAAATCATGGAATTTAGTATGCGCAATATATTCAAAAAAATATCTTTAATATCATTACTGAGCATAATTTTAGCATCATGTGGTATGCTATCTAACGACGAATTTGTTTATTTAGGTCATGGTGAAAACTCTCCTGATTATCAGCTCTATTATGATAAGACACAAAAACTTTTCGTGCTAATTGATAAGAGAAATGGCTGTTTCCAGAAGGATGATACTGGTACTTGTCTTGCATTTACATTAAAGCAAGCGCGCGAATTTAGGGAATATGTTTTAGCTAAGATGATAGAAATAGATCTTAGACTTGCTAAAGATAACTACGGAAGCTACGCTATTACAGAGCTACAAAAAGCTGGTATTACTACAGCCAATAAACCGATTAAAACTAAAAAAGTATATGCAACTCCGATTAGACAGATTGTCCTTGATAGAAAACAACAATATCACCTTGTTAGAAAAGAGTATGAAATAGATTCAAATCTGGTAGCGATGGTTGTTACTGATAAAGAAGGTAAGAAACGCATAAAAGTTGCATATACTGTTGATTTTCCTGGTTTAGAGAAAGAGTATAGTACTAAGCTTAGACCATTTATTATTGATCCAGAATATTTATATACACACATGACTATTGATACTGTTCATGAAGCTCAATTCATGCAAAGGAATGTTATGAAGAGTCAAACTAATGTTAAAAAAGAAGTTGATGACTATCTCAAAGATGTTGTCGACAGTGGTAAAAAAGATACTGGTTATACTCACTAAGAGATTGTAAGTAGTGTCGCGGCATTAGATAAAGATCTAATAACAAAAGTAAATGAACAGCACGAAGATAAAAAAGCTACACTAGCAAAGTGGTAGTGGCGTTAGTAATATAACAAAAACTCCTATCAATCAAAAAGATAACGCTAGTAGTGGTAAGCACAATACAGACTACTACAAAAACTGCTTCAACTACACAAGCTAATACTGCAGATATAACCTAAAACAACCTTAGCAAGTGACAATAAATAAAAAGTAAAAATAGTTCTAAATAATTACTCCACCACCTAGACAAACATCATCAGCATAAAATACTACTGACTGTCCCGGTGTGATTGCTCTTTGTGGCTGATCAAAAATTACTTTAACAGAGCCATCATGATTTACTTCTACTTCACAATCTTGATCTTTTTGTCTATAGCGAACTTTGGCCGAACATCTAAACTTAGCTGCTGGAGCCATACCCGCTACCCAGCTTAGTCCTATAGCTTGTAGTGACTGCTTAAACAGCATTGGGTGATCATGACCTTGCACAGTAATCAAGACATTATTTTCTAAATCTTTTTTTGCCGCAAACCACGGTATTTCTGGACGATCTTTTACACCACCTATACCAAGACCCTGTCTTTGACCGATTGTATAATACATCAGTCCATCATGCATACCTATCTTGATACCGTTTTCATCGTGGATTTCACCTTTTTGAGCAGGTAGATACTTAGACAAGAATTCTTTAAACTTACGCTCACCGATAAAACAAATTCCCGTACTATCTTTTTTATCAAATGTCACAAAATTATTTTCTTTTGCAATTTCTCGCACTTTAGATTTCTCAACACCACCTATAGGAAAAATTGTTTTTCTTAACTGCTCTTGACCTAGTATATATAAAAAATATGTTTGATCCTTATTATCATCCAAACCCTTAACTAACTGTACTGAACCATCATCAGCTACTCTTGTGCGAGCATAATGTCCCGTAGCGATATAATTACCGCCTAGTAAATGTACATAATTTAAAAATGCTTTAAACTTTATTGCCTTATTACAAAGTATATCAGGGTTAGGTGTTCTACCAGCTTTATATTCTGTTAGAAAATGCTCAAAGACATTATCCCAATATTCTGCAGCAAAGTTGATCTTTTTGAAAGGTATGCCGATAGAGTCACAGACAGCTTGAGCATCAGCAATGTCTTGTTCTGCTGAGCAAAATTCATCCGTGTCATCTTCCTCCCAGTTTTTCATAAACACACCTGTTACATCATAGCCTTGCTGTTTCAAGAGCAAAGCCGAAACTGATGAATCTACACCACCAGATATACCTACTATTACTTTTTTGTTTTGCATAATAAATCTATAAATTTTATTTTTTAAGTACAGACAGGAAAGCTTCTTGAGGAATCTCAACAGAACCAATATTCTTCATTCTCTTTTTCCCCTCTTTTTGCTTCTCTAAGAGTTTTTTCTTACGTGAGACATCGCCACCATAACATTTTGCCAAGACATTCTTACGTAATGCCTTAACAGTACTTCTAGCGATAATAGTACCGCCGATTGCTGCTTGAATGACCACTTCAAACATTTGTCTAGGAATAAATTCTTTTAGACGCTCAACAAGTTCTCTACCTTTATATTTAGCTTGATCTCTATGCACAATACTTGCTAAAGCATCAACCTTGTCACCATTTATAAGCACATCTAAGCATACCATATCAGCAGATTCATAACGAATTAACTCATAATCTAGCGAACCATAGCCTTTGGTTACCGACTTAAGCGTATCAAAGAAATCAGACACAACTTCGATCATTGGCAAATCATAAGTTATCGAAACCTGATTCCCAACATAATTCATATCAACCTGAGAACCTCTTTTCTCAACACAGATAGTAATTACACTACCAACATAATCTTTTGGCACGAGAATATTCGCTCTTACAATTGGCTCTTGTATCTCAGCTATTGCTCCTGGTTCTGGTAGTTTAGATGGATTATCAACCTCTATAATTTCACCATCTTTTTTAATAGCTTTATAAACAACTGTTGGTGCTGAAGTAATTAAATCAAGGTTGTACTCTCGTTCTAATCTCTCTTGGATAATCTCCATATGTAACATACCCAAGAAACCACATCTAAAGCCAAAACCTAAGGCTTGTGATACTTCTGGTTCAAAAAATAATGAGGCGTCATTTAAACTTAGTTTTTCTAGAGCCTCTCTAAAATCAGGATAATCATCTGAGCTTATGGTAAACATCCCAACATAAACTTGAGTTTGAACCTTTTTAAATCCAGGTACAGGTTTATCTGTTGGGTTATGTGCATGTGTGAGCGTATCACCAACTGGGGCACCGTGAATATCTTTAATCCCAGCAACGATAAATCCAACCTCTCCTGCTTTTAGATGATCTAGATCTTTCATTTTCGGCGTAAATACCCCAAGTCTATCAACCTGATAAGCAACTCCAGTTGACATAACTTTTATTTTCTCACCTTTTTTGATAATACCATTTCTAATTCTAACTAAAGATACAACACCTAGATAATTATCAAACCACGAGTCAATAATTAATGCCTGTAACTTATCTTCTACACCTCCTTGTGGTGCTGGGACTTTGGCAACTATTGTTTCTAAAACATCCCCTACACCTATACCTGTTTTTGCACTACATGTTGTTACATCTGTAGCATCTATACCGATTATTTCTTCGATTTCTTGTGCTACTCTATCTGGCTCTGCAGACGGTAGATCAATTTTATTTAATATTGGTATAACTTCTAGATTCTGCTCAATAGCGGTATAACAGTTTGCTAATGTCTGGGCTTCTACACCTTGAGCTGCATCTACCACAAGCAAAGCTCCTTCACAAGCTGCTAATGAGCGTGATACCTCATAAGAGAAATCAACATGACCTGGAGTATCAATGAAATTAAGCTGATATGTCTGGCCATCTCTAGCTGTATAATCAAGCGTTACAGACTGCGCCTTAATCGTAATTCCACGCTCTCTTTCTATATCCATAGAGTCGAGCACCTGCTCCTTCATTTCACGCTCACTTAAACCATTACAGACTTGTATAAATCTATCCGAAAGAGTTGATTTGCCATGGTCAATATGAGCAATTATCGAAAAGTTTCTGATATTTTTCATAATATTTAGCTATTGTTACTACTAGAAAGTAATTGTTTATTTAATAAATCTAGATACCTATTATGCTACAAAATTACTTTAAAATGTAGTGATTGCGATAAAATAACTAAATATTAGTTAATAATACTACAAATATTTATTGACAATAATGTACAATATATGCAAAATACTTTAGCTATTAATTTATATTTGTGTTTCTCGCATATCCCCTAGAGAAACTTAGGGCTATAAAAAGTTAAAACTGGAGAATTAAATTGGCTAACTCAAAACAAGCAAAAAAGAGAATTATTCAGGCTGAAAGAAATCGTCAACACAATGTTGCACGTCGTTCAATGATGAGAACTTTCTTAAAGAAAACAGCTTACGCAATTGAAAAAGGCAATGTAGAAGCAGCAAAAGAAAACTTTGCTAAGGTTGTTCCTATACTAGATAAGTATGCTACTAAGGGTTTAATCCACAAGAACAAAGCTGCTAGACATAAGTCTCATTTAAGCGCTAAAATAAAAACTCTTGCAACAGCTGCTTAATCAGTAATTTCGCCAAAGTTTATCCTCTTTTTTGAGAATGTTATATTAGTTATAGTAGTTATTTTAAGTTCTAGAATACAGGATCCTTAGTTGGCGGTGTATAGTTACCAGAAATACCTACTAGCCTATCTTGATTATTAAAGGTTAATATTAGTTTTGATTCATTAAACTGACTACCTTGCATATTTTTCTTATAAGTATTTATATAAATGTATTGATTAGGATTAAAAGTATCTATGATATCTGGAGAACCAAGAATATAAGTAACTTCACTTTTTGTCATATTTGGTTTAGCTTCAAAAAGCTTTTTGTTTTTTATTTCTTTACCTTGTGGCACAGGAGCTGTATATGGTTCAATAATCCCACATGCTGATAAACTAAACATAACTATTAGTAAACACAGATTTTTGGTTATTGGTTTAAACATCATTAAACTAATCTTCTAAGCCTGCAAATAATTTTTGATCGATAATATCACATAAACAGTGAACTATGAGAAAATGATTTTCTTGAATATTTGCTATACTATCTGATGGCACTCTTAGCTCAATATCATCTGTATTGTACATATTCTGAAGCCTACCACTACTACCACCGGTTAATGCTATTACTTTCATTTCCAGATCATGAGCCTCCTCAACAGCACTAAGAATATTTTCAGAATCACCACTAGTTGTTATAACTAATAAAATATCATCTTCATTACCTAGAGCAGCTACTTGCTTTGCAAAAATTTGTTCAAACCCATAGTAATTGCCAACAGCTGTGATTGTTGCAACATCTCCTGTCAAAGCTATTGCTGGAAGAGGAGGTCGCTCCATCTCAAAGTGATTTAATAGTTTAGAACTAAAATGCTGAGCGATAACTCCAGAGCCCCCGTTACCACAAACTAGAATCTTACCACCATTTTCTAAACAAGAAACCATCGCCTTTGTAGCTTGTGCTATAGCTGGTGGTAATGCATTAGCGGTCTCTATTTTAGCCTGAATACTACTTTCAAAATAACTATTGATTTTGTCTAAAGAAGTCATTGTTCTCTCTAAGCTTATCTCTTAAGAAAATTTTACTATATTAGATTTTTGATAGCTAGATGTAGATGCAATTTTATCTTTATAGTCGAATTCTAACTATCAATACTAAGCATATTAGAGGTAAAACTATACATAATACAATAAAGCTCCAAATATATTCTAACGGTAAATAGCCCATTATAGAGACAACCTACTATTCCAGTTAACATATTGACAAAATTCATCGCATTAGAAGCACTAGCTCGGCACTCAATAACATTAGAAGCCAAATGCGAAGCTGTAGAATATATAAAATTGCTTACAAAGTACATCAATGTCATCAACACAAAAAATCTAAATGGTGTAACAGCTCCAACAAGCTGTAATACAGCCAGTAATATAAGCAAATTCATCATTGTAACTAGTGCTATGATCAAAATGCTTTTACTACTATATTTATTTACTATCTTAGCAACTATCAAAAATCCTGTAACAAAACCAATAATAGTCATAGTATTCCACAAACCATATTCAGCACTGCTAAAGCCAAATAGCTGACTTCTTATAAAAGGACTAAGAAGTTGCGTAACAATAGCTAAAACCGTCATCACACCTATTGTGAGAGCAAAAACTAGCAACTTTGTATTACTAGCACTTGCTTATAGCTATTAAGTATATTGTTAATATTCGACACATAGCTAACATCCTTAATATTTTGATATGACAAACTACAGCCAAACATGATTATTCCATGTACTAAAAGTACATAAAAGCAATAATTCCATTGCATATATAGTTATAACACTACCGATTTAAATAGCTAAGCTTATTAATAACGCAAAAGATATTGTTGCAAATGATAATGCTGTCTTTGTTCTGCTTGGCTCTACAGAATTATTCAAAATAATAAAAGTACATACAAGCCCAAAAGATGATCCTAATGCCGTAATAAATCGACCAAGTCACTAGAACAGACATAATCAGCAATCCCAATCCTAAATTTACAACATCAGCGTAACGTTTAGCGATTAGTCCATAAATTATCTGGCCTAGTACATAGCCCAATAAAAATATACTTACCAACCATTCAACCGCTCCTGATGAAAGATCAAATTCTCTAGAAATATCAGATAAAGCTGGATTTATGATTACAGTAGATGCACTAGCTATGCTTATATATGTTAGTAACATTATGATTTTTAAGTTTTCATAGTTAATCCTTTTAGAAAAAATTTAAGTATAAGATATGGTAAATCATACAATATCTATATATTGCCACAGATTTATATTTATTTGACAATGAACAAACATAAAAATATCTCTATAAATTTATTTGAAACATTTTATAAGCTAGTGGTGTATAGGTAGCTTTACTAATACTACAAAAGCACTAGGGATTACAAAAGCTGCTGTGAGCCATATACTGTTAAGCAATTAGAAAAAGAGCTAAGAGTGGACTTACTTAATAGGACAACGCGTTCACTATCTCTAACTCATGAGGATATACTTTTGTTTAATTATTGCAAAACATTACAAAATGAAATTGACAATATTCGCGATTTAGCAGAGTCTTTTCATAAAGAGCCATCTGGTATTTTGAAAATAAACACCTCGTCATTCTTTGCTAAAAATATTCTTATTGATCTTATACAACAGTATTCAAACAAATTCACAAAAGTTCATATTCAAGTAAATATTGAAGAAAAAATGCCAGACTTTAGAACACAAGAAACTGATATAATTCTCAGTGTTAATTGGACACCTCCAGAAGACATAATTGCGCGTAAGGCAACTACGACAAGATATATCTTATGTGCTAGCCCAGCTTATCTACAACAAAATGGTACTCCAAAAAGCTTAGCAGATCTCGCTAATCATAAATATATTCCACATAAATCTAGAGTTACCCCATTGGATAATATCAAAGAAAATAAGCTAAATCCGCGTACATTTCTCTCTAAGCTCTCGGCAAATAATATTGAGTTCATAAAAGAGTTTGTATTAACTGGTTTTGGAATTGCGCAATTCCATGAATATATTGTAACAAAAGAAATACAAGCAGGAGGCCTTTTCGAGCTTTTAAAAGATGAATTTCTAGAACAACAGGATATATTTATCTATTATCAAAAAACAAATTTGTGCAACCGAAAGTCAAAGAATTTGTAAATCTCGTGCTAAAGTCAAATACTATAAATTAGAAGTTTGGTCTTTCACCAAACAAACTACTGCCAATCCTAACATCCGTACTACCATACCGTATTGCTAATTTATAGTCGGCACTCATTCCCATTGATAATCGTGTTAGTTTTAGCTCTTGAACTAAACTAGCATTAACTTCATCAAAGAATTTTTTCATTTTTGCAAAGCTATTTTGAGCTGTTGCCGATTTAGCTGGAATACACATAAGCCCAACAACTTTGAGATTTACAAAATCTTTGGCTATATTTATACATTTTACGACATCTTGTAACTGTGTTGACATAAAACCAGATTTATTTGTATCATCATTGATATTTATTTGTAAAAAAACCTCTATTTTCTTGGCTAACAGATTTGCTGCTTTGTCAATTTTTTCAAGTTGTTCTAGCTTTTCGACACTTTGAATTGAACTAACATATTTAACAATATGTTTTATCTTACGCGACTGTAGCGAGCCGACAAAATGCCATCTTAAGTGAGGTAGCTTTTGAGCCTTCTGCTTTAATTCTTGAAAATAATTTTCACCAAAATCAAGCTGTCCAAGACTTGCTAAATACTTTATTTTGTCTATAGGCTGATACTTACTAACTGCTAAAAGATTAGTTCTAGTAGCTATACTTTTGCTAATACTTATATATGAATCTTTTATAAATTCTTTGTCTATCATGACTTCTTCCTCATCACAATAAGGTTTCTCTCTGCGTTTAAAAAAGGAATTTTGATACTATACTTTTCAATATTTAAAGGTAAAGATTCTAAGTTTCTCTCCTCTAAATCTCGACCTTTCATTACTAACATTTGATTAGCATCAGTCAGCAAGTGTTTACACAACTCATAAAATGTATCTACTGAGCTAAATGCTCGTGAGATAATATTATTAAAGCTACCTTGTAGATTCTCAACTCTTGAGTTTAGCGGTTGGATATTAGCTAGCCCAAGCGTCTTTTTTACATTCTTAAGAAAGATAATTTTCTTACCAACACTATCAACCAAAGTAAACTGATGTTGTGGATATAGTATAGCTAAGACAACACCAGGTAAACCACCGCCTGTACCAACATCAATTGTTGAGTTACCTTTGATATATTTAGCAACAGCTAAACTATCAAACAAATGCTTAACCAACATATCATCAATATTTTTAATAGCTGTCATATTATAGACTTTATTCCATTTCTCTAATAGTTTAAGATAGTCTAACCATTGGGTAATTTGAATATCAGTTGCTTGAACATTTAGTTGATTGAGAGCTTGCTTAATTTTATCTTTCATAGTGCCCATTTTATAAAAATAACAATCTTATATAAGTTATAATAACTACATTATAAGCTTTAAAAGATAGAGTTGTGATTTTAAAATTAATATGATTTTATCAAGAAAATTTGGTGCGGCGATGATTATATCTGGCACTTGTATTGGTGCTGGAATGTTAGCAATTCCTGCGACTGTAGCTAGCTGTGGTTTTTTGATTGGCTCGATACTGATTATTTGCATTTGGGCATTAATGACTTTCACAGCTTTAGTCTTAGCAGAAGTTAATTTAAAGATGGATGATGGTGCTAATTTTGTCGAAATGACAAGTCAGACTCTTGGTCCTATTGGTGTTGTTATCATTTGGGTTTGCTACGTGCTACTACTTGATTCACTTATAGCTGCTTATACTGTTGGAGGTGGCTCACTAATCTCGACAACTCTTAGTAGTCTTGGTATTAGTTTATCAGAAAAAACTACGTGTATTATTTTTATACTTATCCTTGGGGTTTTTATATACATCAGTACTAAAATCATTGACCATATTAACAAAATTATGTTTTCTGGTAAACTTTTGGCATTTTTATTATTGGTTGCTATACTTATACCTCATGTTTCACTAGATCATCTTAGCTATCAAATCAAAAATCCAAATTTTATTTGGGTAGAGTTTCCAATACACTAACTTCATTTGGCTTTCATCATATAATTCCTACTCTTAGAACTTATGTAGGATCAAATAAAAGATCTTTACGCCAAGCTATTATAATAGGAAGCTCGATACCATTAGTAGTGTATTTATTATGGATTTTTGCGACTCTTGGCTCATTACCAGTTACTACACCAAGCGGTATTCTTGGTAAGCATTCTTGTGAGATAACCTCGGTGATAATCGATCACTTTAGCACTAGCTCTGGCTATATCTCAACAATATCATTTTTATTTGGTTTCTTTGCTTTAGCAACATCTTTTCTAGGAGTAGCTCTAGGACTATTTGACTTTAATCGTAGCACTTATAAAATTTCTAAGAACACCCATAAACATAAAATACTTGCTTTTATAATAACTTTCTTATCAGCATATATTTATGCTACCGCTTATCCTAATGGTTTTAAAACAGCTTTAGGCTATGCCAGTATTTTTGTTGCTGTATTACAGGTAGCTCTACCTGTTATGATGCTATGGGTTATTAACTATCGCAAACAAAAAGCCTTAGTAAGCTCTTCAATTACAGCTTTACTAATAGTAATTTATTGCTATTGTTATTATTGCTATACAAATTCTGAACTCTTTTGACTTATTACCGTTAAATTAAAGACTGTAATTTTAAATTTCATATTTTAGGTTAGTAAAATCACAATACCGACAAATATAGGTAATATTACTGAAGGGAATAACATTAATGTAAAATACTCTCCTGAAATCTGAACCCAAATGACACTCGCCTCATTACCTATCACAAACATTATCATACATGTCGCAAAAAAAGGTATCTTCCAAAGATTATCGGTATTACCGCGTAGAACTCTGCCTATCTCAATGCCCAAATCAGTAGTAGTTCCAGTCATATGTGTTGTACGAGCAAAGCCTCCAAAAAATAGGGTAGTAAAACTATTTTGCATCCCCATTGCCATTGCTAAAAATAAATCATCAATAACACGATAGTTATTAAAAATATCTATAAGCAAAGTACCTGTAAGCATTACAGCACTTTGTAAAACTAATGTTTTAGTATGATCTTCTGATATCACATAAACATCAGTTTTCATGATAACACCATTTATAGCTGCTCCAACAACAAGCCCAGCAATAAGTATCGCTACTTTATACATAAAAAACCAATCTGAACCGGCTATACTATGGCCCAAAATTCTTAAGTTTCCAGACATCACCGCGACACTGGCACCAAAAGAGTTATACAAAACTACACTATCAATCCAACCAGAATTAAAAATTAATATAACCGTAATAAAATAAGTAAAAGCCATTTTTCGTAAACACTTTCTTACCCTCCTCCTTTAGCGTTTAGGAGCTATTTTATAGCTTTAGAATAAAAATTATTTTTTAATTTTGTTATTCTTCAGTATGGTTCTTTATCAAGCATTTAAGTCCTTGTGGCCTCTTACTAAGAGTCTTAGATAAAGAAATTCTTTTTGTAAATATATGTGATAATTTCATATTTACCTCCTTTTTAAACTTCGACATATAACCTTCTTTATCAAATTAAATTTGTAGAGAGGTAAAGATTAAATATACAAAGAAGTATTTACTTTGTCAACTTATGTAACTAACTTAAGTTACACTTGGACTGTTGATTAGCTAGCTAAAGATTTGACTTTTTGAAGCTAAACAAAGTAAAGTATATATTTTCAAGATTAAAGCAATCATAGACAATAAACTATAATTGGTGAAATTATGCAAACTCTACAAGCACTAAAAACTCGTAAATGTGTCAGGCAATTTTTAGATAAACCAATTGCTCAAGAAAAACTAGAACAACTCTTTGATGCTGCAAGATGGACACCTTCTAATAAAAACACTCAACCATGGAAAATAGCCATAGTTAGTGGACAAAAGAAAATAGACCTTATGGATAAAATTCTAGTAGCTTATAATAATAATGAAAAACCTCGAATGGAATATGAATACAGTGGCGATATTCCACTAGAAGGCAAGCTTAAAGAGCGTGCTGTCAAGTGTGGACATGATTTATATAATGCCCTAGGTATAGCTAGAGAAGATAAACAGCAGCGCATCGAACAATGGGAAAAGAACTACCTTTCGTTTAATTCGCCTACTGCAATGTTTATTTTTAAACATCCAGATACTGGAATTAGCTGCTACATCGACTGTGGAATGCTGATACAATCGATTCTTTTAGCTGCTACTGATTTAGGATTAGCAACATGTCCACAAGCATCTCTAGGTCATTATCCTGATATAGTTAAAAAAGGATTAACAGGATTTGATGATTATACTCTTTTATGCGGTATAGCTATAGGTTATGAAGATACTAGGGCTGCTGTAAATAATTATCGCACTCAAAGAGAAACTATCGATGATATTGTTACTTTCTTTTAATTCTTTAGAAAACTATATTCTGATGTTACTATGAATTAATAAGCTAACTATACCAAAGCGATATATCCAATGAGTGCTATCAATAAAGATATAATTGAAGCAACTTGCTATTTTCTCAAACTAGTAGAATTAGGATCATATAGCTCAGTGAAAAATACTATAATGTAGAAAGTTAAATACTATAAAAAATAAAATAGAAATACTCGAAAAATATCTTGATCTTAAACTTATAAGAAATGTACAGAATCGTATATCTCCTACTAGTGATGGTATGAAATACTTTCACTCTTGTAACAAAATATTTAATGATATTGAAAACACCATCCATAATGTAAAGCAAAGTGGTTTTACATAGCGCCAATTGATAAAAATACTTGGCACACCATTATTTATCAAGATAATAATTGATTTAGCCTTACCACAAATACAACAAATAAATAATGATGCCTTTAACTTTGCTCTTGATAGCTAGCAAGTTGACAACTTTAATGGTAGTCAGTTTCAGTTTGATTCTTATAATGTTATACAAATATTCAATAAATATCTTGAGCATATAGATCTTGATGACTGGATAGTTTGCTCATCTGTAGATGCAGTTAAGCTGCTAGCTTATGTATATGGTAATAGAAAGTTTGTAAAATTTACATAACAATCCCGAAAAAGTTCTCGAAGCACCTCTTGTTTTTAACATATATGATTTTTTCTAGGTATAAATGAGTTAAACATAGCAATAAATTATAAGCTCAACCTTGATAATATCATGTTCACTGTCGATAATGAAATACAAAAGGTCAACCTACTTAAGAGTGAAAACACTATAGGCTTTATGCCAAAGTTTTATTACGATGCTGTACTAAAGTTATGGTAGTATCATAAAAGTAGAAGGATTTGAAATAGAATTTCCTTTAGAGTCCTACCTAATACTTGTTTATAAACATTCCAAATATAAAGATGAGCTCCTAAAAATCGTTAGATCAGTTATAAAAAAGATACAACTTCAATACAATAAAACACTTTATTTCTAAACCTTGCTCTTAAAATATAATAATTCTGTAATAGCAACTGTTGTATTGCATGTACAAATATCACAGTTAGACCAATATATACAAAAATCTCATGGATATCTTTGATTTTGACAACATCAGCTCTTGGTAAAACTGGCGTGATTGACGGTAAACTAAATGGAATTGTATAAGTTCCTTTAGCACTTATTATACACCAACCCAATACGGTATAGTTATTAACCAAATATACAGAAAACCATGGACAAGTTTAGTAACTATTGCCTTAAATTTACTATAGACAAGTTGCTGACCAATAATTGGAATTCAACAAACTTTCTTATAAATAAGCGTAAAATAGTCAAAAATAGCACTAAAAACTATATACAGACGCTATGTCTTCATAACATCATGGAATAATGTCTCTTTACCAAAAGCACTTCTAAACTCTATTGATATAAAAGCTAAAGTTATAAGAATGACCATAGTCCAATAGATAAATACCATAAGCTTATTTATTTTTGTTTGTATTAATTTTAGGGGGTAATTTTTGAATACGCTAAATTATAATCTTTTTGTATTTTAATAGAAGTTTTTTATGACATAGGCTTTTTTAGAAACTACCAAAGATATAGTAAATTACAGTATATATTATGCTAGTAACAACTATACACGCGGGAATAGTCAAAATCCAAACGGTTGCCATTTTCTTGACGACTTTCCAATTTACGCCTGAGTCAGCATAACCAGCACCCATAATAGAACCTGATGCAACTTGAGTCGTACTAACTGGCAAACCAATATGTGAAGCTCCTAATACTAAGATTCCCGAACTTAACTCTGCTGAAACAGCATTAACAGGCTCTAGTTTTGACAGCTTGGCACTTAATGTTTTAATTATTTTTTTACCTCCAGATAATGTCCCTAATCCCATAGCAACACCACAGAGTATAATAACCCAATCAGGAACTTGAGTAGACTTGACAAGCCCAGCACTTAGTAACGCTAGAGTTATTATCGACATCGTCTTTTGAGCATCATTAGAACCATGAGAGAAAGACAATAAACTAGTAGATAACACCTGCATTTCTCTTATGTACTTATTTGTGTTTCTTACCATAAAGAACCGCATAAAAATATTTAACAACGCGATACATATTATCAATGCTAAAAAGAATGCCATAACAGGTGAGCTCACCATTGGAATCAAAACTTTATCAACTACAGTCATGTAGTTTACATTCTGATAGCTTGAGCTAATAATCACCGCACCAACTAAAGAGCCTATCAAAGCATGTGATGAGCTTGAAGGAATTCCAAAACTCCAAGTAAAAAAGTTCCAACTTATTGCTCCAAGTAATGCAGAAATCAAAACAATATCTGTAATGACATTAGTATCTACTAAACCTTTTGATATCGTTACAGCAACTGCTGTACCAAAGAAAGCTCCTAAAAAGTTTAAAAATGCTGCTAAAGCTATTGCTTGATACGGAGTTAGCGATTTAGTTGCAATAGGTGTTACAACCACATTTGCTGCATCATGAAAGCCATTTGTAAATTCAAAAAACAATGCTATTACAATAATCGCTATAAGCACTGATGTGATCATCTTATCTACCTTATTAGCTAAACTTCTTTAACGTATAATCTCATAATAGACTCAGCTACTGATGTGCACGTAGATATCGCACTTTCTATAGCCTTATATATATCTTTAACTTTCATGATAAAAATTACATCACCTTCCTCATAGTGAGAGAATTTCTTAAGCGCATGACCTAATTCTTCTAAAATATTTTCATCTAATGCTGTAAGTCTTATGTAAAGGTTTTTAAGCTCTTTATAATCACCGTTGACAAAAGCTTTCATCATATCATCTAAAACTTTTGTCATTTTACGTAATGTTTCAACACTATTAGCTAGATATATATTTACATTACCTCTTTCTTCTTCCATCAATATCTGCATATATCTATGAATCTTAACAATTCTTCGATTTAATTTTAAAAGTAAAGTAGTAATATTATGTAGCTCTACCCTATCAACTGGAGTAACAAAATAGCGTGCTAATTCATGATCCATCTTATTAGCTACTTCAACTGTTACTGTTCTTGTTAATCTTAGCTCTTCAGATAGTTCAGATATAGTTAAATTATCTTCTTCTTTAACTAACTTATCAAGGATTCTAGCTGAGTCTTCAACAGCTTCTGTTGCCTCTATCATTAAATCAAAAAAAATTTTATCTTGACTTGGAATCAAACTTTTAACCAGCTTACGTAGCATTTATATAATCTCCTAACTACTTAATTATATTTTTTGAGTATGTTAACAGTTTAAAGTTTATAACAAAAAAATAAAGAATAACAACAAGAAATCATTTTAAAAAAATATTTTAAAAAATATTGCTTTTATACATCAATCTAAAATAATAATCTACCCTCTTAACCCTAAATTTAGCGTTTTTTTATAAAAAGTCGTACATTTTAAAGTAAAAAAGCAACTATTTAAAGTTTTTTAGTGAAAAACATTTACTCAATAAGTTGCTTTACTCTAGTATTTTCTCTTACTGCCTCTTCTAAACTTACTAGTTTAAACTTAATTTTAGTATTAGGCGCAAATTATAACAGTTTGTTAATATCTGCTGCGATAACATTTTCTATACGCGGATAGCCTCCTTACAGTTTGACGATGTCGCAACAACACTATTGGAAATTGGAGCTAATTTTATTGTACCGTCTGTTACAGGTTGGGAGATCATTTCTATCTTTTGTGCATCAAGAGCAACACCTTCTAAAGATAAGCCTATTTGACTAGAGTTTGCTGAAATTGTCCAAGAGTTTTCGAAAAAAGAATTATCTTTGAGAATATTGTACTCTGGACCCTTGAACACTTTTATTAGATTATTACTATAAACCTCACTTATATAACTTGTAAGTTGTGGTGATCTTGTCTTTTGTATTTGTGACTCGGCTTTAACTGCTAAAATAAACGTATGAAAAACTTTCTTTATACCTTTAAACTTTAGCTTATGCCCTTTGTTAAGCACGAAAACTTGGTTGTAGCTCACTTTTGTATGGAAATCTATACAAGTTGTCTTCATAGCTAGCGCTATATAAGCAAACTAAAGCGTCTTGGTTAGCTGTAATTTCTGCTGGATAGATCATCTCAATAGCTTGGAAATTACTAGGCTTATCATCAAGATTATAAGCTATAATAAAACTAAGCTGATTGAGCACGGTGGGGGGGGGTGATATACCCTTTATCTTGTGAGCCATATTGACGTAGTGAAACAGCAAAGACCAAACCACCCTTAGTTGAGAAAATATCTTGCATAAACTTAACCTTTATTTTTATACAACTGCTGTGCTAATTCTAAGGCTATATTGCTATCTGATATGTATATAATTTGAGATTTAAAAATAAACCTTCTCATCAGCAATTTTGATAAATCCTTGTTTGAGCTGATTATACTGCTCTACAGCTAATTGCACATAATCAATCTCAGCATTTGTCTAACCTCGAGGTATTAGCATCGGATTATTATCATTATCAAGCCATATAACCTCTTTCTGTAAAACTCTCATTAATAGTTTTTATACCTTTTTCTTTGGCATATTCTCTGACCACACTAAAAGGACTAACAACCAGTTCATCTACATCATTCTTAATACACTACTCTATGAAGGTTTTTGCTAGTTTTTGTTTAACATTTAACTGATTATATAAAGCTCTATATGGCTTTATAGCCTTAATCTTACTATCAAATAACGCAAATTGTTCATCAAAAGATTCACATAAAGTAACATGATTAATATCAATCACTTTTCTACCGAAATTTTCTTTGTCTTGGTATGAGATATGGGCTACAATCTTGACATTTTTCTCTCTACAAAGTTTACATAGTCATCAACACTTGCCTTTATCTCCTCCGTGCCTACCACAAGCTATATTTGATATATCTATATAATCAACAAGTTTATCATCAATTGGATGTACAACATCTCACTCACCTAAATCACAGTTTATTTAAAAGCATTATTTATTCCTAAAAATTATTTTATCGCCAGCACTAAATTTAGCAAAATCTTTAAAATCAGATATTCTAATAATATTCCAGTCACTTGGAGACTGCTCTGGAAAAATTGTAGTTTGCAAGCCACCAATTGCAACTGAGCCTACATCAATTCTAGTTCGTGGTGTCGCTAAACGCGGCAAGCTTAAGCTTTGATCTAACCCTAGTAAATATCTAAACCAAGTATTTCAGCTGCACTGTGCAAATCCGCTCCAGTATAACTGATATCGATATAATGTCTTTTTGCATCGATACTAGCACTAAGATATATATTTCTAATTTTAGCTAAAATAGCTCTTTCCAAATCATAAATATCCTGATTGTCAAAGTGAAAAACTATCGAGTTATATGCTGGAACAATATCGTAAATAGCAAACTTACGACAAAAACTAGTATCTTTACTAAAATACTGGTAAATATTTAAAATTTTAAGGTTATCCTCTAAACACAATTTGTTACTAATATTATAGATAAAAGAACTTTCATTTAAAAAGTAATGATTCATAAATAGTACCTTACGAAATAGTTAGTTATTTAAAGTTATTTGCCATTTATTAGCGAATTTTTAAGGTTTTCTGGCATCAAACTTATATAATTGTTATTAGTCCAACTATTGCACTGATAGATATTATTCCAACCGCCAAGTAGTCAGATATAGCTTTAGCAAGGAAAAAGCATAAGAATGACAATTAGACCCCCAAAAACACCAAAATCAATATTATAAGCTAAAACAAAGCCTGTATAGCGAATTTCTTTGGGTAAGCACTCCGTAAATAGCACCATAATATTGCCATAAATATATACCAAATATCGTCCCATCACTACAAAGAAAACTATTAATAAATCATTATTTGCTTTATCATAAAGCATACATTGCTAATGATAGTACTACCATCAAAACTAAACCAAAAGCTGTAATAGTTTTTATTTTGAAGTACTTTGTCAGTCTTGCAGCAATACTGCATGTAATGATAAACATTATAATGCTAATAGTTGTAAATATTGCAACATTAACATCCAATTGTTTTAGAGTTTGCTTGATGATATTCGGCAAAATTGTGATCTGAAAATAAGCAACGACAGCACCAGAAAAACACAGCAGAATCATATAAACTAAAGCTTTTATAATTTTTGATTATAATTTTTGTTAAGCTAATATCAGATTTTTTTGTCTTTTTCTCATCACTACTATGCTTAATGAAAAACGATAACACCACAGTATAATTACTATACCAAAAAGCATATGCCAACCACCACTTACCATAGCTTGGTTAGGTATAAAGTACCTAATAACTTGGAAAGTCGCTATTGCTAATAAGATCCAGCCGAAGGCACTAGTAATGACATTAACACCAGCTTTGACCTTAGCATACAGTGTAGATTCAGCTTCTACTAAGATAACAACCGAACCACTATATTTATCCACCTATTACGATACCTTGTAATATTCTAATACCACAAATAATAATGGTGCTAATATGCCTATAGCCGCATATGATGGTAATAATGCCATACAAACAGTAGACACCTCATAAAAAATGCTTCTAATGCTAAGGGTAGTAGAGCGACTTTTTTATCGCTAATATAACCAAACATTATACCTCCTAATGGGCGTGCTAGAAATTCAGTAGCGAAGGCACAAAATGCTATTTACTTAAGTCTTACAACTAAAACATCAACATTTGCTTCATGCAAAATACTATTTGCCGTTGAACCTAAGAAAAATCTACCGATAGCGCTTCTTCTGTGACTTCCAACAACAATTAGATCATTTTTATTTTCTGCTGCTTTTTCTAATAAACTATTTGAGATACCACCAATCATTACTGATTTTTCACCAGTTATAGCATTTTTCTCAGCAAATTTCTTAAGCGCACTCTCAACCTTATCAGTCGTCATTAATGAAATACTGTCGTTTGGTATCACAAAAGCAGTATCAATTTTTGCACCATATAGCTTGGCAACATCTTTTGCTTTATTAACAACAACACAAGAGTCATTTTCAAGATCAGTCGGCACAAGCAGACTTTTGTAATTATGTGCTTTGCTATCTGCATTTTCATCATCACTAACTCTTACAGTTAGCACATCACACTTAGCCTTATGCAATACTGCATTAGCTACAGACCCTAAAAGTAGGTTAACACCATGAGTAGCATGAGACCCTAAAACGATAACATCACAGCCACTTTCTTCTGCATAAGCAACTATTTCTGCAGCTGGGTTACCAACTAGTACTTCATGTTCAACTTTAATTCCAGAGATTTTAGTAACTAGTTTGTCTAAAGCTTCTTTTGCTTCTTGTTCAATAGAGTGCTGAAAATCAACGATTGATGGCATAAACGGAGCAACACAATCAATAACTGTGACAACTTTTAAAATTTGAGTATTATTCTTTTTAGAAAAATCTACCGCTGAATTAATCACGATATCAGCACTTTCATAAACATTTACTGCTAATAAAATCTTTTTGTACGCCATTAGAATTCACCCAACTTATTCTTCTTTCTAATTTCCATTATAGCAAACAAAAATAAAAAAGCATTTAATTAAACATCAAAATTTATTTTTATAGATTGTCGTAAAATATCGCCAAATTTGTTTAGGGATTGGCTTTTGTAGCTCAAAGACATAACTGACAAGTTTTTTGCTAGCATTTAACTCTTTAGCCTCTAAGCACTTAGATACCAAACCTAGAAAAAAATAACTATCCTGCTTATTTACTCTAGCAAAAATATAACTTTGATAGCTATTTTCAGCAAGTGCTTTTTCTAAAGGATCATCAAGTGTTTTTGCCGCTTTAGAATAATATGAAAAAGCCTGTTGTGAGAGAAATTTATTATCATATACACCAAACTTTTTATGCTCATCTTTATCATAACTATTATCACCACTTAAAGCTACAGCGATGAGAAAGTTAGTAGTATAGTTTGCGATAAAGTCAAGAATCACAACAAATTTCTTATCTTGATATTTACGCAAACCTCTTCCTAGTTGCTGGATATAGACTATGGCACTTTGAGTTGGTCTTAGCAGAATAATTTGATTAATACACGGGATATCAACTCCTTCATTAAAAATATCAACTGTCACAATAATCTCAAGCTCACCACTCTCAAGCTGTGCTATAGTTGTTTGGCGCACCTGCTCAGAATCTTGACTTGATAAGGCTTTAGCCTTTATGCCTTTATCACTAAGTTTAGTAGCAAGTTCTTTTGCCTCATCTACATTACTCACAAACATTAGTGCCAATCTAGATTGACCACTATAACCATAAAAATTGATCTTTTCGACAATATGCTCAATACGGGCATCACTAACCAATTTAGCAAAGTTTTTAGCTAAAATCTCTTCGGACTCAAGATACAAATCTTCAACAGCAAAATAATGAAACGGGTATAGTAAATCTTGCTCTAGGGCTTGATGAAGTCTAATTTCATAAGCTATATTGTAATCAAATAGTTTAAATATATCAGCAGCATCACTACGCTCTGGAGTAGCTGTCATTCCAAGCAAAAATTTTGGCTCAAAGTGTGCTAAACTTTTTTGTAACTTTCAGCTTCGGCGTGATGAACTTCATCTATGATGATATACTCAAATTCTTGGCTTTTAAAATTAGTCAAAACTTTGGGATTTTTAAGTGTCTGTACTGTGGCAAATAAATACTCTGCCGAAGTTTTATTATAACCTGTATACAAGCCTAAAGTTTTATTGCTAATAACTTTAGCAAAAGTCTCTTTTGCTTTTATAGTGATATTTGTACGATGCACTATAAATAAACATCTTTTTGATTTTATTCTTGCGACATCAAAGGCACTTAAAAAAGTCTTACCAGTACCAGTAGCACTGATTATTAACGCTTTATTTTTGCCGCTATCTCTTAACTGCTGTAAACTCTCAAGAGCCTTATGTTGAATTTTATTTGGCTGTATTCTAGGACTTATACAATCAATACTTATACTAGCTAACTTACTAGCACGCTGATATATATGAATATACTCATCCAAGATATCGCTAGGATATTTCGCTTTAGCAAAAAGATAATCAAACTCTGCAAGAATTTGTTGTGTTGTTATATCAGTTAAAGTTGTCTTAAAAAGCAAATTCCATTCATTATTAATTGTAAGAGCGGATTGAGTTAGATTTGAGCTACCTAGAATTATCTGCCAACTATCTTTACTACGAAAAAAGAAGCTTTTAGCATGAAAGTTTTCATCATTAAGGACTTTTAACTCAATATTGTCAAACTCAAGGAGTTTTTCAAGCGCTTTTGGTTCGGTAAAATTTAAATAACAACCTGTGAGAATTTTACCTTTTATACCTTTAGCTCTTAGCTGGCGTAATATCTCTAAGATACACAACTCCACTAAAGGTAACAAAAGCAACACTTATGATAAATTCTTCACAATTCTCAAATTGATTAATAATCTCATCTAATATTTTTGATTTTCTAGAGTTTGTAAGGAATTGCTTAGAATCTTGAATAATTGCTTATATCTTAACAGGTACTGTAGAGTCAAGATTAGCCTGACCCTTTTTACTTTTACCTCAACAGTAAACTTGGTTTGTTTGCTTAGCTACACCACAAGTGTAGGTTCTTGCCATGCTTAGTCTACTAAACTGGATATCAGTTTTGACTTTCTGCGGTGTCGTAAAATGTCCTTTCTCACCATTGCTAACCTCGCTATTACTACCCCAGCAATATACATCATCTTTATCATCTAGAGCACAATTAAAATCATCACCTTTGGTAACGTTTTTAATATCTTGTAATTTTTTATAATGTGCTTTTACTTTTTTGATTACATCAGTATTACTATATTGAGGTTTTTTATTTTATAATCACCACATCTTATTTGACCAGAACCATCAAAGGCACAATTATAGTTATCTGAGTCATCTTTGCTAAATTTACGGTTATATTTCTCTATCTTAGCATCATCACGATAATCATCATTTTTATAGGCAAAATTGCTATCTAATAAACGATCGTAAGAACTAAAAAATGTTTGTGTGAATGTATAACTTGCAAAAGCATTACTCCACAGTGATAACAAGATTACTACTAGAATACTTTTTTTCATAAATAAATTTAAAGCTGTTAATTAATGTCAAGTAATAATCAAATAAAATACTAGAGATTAAAATTTATAGAAAGATTTTTTGTTCACTATAACGCAAAAATTTAAAAAATTTTTTCTTCTTAGTATAGTTATCTGTATCTATATAAGGTTTAGTGACGAGTATTGGATAGCAACCAGTAATTAAGCACGCCAGACAACCTGTAAGTAGTCTATCATCAACAAGAGCCAACTCTTTTGCTTGACAATCCACTAGTTGAATTATTTTATTAAGTCCTTCTGGATATGGTTTTTTTGCTACTCCAGCAATAAACCTAATTTTAGGAAAATTAGCATTAAAATACTCGAGCCTAGCTTGGGTTGGTTTATTTGAAAGGATAAATATTCTCTCTTGGGGAAATTCAGTAACAAAATCCTTAAGCCAAAGCATAACCTCAGGATGCATTTCAGACTTACCATGACTTGCTAAAACACCATCAAAGTCTAGTGCTAAATAGTTAATTCCTTGTTGCTTTAGCAAATTAGCCGATAGTTTTATAATACTATCAATACGGTATCCTTGTGATAATCCGTGCAGTTCTTTACGATGCTTAAGCATCTCTTTTAAGGTATACAATCCACGCTGTAACATAGAGTATTCTTTTTTTAAATTTGTGTTTATTAGAGTATAGCAACAAAATAATTATTTAACATAAAGGAGTATTTTCCTTATGCTAATAAGATTTTTAACAATTTATTAGTTACAGTACTTTTTCTACTAGTTTCTTCATTAGGAATTTGCTCGCAAACAAATACTCAAACTACTAGCTAGTATAACAAAGGTGCGACAGTAGCAGCTAAGTTTAAACAGCAAACTATATAGTGGTACCAAGCAAAATACTCATTAGCTGAAATCTATAAAGGCCTCAATGACAAAATCTCTAATAACCCAGAGAACTTGTCTATCAAAGATAGTGATAAGCAATAAGACAAGTTTTTGCATGGGGTATATGGCTGGAGCAAATAGTTTAAAAAAAGTTTCCCTCTTTACTCCTAAGCTAGAAAACAACAAATTTAAGACAAACTAGCATCTTTGAGCTTTAATGCTTTTTTATAAACAAGATTTTTCTTAGCTCCAGTAATTTTTGTAACTAATTTTACAACTTTGCTAAGAGGTATATCATCAAGTAGATCTTTTAGAAGTTCATCGACATCTATTTTCAGATTATTATTATTTACATCACTGTCAAAATTACAGTCAATAATTACAACAAATTCGCCTCTTAGAGTATCTTGATTGGCTTGAAAATAATCATAAATCTGTTGTACTGAACCAAAGACAAAATTCTCAAATTGTTTAGTAAGCTCTTTTGCTACAACAATATTAGCATTAGGCATAAGCTCTAACAAATCTTCTAAAAGATAGTTTATTCTATGTACTGACTCATATAATATTACTGTTGTATTTATTTGTTGAAACTCACGAATCTGTTGTTGCCTTTTGCTCTGCTTAGCTGATAAAAAACCTTTAAAGATAAAACTATCTGAAGGCAAACCCGCTGCTGATAAAGCAGTAATCACTGCACTGACTCCTGGTATTGGGACAACTTTATAGTTTTCTTTACGTAAACTCGCTACTATCTTATAACCAGGATCAGAAATTAACGGTGTACCTGCATCGCTTACTAAAGCAACAGTCTTAGCTGCATCAAAAAGCTCCTTGACATATTGCACACGCAACTCTTCATTAAAATCATGGCACGAAACTAACTTCTGATTATTACGGATATTAAGACTTGCTAAAAGCTTTTCTGTAACTCGGGTATCCTCCGCTAGAATTATATCAACATTACTTAGAACATTTAACGCTCGATAAGTGATATCCTCTAAATTACCTATAGGTGTAGCAACAACATAAAGTGTTGCTTTTTCTAAATTATTCACCTAACATCTCCACTAAGTTTGTAACATCTCCTGCACCTTGGATCAATACAACCGTATCATCATCAACAAGCTCTTCTAAAAAGTATATTGCATGATCAAAACTATCAGCAAGTAGACATCGAGATAATCCTTTAACAATATCTTGGCTCTGTGCATCTTTTATAACTTGTTCACCTGCTGAGTATGTCGGCAATAGAATTAGCTGATCTGCTAATGAAAGAGACTTTGGCCAATCTTTTATCAAATCTCTATTACGCGTATATCGATGTGGCTGAAAAACATGAATAATTTTCTTATTCGGATATTTGTCCCTAACTGCGCTTAAACTATTAGCTACCTCAACAGGATGATGTCCATAGTCATCAATAACAGTTACTTGATGCCTTGAGATTACCTTCGTATAGATATCAAATCGTCTTGCTACTCCAGCGACTGTAACTAGTGCCTCGCTAATATCCTCATATTTAAACCCTAAATCAAGACAAGCAATAATACAAGCTGTCGCATTTTGAACATTGTATCTACCTGGCAGCTGGAGCTTAAAGCTTAAGTTATTCCCTTTATAGCTAATTTTAAAACAAGTAACTTCATCAACAATATGATAGTCATATATTTGTACATCAGTATTGGCAGAAAAACCATAGCATGTAATATTTTTGTCTAAAAAAGTATATTTAGCTAATAAATCTCTACAGCCCTTATCATCAGAACATAGATAAATACTCTTTACAGTTTCTTTACTAACAAAATTTGCAAAGTTCTCAAGTAGGTTTTGATAACTGTTGTTATAAGTTACCATATGATCCAAATCAATATTAGTAACTAACACCACCTGTGGGTTTAGAAAAAGAAATGAAGCATCGCTTTCATCGGCTTCGATAACTAGTTTATCAGTACCATTAACTTGTGTATTCGAATATGCATATTTAACAACTCCACCAACAACAAAACTACTACGTTTATCCAAATGACAGAATAATGTTGCCAAAATACTTGAGGTAGTTGTTTTGCCATGCGTACCAGTAACCGCGAGACTATAGTTAAAGTCTTTCATTAAAACAGCTAAAAACATCGCTCTTTGTAAACACTGTATTCCTAAAGTTCGAGCTTGTGATAACAATGGATGACTACTAAGTATAGCACTTGAGTATACAACAATGTCATAATTTGTAACATCAATACCACTGGGGCTAGTAAATATTGCTATTCCTAAAACTTCAAGTTTCGCTGTTAATTTATTTGGGATACTATCATAACCAGCAACCTCAGCACCAAGCCTTTTAGCTGCAATAGCCAAAGCCGATACTCCAATACCACCAACCCCAAGAAATAGTATTTTTTTGTTCAAATTAACCTTCTATAGCAACTATGCTAATAATGATTTGATATACAACATTTTAGCATAATCTTAATTCTTAATCACATCCGCGCCAGTATTTAAACACAGCAATACTTAGCTCATTAAGCATACCTTTACCATCTGCCGCTGCTACATTATGAGCTTGACACCATTTTGTAAAAATAGTGCCCCCATCAGCATACATTAGATCATACGCAAAAGCATTTTTATTAAAATTGCTGTCCTTTAAAGGAAGTAACTCACCATAAATACTTGATGATGTTGAGTTAATAACTATATCAAAAGAATCTCTAACATTATTAAAATCTATAATCTTAATTTCAGCATCAGCTTTAAAAATCTCCTTAATAGCTTCAGATTTTGCTTGCGTTCTATTTGTAATACTTAGAGATAATGGTGATTCTTTAATGACTGCCGCGACAACTGCCTTTGCTGCTCCACCAGCACCGACAATCAGCACTTTTTTACCAACAAAATCAATCTTATAATTATTTTTGATATCATTAACTATACCAAGACCGTCATAATTCAAAGCAATCATTTTACGCTCAACTGTGAATATAATATTACTGGCTGCCTTAACAGCTCTAGCGGTAGTATCAGCATCATCTGCCAAGGCAAAAACTCTCTCTTTATGTGACACAGTAACACTTAAGCCCTTAATCTGAGGATTATCTCTAAATTCTTGAATTTTTGCTTCTAAGTCTTCTGGTGCAACTTCGATAGCAGTAAAAAGCATATCTTGGTTATATTGTTGTGCTAGCTTCATTTGAATAGTTGGCGATAAGCTATGTTTCACTGGAAAGCCAATAACATGATATAGATCTTTCATAAACAAAAACTCCTAAAAAGTTATTTGAAGATTATAGCATAGTAACAATGATTAACTTGAATACAAAAGAGAAAATAAATATTATAGAACTACGTAATTAATATAACTAAGAAAATGAAAAAATATCTATTTTACTTATTTGAGGCCTTTGTTTTGCAACTGGGTTTGGTGGTGAAATAACTACTAATAACTTACCAACTCAAAGCAACAGTGGTTCTACCGTAGCAACAAGCACAGTAACTGCAAAAACTGAAATAATTAAGCCCTAGTGGTCATGCTACACCAATGGCAATGCATGCAACACCAACTCCTTTAGGTAAAGATGTAAGAGAAGACAATATTCCAGTCATAGATCAGCCAAAGTAACAACAATAGCTAGTTGGCTCAGACTCATCAACATGGACACCTGCGTACCGTAAAAGTCAAAAAGTTTAAAAAATGCTTAAGTACCAAAAACTATAAAGGGTGACAACGCTATTGTTTCCCTACTGAGCAGCCTAAAGAATGCCCCGATGAATCATGGGATAAGCTAAGTAAAATGAACCTAATAACATGCTCAAACCCAAGCAAATAGTATTTGACTAATTTGAGTTTTTTCTATAAAATACCGGAACTATTTCTGTAATGTATTAATAAATATTAGAATTTTAAAGAGGAAAATAAAATGAAAAGAACATTCCAACCTTCAAATCTAAAAAGAAAGAGAACTCATGGTTTCCGTGCTCGCATGAAAACTTTAAGTGGTAGAAAAGTTATCAGAAACAGAAGAGCTAAGGGTAGAGCCAAGCTTGCTGCATAATTTTTGTCTAACAAAGCAAAATATCCTTGATAAAAGTGAGATTCAACAAGCTTTTGATAGCGTAGAGAACAAATTAGGCACACCACACTTTACATTTCTTTTAAGCAAAAGAAGTATAAAAGAAGCCGGTTTGTGTGTGATCTTGACAAAAAAAAACATAAAAAAGCTACCAAAAGAAATCTTTGTAGAAGAGTAATTAAAGAATCGTTTCGCTTACACAAGGAGCTCTTAGATCATAAAAGCTTGATAGTGCTAAGTAAAAAAACAACAGCTCAAGCTACTAAGGAAGAGTTGTGGCAGTCTATAACAGAATTCGAATACTTTTTAAAAGAATTACACTAGTGCCTTTTGTGACACTAATCAGCCTATATCGCTACTGTATCAGTCCTTTCATACCTGCTAGATGCAAATATTATCCAACTTGTTCAGAATATGCTCTAGAAGCTCTGAAAACTCATAGTATACTAAAGGGATTGTACTTAACTACACGTAGGCTCTTAAGGTGTCATCCACTCTCAAAAAGAGTTTACTACGACCCAGTTCCTTGTAAAAATAAAAAAGGTTAAAATAAACAATGAAAGCTAATCATATAAGAATATTACTGTTAGTCACAATAGCAATAATGTTTATCTCGTTGATAGGAAAATGGGAGCAAACATTTCCTACTGATAATACTAAACAGCAAACATCAGAAACACAAAACAATAGTCATTACGACAATACAGACCCAACCACAAACACTAATGTAACAGCGACTGATGCAAAAAATTCTCTAGCTAAAGAAACTAATTTTTCTAAATATGATAATGCTAAAAGTGTCACGATTAATACTGGCGTTTTCAAGGATGTAAAAGTTAGTCTACTAGATGGTGCAATAATATCAACGTCATTAAAGAACTATAGTGTCAGTCTTGATGATAAGACTCCAATGAATATACTTACAGATAAACCAGGTTCTGAATATATTGCTAAGAGCACGGTAGTTGTAAATAAGCAGCCTATCAGCATCAACTTCGAAGACCAAAGTATCAAAACGGAAAGTGGTAAACAGATTCTAACTTTAACTGGTAATGCTGATGGCTTACAAGTAACTAGAACTTACACCTTTGATGATACTAAATACAATATAACAGTATCACAAAGCATCACAAACACAAAATCAGTACCAGTTAATATCATCGTTGATGACTCACTTGCTAGAGATTTTGATCCTGCTGGTGATAGCTTTAGTTTACTAAATGCTCATAGCTATACTTTTACAGGTGTTGCATACTCTACAGCTAAAGATAGCTTCAGAAAAGAATCCTTCAAAGAAATCTCAAAAACTAATGGTCATCCAACAGTTATAAATAGTGATGGTCAAGGTTGGGTTGCGTTTTTACAGCATTATTTTGTGAGTGCTTGGATACCACAATCTACTAATGCAAAAATCTATTATAAGAACCTAAATGGTGAAATATTTGAGGCAGGAGCATTTACAGGCGCTACAATAGCACCAAACCAGTCAGAAAATATCTCTTCTATTTTATATACTGGTCCGATAATCAAGGATAACTTAATAGACTTAGCACCAAATCTAGAAAAAACTCTCGACTACGGAATGTTGTCTTTCTTCTCAGAAATAATTTTCTGGGTTATAAATCATATACATTCACTAGTTAGTAACTGGGGCTTAGCAATTATTTTAGTAACTTGTCTAATTAAGCTTATTTTCTATCCTCTTTCTGCAAAGAGCTATCGTTCTATGGCAAAGATGAGAATGCTACAGCCTAGAATTAAGCGTTTACAAGAAACATACAAAGATGATCGTCAAGCTCTAGGTAAGAAAATGATGGAACTGTATAAAGAAGAGAAAATAAACCCACTTAGCGGCTGTTTACCTATGGTTATACAGATTCCTATTTTCATCTCATTGTACTGGGTATTACTTGAGTCTGTAGAACTAAGACAAGCGTCTTTCATCTTCTGGATTCATGATCTATCGATGAAAGATCCTTATTTTGTACTTCCAGTGCTAATGGGATTATCGATGTTTTTACAACAAAAACTATCACCAGCTCCTGCTGATCCTATGCAAGCAAAGGTAATGATGTTCTTACCAATAATATTTACATTATTATTTGCATCATTCCCATCTGGTCTAGTACTATACTGGCTGACAAACAACCTAATTAGTATTTTACAACAGTGGATTATTACAAGACACTATCAGGATACTCATAAAAAATAAATATACATGAATAAATCTCTACTTAAACCAAAATACTGGGGTATATGGATTATAATTTTGATTGCTAAGATTACAGTAAATATACTTCCATACAAAATACTAATGTATCTTGCAGTTGCTATTGGCTACTTAGCAAAGCCACTACTCAAAAAACGCCAACAAATAACTATAACTAATCTTAAGATTGCTTTCCCTGAAAAATCAGATCAAGAAATAAAAAAACTAGCCGACGCAAGTTATAAATCAGCAAGCATGGCTGGTTTTGAAAGTCTAATTGCATGGTTTATGACCAAAAAGAATTTTAGCAAAATCCATTTTGATAACGATCTAAGATCATTTGATGAAATTCATTATGATAAAGATAAAACTCTTCTGGTACTAGGTTTTCATTTTCACTGCCTTGAGATAGCTGGTCGCTATATCGGTGAAAACTATAGTCCTTTTACTGTAATGTACCAGTATCATAAAAAACCTCTGATGGAATATATCATTACATCATCACGCAAAAAGTATGTTAGTGAATGTTTTCAAAGAAAAAATATCATCGCGGTTATCAAAAGCTTAAAAAGAAAAGTTTCATTATGGTATGCTCCCGATCAGGACTTTAGAGAACATATAGTTTTTTCACCATTTTTTGGCAAGCTTTGTACAACCCTAACTGTAACACCATGGCTAGCAAAAAAAACAAACACTACTGTTATTCCAGCCTACTATATCAGAAAGCCAAATCTCTCTGGATATAGAATTATAACTGGAGAGCCTATAACATTTAGCGGTGATGAATCCAAAGATGCTTTATTAACGAACAAAACTCTTGAGGAAATAATTAAAAAACACCCGGAACAATATCTATGGCAACATCGTCGCTATAAAACAAGGCCACCAGGTGAAGAAAAAATTTATTAGTGTTTATGATTGCCAAAGTGTATGTTAAAATACCAGTAGCGTTTGAATGTTAAGAAACAAATGAATAATAACAAGCTTAGTCCTAAAAATTGGGGAATTTGGATTGTCGTTGGTATAATGAACTGCGGCTCGAAATTACCTTTATTTACTCATAAATATATAGTTTTAGCTATTGGATTTATTATTAAACCTTTTCTAAAAGGTCGTAATGATATCACTCGGGAAAACTTTAAGATAGCATTTCCTGAGAAATCTAATAAAGAAATAAAAAAACTAGTTAAAAAAAGTTATTATTCTATGGTATTATCTGGGGCTGAGACCACAGCAGCATGGTTTCTTTCTAAAAAAAAGTTTAATAAGATAGAGTTTGAATGGGAATCAGGTTCTAGAGAAAGATTCGAAAAGTATCACAATGACCCTGAAAAAAAACTAATTATCCTAGGTTTTCACTTTCATTGTATCGAGATAATTGGTAGATATATGGGGCAAGAGTTCCCATCTTTTACAGTAATGTATCAAAAAAATGGTAATGACCTTATAGAAGATTTAATTAAAGAATATCGTGAAAGAAGTCTGTACAAATGTCTTGACAGTAAAAACTTTGTTTCTGTGATTAGAAGTCTAAAAAAAGGTTATACGATGTGGTACGCTCCTGATCAAGACTTTGGCTTAGAAAGTACTGGATTAGAAAATTCAGTGTTTGCTCCTTTCTTTGGTAAATTATGCTCGACTTTAACTGTGACTCCTTGGCTTGCACAAAAGACAGGAGCTGTTGTAATTCCTGCATACTATGTTAGAGAAAAATGTCTAAAAAAATATAAAATAGTTACTGGAGAACCTTTCGGATTTACGGGTGACGCCTATAAAGATGCTGAAATGACAAATAAATTCCTAGAGGATGCGGTAAGAAAATATCCAGAACAATACCTATGGCAACATCGTCGCTACAGAACTAGACCAAACGGCGAGCCTCAAATATATTAGGGCTTTTATAAATGTTAGATAAAAAGGCTTTTCTTTAGTTGAATTAATGGTGGTAATAGCAATTATAGCTATTCTTGTATCTATAGGTGTACCTATATATAACAGCTATCTACTAAGAAACCACCGTAGTGAAGCAATATCAGAACTATTATCTGCTGCAAATGCTGCTGATAATTATGAAATCCGTTATGGTTCTTTTCCTTTAGGGAGTAACATCAATAGTTTTTATCGTGCAAATACACAAAATAATTATTATAGTCTTACGTATTGTTCTGGAGAACAACAATGCCCTAATGTAAGCTATGTAATAACAGCTACAGCACAAGGTGCCCAAACAGCTGATACACCATGTACACATATTGAGATTGAGGTTAATGGTGACATAGTGAATAAAACCCCTGCTGAATGTTGAAATTAATTTATTTTATTATAAAAAATACGTTGAGGATTATTAAAAATGACTAGTTATAGTACTAATGAGTTTAAAGGTGGTTTAAAAGTTTTAATTGACGGTAACCCAATGGTTATAGTTGAGAATGAGTTTGTCAAGCCTGGTAAGGGTCAAGCATTTAATAGAGTTAAGCTTAAAAACTTACTTAATGACAGAGTAGTTGAAAAAACTTTTAAATCTGGTGAATCTGTAGAAGCCGCAGATGTAGAGGAACTAACAACTGTATATTCATACTTTGATGGCGATAACTATGTATTTATGCACCCTGAGACATTTGAGCAATATATGGTTTCTGAAGAAGCTCTTGGCAAAACAAAAAAATGGCTTAAAGATCAAGATGAATATCAAGTAATTCTTTTTAATGGTCAGCCTATTTCAATTACTGCACCAAACTTTGTAAACCTTGAGATTATCGAAACAGATTCTGGTTTAAAAGGTGATACCGCTGGAACAGGAAGTAAACCTGCAACACTATCAACTGGTGCTGTTGTTAGAGTTCCTCTTTTTGTACAAACTGGTGAGGTTGTAAAAGTTGATACGAGAACATCAACTTATGTATCCAGAGTCAAGGATTAAGCATGCAATCAGCAGATAATCTAATCTGGATTGATCTTGAAATGACAGGTCTTGATGCCGATAACTGTAAAATTATCGAAATAGCCGCAATTATTACCAATAAAGACCTGAATATAATTGCTGAAGCTGAGCCAATTGCAGTTTATCAACCTGATGAAGTTTTAGCCACTATGAATGAGTGGTGTATAAAAAATCATCGAGAGACAGGTCTTACACAAAGAGTTAAAGATAGTGAAATCTCTACAGAAGCTGCAGAACAACAGGTTTTAGAATTTATAAAAAAGTTTGTACCGTACCAAAGCTCACCTTTATGCGGTAATTCAATTTGGCAAGACAGAAGATTTCTTGCAAAATATATGCCAAAGATAGATGATTACTGTCACTATAGAATGCTAGATGTCACGACTCTAAAACTACTTAACGAGTATTGGGGCGATGGTAAAGTTTTTGAGAAAAAAAATACTCATAAAGCTTTAGATGATATTCGTGAATCAATTGCTGAGCTAAAATTTTATCGACAAAAACTTTTATCATTAAAAGAATTATAACAAATGAGAAAAATACTATTTTTAATGACTGCTAGCTTATATAGTAGCTAATGTATGATGTACCCTCTTGGTATATCTGATGAGACATAGCAAAAAATGACTCCGCAGCAACAGGCTGAAGCATATCAAAAACAAGCTGATATTGACATATTGACGCTAAACAAAGAGCTCAAGAATTAGCCTATAAACAACAACAAGCACAACAAATAGCTTATATCAAGACTAACCTAAGATATGGCGAGTATATTCAGTGTGTTGATGATAGTGGTAAATATTAAGGCATTTATCAATGATTGGAATAATGATATTCAAGCATTTAGTTTTGATGCGATAAAATATAAAACTACGATTGCTACTTTAACTTATTATCGCAATAATGATAAGTTCTTCAGCAACACTCAAAAGCTCTATATATTTCATTTACAGAGACTCAAATCAAAATATGTAAAACTGAGAATGCTTTTTCAGATGGTTGCTCAATAATAACTGCAACTTTACCACAATATAAAAAAGGTATTAAGGTAAAGATATCTTCATGGATAATAAAAGCTTATGCTTAATGTGACATGATTTATAATGATAACCATAATCATAACACTCAGTATTCAAATATACTAAATATTTGATAATAATTATCATTATTATATCTACCAATTAATAATCATTTTGATATAATAATCCCACTTTCTTTAGAGAACCTATACTATAAATCCCTGAGAACTGATTATGAAATATGCTTTAGTTGGCAATCCAAATTGCGGTAAGACAACAATTTTTAATGCCCTGACAGGACTTAACCAAAAAGTTGGTAACTGGTCTGGAGTAACCGTTGATAAGAAAACAGGTTTTTTAAACTCAAAAGATAAAAAAATTGAAGTTGTTGATATTCCAGGAATTTATTCATTATCAGTATCAGATGCAAACTCTATTGATGAACAAATAGCTTATTCTTTCATAGTTAAAGAAAAACCAAATGCTATTATTAATATTGTTGATGCTTCTAATTTAAATAGAAGTCTTTATCTAACTATGCAGCTTATTGAGCTTGGGCTACCAGTTATATTAGCGGTTAATATGATCGATGTTGCAAATAAAAAAGGGGTAATTATCCACCATGATAAATTAGAGAAGGCACTAGGTTGTAAGATTTTACCAATTGTTGCCGCAAGAGGTATTGGTATCAAAGAGTTAAAAGAGACCCTAGCAGATCAACAAAAAGTTTCAAGTTTTGACATAAAAAGTTACTATCCAGAGTTAGTCGCTGATTTAGCGCAACAAATAACTACACTAAGAAATGATGATATTGGTAGTCTATGGCTTGCTACTGAACTACTTGATGGTAGAGAGCTACAACTATCACAAGAGACCACAGCTAGTCAATTAAATAAGTTAAAGATTTCCTCTCAAGCAAAACCTCAAATTGATGTTGCTAAAATTAGATATAATGCTGTCGCTGAAATTGTAGCTAGCATTACTGAAAATAAAAAGGTTTCTAGCTTTAACTTTACCAAAACTCTAGATGCACTTTGCATGAATAAATATTTAGGGGTACCAATATTTTTACTGATGATGTATCTGATGTTTTTATTTTCAATTACATTAGGTGGGGCAATACAGCCAATATTTGATGATTTATCTCATGCTATTTTTGTTGATGGCTTGGCATATTACTCAAATATGCTGGGTCTACCGACGCCTGTTACAGGTATTATTGCAAATGGCTTCGGGACAGGTATCAATACCGTACTAGGATTTATTCCTCAGATTGGTTTTTTATTTATATTTTTGTCAATATTAGAAGACTCTGGCTATATGTCTCGAGCTGCTTTTGTTATGGATAGATTCATGCAATCGATTGGTTTATCTGGTAGAGCCTTTGTGCCACTAATTGTTGGCTTTGGTTGTAATGTCGCTTCGATTATGGCAGCTAGAACTTTAGAAACACGTAAAGATCGCTTGATGACTTTAATGATGTCTCCATTTATGTCTTGTGGTGCAAGGCTTGCGATATTCTCGGTATTTGCTAGTGCATTCTTTCCTCACAATGGCGCTACTATAATATTCTTGTTATATTTAGCTGGAATAGTTGGGGCTATAATTACTGGTTACATTATTAAATTCACATTTTTAAAAGGCGACACAGCACCATTTATTTTGGATATTCCAAACTATCATACGCCATCATTTAAAACAGTGATGATCTATAGCTGGAATAGACTAAAGTCGTTCTTAATTAGAGCTAGTAAAGTTATTGTTCCTGTAGCTATAATTATCGGTAGCTTAAATAGTATATATATTGGTAATAAAACCACAGCACTTGAATATGCTGGTAAAAAAATCACGCCAGTTCTAAACCCTATGGGTATAAATGATGATAACTGGCCAGCAACTGTAGGCCTAATAACTGGCACACTTGCTAAAGAAGTTGTGGTTGGAACATTAAATACAATTTACACTCAAGGTGAGGATAATGTCATTCCTGATGAATTTAGCCTAATAGATAGTATCAAAGAGTCTTGGAATACTACTATTAATAATATCAAAGATATAGATCTAGCGACTCTTATAAACCCGATAGAAGCTAGTAAAGCTGATGCTAGTATGGATAATGGTGCGATGGGAAATATGGTAACAAAATTTGGTTCACTATCATCTGCTTTTGCTTACCTACTCTTTGTATTATTATATATACCTTGTATTTCTGTTGTTGGAGCAATGGTAAGAGAATCAACGCGTGACTGGGCAATTTTGTCGGTACTTTGGAGTGTCTCTATTGCATATATAGCTGCTGTTGTTGTTTATCAATTACTCAATATAGCTGCGCATCCTAGTAGCTCTATAATCTGTATTAGCCTAGCTATGGCATACATCATTGGGATTGTTTTCTTAATGAAATATTTATCAACAAAAATAAATTTTGTTGCAAATCTAACTGGCTGCTCTAGCTGTAGTAGTAAAAAATGCTCTTAATAGTATCTTCTCGCTTATAAAAATGATTTAAAGCATGCATTCCCAATCTTTATATTTTTAAAATTAGCTAACAAAAAATCTTTAATCCACTATAATAAATATGCTACGATTAACTTTAGGTATGCTTGAGAGTATACTTAGCGCCAAATTAATTTACAAAAAACTTGAGAGGAGTTTTTATGCCGAAGTTTGTCTATGCCTTTATTGAAGGCAATAAGTCTATGCGTAATTTGTTAGGTGGTAAAGGTGCTAACCTCAGTGAAATGCTAAATAGAGGTCTGCCTGTACCAGATGGATTTACCGTAACTACAGAAGCATGCCTTAAGTACTATGATGACCGTCAAAAGTTAAGTAGTGAAGTCAAAGAACAAATATTTGCTCATATCAAAGATTTAGAGAAAAGAAGTGGTAAAACTTTTGGTGGTGGCAACAATCCTCTGCTAGTATCAGTACGCTCTGGTGCAAGAGTGTCTATGCCTGGGATGATGGATACTGTCCTTAACCTAGGATTAAATGATGAAGGTGCTAAAGCTATGGTAGCAAAAACAAATAATGAACAATTCGTTTATGATAGCTATAGAAGATTCATCATGATGTTTGCTGATGTTGTTATAGATTGTGAAAAGAAACCTTTTGATAAAATTTTAGAAGATAAAAAAGCAAAACGAAAGGTAAAAAATGACTGTGATCTGCCTGCTCAAGATTACAAAGATATCGTTGTAGAGTATAAGAAAATTTATAAAGATTTAGTTGGTAAAGACTTTCCTAATGATCCAGTTGAGCAACTTCTGACTGCTGTAGAAGCTGTTTTTAAATCATGGAATGCTGAAAGAGCAATTATTTATAGAGAAATAAACAATATCTCAAATAACTGGGGCACAGCTGTTAATGTCCAAGAAATGGTATACGGAAACTCTGGTAATAATTCTGGAACAGGGGTAGCCTTTACAAGAAATCCATCTACTGGTGAAAATGAGCTTTTTGGTGAATACCTAATTAATGCTCAAGGTGAGGATGTCGTAGCTGGTGTCAGGACTCCAGCACATATCTTAACTTTAAAAGATAAAATGCCAGAAGTATTTAATGATTTTGTAAAAATTGCTAAAAACTTAGAGAAAGTTTACAAAGACATGCAAGACATGGAGTTTACTATCGAAGATGGTAAGCTTTTCATGCTACAAACAAGGAATGGTAAAAGAACTGCAAAAGCAGCTTTAAAAATTGCTGTAGATATGGCTAAAAAAGGTCTAATCACAAATGAAGAAGCAGTGATGATGGTTGAGCCTCATTTATTAGAACAGTTATTACATCCTAAATTTGATGAGAAAGCTTTAGCATCTAAACGTCCTCTTGGTTCAGCTCTTGGCGCTTCTCCTGGTGCTGCTAGTGGTAGAATATATTTTGATGTTGAATCACTACTTGCAGCAAAAACGCGTGGAGAAGAGAAAACTATCCTAGTTAGAATTGAAACATCACCCGAAGATATCGCGGGTATTAATGCTTGTAATGGTATTTTAACTCTGCGTGGTGGTATGACTTCTCACGCTGCTGTTGTTGCACGCGGGATGGGTAAATGTTGCATATCTGGTTTAGAATCAGCAAGAATTGATGAAGAAAAGAAAACTATTACATTTCAAAGAGGTCAAGTATTTACAGAAGGTGACTACTTATCTCTTGATGGGACTAAAGGTACTGTCTATAGAGGCATTATTAAGACTGTCGATCCTGAAGTTACTAAAGATTTTGAAGACTTTATGAAGTTCGTTGATAGTGTGCGTAAACTTCGTGTTAGATGTAATGCTGATACTTTCAAAGATGCTGCTATAGCTAGAGCTTATGGTGCTGAGGGAATTGGTCTGTGTCGTACAGAGCATATGTTCTTTGAAGAAGATCGTATCTCTTATGTCAGACAAATGATTTTGGCTAAAGACAAAAAAGAAAGGCAAAAAGCTCTAGACAAGCTACTTCCTGTGCAACAGCAAGACTTTGAAGAGCTATTCGAAGTAATGGATAACCTTGCAGTAACTATTAGATTTATCGATCCACCGTTACATGAGTTCTTACCTCATGAAGTACATGAGATCGATGACCTAGCACGTGAGTTTAATATTAGCTATAGTGAACTAGAAGCGCGTATCAAGGCACTTAGCGAAGTAAACCCTATGATGGGTCATCGCGGCTGTAGATTAGCAGTAACATATCCTGAAATCATTGAAATGCAGACTAAAGCTATCATCTATGCTGCAGTATCAAGTAAGCGTATGGGTATAGAAGTTAAACCAGAACTTATGATTCCTCTGGTTAGTACTCTTGGGGAGTTTAAACTCTTAAGTTGTATCGTTAGAGAAGTTGCTGACACTATCCTAAAGCGTGAAAAAATTGATATTGATTACAAAGTTGGTGTAATGCTTGAAACTCCGCGTGGTGCTATCGGCGCTGGTATGCTTGCAGAAGCTGGTAGTGAGTTTTTCTCATTTGGTACAAACGATTTAACTCAGATGACATTTGGCTTTAGTAGAGATGATGCTAATAAGTTTATTAAAGACTATCTTGAAAAAGGTATACTAAGCTTTGATCCATTTGCAAGACTAGATCCTAAAGGAGTTGGTAAACTAATGCAAATAGCTAAAGAAGGTGTCAAAGCTGTAAACCCTAATGCTAAGATGGGTATATGTGGTGAACATGGCGGTGAACCGTATTCTGTTGGCTTTTGCCATGATTTAGATCTTGATTATGTATCTTGTTCGCCATTTAGGGTTCCTATCGCAAGATTATCAGCAGCTCAAGCAAAGATATATGCTGATCGTAGATAAAACATTTTCCTCTAAGCAAAAACTTTTCATATTAATCATGCATTCGGCATATGCAAAGACATATAGAGAGCAGTTGCTCTATAGTCAAGACATTCAGTATTATTGGAGTCTGTTATCCCTATATTTTCTCAAAAAATTAAATCTCAAAGTAATCAATTACTCCTTTTACTCAGCAAAAATCTCCTCTGTCTTTAATAAATAAACCTATTCAAAAAAATTTAATAATCATAAAATGCTGATCATCAATATGTTAGATAAAATATGGAAAATGGTGAAATTATCTCCTATGAAGATGCAAAAGTTGGTATAAATACTCACTCTTTACACTATGGTTCATCTGTGTTTTAGGATATAAGAGCGTACGATACGTACGATACCACTAATGGTATAACTGTTCTTAAACTAAAAGAGCATATGTAAAGATTTATGTGTGTCAAGCTGTATTAGATACCGTCAAAGCTAGTGGTAAAAATCATGTTATATAAAACCTTTAGCATATTATGCTGAGGAAGACGTTAGTGTTCTACCTGTCAAAGATCATCCTGTTGATATCGCTATTTATTGTATAGATATGGGTAAATATATGGCTGCAGATAAAGTTTATATAAAGGTTAGTAAATATATCAGAATTCACTCACGCTCTAGTGTATGTGATGCAAAGATAGGTGGTCATTATGTCAATAGTATCTTAGCTTTTAGAGAGACTCTTGATACTTCACTATCATGAATCTTTACTACTTGATGCTGATGGCTTTGTAGTTAAAGGTGCTGCAATGAATATCTTTTTTATAAAGGATAATAAAGTCATAACAACATCTCTTGGAACTATACTAGACGGTATAACTAGAAGGCTTGTAATCCAAATCGCTAAAGATCTAGGATACAAGGTTACTGAGCGCCTATTTAAGTTGATGAGCTATAATAAAATGCTGATGAGGTTTTTTTCTGTAGTACAGCTGCTAAAATAACTCCAGTAGCTAGCATTGAATGATGATAAAATTCCTGAAGGTCAAAGATGTATTAGTACATATCAATAGAAACTTAATTGGTCGTCAAGGCAAAGGAAGTATAACCCATCTTGCATATTATCACCACAGACAGTTACTGCTAGTGCTGTTATGGGTAAAATTTGTAGTGTTGATAAATTAAATAAGGAGCTATAAAATGCAAGCTTTTTTAAAAAACTAACATCTAGCGCAGTTCCTTCATGGTTAAGTGATATTGATACGGACATGATTATCCCCGCTGAATTTTTGACTCAAACAACAAAGGATGGTTATGGTAAAAGCCTATTCTATCGTTTAAAAGAGAATTATAAGATTATTCTAGCTCGAAAATATTAATTGCTGGAAATAATTTTGGTTGTGGTTCATCTAGAGAACATGCTGTTTGGGCTTTAACCCAAGCAGGTATCAAAGTTATAATTACACCATCTTTCTCTGATATATTTTTCAATAATGTTGCTAAAAATGGCTTACTGTTGATATCTTTGGATGAAAATACTATTAAAAGTTTATGTGATAAAGCAGAAAATCCAAAATTCAGTATGACTGTTGATTTACAAGACCAAACAGTTACTGCTGATGATAATACTTATTACTTTGATTATGATCCTTTTCGTAAAAACTGTCTTATTCGAGGGCTTGATGATATAACTTATCTTATTATAATAAAACAGTTTGAACAATCACAAAGAGGCTAAAATGGAAAAAAATATCGCTATATTAGCAGGTGATGGCATAGGCCCTGAAGTAATGGTATCAGCAATCAAAGTTCTTGATGCTATTGCTAAAAAATATAATCATAAATTCAACTACACAGAAGCTTTAGTGGGGTGGTACTGCTTATGAGAAACACAAAAATTACTGCCCACAAGAAACTTTAGAAATATGTAAAAACTCAGATGCAACACTTTTTGGCTCAGTTGGAGGCCCCTGTTGGGGCTCAAAATGATGAGAAATGGCAAGGCTGTGAAGCTAATAGTATTCTAGCTCTTAGAAAACATTTTAGTTTTAATATAAATATCCACCCAATCAATTTGATATTATGGTTATGGCTAACATTTTTGGAGATATCATCTCTGATTTAGCCTGTACCGCCAGACTCAATTGGGCTAGTACCATTTGCATTTCACAAATCTTATCTGCATCATTAATGCTTTCTTATTCATTTAGATTAGTATCAGAAGTACAAGATATTGCTAACGCAATTAATCTAATTCTTGAAGATAACTTTAGAAGTCAAGATATATATACTCAAGGAAATAAGCTAGTATCTACTAAAGAGTTTACTGATGGGATTTATAAGATTTTCTCTTATTTTATCCTAAAGAAATATCATGTTTTTTAGCTATATTAGTCGCTAGCTTGGCTAACAAAACATATACAATACCCAAAACAATAGTTATCACATCTAACCACAAAAAATAATTTTGATAAATACTTAGACTAACAGAAGAATCAATTTTACCATTAGGTATTATGACAAGTTGTCCTAATTTCCCTGACAAAACACCTCCTAGGACAACTGCTAGTATGAAAAAGCCCATACCAAAGGTTACGATTTCTTTTCTAAAATAAATAGCTATCATAATGCCGTAACCAGTAGTTCTGCTAATGCACCAAAAAAGAAATATACAATCATCCAATTACCATTAACAAAGCCTTTTATTTGAGTAAACTTTATCACTACATATAAACTCAATGGAGCTATACCCACAATTATAGTGCCGACCGCATACTTATATGGTATACAAAATAGCTAATACTAGACTTAACACAATTAGCTAAAAAGAATCTAGTGCTGCATAAGTTGCTGGAGAAACACTAAAGCCAATTAAATAAAGATCAACATTATGTTTTGCAAATAGCACTATGATTGAGAACATCTGACTGTAGACAATAAAGTAAATAATTGCATCAACAACTAAAACCATCCGACTATCTGGAGAATTTTTCTTTAAGATTTGTGGTATTTTTTGCATCATTAAGCATATACACAAAAGTTAATAGACACACAGCTATAATCAAATACAAAGATATATCTGTAATCTGGAACAAGTAATAACAGATCAACAGTTGTGCTAGGTAGGCTAGAAAAATTAAGCTTTTGGTTTTTTAAATAATGCTCATACAAAAACTTAATAATAGTTGTTTTCATATCAATATTAAAAATAACTCTGTAATCTCTTTTGATTACAACTCAATTAATGATGGTCAATTTAGACTACAACATAATGACAGTATTCTTGAATGTGTCGCGATAGTGTCGACAACACTAAAAACAAAATATTACCATGTTGAATGGTCATTAGTAGCTGGTCAAGAATATATTTTCAAAATAGTTAGCAATATGCAAAACTTGAGTATCCAAAATGGTTGGATATAGATGCTAACTTACTTGAGACAGGTGGTATGTGCTTTAGCTTACAAGCTAATAGATTTAAATCATATCATTCGCATGATAATAGCGACATACACAATACTAAGTGCTTATAGTATCATTTTACTGCTAAAAAAGCTTGGATGAATGATCCAGACGGTTTAGTTTATTTCAAAGGTAAATACCATATGACCAGCATTACCCTTATGGTAAACATACAACAACGCTACATTGGGGACATGAAGTACCTACAGACCTTGTTCCCTGGCAACATCTAACTATTGCTATTTATCCACACAATGATCAATGATAGATATATCGGTGGAGCTTTTTCTGGTAGTGCAATGATTGTAAATAATGAGCTTTATCTTGTTGATACAGAACATTTTGAAGATTTACAAAACTCACCAAATATTTTCATACAAAAACAATTTCTAATAAAGAGAAAAGATGCTATTTTTTTCTCAAAGCCTACAAAAAATAATAAATCGCAAGTCAGATTTCTGCTCTTATAATTTTAGAGATCCTAAAGTAGGGTATGATATTTTAAATGCATTATCTTATAATTGGAACTTATGCGAATAGCTACTAAAGTGTTGTACTGTATAGATCTGATGATACTGAGAGCTGGGATTTTCAAAGTATTTTATTTCAAGAAAAAACTATTTCTGGTAGAACACTAGAGTGTCTGATTTATTTTATTTAGATGGTAATTATGTGTTGATACTATCTATTTTTGTAAAGATAACAAAGACTTTAATTATCAGTCGTTTTATTATATTGGTGATTTTTATAGTAAGCACTTTAGTGCTAAAACACCAGCTAGATGATATTGACTCTGCATAAGAGTTTTATGCTCCTCAAACTTTTGAGGCTAATGGTAATAGATATGCAATTGGTTGGATGAACTGTTGGCAAGATTATAAAAACCCTGCAAAAGAAGACTCCGCTGGTGCAATGAGTCTAATCAGACAGCTTAAAGTAAAAAATAATAAGCTCATATCCTACCCTGTAGATAGCTATAAAGAGCTTAGAAAGCAATATTAAATTTAGCTCAGAAAATCAGTGGCATTTAGATCTTTTAGAAGATAATCAAGGATTTGTTTTTAATATTTGCTATCAAACTGCTCTGAACTTATGCCTCAAGCTTTTATAAAAGATATAACTTCTCAACATATATCTGTAGATATATTCTTAGATACAACTAGTATTGAGCTCTTTGTCAATAATGATGAAGAGTCAATTAAAATGCGATTTGAGGCATCTCAGACACTAAAGAATATATTAAAAATAAAAGCTCATGATCAAAATAATCCAGCTATTAACTTATAAGAGCTTAATTCAATATGTCAATAAAAACTAGAGAACATATCAATAGCATCTATCAATACAAATAAACAATTCATAACTTTTATAGTTCCTCAGAGGTTAAAGTTGAGGGCTGTAAACATTTACTTTTTTGCAGCATTTATTACTGGAGGTTTTGGCGTAATACTTGGACTGGTATCACCACAAATTTCATCTCATTATAATGTTAATGTTTCACATATTGTCTATATTGATGTTTTAAATATATTGCGGCTTTTGTGGTAGGTAATGCTTTAAGCTCAAAAACAATGAGTTCTCTAAGCTGCAGGAAAACTCCTACTAATTGCACTGGCAATTGGTGTTATCGTGCAATTTACTATAGCTGCTAGTTAGCCTTTATATATCTACGCTATTTTGAGCTCTTTTAAATTGGTACTTTGTTGGTCTACTCGTAACCTCCTGTTAGTCAAACAATACATACAGCATACAAGCAATAATGGTAAGAGTGAATCACGTTTGAATGTTTTAAACTTTTTCTTTGGTGCAGGCTCTGATTTTGTACCTTTTATTGATAGTCATATAGTACAGCAATTCTCTTAGCAAGCTGTGTTTATTGGTATGGGTAGTTTGTATTTAATTTTATTGATAACTATAACTTTGGCAAAATTTGAAGAGAAAGACACCGTAAGTATCAATAAGCAGCTAAATAATCAGTCTAACTCCAGCAATAATGATCTATGTATATATCGAATATATTGTCTCATACTGGTTCTCACCATACTTACAGGGAGCAAAGTATATAAAAGTTACCGATGTCTGTCTTATCATCGGCTTATTTTGGGGAATTATTGCTCTTTCACACTTAGTTGTTGCCTTGCTTGTGCTGACAAAAATAAAGCCTGTGGTGTATATTATTATTTAATTGCTAATACTCTTAGCTGGATTTATTATAGGAGGTGTTATCTTAGGCTTTGGCTGTGCCGCAATGTTTCCAACACTTTTAGGATATGGAATTAACAACACTAACTACTCTAGCCCAAAAGTTTCTTCCTATTTGATAATGTCTGGTTCTATAGGTGCTTCGATATATCTATTTATTTCAGGTTCTTTAGGTGAGCATATAGACAAGCAAGTGCCTATTATACTTGGTCCAATACTTTGTTTAATCATAATTGTTTTAGTTTTTATAGTTTATATAAGAAACAAAAAACTGGTATATAGATAGTTGTAGTGCTTGATATATAACAGGGATAAGCCAAACTAATAACCCTAACATTAAAACACCTCTTAGGGCATTTTTTATACTGGGATTATTATATTTTAGAAAATCCCATGTATGAATAATTGCTGATAAGCTAAAAAATGTTAAACAATATAAATAATAATGTAGCATCTGCATACACTCCCCAGTCTTTAAAATAAATAAAAATCGCCTAGCTATAGCTAAATTATTTACTCCTGACTGTAGCTAATAAAAGTCGCTAGCTTGTTACTAAGAGACTTTGCTGACTCTTGAGCAAAAAAATTTCCTCTATTGCTAAAAAACCTGACATAGCTAAAACTACTATTAAAGTGTTATAGTGTAATTCTTTTAAGGGATTTTGATCAAATAAGTATGAAATAAAAAAGCCGCCAATAACTATGGTAGTTATAAGTACAATCTCTATAATTTTGAAATCATCAGTAAAGTATTAATCATTTAATTTATTTTTTACACTATACTGCTATTTAACCCAAATTATTTATTAATCATCATAATAAGTCTTATACTGTATGAGTTATTTTTTGATACAATCTAAAAATATTTATAAATTTTCTAAAAATAGCCTGCTTAGTATTATTCAAAGAGTTAATTGTGCAAATGTAATAGTTGATAATCAAAAAGTTGCTGATATAAATAAAGGTATCTTAGCACTAGTCTGTGTTGAGAAGGAAGATACTGACTAAAATTTTGAAAAAATGGCTGACAAAATCCTTAAGTATCGAATATTTGAGGATGATACTGATAAGATGAATCTATCGCTTACTGATATTGATGGAGAAATAATTATTGTACCACAATTTACCCTTACAGCTGATATAAATAAAGGTAATAGACCAAATTTTAGTAGTGGTTGCCCTGCTGAAATAGCGAAACAGAAGTTTAAAGAATTTGAAAATATCTTTAGAAAAAAATATAACAAAATTCAAACAGGAATATTTGGCGCAGATATGAAAGTATCATTCACTAATGATGGTCCTGTAACTTTTAGTTTTAATGCATAAATATCCAAAAGAAAATTTGTATAATTGGTGGTAATGGTGAGACGGGTTAGATGACTCAGAATATTTTTAGTAAATTTTTGCCTGAATACAAACTGACTATTTTTGATGAAAGTAATTGGTAAAATCCTCAACAAAAGCTAACTAATCAAGATATTGTAATACTATCTGTACCGATATATCTAACAGCAGAGATTATCAAAAAACTATACCTTACTTTTAAGAAGGTACTATATTAGCTGACTATACTAGTATCAAAAAAGAGCCTTTAGGGGAGACTATGCCCACTAATTATAATGGTCCTTTGGTTGGACTACACCCTATATTTGGACCAACTATTAGCTCACCTGAAAATCAAGTGATTGTAGTCTGCGATGGCAAACAGCAAGATAAGTATCAGTATTTTATTAATGATCTAGCTAGAATTGGTTTTAGTATCGAGAAAATGACAGCTGAAGCACATGATGAGGAAATGACTTTTATCCAAGGTATTGAACACTTTAGTGTTTATTGTTTAGGATTGTTTCTTAAACATAAAAATATTGATATTCATAAGAAGCTAAAACTTGCTAGCCCTGTTTATAAAATGGAGCAAAACATTGTAGGTAGGCTTTTTAGTCAAGTCCATAGCTTATATGCTGATATTATTATGTCAGATAAACAAAGACAACAAACGATTGCTGAATTTGCTGATCTTGTAAATTCTAATGCTAAAAAAGTCTCTCAAGGAAACAAGCAAACTTTTATTAAGAATTTCAAAGCAGTAAAAGAATGGATGGATTATTTTGCACCGCAATCTTATAAAAATACTGATAGGTTGTTACTTAAAAAGAAAGGCTATTAATCTCTTTAACTAACTTTTTACCCCTTATAGGATTAAACATTATTGAGCTTAGAGATAAATGATCCGCTCCAGCTTCGATATATTTCTTAGCATCGTCTAATGTATAAATACCGCCGCCGCCAATGATTGTGATACTATCACCAAACACCTCTCTAGCTTTTTTAATTGCTGGTAAGCTGTACTCATGCAGTGGATAGCCTGAAATACCCCCTTTATCTGTTGGGATAGTATTACATAAATGAAAAATTGTAATTCCTACTGCAATATATTCTCTTATTTTAGTGTTGTGATCGACAGTTGGTGGCATCTTGATACTGATATTTCTACCAGCAAATATTGGCGCTAATTCAGCTGGGAAATCAATAATAATAGCATTTGGACAACCAATATTAATCTCAATATTTTTATAATTTGCAAATTTTGGTAGATTTAAAGTTTTTGCAAAACTATACCAGTCTATTATTTCTAATGCTGCTAGAGATATTATATCTTGAGCTTTTTTAGGTGGATTAGCATTTGCAAGCCCTGGATTACGCAAACCAATCTTATTACACCATGCGTTTTTATCTATTTTACGAATGGTTTTGAGTGCTTGTTTGATAAGTCCCCAACGTCTATTTACAGTAAAAGAACCATAAACGTTCGAAGTCTCTTTGAATTTAAGATACTTACCAAACGGTGGCGAAATTATTATTCTCTTAAGATCTTTATTTTGCATTTTTAGCACTCAAACTCTTTTAACTTCTCAACGATATTATCAGCACGCAATAGTGGTCTACCTACTATAATGTAGTCAACACCAAGTTCTTTGGCTTTTTTGGGAGTTAGTGCATTAAAATGGTCATCACTAAGATCACTCTCAAGCCTTACACCTGGAACATATAGCTTGATTTTATCCCCAAACTTAGCTCGCACATCAGCAACTAAATGTGGATGACATATAAAGTTTTCCACACATAAATCTATACATCTGCCAAATTTTACCAGACTATCTGCTTTATCAAAATTAGCATCACTACTTAGTGTAATCACAGCTAATGGTATAGCTTGAGTATCTGCTCTAAGTGCAGCTTTGACCATCTCATCACTAGCAGTGCCATGAAATGTGAAGTATTTGAAATTTGGAATAGCTTTTGAATAGTTTTCTATCGCTGTTTTAACTGTATTTGGAATATCATGAAATTTAAAATCTAATAAAATATCTTTGTCGCCTACTAGCTCATGAATTTCTTTAAAAGATAACGTTGAACATAAGATATGACCTATTTTAACACAGTCAACATAACTTGAAACAGTAGCTGTTTTATCTAAATCTGACTTAGAGATGCCATCTGCTGAGAACATTATTTTCATTGAGTTTTTCAAATTATTAATCTATATTGAAACTATATATTAGTTTAATTTGTGGTGATAGTAAACTATATTTTGACTTGTTGTTATTACTTAGTTTTTTTAATATTTTGTAAACTACTTGCTAGCAAATCTAAATAATTCTGATCTTCGGAATGCCTTGAATATTTTTCTTTTTAACAAGTTTGCTAAGTTTCGTAACTAGCTCTTTATCCTTTATAATTGCTTAATACTTTTACTTATCGCTGTATCAAGTTGCTCATTAACTTTTTTAATCTTATCGCAATAGTTAGAGCTAAACAATCCTAACTTTGTTGCTCAAGCTGTTGCTGGGTTGCATTCTTCCAATAGTAATCCTCTATTTTTTTAGATAAATCCATTTGTAGCTGAATAAAGTTAGAAATGAGTTTATCTCTAAATGATTCTCTTTTGCTAAGTTTTGAGCATTTTGCAAAACTCGAATTTCTTGAGCTACATCGTAGATAGGACTATTAAGTTTATGCTTAAACACTCAACACACTACATTAAAGCTGCTCTTTCAACTAAAAGGCCAAGAGATTTATCAACTCCTGCATAGCAAAAACCAACCATTAACGAAAATACCCAAGCTACTTTTAATAACTTATTCATATTTCAAATCTCATATTATTTTTAGTTTTGTATAATTACAGCAAACTCAACCTTACAAAACTTTAACTCTTATACGGCCATATTGTGATTTACAATTACTAATATAAATATCTTTTACAGCAAATTTTTTAGGCTATTTTTAACATAATATGTTACTAGTTAAGAAGAAAAGTTTTAAATTATGAAAGAATATCGAGTACTTTCACCAACTTCTATGATAGGGTATAGTTTTTCGCAATCTTCATTCAACTAATGATTAAAATATAATCCTGATGTTATTGCAGTAGATGCTGGCTCTACTGATCCAGGACCTTATTATTTGGGGTCGAGAATTTCTTTTACTGAATAGAAAAGGAAATAATTTTAGTCAACATATATTGTTGCACAAATGGGTGTTAAACCTTTGATAAAAGCATTAGATGCTGGTGCACAAATAATTCTTACAGGTCGTTGCTATGATCCAGCAGTGTTTACCACTGATGCTATTAGAAAAGGCTATGATCCATGGTTAGCAATACATATGGGAAAAATATTAAAATATTGTGCTATAGCTTGCAGAGCCAGGTAGCGATTCCGCCTTAGGAACCTTACTTTCGGATAGATTTATTGTTCAACCACTTAATACCAACAGACACGGTACTGTAACATCTGTTGCTGTGCATACTCTTTATGAAAAAACAAATTCCTATGAGTTACCAGGGCCTGGTAGTACATTAAGTCTACAGGATACAACCTTTGAACAACATACCAAAAGTACTGTTAAAGTTTATGGAAGTAAACTAGTTGTTTCTGATAAATATACCGTCAAGTTAGAAGGTGCAAAAAGTTGGATATCGTACGGTTTCGATTGCTGGATGCCATGATGTAATTATAATTAGTAAAATAGATGAAATAATAGAGGTGGTAAGGCAAAGAATTGAAGATAATTTCAAAAAATAAGGTTATACTTATAAACTGCAGTTTCACATCTATAGAAAAAATGGTGTGATGGAAGAATTGGAACCAAAATCAGTTACTAGCCACGAACTAGGTATTATAATTGATGTGGTTGCTGCTGATCAGGAAACAGCTAACACTATCTGTAGTTTTGCTCGAAGTGCTATGCTGCACTATGGTTATAAAGACAGAATAGCAACAGCTGGAAACTTAGCATTTCCTTACTCACCATCTGATTTAAAAGTAGGTGCAGTATATTAATTTAGCGTTTACCATTTGTTACATATTGATGATCCTATAAAATTATTCCCTATCAAACTAATGGAGGTATAACAATGAATACTATACCAATAACTGATTTAGCTAAAGTTATACGCGGTAAAAATGCAGAACCTTATGAATTAACATTAGATATTCATTTTTAAAGAAAAAGCTGGTTATGAGCAACCTGTTGATTCTGGTGTAATAAACGAAGATTTAATATCTAATATGTACGGTATTTCTAAAGAAGGCATTATTAACATAGTAAGCTTTCCGCAAGCGTTGGTAATAAAAGCTACAATTCTAAGATCTCGTCCTTCAGGAGCATTTGGAGCCACTGATGTTTACGGCGCTCAAAAACATTCACCACTATTAAGCATAATGGTACCTGTTATATCATAATTACATTTAATGTTTGTAAGTTTTCTCACGTTTTCGGTACCAAATTAAATTATCTACAAGTCAGTTTTATAATTGTATAATATTAACTAACTGAAAATAAATAAAGATAGTTAATAGTAAGATTATAATGGTTAGTCGTGACTAGTCTCTTATAGCCAAACTGCTCTATTTTAGTTATGTTATTTTTTGTGTATATTCTATGCAATAAAAAAGTACTTTACTATATGTTACATAGTAAGTATTAAAAACTATTAAAATTCAATAGTGTAAATATGGTAATACAAAATATTTTTAAATAGTAGTTTTATAAAAAATCATCGTATAAAGGTAAGAACACTCTATTCATTGTTAGCAATCTAATAATCTTTTGAGAGAAAGTATACTTTAAGTTACAGCTTACAGTTGCTTAATATAGTCATTTTTATATTTCATATGTTAAAGTAGTAGTTGTAATTGTTGTTATTGGTTTCTTACCTGCAGTATGTAAATTAGTACCATTCAGTTGAAATTGAAGCTGGAGACTTAAGTCTTTATATATATTAGCTGATAATATAGAGCTATTTTGGTATATAAAAACATTAGGATTTACTTTATTATTCTGGTAAGAATAGTTTACGATAAACTCTTCTCTAAAACTTGTCTTCTCTGTAAAATTCCATACATACTGTAAGCCGGATTGTGCACCAATACCACTAGAGAACTGACCTGTACTAGCAAGTTTATTTTGTGTCAAACTTGGGCCTGCAGTTATATTTAACAACATATTGTCATTTTTATATAAAACTCTTTTATAACCTAACGATTCCATCAAAACATACCTAAAAACGTCAACTCATCACGCAAGAAATTTAAATTACCATATACACCGTTGATTTTATCAAAGTTCCATGAAGTATTGGCGCTTAATTGTGCTCTATTTACTATAACACCTGAAGTATCATAAACATTATCATCGTGACTATATAAATAATTAAATAGTAAACTACTTTGCCATTTTTCTATTGGCTTGTAGTTGATACTTACTCCAGCACTTAAGTTTGTAGTAGCACTATTACCCAGTTATAATACTTCCACCTAAACCTATAGAAGTGCCTTTCCAAGGATTATTTATTGTTTTTTTATCTTCTTTGCTATTATTTGAAGTCGTCTGATCTACTGGATTAGCTTTATCTTCTATATCATTTTCTGTAGAAGGAATGCTATCACATTCTTTTTTAGTTATATTATCCTGCTGCTCAGCTAATTTTTTATATTTTCAGCTAGCTTTTATCTAAATCCTTTCTAGTATTAACTATAAGATTTAACTGTTGTACTATTAATAACATCTTTCTTCTCATAATTTAAAAATATAGTGTATGCATGTGTGATTGATACTAGCTTTGCTCCTAATTCTTTTAGAATATCTCTCGCAGAATTTTCTATGTTACCATTAGGTATTTTTGCTAGATTACTTAAAACTTTCTCACTTTATTAAAGCATATAGTTTACTCACTTCTATACGAGGTTTTAATACCAACTCTAAAACTGTGATAGAATAAATACGAATACACCCGATAAAACAGTTATAAATACTGAATACATCATAAATTAACCCTTTAGAAATAGTTATCAAAACTCATGATTAAACTCTAAACACTGGCCTCTTTGATCACTGACAACTTTACCTTTGTGGTATTTAATTATACCATTAACAATAGTTGTCTGAACTTTTGATTGGAAAGTATAACCATCAAATGGAGTCCAACCACACTTATAGTGACAACACTCATCTGTAACAGTATGCGGATTATTAAGATCTACTAATACCAAGTCAGCATAATAACCCTCGCGGATAAAACCACGCTCTTTTACTTTATAAACTATAGCAGGGGCATGGGCTATTTTTTGGACTATTTGCTCAAGAGTTAAGAAACCTTTGTGATAGTGCTCTAATACTGATATAAGAGCCTGCTCAACAAGCGGCAAACCAGCAGGAGCTTTAAAATATATACCCTGCTTCTCTTGCCATGTATGTGGCGCATGATCTGTAGCAATTACATCGATAGTATCATTTGCTACACATTCTAGAAGTTTCAAACGATCGCTTTCTTCTTTTATAGCTGGATTACATTTGATACGAGCGCCCTTATCGGCATAATCTTTACGCGAAAAAAACAAATGATGAGCACAAACTTCTGCCGTAATACGCTTCTCTTCTAGTGGGATAGTATTATCAAAATGCACCATCTCTTCAGCTGTCGTTAGATGCAATACATGAAGCCTTGAGTTATATTTTTTTGCTAATGAAACAGCTAACTCTGATGATTTAAAACACGCCTCCCTCGAGCGAATTTCTGGATGTAAGTCCATAGGTACATTTTCACCATATTTTTCACGCGCTTTATTTTCATTTTCTGCAATCATTGGTGTATCTTCACAGTGCGTCACAATTAGTAACGGACTATCTCTAAAAAAGCATTCTAATGTTTCAATGTTATTTACTAGCATATTACCAGTTGATGCGCCCATAAAGATTTTGATAGCACAAGCATCATTTGGCTTGAGGCGTTTTAGTTCATCAACATTATCATTTGTCGCACCGAGATAAAAAGCATAGTTTGTATGTGATCTAGCTGCCGCACGCTGTTTTTTCTCATCTAGTCTTTCTATTACTATAGTTGCTGGATTTACATTTGGCATTTCCATATACGATGTGATACCACCCATCACAGTAGCACGCGATTCTGACTCAATATCACCTTTGTGCATCAAACCAGGCTCTCTAAAATGCACTTGATCATCTATCATACCAGGCAATAAATGTAGACCTGTAGCATCTATAATTTGCTCTGCTGGCTTATTTATATTTGCAGCAACTTGGACAATTCTACTATTCTCAACTAAAATATCAGATTTAAATGTTTTGCCTTCATTTACAACAGTAGCATTTTTAATAAGTAAACTTTGATTAGACATTTTATTTTCTTTCTCCTACTCTTTTTCACCAAAAAGTATAACAAAAATAGTTACAACATCTAGATATTTTTAGGAAACTTAAATATCTATCAATAAGTAAAAACTGGTGATTTTTTTAGCTTATTTGGCTAATTAAATTATAGAGTTATTTTTGAAATTTATTATTTATCTGCTGGATATATTTGTTTAAGGAATCTAGCGTACAGCTATCATCTTTATACATTATCGGTAGCTTGACACACTTACCATTATATCTAACTTAACAGTATACACATCACCATCTTCATACGGCTCATTTGTAGATTACTTGCGTATCCTGGCGCCCTATCTAGCGGCATTCCTAAAGTACCCATTACCTCTAAGAGTGTCAGATCATATCCTGAGTAGTAAGTCATTTTGTATTTAGACTTACCACTAGCAGCATTATTTAGATCTTCGATCATTCTATTAGTCAATTTACCACCCATAATATAGGCAATTTTTGTGATTTAAACTGTTGTGTTAGACCTCAGTCTGTAAGAGTAATCATTTTATCAACATCCTCCTGAGATAAACCCTCTGGCAAAGGTTTGTCATGCGCTTTAGCAACAATCAAAACCTCCTATCACCAAGATATCATTTAGCCATGATATTTTAATTACTTAGTAATTTGCTGCCATTTTGCAAAATTAGGATGAACTTCTTTTATCTTATTTTGCAATGCTGCTGAGTTGTAGACATACTTTTTCAATACATCTAAATATTGTTCATAAGGAAACTGTATAAGTCCGAGTCTGCTGACAGTCATTATTGGTATTGGTTGGAATCTACTTTTAATTGCAGGATTGCCCTCACTAAGAAGCCGGCCTGTACCCAGCTGGGTATAAGCCTATAAGCAAACTTTGACCGCTGACTACAGTGCGATTAATGTGACTTGATAATACATAGATACTTTGATCAAGATAATGCTTTGGTAAAAGATTAAATTTATATATCTTTTTCTTAGCTGAACGCCTAAGTTATACTCTTTATTCATTCCAATAGGAGTAAGTTCTGACAGCTGGGTTCCCCACTTATAATTAGCATTTTAAATATTTGTAAAATGCTCTATAACCATGGTGTGTTATCATCGATACAAACACAAACCTACTATAAGAATAGCTAAAAGGTATCAAAGCTAACAATAGTGTAAATGTCGCAAAAATTTTTTTCATTTGAGTAATATATGTTTTTTAAAAATTGCGATTATATTAGTATTTTTAATGACAAAAAGCGAAAGCAGTTTGAATAAAAATAACTGCTAAAGCCAAATAAGAAATCTAAGGCTGTAAAAAGTTAATTGTAGTACAAAAATAGCCTTAAAACTAGACCAAAATATAAATTATATAAAACTTAAGAAAATAGCCTTTACAGATGGCAACCAAATGCCTAAAATGTTTTCAATTTGCCAATTAACTTTGTAAAAAAGTAATGATAAAAACTTTTTTCAAACAGCTTTTTTCTTTAAGTTTAATTCATCAAAGTAAGGTTGTTTTATTATGATATTAGCTAACGATATGACTAATGCAATATTAGTTTTTCCTGATGGTACATACTATCTAGGTAGATCAATAGGGGTTCGTGGTTGGACAGACGGAGAAATTTGTTTCAATACATCAATGACAGGTTATCAAGAGACTCTAACAGATCCATCTTATGCCGGTCAGATTATCACTTTTACATTCCCTCACATCGGCAATGTCGGTATCAATAACGAGGATAACGAGTCTCTAGGAGTATTTGCTAAAGGCTTAATCGTACGTGAGAATCTCACCAACCCATCAAATTTTAGAGCTAAAAAAAGTATCGATACTTGGCTAAAAAATAGAAATATCGTCGGTATCTGTGGTGTTGATACGCGTGCAATCGTGCGTAAAGTACGCAAAGAAGGTGCTGTAAGAGTAGCTATATTATCAGTCAAGCCAGGTGAATTCCTCGATGCAAACTATGTAAGATCGCGTATCAAAAATAAATCTAACCTTAACGGTAGAGATCTAGCAATCAGTGTCACTACAAATAGAGAATATGATTGGAATGAGCATACTTTCAAACTAGGTCAACAAGTTTATAAGCAGCAACAAAGCTACAAATATAATGTTGTAGTTATCGACTATGGTGTCAAATACAATATCCTAAGAAACCTTGTCGATGCTGGCTTTAAGGTAACTGTAGTGCCTGCTGATAGCTCCTATGAAGATATTATGAAGCATAATCCTGATGGTGTGTTCTTATCAAATGGTCCTGGGGACCCGTTTGCAACTTCTGACTATACTATACCAGTCATCAAAAAACTTCTAGAAGTCAAAATGCCAATATTCGGTATTTGTTTAGGTAACCAGTTATTAGCCTTAGCTGCTGGCTTAAAAACCAAGAAAATGTACAAAGGCCATCGTGGTGTAAACCAACCAGTGTTCGATACTAATACTAAAAAAGTCCTTATCACTAGCCAAAACCATGGTTTTGTGGTTTATGATGACAATGTTCCCGATAATATTCAAATTCATATGAGCTCGCTTTTTGATAGTACTGTTGAGGGCTTGAGATTTAAAGATAGACCTGCTTTTGCAGTACAGTATCATCCAGAGAGCTCACCAGGTCCACATGACTGTAAGTATTTATTCAACGAATTTGCCGAGATGATAGCAGAAAGTAAGAAAGGGAATTAATAACATGCCAAAAAGAACAGATATAAAAAGTATTTTAGTACTAGGTGCCGGTCCAATCGTTATCGGTCAAGCATGTGAGTTTGACTACTCAGGAACTCAAGCATGTAAAGTTTTGAAAGAAGATGGCTACACAGTCTTTCTTGTAAACTCAAATCCAGCGACAATTATGACAGATCCTACAACTGCTGATAAGATCTTCATCGAACCGATTACAGTTGAGAGTGTTGGTAAAATTATCGCTAAAGAAAAGCCTGATGCAATCTTACCTACAGTTGGTGGTCAGACTGCGCTTAACTGCGCTTTAGCTTTAGACAAAGCAGGTATTTTGGAAAAATTTGGTGTCGAGATGCTTGGTGCAAAAGCTGACTCTATTGATAAAGCAGAAAATAGAGAAAGATTTAACAAAGCTATGGCAAAAATTGGCTTAGAAGTACCTAGAAACGTTGTGGTGCAATCTATGGAAGAGGCTCGCAAAGCTCTAGAAGATATTGGACTACCTTCTATTATCAGACCATCATTTACACTTGGTGGTAGTGGTGGTGGTATCGCTAATACTAAAGAAGAGTTTGAAGCAATCGTCAAAAATGGTCTCAGCCTCTCACCAACTAATGAGGTTTTAATTGATGAATCTATCTTAGGTTGGAAAGAGTACGAAATGGAAGTTATCCGTGATAAAGCTGGTAACTCAATTGTCGTTTGCTCAATTGAGAATATTGACCCAATGGGTATCCATACCGGCGATAGTATCACCGTAGCGCCAGCCCTAACATTGACAGATAAAGAGTATCAGATTATGCGTGATGCTTCGATAGCTGTACTTAGAGAAATTGGTGTAGAAACTGGCGGTTCAAATGTGCAATTTGCTGTGAATCCTAAAGATGGTAAATTAGTTGTTATTGAAATGAACCCGCGTGTATCACGATCTTCAGCATTAGCTTCAAAAGCTACAGGTTACCCAATCGCAAAAGTAGCGGCAAGACTAGCGGTTGGCTATACTCTTGATGAAATTGATAATGACATCACAAAAGTTACTCCAGCATCATTTGAACCAACAATTGACTATATAGTTACAAAGATTCCACGCTTTACATTTGAGAAATTCCCTACCACACCATCGAATCTATCTTCGCAGATGAAATCAGTTGGTGAAGCTATGGCGATTGGTAGATCTTTCACAGAGAGTTTACAAAAAGCTTTAGTCTCGCTTGATACTGGCTTAACAGGATTAGATCAAGTTGAAATTCCTGGTGTTGATGAGTCAAAATCTTTACAAGAGAATAAAGCAGTTATCCTAAAATCACTAGAAGAACTCTTACCGATGAGTATTCTAAGAGTAGCACAAGCTATTAGATACAAAGTATCACAACAAGAAATTCATGATGCTTGTAAGATAGATCCATGGTTTATTGAGCAGATTGCAATTATTGTTAATGCAGAAGAAAAACTTAAAAAAACTGGTTTACCAAATAGCAAAGAAGAGTTCTCTGTTTACAAAAATATTGGTTTCTCAGATGCAAAAATTGCTGAGCTTGTCGGCAGAACAGAAAGATATATTAGAAATTTTAGATTTGGTAAAAAAATCTATCCTACATTTAAAAGAGTCGATACTTGTGCTGCTGAATTTGAATCACAATCATCATATTTGTACTCTACTTATGAGCACTATAACTATGAAGAAATCGTCCGTGATTGTGAATCTGAAATTTCTGATAAAAAGAAAGTCATCATCCTAGGTGGTGGCCCTAACCGTATTGGTCAGGGTATAGAATTCGATTATGCTTGTGTTCATGCTGCGAAATCTCTCAAAAAAGAAGGCATAGAAACCATCATGATTAACTGTAACCCTGAGACAGTTTCTACAGATTATGATACTTCTGATAAGTTATATTTTGAGCCCCTATGCGCCGAAAATGTCTTAAACATTATCAAAAATGAGATGCGTAAAGGTGAAGTTCTTGGGGTAATCGTACAGTTTGGTGGTCAAACACCACTAAAACTAGTATCGGCGCTGCATGAAAATAATATCCCTATACTTGGTACAGATCCAGATAAGATTGATCTAGCTGAAGATAGAGAGAGATTCAAAGAGCTACTTGATAAAGTTGGTCTAAAACAGCCTCTAAATACAATTGCATATACAATTAATGAATTAAAGAAAAAAATTGTTAATGTTGGCTACCCTGTCGTTGTGAGACCATCTAATGTCTTAGGTGGTAGAGCAATGGAAATTGTCCATTCACAAGAGGAGCTAGATACTTATATCAAGGCTAATAGTAAATGTATTCTTGAAGGACCTATCTTGATTGATAAATTCCTAGAAGATGCTATAGAGCTAGATGTAGATGCACTTGCTGATGGTGGTGAGCGTGTCTTTGTTGCAGGTATTATCGAGCATATCGAAGAGGCAGGTATTCACTCAGGTGACTCAGCTTGCTTGATACCAACTCGTTCATTAACTAATGAGCAGATTGAAGAAGTCAAACAAGCTACTATCAAACTAGCTAAAGAGCTAAATGTAATAGGTCTAATGAATGTTCAGTTTGCTTATAAAAATGGGCAATTGTATGTAATTGAGGTAAACCCTCGCGCATCAAGAACTGTGCCATTCGTTGCTAAAGCTACTGGTAATAGTATTGCAAATATTGCAACTAAACTTATGCTTGGTAAGAAACTTTCAGAGTTTATTTTAAACAATCCAATACCTAGACACTTCTCTGTCAAAGAAGCTGTATTCCCATTTGGTAGATTTGCTGATGTCGATTGCTATCTAGGTCCAGAAATGAAGTCTACTGGTGAAGCTATGGGTATTGATACAACCTTTGGTGTAGCATTTTACAAAGCTCAAGAGATGTCTTTTAACAAGCTCCCATTAAAAGGAAATATCCTAATATCAGTAAGTGATGCTGATAAACCCAAGATACTTCAGCCAGTTAAAGAGCTGATAGAGCTTGGTTTTAACATCTTTGCAACCAAAGGTACCGAAAGCTTCTTAAGAAAGTATGGTCTACAATGTAAACTCTTTGATAAAGCTTCTGATAATATTGGCAACAATCAAGTACATAGTACTGTCCAAGCTATCGAAGCAGGTGAAGTTGACTTATTGGTTAATACCTCAATAAGACAAGAGCTAAAAATAAGTTTAGCATTAAGAAGAGCTGCTATTATGAGTAGAGTTTCTTATGTCACAACTATTGGAGCTTTTGAGGCTTTTGTAATCGCTGTCAAAGATATGCGCAAAATCAATAATGATTTTGATGTTAAAACTGTTAAAGAATGGATTAATAGTTAATAAAACTACCCCGTCAGTCTACGACTGCCACTCCTCTATTATCAGAGGGGAATAAGAGAAATAAAATAAGTCATCCTGAACTAGGTCACTGAGCAAAGTCGAAGTGTGTTCAGGATCTCAATAAAATAACTATCTATCGTGAGATGCTGAAATAAATTCAGCATATGTTAATATTAAGGAATTATAAATGCTATCATTTCAAAAGCTACTACGCGGTGATCAAATTATTAAAGATGATTTAAATAAACTATTTAATCAAGCTGATATCTACAAAGATAAACTCGCTAAATCACAACCTATCAAAGATTTAGAAGGGAAAATTCTAGCTTCTTTATTTTTTGAGCCAAGTACTAGAACAAGGTTTTCATTTGAATCTGCGATGAATAGATTAGGCGGTAAAGTCATATCACTAGAAAATGGCTCATCAAGCTCAACACAAAAAGGCGAAACTCTTGATGATACAGGCAGAATGATCGATCAGTATGCTGATATTATCGTTATGCGTCACCCTAAGCCTCATAGTGTTGAAGAGTTTTCAAAATATGTCAATTCACCTGTAATAAATGCAGGTGATGGCAATAATGAACATCCTACTCAATCACTTGTAGATTTATATACAATATATTCTGAAAAAGGCTCGATTGAAAACTTAAAAGTTGGTTTCTTAGGAGATCTAAAATATGGACGCACAGTTCATTCACTTACTAATATACTTGCTAAATATAATGCTTCTTTTAAGTTTATATCTTCTCAAGAATTACAGATTCCTGAAAAGCTTAGAAGTTTTGTTATGAAAAATGACAACCCTTTTACTGAGTTAGATAAAGTTAGTTCAGATGTTTTAGAAGATTTAGATTTACTGTATGTAACTCGTGTCCAAAGAGAAAGGTTTCCAGGTGAAGAAAGTTATCTAAACAATAAAGATCATTGCTATTTAGACAGAAAACATATTTCTACTAAAAGTAATTTTATAATTCTTCATCCGCTACCAAGAGTTGATGAGATCGATAAATCTATTGATGAGCTTGACTGTGCTAAATATTTTGAGCAAATTAAATATAGTATTCCAATTAGAATGGCTTTATTATCGCTACTAATAAAATCATAAATATAAAATTAGTGAGCTGATTTCTACCCTAGCTTTTTGACAAATGCTTTTTTTACATTAAAGTCTATTAACTATTTTGTTAAAAGCTTATATATTGCTCTTCTCAGCAGCTATGTATAGCTCTAAATTGTTTATTTTAAATTTGAATTTTACTATGAAAAGAAATGAAGATTTAATGTGGTCCCTTAGTCTGTATGGTACAGCTATTGGTGCCGGTGTGCTATTTTTGCCTATCCAAACAGGAATTTCTGGAATTATCCCAATATTAGTAATATTAGTATTTATTTTCCCAATGGTATTTTTATCACATCGAGCATTATGTAGATTTGTAATATCTAATCCAAATACTGACTCTGATATCACAGTAGTTGCTGATGACTATTTTGGTAAGCTTGGTGGAATTATTTTTAATATTTTATATTTATTTGCTATCTTGCCGATATTATTAGTTTATAGCGTTGGTATAACAAATACTCTAGCCAGCTTTTTTAAATATCAGCTTCATTATGATATCGAAAATAGATTTCTTTAAAGCTTTTTCACTATACTTTCGCTAGTATTTATCATTAACTTTGGTCAGAAGCTTATCATCCGCGTTATGAACTTTCTGGTTTTTCCGTTTATAATCGATTTGTTAGTACTTTCATTATGGATGATTCCATATTGGAATATCGAGATACTGCGTAATAGCTTCGAGTACAATCATAGTTTTTCTGGTATTTTGATAGCTATCTGGGTAATTATGCCAATATTGATATTTTCTTTTAATCACTCACCGATTATATCTTCTTTAGCTGTATATGTAAAAACCAAATACAAACAAGATGCAGACAAAAAAGCCTCTAGGATAATTGCTTTTAGCAATATTTTGATGATTATCACTGTAGTGGTATTTGTAATTAGCTCAATGCTAATTCTCTCTCCAAAAGAGCTAATAATCGCAAAACAAGAGAATGTTTCTATTTTATCTTATCTAGCAAGTCATTTTAATAATTACTCTCTTGATTATGCAGCCCCATTTGTAGCTCTAGTAGCTATGAGTAAGTCTTTCTTTGGTCATTATTTAGGTTCAAAAGAGGGTATAGATGGGATAGTTTGTAAAATAGCAAAAAATAAAATTAGTGAAAGAACCATAAAGCCAATTACGCTATCGATAGTATTTTTATTATGCTGGCTTGTAGCATATTTAAACCCTAATATCTTAGATATGATTTCTAGTATAAGTGGTCTTGTTTTGGCTGTAATTTTATTTATCATGCCTATTTATAACATCTATAAATCAAATATCTAAATCCTTATAAAAACCTATTAGCAGATATCTTTATCCTTACAATGGGGATTGTAGCACTATCATCTGCAATATACGTTTTACTCTAATCATTCACTTAAAATTTGACATTTATCAGAATAAGGTATAAATTGTATCCACCTGAATGGGGGTGAATATGGTTTCGACATGAATGTCAAAATCTAAGGTGCATGCCGAGGAAGTACTGTAACCTTGTTAATAACAGTACAAGTGCCAATAATAACTGGCAACAAAAAAGCAAACCGCGTAGTAGCTAACGATAGCAACTTTACTGCTGTTAAAGCTGCCTAGTCTAGCTTAATAACCTAGATGCGCACGGATATGATAGCCTTTCTTATGACGCTATCTATACATTCGTTCATATTCCGCATAAGACGGTCTTTGCTTTTTGTCTGGGAGTTAAGGCTGTATTAATAGACTCGCTAACTATTTACCCTGGCTAATTGGGGAATAGCTTAGTTAAACTCAAATAGATTAGCCTAAGCATGTAGATCCAAAGATCGAGAGTTTGTGGACGCGGGTTCAAATCCCGCCACCTCCACCACAAAGTATTTTCAAACAATTTCACCAAGTACCTAAGACCCTTTAAAATCAACGCTTTTAGCTACTTTTATAGTTTTATACAGTCCCAAACTGTATCAATAAAGCCCGTGACTTTTTACATACTCATTTACATACTAGATACATAATCATTACTTAAATGTGTAAATATGGCTAAGAAAATACGAAGATATAAAAAAGTATGTCTTTAGGTGATAGATTAAATATAAAAATAGATAAAATGATAGTAAGTATTTTTTCTATCAATATATGCTAAATGGCAAAAGAAGTACTATAGATATTGGAAGCTATCCGAGTGTATCCTTAAAGCAGGCTAGAGATGAGGCTTTTAAATATAATCAAATGCTAGCAAGTGGAAAAGACCCTAAACTAGAAAAAGAAAAAGCCAGTATAAAGATAATAATCTTTTTCTTTAGTAGCAGATAAAGCATTTGAAACTAAACACCCTAGCAAACCACATGGCTGAAAAAGCGAGGAAGTATATAACTGAAACTTATCTATATACAATATTTAGAAACTACCACCCCTAGCAATCAAAGGAAAATAAAAAACTTATTATAATATCATTTTCACTTATGCAAGTTGGTAAGGGAATAATAAAATACAACATACTAGAGATATACAAGCTAAAAAAGAAGACTATAAAGGCTTTGAGTTTATAGTCCCCTAGAAGACAAATATAACTTTAGTCAGCTACTTAGTGATATAGATAACTACAAAGGACAATATAATACAAAAATGGCTTTAAAACTTACCGTACTAGTTGGCTTTAAACCAAATAATATAGTTAGTATAAAGTGGAAGACATAAAAGAAGCTAATGAAAATGAGTGAGACTTTAGGCAACCTTTAAGTAAACAAGCTTATAAATTGTTAATGGAAATAAAAGAACATAAAGGCGGTTTTGAGTATGTATTTCACTCTACAATTAAGAAAAAACATATGACTATAGAGAGCGTAAGCAAGGCATTAAGAGATACACTAGGCTTAATTGGGTATAGATGAACCAAAACAGCATACACACGGCTTTAGAAAGTCCGTAAGAACATATATTAGTAGTATTAGAAGTAAATGTAATTGGTACAGTGACATTATAAGAATGATACTAAGTCACTCAGTTAAAGCAAATAGTAATATTATTAATATGGTTAGTTAAATTTTAAAGGAAATCGTTTTGCTAGATAGTAAAAGTAAATTAAAGACAGTATTAGATGTTTTTCTTGATAAACATAATGGAGAAGAAAGTAAAAGAAATATTCTCTTTGAGAAAATATTACACGCAGTAAATGAGGCACAAGCAAAAAATAAACAAAAATAGTATCCTCAAAAGATTTTAAAAGAGAATTAGATAAAGCAAAGAAATCTATAAATAAAGCTCAAAAAGAATTTAGCAATATTGTGGGCAAATACTCATTTATAAACTCCTATGCTATAGAAAAATATAAAAAAGAAATAACGGCATATCAGAGTTACAATAAGAGCCTATGTGTAAAGGTGAAGAGTGGGCAGCTTTTTTTATATAAAAAAGCAATAAATGTTATTAAACATAATATGGCTAAACAAACCGCAGTAGAGTATGTGAAGACTAATATTTATAATTAGAAGAAATCAAAGAGAAACAATTCTAACACTTTTAATATTTGAGTTTTATAGAAATGGTTTAGCAAGTCTTGTAAGTACTAGTATTTATGATGAAGTTAACAATAAAGAATACGATTTTTTAACCTTTATAAACTGATGTGTACAGAATCTAATATTTATATATCAGGAGGAGCTTGTGGATAGATATTTTAAAGATAATCTGATAAAAATAATTTTTAACGAAAAATGTCCAAAAAAGTTCCAAGATAATATTTTATATTTAATCCTAAATTTATACCAAGTACCAAATAAACCCGCTTAAGATTAACAGGTTTTAAAAGGTGCTAATCTTTAGTTACTGCAACAATTAGAAAAATAAAATAATTTAACTAAAGATAGAGGTATAAATGAAAATACTTAGATTAAAATATGTTGTAGAGATACATTAACTGGCAAAACTATTATTTATAGATGGATAAGCAAATATAATCCTATCCTTTGGGGTATGCTTATTGGCGATAGTGGAATGGGTAAAACACCTAGCATTAATGAGCCTATGCTACCAATAAAAGAAATAAGCAATTTTTAGATGATTATTTAAAAGATTATGCTAATTATCAAACAGTAATAGAGCTATATGGTATAGAGCTAAAAACATTAAAAACTAATCTTAAAGATTGTAAAGATAATCACAAAAAATAGAGTATCAGAAAAGAGATAGAGGAATTTAAAAAAGCTAAACCTTAACCATATTCTAGGAAAATTTACATAAATACACCAACTAAAGAGGCTTTGCTTAGTCAATTAGCAGATGATAACCCAAACGGTTTATTGCTAGAAATTGATGAGCTTATGGATTTTATACAAAGCATTATTAAGAGTGAAAAGATACAAGACCATAAACTATGTGTAAAGGCTTACAATAATGGAAGTTTTAAGAGTAAAATATCTAGTGGTACTCAATTATATAGTATAACGTAACAATATCTATTATTAGTGAAGTACAAACTCAAAGATTATTAGAGTTTACCAATAAATATAATGGTAGTGGTTTATTGACTAGGTTCCAATTAATTCCTATAGCTGAAAATAACAAATAATATATAGAATACTAAATTAGATTTTGGAATCAAAAGTGAGTATTTAAACTTACCTAATAGACTAAATAATATTCCCCCAAAGAATTTAATATAATTGATAATGAGAAAGTAAAAACAGAGCTTAAAAAGTATAGCTATACTAGTGAAGCTAAGAGCCTATATATAGAATGGTTTAATAAATCAGAAAAGATAAAAAATGGAACTGGTAAACTATGATTGTTATTTAGATATGCCACTAAAAAATATAAGAAAAGAATTTAACATAAAAGTTATCAAAACTTAAACTTTAATACTATCAAAACTATTTTAATTTTTTAAATAAATATATTTGTAAGACTACTAAAACTAATAATATTACTAAAAAAATCCAAAAAGCATGTACATTTTGCGCACCTGGTTATCCCAGCAACATTTATACCTAATAACCCAGTTTAAAAGCTTAATCGCAAAAATATAGCTGCAGTAATAGATAAAAAATACATTTTTTTATTAAGTTTATCACTCAGAGTATTACTGATTTCATCTTTTACAATTTGCAGACGATCACGTGCTTCTTCGAGATCTTCTATTATAAAGTATCACATCTTTATTAGGGTTAATACCTCTTAAGATTATTAGTATACCATCATCTATTTGTGTAAACCTTGGCCTTGTTTCTTCTGTAATTAAAGCATCTGTGATATAGGGATCTAATGAGCTTAGCTGTTGATTTAAGCATTCTTTAGTTTGATGACTTTTAGCATCTAAATGTGTCTAGACAAGATTTTCATTAGTTTCGATAGATTTACTTATATCATGTGCAACTTCATTAGAAATTGCACCACCTTTATGATCTAAACAATAACAAAATACGCTTCATATATGTACTAATCCCACAGAAGCATATTTTAACATTATAAATTAGTGTTTATAAGAGAATTATTAGATTTTTTACTAAATTTTCATTGGCATAATAATAAATAAACTATTATCTTTTTCGTCCTTAACTAATGCGCTCATATTAGGGTTATCAAGGTAGATAGTCATAGTTTCTTCACTAAGTACATTTATAATATCTAAGAGGTATTTATAGTTAAAACAAATTTCCATTGGTTGATTATTATATTGAACTTCGATTTTATCTTCAGCCTTTTCATTATCAGGGTTATTAGCTGATAAAAGTAATTGACTTTGTGATATGTTCAGGCGTACACCTTTGTATTTATCATTAGCAAGTATTGATGTTCTTAATAATGAATTTTTGAAAAACTGTTTATCCACAGCTAGCAATTTTGTATTATTCTTAGGAATTACTTTTTGGTAATCAGGATAACGACCATCTATAAGCTTTGATATAAAAGCATAATTGCCAAATATCGCTTTTAAGTAATTTTTGCCAAGACAAATTTTGATAGTTTCTTCTGTTTTGCCTACTATCTTTTTAAGCTCTAAGATTGCTTTTTTTGGTATTATTGACTGTGAAGCACTATCTAACACCCTACTATCAATTATAGCCTCTGTAATAGACATTCTATGACCATCTGTAGATACTGCTCTGAGTAGATTTGAATTAATTTCCCAAAACATCCCATTTAAGAAATACCTTGTATCGTCATTAGCCATTGAAAAATCTACTTTAGAGATAATATGATGAAAATCTTGCTGCGATAAGTCAAAACTTGCTTGCTCATTGATATTACTATCAATAAGAGGATAATTATCAGCATTTAATGATATAAGGTTAAAAGTACTATTATTAGAAACAATAGTTACCTTATTTTCATCAACTCTAAAATCAATCATCGAATTTTCATTCAAACTTCTGACAATGTTGTAAATTTTGTCAGCATTTAATGCTAACTTTATACTTGTATTACAACTAACAGCTATATTACATGATATTTCTGTATCAAGGTCCGAAGCCGTAATTTTGAGATTATTATTATCAATGTCAAATAAGATACACGATAATAAAGGCATTGTACTCTTACTATTTGCCACTGACAGCATAGATTGTAAAGGCTTTAGTAAGTCATCTCTATTTAGTACAAAATTCATTTTTTAAACCCCTTTGATAAAGTTACTAATTTTATTTAACGAGAAATTTTGTCTAAAAGCAACTCATAATCATCCGATATTGAAGTATTGCTTTGTCTTAATTTAGTTATAGCTTTGACAGCATGCATAACTGTCGTATGGTCTCTACCACCAAAAGCATTGCCTATCTCTGGCAAACTATGCGATGTTAGTTCACGAGCTAAACTCATTGCTATTTGCCTTGGTCTAGCTATATTTCTACTCCTTTGGTTAGAAGTTAAATCTTTTACCCTAATTCTATAAAAATCAGCGACAACCTTTTGAATATTATCTATTTTCACTTTCTTTTCTTGTATCTTTATAACATCTCTTAAACAAGATTGCGCTACTTCAATAGTAGGATCCTTGTGATTAAATTTAGAGGTAGTAAGCACTCTGTTTAAAGCACCTTCTAGTTCTCTGACATTAGTACGTACATTCTCAGCAATAAAAGCTGCTGTTTCATTAGGTAATTTTTGACCTAAATCATGTGCTTTTTTAAGCAAAATAGCAATTCTGGTTTCTAAATCTGGCATATCAACAGATACAGTCAAGCCATAACCAAAACGTGAAACTAGTCTTTCTTCAAGTCCTTCTATCTCATTTGGATATTTATCACTGGTTAGAATTATCTGCTTGCCATTTTCATACAAAGCATTAAAAGTATGAAAAAACTCCTGAGCTGTACCTTCTTTACCAGCTATAAACTGAATATCATCAATCAAAAGTATATCAGCAGATCTATAAACTCTTTGAAACTCATCTTGATCTTGTAAACGAATAGAATTTACATAATCTTTAATAAATTGTTCTGAATTTGTATAGATAATTTTAGCATTAGGATTAACTTCTTTAGCATGATTACCTATTGCTTGCATTAAGTGAGTTTTTCCTAAACCACTGCCACCATAAATAAATAAAGGGTTATGTAATTTGCCTGGGTTTATTGATACCTGCATAGCTGCTGCTCTAGCAATTTTGTTAGCATCACCAACTACAAAGCTATCAAAAACATATTTTTCTTTTAATGGTAAACCAAAAGAGTACTCTTCATCTTCCTTTGCTGTAATTAGCATAGCTTCATCAAAACCGAATAACTCTTGTGATGAAGAAAAGTTTTTAGTAGTAGATTTTTTTGATGTTTTGGATTCCTGTACTACTTTTCCTTCTTCTGATTCGTCTTTTATCTCAACACTTGATGTACTAAAAAAATTAGCTTGTGGTCCTGCTGTAATAACTTCAGTAATTTTTTCACCAGAGAATTTTTTGTTAGAATATTCAATAATTAAATCGTTACCATGACACTCTTGAATTGTTGCTAAAATAAGATTTCCATACTTAGATTTTATATGTTTTTTGAAATATTCGTTGTTACAGTAAATTGTGAATAAGTTACTATTTTGCTTTACATGAATAGGCTTTATCCACGTTTTATATTCAAACGTAGAAAGATTTTTTTTTATCTTTTTTAAACATTTATCCCATGTAGTCATAATAAAAAAATATCCTTAATAACCCTTTAAATACAAAGGATAGCCAAATGTAGGCAAAAGTATTAATTGAATGACTAAGATTTTATTGTAATAAAAAAAAATAAGCAATAATTAATTAAGCATACCTGTGGATAATTATGTAAATTAATTTGTTTATTCTTTGTTTCAATAGTTGTTGAATAAGTTATTCACAAATATGTTAATATTTCTGTTAATAAATTTGATAATTTTTTATCCACTTTTTATTCAGATTTTTTCACTAATTTTTTACACGCTTATACATTTATTTTCATCCATGTCTAAATATTTATATACCTATATTTTACAAAGTTATGCACAATGAAATACTCATATAATAAATAATAATATAATAATTAAAAAAGTTTATATATAATAAAAATAACAGAAAGGATATAACAATAAAAAATTCTTTCTTTATAATAAATGTTAATAAAATTTAAAATAATTTTCTAATGTCTTTTAATACAGAAATCTTTTTGAATATAAACAAATATGAGCAACGAATAGCAATAAAAGAAAATAATATTCTCAAAGAAATTTTGATAGAGCGCGATAATCAAAAAAGAATTGTTGGAAATATTTATAAAGGGAAAATAATTAGGATTCTTCCTGGGATGCAAGCAGCTTTTGTAGATATTGGTTTAGAAAAAGCTGGATTTTTACATTTATCAGAAGTTATACCTTTAGAGAAAGAGGATGATGACTCTGATGAGAATTTCAAACTCAAAAAATTAAACACTGAAAATATAAGTGAATGGTTAAGAGAAGGTCAAGAGGTTCTAGTACAAGTAGTCAAAGAAAGTATAGGTAATAAAGGTGTAAAATTAACATCACATTTATCAGTATCTTCACGTTTTGTGGTTTTCTTACCTGATTTAGATCATATAGGCATCTCGCTTAAAATAACTAATGAACAAGAAAAGCAACGATTATTAGAATCAATTAAAAAAATTATCCAAAGCGAAAATCCACGTGGATATATTCTAAGGACAGCTGCTGAAAGTGCGAGTTATGAAGAATTAGAAAATGATATAAAATTTTTGAATAACTTATGGGAAGATATTTTAGATATTTCTAGTACAATCATTAAACCTGGTGTTGTTTATGAAGATTTTAGTTTAATAATCAAAACTATCAATATATTTGCTAATAATAATCTAGATAAAATTCTTGTAGATGATATAGATTCATATAAAGAAATATGTCATTTTGCAGATAAATATATTCCTGGTTTAAGAGATAAAATAGAACTTTATCAAAAGCATAATATCTTTGAAGAGTATGATATTAAAAATGAGATAAATAAAGCTCTAGATAAAACTGTATATCTAAAATCAGGTGGTTATTTAGTTATCGAACAAACTGAAGCAATGATAACTATTGATATCAATACAGGCAGTTATATTGGTACAAAAAATCTTGAGGAGACTATCTTTAAGACAAATCTAGAAGCTACAAAAGAGATAGCAAGGCAGCTAAGACTTAGAAATTTAGGTGGCATAATAATTATAGATTTTATCGACATGATGGATCAAACACATAAAACACAAGTTTTAGAAGCCTTAAAGAAAGAATTAGAGCTTGATAAGGCTAAGACTAATGTAAGTGGTATTTCAGAGCTAGGGTTGGTTGAAATGACACGTAAAAGGGTTCATGAGAGTTTGCTTAGAACTTTATGTCAGCCATGTGAACATTGTAATGGTAAAGGAAATATCAAAACATTACAGACAATTTGCTATGATATTTTTAGAGAAATAAAGTCAGAATCAAAAAATTATCCAAGCTATAATGATTTCTTACTAATTTCTTCTGAAAAAATAATTGATTATATTGAAAAAGAAGAATCTATTTGGCTAGCAGAATTAGAATTAGAAATGCAAAAAAACATTCACTTAAAGGTAGAAAATAGCTATATATGTAACCAATACGATATAATTCCATTAAATAAAAAAATTTCTAAAACATTGTTGACAGCTTTAGAAAAAGAGCTATAATACGTACTCATAGCAGCCGACTTAGCTCAATAGGTAGAGCAACTGACTTGTAATCAGAAGGTAGCCAGTTCGATTCCGGCAGTCGGCACCATAACGGAGTGGTAGTTCAGTTGGTTAGAATACCTGCCTGTCACGCAGGGGGTCGCGGGTTCGAGCCCCGTCCATTCCGCCATATTCATTATTAAGGTCTAGTTCTTAAAACTCAGTTTTCCCTTTTTTACTTCTGATATCTTGATCTAGACCTTAATTTATTTAACCATAATAGTTTTAAAGCTTTATTAGTAAATCAAAACATACGAACTAATCAATGATAAAAATAGCACAAAAGATTATTTCTAACTCATCCTAAACTTGTTTCACTATCTCAACAAAATTGCTCTTTATAGTAAGATGCTATAATATGGTTTTGCTCATTACCAGTTTTAGTATTATAAAACTGTTGATTTAATGGTGTAAGAGCATTGACCATTTCGACAAGCTCAGTAACCTGTTCTATATCTTTTATTGATTAAATCAATAGTATTATTTTAATAGTGAATTAACTAGATATTGTTAAATTAACATAAGAGTGTTTGTAAATTAATTATTGTTATTTCTTTTGTATTGGTGCAATTTTACAAAAAATATATAATATTTTAAAAAGTATGAATATAATTAATAATGGTTGGCAGCAATTAATTAATATTTTATTTGGAAATTCAGATCCACAATATATATTAATATTATTTGTGATTTTTTATTAACTAAAGAAGATAAATAATAGCTAAGTAAAAGAGTGTTTTTAGCAAAAGAACTTATAAAGAAATCTAAATCTCAAACGGAAATATCTAAAAAATAGGTACTATTATTTGTACGGTAACTAGATGTTCTAATGCTTTAAAAGATTACTCTGCAAGAGTGAAAGAAATATTTAGTGAAAATATCAAAAAATAGGTAAATAAATATCAGTAAAAGAGCCAGAAAAATTTTGGGCCTCACATATTGTTTATAATATAGAGTATAAAGAATATTTAAGTAAATGTTTTGCTAATTTATGTACAAAAATACTATCTTATTAGAATCAGCAGAAATAGACACAAAAGATAAGCTCAAAAGTATCTTAGTACTTAATAGAGCTTCACATATAGCTTGTTTTGAAAATAAAGTGTTTATCAGAGCTTTATCTAAAAATGGTGAATATACTCTAAAAGCTATACAGGAAAATATAAAAGAAGATGTTTATTACAAGTATGATAATAAACCAGTTAGTTTTAACACTTGAATTTATCAAAGATATCTACTTAGCGAACACCAAAAACTAAAAAAACATCTTTATTTGATGCTTTGAGAATTATAAAAGATAGCTTTGAGATATTTAATGAGTTTAGTATTTTTCTTAGCTGGGTTATTTGCGTATGATGTTGTTGCTAGTTTTGAAGAAATAGGTAAAGTAAAACGTAAAAATAAATGTCCAGATTACGTCTTTTATCTTGCTGATACAATACTTGTTAGTGATCATCAGGAGCAAAAAACTTTTATACAGATAAATAGTTTTGCGCATAAAACAATAAATGAGTTAGAGAGTAGTGTTGAGGTTATTAAACAAAACATAAATAATGATGTTAAAGTAAAAATTGAGATTTAAAAATTTACAACCTAAAGAATCTATAAATTGATAGAAATTTTTGTAGTATTGTAGATAAGCTAAAAGCGCATATTATAAGTGGTGATATATTCCAAGTAGTGTCATCAAGAAGTTTCTTTTTGCCATGTCAAAATTCTCTAGAAGTTTATAAAGAACTTAAAGAATTAATCCTAGCCTATTTATTTTTTATATGCATGATGAGGATTTATTATTTTTGGAGCATCACTAAGAGAATGCCTTAAAATATCAAAAAGCTACTAATCAAGTAGAAATCTATACTATAGTAGGTACACGCAGAAGAGCTAAAAATCTTGATGGGAGTATAAATCATGATTTAGATAGTAGAATTGAACTAGAGCTTAGATTAGATGCAAAAGAAAATGTCGAACATATGATGTTGGTAGATTTAGCTGGCAATGATGTCGGAAGAATATGAAAAAACAGATACACGCTGTGTATCATTTTGAAAGTTGATAGATATAGTTATGTGATGCATTTAGTATCTAGAGTGGTAGGTCAACTTGCTGATAATTTAAATGCCTTACATGCTTATCAATCTTTCATGAATATGGGTTACATTTACAGGAGCTCCAAAGATAAATGCAGTTAATATTAGAAGTTAAAAAACAAATAAGAGGTTGATATGGTGGTGCTATAGGTTACTTCAATAGTTGTGGTGATTTAGATAGTTGTATAGTTATACATTCTGTTTATGTAGAAGATGAAGTTGCCGAAACTCAAGCTGGTGCAGGTTTAGTTTTGGATTCTATACCAATAGCAGAAGCTGATGAAACTAGGACAAAAGCACAAGCTGTAATATCAGCTATCAAATATAATTAATGGCTAATATCATATTTATAGATAATTTTGATTAATTTTCTTATAATTTAGTCAATGAGTTTAGAGTTATAGGAAATCACGTTGAAGTATTTAGAAATAATTTATATCCAGAAGTTTTATTAGATAAAATAAACTCACTAGAAAATCCTATAGTTTTAATATCACCAGGTCCCGGTAATCCAGTAAATGCCGGATGTATAGTTGATCTAGTCTCAATACTTAAGGGTAAGGTTCCTATAATAGGTATTTGTTTGGGTCATCAAGCTATATTAGAGGCTTATGGTGGTATAGTTTCTCATGCTAATGTAAATAGTTCATGGTAAAACAGCTAAAGTAAAGTTTGTAAAACATAGTATTTTAAAAAAATCTAGAACCATCTTTAAGTGTAGCAATATATCACTCTCTAGTAGCTGTAAAAGTACCAACAGGCTTAAATTCTATTGTAATTGAACTTAATCATAAAATCTCTAGAGTAGAAGGTGCGCTTCCTGATGTTATAAAAGATAAATGGCAAGAAATTTGCGCAGATGACTCTAAAAAGAGAGCTTATAAAGTAGATTTTGATAGATATAATCCCATAGAAAATTATGCTGAAGTTAATGTCGAATATCTAAGATAAATAATCTATAAATTATCAAAACACAGAAAAAATCAACTTTTATTATTTTTTCGTTTAAAATACTAGATAAAATCAAAAAATCTGTAAAAAGATGGAAACTATATTAGCAAAAATTGTTGAAGCAAAAAGAAAGTGGCTTTTTGCAAAAAAAAGACTATTCCCACTAGATGTATTTCAGAAAGAAGTTATCAAAGCAGATAGAAATTTCTATCAAGCTTTGGAAGCTGATAGAGCAGTATTTATTTTAGAATGTAAAAAGGGTTCACCTTCTAAAGGAGTTATCCGTAAAAAGTTTGATCTAAATGAAATTGCAGCTGTGTACAAAAACTATGCAAATGTAATATCTGTAATCACAGATGAAGAGTTTTTTATGGGTAGTTTTGCAAATATAGAGATTGTTAGAAAGCAAGTTACACAACCTATACTTTGTAAAGATTTTATAATAGATGAGTATCAAATATATTTAGCAAGACATTATCAAGCTGATGCAGTGTTACTGATGCTTTCAGTACTTGATGATAGTGAGTATAAAAAATTAGCAAAAGTTGCTAATCGTCTTGGTATGGGAATACTTATAGAGATTAGTAATGAAGAGGAACTTGAAAGAGCTGTAAAACTAAAAGCAAAAGTAATTAATATTAATAATCGCAACCTTAGAGACCTATCCATAGATCTAAATACTACGCGTCTTTTAGCTCCAAAAATACCTAAGAGTATAACTATAATTTCAGAATCAGGCATTTACAAAAATCAAGAAGTACGTGAGCTTAGAAACTATGTAAATGGCTTTCTTATTGGTAGTTCTATTATGGCTGAGCGTAATCTAGAATTTGCGGTTAGGAAGATAGTTTATGGATTTAACAAAGTTTGTGGTTTAACTTCTGTAGAAAATGCACAAAAAGCTTATGACGCTGGAGCTGTATATGGGGGATTTATTTTTGTTAAGAAATCACCTCGTTATGTAGATTTTGCCATGGCAAAACAGATAGCAAAAAAAGTTAGATTAAATTATGTAGGTGTATTTGCAGATGCTAAGATAGAAGATGTAGTAGATACTTGTTATGCACTAAAATTAAGTGCCGTGCAATTACATGGAAATGAAGACCAAGAGTATATAGATACTCTAAAATCAAAACTACATAGAAACTGTCAAATATGGAAAGCTTATGGAGTAGATAAAACTCTTCCAAACTTTTTTGATAATGTGGATTATCATCTGTTAGATGCTCAAGTAGATGGCAAGGCTGGTGGTACTTGTAAAGCATTTGATTGGAGTCTTATCAAAGATAGAAAAAATATAATTCTTGCTGGAGGTCTTAATGCTAAAAATATAGCTCAAGCAATAGGTTTAAAATGTTCAGCTTATGATATTAATTACAGTATAGAATCTGAGCCAGGTCAAAAAGATCAAAATAAGTTAAATGAAGTTTTTGATGTAATTAGAAATTATTAAGATTTTATTGATATTTTTTTAGTAGTATTATCTTTTTCTTTTTTAGGAATATTTAAGCTTAATATACCATTATTATACTTAGCTTCTATCTTATCACTATCTATATTATCAGGTAGATTTATACTACGCTGAAACTCGCCATAATAACGCTCTTGGACATGGTGCTTTTTATCTTTGTGTAAGTGTTCACGCTTTGCTTTTATAGATAGTTTATTTTTATCTAGTTCTATATCTATATTTTTATCTTCTACTCCTGCTAAATCTGCAGTGATATTATAAGCAGCTTCATCTTCAGTGATATCTAGATGTATATTTTCTAAATATTTCTCATTTTGATAATTTTTAGGGAAACTAAAAAAATTATCAAAAAGATCATTAATAGAATGTTTTAGTTCAAATGGATTATATCTAATTTCTTTACTCATATTTGTTCTCCTTCTGAATTATGTTCTCATACCTTTCAACTTTGAATATATGATCAGATTTTAAAATTTCAAGAAATATGTTTTTAAAATTATTTTATACAAGTCTAGTTATAAACTTTTAACTATAGCTAACACATTATATATCTAAATACATTAGACTTTATTAATTAACAGTATTATAAAAATATTAAGTCGGCTAAGTAGAGTCGAAGCCTTGTTTTTGCCTAGTATCTCAGAGTTGCATTTCGAAAAATGGTTAATGAGCTTGTTGGAGTACTCAATACTCTTATCTGAATTCAAGAGATGTAAAGCGTATTGATGATGTTTGCATAATCAGAAGTACGCAATTTGCCAAAGATGCTAGTCAAATGTTTCATCCTATCCACCCTGGTTCATATATTGAAATGAATAATTTCTATACTGTTACTGTTTACAATAAGGCTGCAGAAGTAATTAGAATGATTCATACCCTACTAGGCGAAGATGGTTTCCAAAAAGGTATGATTAGGTAGTTACTTACGATGATTTTGTCAATTCTATGGCAGAGCAAATAATTGTGATTTTAGCTTATTTAAAAGATGGTATAGCCAATCAGGTACACCAAATATTAAAGTTACGCAGAAATACAATGCAGATGGTCAAATTTACAGCTTAACTTTGTAGCAAAACATACTGCCAATTGCTGATCAACAAGTCAAATAATTATTACATATATCAATTAAAATAGGTCTTATTACTCCAGCTGGTGAAAATATCGCAGAGCAAGTTATTGAGCTTAAAGAGCAAAAACAAACTTATATTTTTAATAATATCTCAGCAAAATCAGTGGCTTCTTTATTTAGGGATTTTTTTTGCACCAGTAAAAGTAGAGCACAATCGTTCTGAAAAAGATTTACTACATATTGTCAAATATGATAATAATCCTTTTAATCGTTGGGATTCATCACAACAAATCGCTAAACAAAAGTTAAAAGGTGTTTGTATTATTTGATTAATGCTACTGAGCAAAAAATAGGGACGGAGTTAGCACAACAATTATTTAATGATGCTGATAATATAACAGATCAACAAGCTGCATTTTCAGTGCTATTGCTATTACAGTTTAATGATAAACAGGTTCGTGATAATGCTATTAGTAAGTTTTATCAATGCTGGAAGAATGAATATTTGGTTATAAATAAATGGTTACTATATCAAGCTCAGATGGCTCATAGTAATACATTAGAAACTGTTAAAAGTTTAGTGAATCATGCTACATATAATCTTAAAAATCCTAATAAAGTTTATTCATTAATTGGTGGATTTAGTGCTAACTTTTCTCAATATCATCATAAAAATGGTTTAGGTTATGCTTTTATGGCTAATATAGTGTTAGAGCTTGATAAAACTAATCATCAAGTTGCAGCTCTAGGCTAGCTCGTAATTTAATGGGTGGGAAGCGTTATGATGCTACTAGTCAAACTATAATGAAAGAGGCTCTTGAAAAAATCAGAGTATCAAACCTTAGTAAAAATGTTTTTGAAATTGTTTAAAAGTCTAGAATCATAATTTCTTTTTATTTATAATCTATAAGACAAGCCAGGACAAAAAATACCATGCTGAATACTGAAAGTAGTTCAGCGTACGTTTATTTCAGCATCTTACTTTGAAGATTGATTTTATTGAGATCCTGAAAGAAGTTCAGGATAACTTTAGAAGTTTATTTATGTAGCTAGAACATGATAATAGGAGATTTAAAATGGTGGTGTTACACATCGTATGATGTTGCAGTATTTTTTGCATGTTACTATGCTATGTTGGGGATCATAGGCAAACACACAAAAACTCTCGATAAAAGAGTGGTCTTTTCAGTAATATTATTGGGGTTATGCTTTAGGAATTCTGATAGTATCTTTTGTTTTAGCTATAACTATGGGAAGTTTTGGTACCGAAGAAAGATCTTTCTTTAGTGATATATCTCAAGCATCTCTACAGAGTTTTATTTATGCTTTTATGGGTGGTGTAGTTTAATTTAGCTAATATATTACTTGTGGCAGCTATCGATATTACTGGCATGCTGTAGCATTTTCTTTAGCTATTGGTTTAGCCTTAGTTATATAAGTGTAAAAATTATATAGCAACACCTCTAGGTCAGCCTCTAGTGTTATTTTTAAGAGTTTTAAGTGTACTTGCAGCAATTATTATCGATGTGGTTATATATAAGCGTATTTCTGATAACAAAAGCTTTATAGTTTAAATTATTTCAGGTATTTTAATGGGCTTTTTCGATCCTTTAATTACTAAGTCTATATCAAGTGATTTTATGGCTCGTCAAGCTGATTTGATGACACCATATACAGCTAGTTTTATATTTGCGTTAGGGATTTTTATATCAAACTTTATAATCAATGGCTGGATGATTAAATTTACTATTTCAGTCAAAAAACTTAAATTTAAAGGCTATTTTTCAAAAGGAACTCCATGGTTACACACTATAGGTATCTTAGGTGGTGTTATCTGGGGAATTGGCTTTTGTTTGAACTTTATAGCATCCAGTATTGCTGGACTTTGTATTTATTATGGTTGAGGACAAGGAGCAACAATAATAGCAGATTTTTGGAAGTGTTTATTTCGAAAGAATTTACTAAAGCTCCAAAAGGCACAAATAAGCTTATATTATTAATTTTTATAACTTATATTTTAGGTTTAACTTTGATTGTTTTTGCAAGAAATATTTAAAAATAATTTTATATATTTATAGTTTCACCAATCTTTAAAATTAAAGTATTTTCTTGACCATATTGCTGATCTATAGTGGCCTGTTTAAATCTCTTTGGTAGCTCAAAAAAAGGCTCTGGCGTAAGTCTAATAGATCCTCAATGCACATCCTATAGTTTTATTAGCTTTAATATCTATGGCTATTTTTATAGCTTCCTCTGGTGTAGCATGGACAGAACTCATAAAATCACGAGGTTCATAGGGAGCTATTCCTATTAAGACTATGTCAAAAGTATGTTGTTTTTTACCAATTTATTTGAATATTTCACCATAAGCAGTATCGCCTGAGAATCATATTTTTTATTTTCATCCTTGATTGCAAAGCTAGTCCACAGAGTTTTATTTCTATCAAATAAACCACAACCTGAGAAATGCACACAAGGTAAGCAAGTAATACTAGTATCAGCTAGAGTAATTTGTTGCAAATTATTTTTCTTTTTTGAATATTTAATAAAACAAATTTAAAAAAATATTTCTTAGCTTCGATTCGTGAAGGGCTACCTTGATGATTAGAAAACTTATTTTTATGATAGTTACAAATAGAGATAATCTTTCCCATAATGTATATCTAGATATACAGTAATTTTACAACATGAACCTTTATGAAAACTATAAATTTTGAAAAGTTATATACTGATTTTAAAAGCATGTTTGACTTATACATATATTCAGATGAATCTTTAGAAGAGTTAAAGAAGATAATATTTCAGGTGTTATGTTTCTTTTTAGGTTTAGATTGGTGATATTTAAGTTTGAATTAGCTAGTGATTCTATTGAATATATTGACTATGAAAAATAGTTAAAAGTAATACAACATGACTGTTTTATTTATTATTTTAGGAATTTTATTTCTTATATTTTTGCCTATTATAAAATATGTATCCCACTAGGAGGACCTATATCTAAAACCTATTCTACAGATGAAAATTATGATCTAAACCCTAATAAAATGAAAAGTTGATGAATCAAAAGAAAAATATCAAAAAAGATTGCGAGAATTAAATCTTAATCCAAAGCGATTAATAACATTTAAAAGCTTTTGTAGGACATTTTTGATTGTACTTTTTTTACTTATTCTTTTCGGTGTATTTTTATTTTCTTAAGCTGTAAGTTATAGAGTCATTTTATATATCTGTTATAATTTCCCTATCTTAAATTTTAGAAAATATTTTCATGGCTGAAAAATATATATATTCAATACATAGGGTTGACAAAGTTGTGCCGCCTAATAAATATATCCTTAAGGATATTTCATTATCTTTTTTCGATGGTGCAAAAATTGGTATACTAGGTCTTAATGGCTCTGGTAAATCAACATTTCTTAAAATTATAGCCGGTCTTGATACAGAGATTGTCGGTGAGGCAACGCCACGCAAAGGGGTAAAGATAGGCTATTTACCACAAGAACCAAAACTTGATCCAACTAAAGATGTGTGTGGTAATGTTGAAGAAGCCCTTGCGCACTTACAAGATATGCTTACTAGATTTGATGAAATCAGTATCAAATTCTGTGAGCCTATGTCTGATGATGAAATGGCTAAACTTCTTGAAGAGCAAGGTGAGCTACAAAATGCGATAGCTGCTGCTGGAGCTTGGGAAATAGAGCGTAAACTAGAGGTTGCTGCAGAAGCTTTACGCTTACCACCTTGGGATGCTGATGTTACTAAATTATCAGGTGGTGAAGCTCGTCGTGTTGCATTATGTAAATTGTTATTATCTGCTCCAGATATTTTATTACTAGATGAGCCTACTAACCATTTAGATGCAGAATCTGTAGCGTGGTTAGAGAAATTCTTAGCAGAATACAAAGGTACTGTTGTAGCTGTTACGCATGATAGATATTTCTTAGATAATGTTGCTGAATGGATTCTTGAGCTTGATAGAGGCGAAGGTATACTATTTAAAGGTAATTATACACAATGGTTAGAGCAAAAAGAGAAACGTTTAGAGATGGAAGAAAAGCGTGAAACTGCTCACCAAAAAGCTCTAAAAGAAGAGTTAGAATGGGTGCGTCAAAATGCTAAGGGTCGTCAATCTAAATCAAAAGCAAGACTTGCTAAGTTTGATGAGTTAAGTTCACAAGAGTTCCAAAAGCGTAATGAAACACAAGAATTATATATTCCACCAGGAGAAAGACTGGGTAGGAATATAATTAAGGTTAAAAATATCGTTAAATCATTTGATAATAAGCTACTTATCGATCATCTAAATATGGATGTTCCAGCTGGATCTATCGTTGGTATCATTGGTGCTAATGGAGTTGGTAAGTCAACATTTTTCAAAATGATTACAGAACAAGAGACTCCTGATAGTGGCGAGATCGAGCTTGGTGAAACAGTGCATCTAGCTTATGTAGATCAATCACGCGATGCTCTAGATGATAACAAAACCGTGTGGGAAGAAATTGCTGATGGTTTAGATGTGATCACAGTTGGTAAATACACTATCCCATCACGCCAATATGTCGGTAGATTTAACTTTAAAGGTGCTGACCAGCAGAAATATGTTTCTCAACTATCAGGTGGTGAGAGAAACCGTGTGCATCTTGCTAAGTTACTTAGAAGTGGTGGTAATGTTATCTTACTAGATGAGCCAACAAACGATCTTGATATAGATACTTTAAGAGCTCTAGAAGAAGCTATATTAGCCTTCCCTGGTTGTATTATGGTTATCTCACATGATAGGTGGTTTCTAAACCATGTTGCAACTCACATACTTGCTTTTGAGGGTAATAGTGAAGTAGTTTGGTTTGAGGGTAACTACGATACTTATATAGAAGACAAAAAACGCCGTCTTGGTGATAAGTATGATGCTATTACTAAGATTAAGTATAAGAGAATATCTATAGATTAGTTTCTACTTTATTTCATTATTTATTTCAATAATACTAAAACTAGTATCATAGAAAAAAGTTTGTTTTGTATTTATTTCTTTACTAAATTCTTCACTTGTTATTCCAGTATCTAAAGACTTTAAATTTGTTAAATATTCAGAATAATCTTTATAATTTAGATCTATTGCGAAGTGTGTTTGAGCTGTTTGATTTATTGGATCTATATAGGATCTAGTCATTGTTTCTGAAAGTATTAAGTGAAGGCAAAAATCTCCAACTTTATACCATATTTGGATTTGAAGTTTGGTCTATATATATTTTCTCAAAACCAAGAATATTTGAATAAAAGCTTAATTTTTAGGATTAAATATTTTTAAAACCTATATTACTAAATTCTACAGTTTGGTTGTGTTTTACTGCAAAAGCAATAGATTAGTTATAGTTTTATCAATCATAATACCTATTTTTTAATTACATCAGAAATTATTTCATCTTTTTAAATTTGCTTCACTATTTAAAAATACCCAGCTTTGATATATAGTTGATAAAATTAGAAATAAAACCACTAAGGATATTTTTATGAAAATATTTTTCTACTCCACAAAAAAGTATGACAAAGAGTACTTTTGTAAACTGAACTCTAATCATCGACTAACTTTTAGTGATTATCCTTTAAATCAAGAAACAGTTATCTTCGCTAAAGGCTATGATGCTGTGTGTATCTTTGTAAACGATGTTTGTGATGCAAATGTATTAGATAAACTTGACAACATTGGAGTCAAAAATGTTCTTCTAAGGTGTGCTGGTTTTAATAATGTTGATGTTGTCCATGCTAAAAGTCTAGGTATAAAAGTTGCCAGAGTACCAGCATACTCACCATTTTCCGTTGCTGAGCATACCCTAGCACTTTTCTTGTGTTTAAATCGTAAGATACATAAGGCTTATAATAGAGTCAAAGAAAGTAATTTTAATATAGAAGGGTTAGAAGGTTTTGATATTTATCAAAAAACTATAGGAATAATAGGTTTTGGTAGTATTGGTAAAGCTTTTGGTCAAATTATGTCTGGATTTGGTGGAAAAATTTTAGTGTATGATTCTTTTATAAACAAAAGTGATATACCTGTATATGCTAAGTTAGTAGATTTAAATATTATATTTAAGAAAGCTGATGTTATAAGCTTACATTGCCCTTTAAATGATGATACTAAATATATAATTGACCAAAAATCTCTTGGTTTAATAAAACCTTCTGCTTTCATAATTAATACAAGTCGTGGAGCATTAATTGATACCAAAGCTATTATAGAAGCTCTTAAATCTAAATCTATAGCTGGGTTAGCTATAGATGTATATGAGTATGAAAAAGATATTTTCTTTAAAGACATGTCCGGAGAAATCTTGACTGATGATATTTTTGAAAGACTTCTCACATTTCCAAATGTTTTAGTAACTGCTCATCAAGCTTTTTTAACTAAAGAAGCTTTAGAGGGGATTGCAAATATAACATTAAATAATGCTTCTTTAATGGAGGGATCAAAAAGTAATTCCAACTTTGTATAAAATTTTATCAAGTATTATGTCTATAGTTTTCTTAACCACATCAGAAAGCACCTCGTCTTTTTCAAAAACTCTTTGTGCTTCTACTCCATAAAACTCGACATTATCAATATCTACCCTAATAGGATCAGCTAATGCTAAAGATGGGGCTACACCAACACTATGAGATGATAAAAAAACAAGGATATCTTTAGCTTTGAAATAGAATTCTCTATCAGGTGTTACTTTGGCATATACAGCATCTATAAGAATGACTTTATCGTAGCTATCATCTAGATAAGTCAGTAAATTTAAACCGGGTCTATCAGCACTTTCTACAGAGATATTTTGGATATTTTTTTCTTTTACAATTTTGGACTGCATTTATAGCATGCAACGGCTTGAGCATGGTAATGTCTATCTAAAGGATTTATATAACTGATTTAACAGTCATTACATAATGAAAATCAACATAGGTGGTTTATCTCTGTCATAAGGTAGACTTTGTATTGTGCTAAATCTTGGTCCATAGTGAATATAGCAGCTTATATATGGATATAGATAGTAACGACTTTGAGGGTTAAAAATATCATCTAAACACAAATCACAACTAGCTGTATCAGCAGGAATTTTAGTAATAGAATTGCCTTGCTGAGTTTCTAAAATATTAAAATCTGTAAAGTTATTTTCAGTCTGACAAACTGTCTTCTCAATAGTTTCTATACTAGGCTAGTGGAGGTAGCTTAGATTTCATATTATCTATGAAGCTATCTGCAACAGACTCATCACATTGTAGAATTATTTCAACATCATTTTGGGTGTTTTGTACCGAGCCATTTAAGCCTAATTCTTTTGCAAGGTAATAGATAAAAGGGTAAAAGCCTATACCATTGGCGAGAATTTTTGTTATGACTTATTGCATTTTTTCCACTTTTAGTAAAGTGGTTTTGTTGTCTATGACAACTTATACCGCTTTCTTGTTACGAAGATTTTTACAGGTTATGAGTTTTATGGCTCTCGGTATAGTCTAATACTAGATCATGCTGCTCTTTGGTTTTAAATCCTTCGAATACATGTTGTACTTTGTTTTCTGTATCAATGAAAAAGCTTATTCTATGGATTCCATCATATACTTTTTCCATAAATTTGTTTTCGCTCCATACACCATATAGCTCGGCAACATGATGATCTTCATCACTTAGAAGTTGTACTGATAAGTTATCTTTCTCTTCAAACTTTTTTAGGCGTTTTGTCTATAGCTTGGACTGTACACCCAGGAGTCATCGCTTTGGGGTAAAAGTAAATTAGTACATTTCTTTTGCCCGTGAAGTCACTTAATTATACTTACTCTTGATTTTGATTCTCTAGTTTAAAGTTTGGAACTAATTGCCCTTGTTCTAATGTTTTCATAATTTACCTATTTGTTAGTTATTGATACATTAGTTTTTAAAATAATTTTATTAATTAACTTTATTTCAAAGACCTTAATCAGTCCAACCAACTATTAAAACCAGCACCAGTTTTTACAGATAACTCAAATATTTTGACATGAACGAATCTTTTTAATATTTGCGATACATTCTTGGATATCAAAATCAACATCTTCAATAAGATTTGTTTTATTGATAACAACTATATTTGCATAATGAAACATATCAGGGTATTTAAGCGGCTTATCTGCACTTTCTGTAGTTGAGATAACCACGACACGATGCTTTTCGCCAAGGTCAAACATTGCTGGACAGATTAAATTACCAACATTTTCAATCATTACAAAACCATTTTTAATATCACCCAGATGTTCAAAAGCATGACCAATGGGCATCTAAGTGACAAGCTTTACCAGTATTGATTTGATAAGCTTCTATTCCCGTCTTACGGATTCTTTCTGCATCAAGATCAGTATGTTGACCGCCCTCAACAACTGCGATAGGATACTCACTATCAAGCTCTTTAATTAGTTCTCTTAAGTAGAGATGTCTTACCAGAGCGAGGACTTGATACAAAGTTAAGCGCAATATTTATTATCTTTAGCTAATACATCTCTATTTTGCTGAGCATATTGATCATTTGCTCTAATATTGCTTTTTCTAACTTAATAGCATCATCTGTATGGTGATGGTGGTGATGATTTTAGCTATCGTCACAGCCACAAGTTGTATACATTTAACTCCTTAATTAAAAACTATCGACTCTACGAACACATCTTTACCTTTAAGAATATCTTTCTTTAAACTGCGACAGTTTGGGCACTGCTCGTATAGTTTAGTTAATTCAAATTCACGCTTACAAGTCCTGCACTTTGCTATGGATTGCTCATGTATAATTTCTAGCTTTGCTTGTTCTAAAATACTTTCTTTTGCAGCAATAGGAAACCAAAACTCAAAAGACTCAATATCTACGCTAGACAAGTTACCGATTTTGAGAACTGCTTTAGATACTTTTTTAGTATAGTATTGAGTTTAAAATAACTATTTTAAAACTGTTTTTCTTTGGATCAAAAAGTTTATAATCATTGCTATAAGTGTGATTATCGCACCGATAGTTAGTATGTATGCAGGAGCTAGGTTATTGTTTGAGAATTTTATGGGGCTGATTACAATCATTGGAGTTAGACCACTAAAAACTGCAAAACCTAAATTATAAGCAAAACCTTATACCTGTATAGCTGAACATCTTGCTTAAATAAATCAATTAGCATCGCAGGAATATTACCCCAACAAAGAGCACCGAAAGAGACTATTATCGATGAATAGATTAAGTTCTAGCTATGAGTTAGAAACATCTTTGTAATAGGTAGAGAAAACTCCACTTTTATAAATGGACCGAAATCTTTGACATCAATAAGTAACGTCTAAGATATTATGCAATTAGCCCAAATAGACCACCTAAAATAAAAGGTATACACCAGCCATAAAAGAGCATTGTCTAGCGTGTGAAGAACTTTAATAGTAAGCTTTAGAGAATAAAACCTATAGCAACTCCAAGTATCAAGAACCCAAAAATTACCGTAGGCATAAAACCACCTTTATCAGGAACAGCTTGACCAACATAAGTAATAGCACCAGGTATTTCACTCCCCTACAGAAATCCCTTGAGCTATCCTACATAGTACAAGCAAAATATTTACCATATACCAACACTATTATAAGTAGGTAATATACCAATCAAAAAAGTTAATAAAGCCATAATTAAATAGAGATTGTGAAAGTTTTTTTCTTCAATATTTATCACCAAAATGACCGAAAATAATATCACTAAATAGTCTACAAGACATAAGTACTAAAAGGAACTAATAAGGATGTAATCGCCGATTGAACTGGAAAGAAAAGCTTAGAAATATAACTAGCAAGAAGAGCGTATATAATAAAATTATAAAATTCAAGCATACCGCCTAAACTTTATAATAGTAGTGCTTTACCTTGTTTTTTTGTAGCACATTTATTTTTTGTTTTCCTTTTATATACTTATTAAATTATTTCATTGTATTCAAGATATTATCTTTCACTATTAGTTGATGAAATAAAGACTCCGCTATATGAATAATAACTAATATAAATAGTATTGAAGCAAAAACATAATGATAACTAAAAACCTCTGCTCCTAAAGGGACATTTGTTGTTAATAGCTGGAAATGGGATAATAAAAAATACCTTCCATGAAAAGGCCGTGAGCATTGAACCTACAACTCCAGAAAATGCTATGCTAAATACTGAGATGTATATCCCTAAATGTACAACTTTAGCTATTAGTAATTGAAATAGTGGTAATGGAGGCTTATACGCAGGCCTAACGCTTATAATTCTAGCTATAACTAGTAAAGGAATCACAAAAAAGGTTACAACTCCAAAAGATTTATGTAGATTTATAATCCAGCCAGAGTCAAAAAATTGCTAGTATAGCCAAAGCCTAAAATAAGTTGTGTTATTATCAAAAAAGCAAGTAAAGCATGTAAAACTCTAACTAATAGACTGTATTTCATAAGCCTTATAAAATTTTAGAATATATTTTGATTGTATAGTATTTGTGATATTTTGAGAATGTTTTTTGATTTTTTAGTCATTCCAAATCTTTCTAAATTCTTTGATAATTTGATCGTGGCGTAGTAAGAAATCTTGAGTATTGTAGTTATCATCATATTTTTGAGTTTTAATAATTCTTTTATCTTCTTTAAGTATTATTTTATTGGTTATACTAAAGATTAAATTAGCTAAAGGTTTGATTATTTTACTAGTCATAAACTTTACGGTAGTTTACTAAATATAATTTTGTCGGATGTTCATTAATTGGTGCAAAGTAAACACAAATTTTTAGTTTATCATCGTTATTTAGAAGCCAAAAGTTAGGGTATATATATTTCAAAATTATACATTGCTGCTTTAAAGCTTCTATATATTCAGATGTGATATTTAGGGTTATATCTTGAGGAATTTTATATCCTCTACCAATAGATTTTTTATGCACCGTAGCTAAAAGTACATATAGTCGAGTTGGTTTTCGATACAGTGACGGATATTGTTATGCTAAATATCTGTAAGTAGTGAATATTTACCAGCAAAATCATCATCATAAGTGTTGAGCAAATTCAAAGGCATAGCTATTATCAAGCTCTTCATCAAAAATATTTATCCAAATCATATCTACAACAACTTTGATTGGAAATATTTTATTTTTAATTTAGGAATAGCTACTTGTGTCTCTGGGTTAAATATACAGTTGCCATGCTGGTCAAACCTAAAACCATAAAATGGACATGCTATAGCATTATCACAAATCCTACCTAAGCTTAATTCAGCTCCACAGTGAGGACAACGGTTTTACATTGCAACTATTTTTCCTGAGTCCCGCCAAATTACTAGGTTTTTACCAAATCTTTTAGTTTGAGAGGTTTAGATTTAATTTCGTTAATATGAACTATAGCATACCAAGCTTTTGGGAGGGTTTTCATTGGTTGTGAATAATTTTTGTATAAGTAGAATTATATCTTAAGCTATTGGATAATAAATAATAAACAAATATCTAAGTAACCAATAAATATGAGTGCAAGTCAAAAAAATCAAGAGCTCATTGGTGGTTTAATTCTTTTTTCTACGGTGTTATTAGCTATTGTTGTCAATAACTCGCCACTAGCAAGCTACTATGCAATGCTTGAAACTATCAATGTAAAACTTGGGATAGAAAACCTAGTAATTGATAAAAATCTAATGCATTGGATTAATGATGGTTTAATGGCACTATATTTTTTGTATATTGGTTTAGAAATAAAAAGAGAAATTATCGTTGGGGATCCTTTCAAAGCTATCAAATGTAATAACACCAGCCATAGAAGCATTTGCAGATTTGGGATGCCAAGCTTGATATATTTATCAATAAATCATGATATTAAACTTATTAATGGTTGGGCAATACCATCAGCTGCAGATATAGCATTTACTTTGGAAATATTAGCATTACTAGGTGTGAGAGTTCCAGCTAAATTAAAATTGTTGGTTATTACTATAGCTATTTTTGATGATATAGCTTCAATAGCAATCATAGCAATATTTTATACCAAATCTTTATCTTTACTTTCCGTTATCTTTAGGAACACTTTTTATCATTGAGATGATTATTTGCAATTGAATTTTTAAGGTAAATAGAAGTTCAGTATATGTTGTGCTTGGCTTTTTTTCTTGTTTTTGTACGATTAAATCTGGGGTGCATGCGACTTTAGCTGGTTTTACTACCATACTGTGTACACCTTTTAGAGAGGGTGATAAAGATTTTCCAGCTGATTTTAGGAGGTTTAACTTCATCCTTGGATTATCATTTTATACTGCCAGTTTTTGCCTTTGCTAATGCTGGTATAACTTTTGTTGGGATAAATTTTTCTATACTGTTTAAACCTATTACGCTAGGTATTATTTTGGGCTTATTTGTCGGTAAACAGCTTAGTATTTTTTCAATATTAGCAATTTTTAAGAAATTAAAATTGTTTAAACTTGGCGAATCTTTATCAAATTTACAGCTATATGGTATAAGCTTGTTGTGTGGTATAGGCTTTACCATGAGTTGTTTATAGGAGTTTTTGCCTTTAATGATAATTATTTACTAAATGCTATAAAAATAGGTGTAATTGTAGGTTCAGTTCTTTAAGGGTTTTTGGGTTATATAATTTTGAGATTTATTGAAACAGATCCTAACTAATATGATTTTATCTAATAATTTTAATATATAATAAAACTATGCTAAGCCAGCGCTAAGTGTTTAGATGTTTGCAGTAAACTCAAAAGATAATAAATCTAGAAAATTCTGCTTGATGAGTTGGAATTCCTATAAGATAGATTATAAAGATTCTGAGGCTTTTAGTGCATATATCAGACATGTATATTTTAACTATAATGTTGATATTTTTTGCTTGCAAGAAGCCGTTCATCACCATGATAGTAAGTTTCCTATAGATAAATTTTATGTAAATTTTGCTTCAAATATTATATTACGTTCACATAACTATGGTGTGGCAACTGCTAGTCATTATCCAGTGTTAAAGAATATCAAAATACTTACAACTCATCGTGAGTCAGTTATAAATACACACAAAGCTTCTTTGATAACACATCTAGGTATCAACAATACTAAATTAATCGTTGTAAATATCCATGCGATAAACTTTAAAAGTAATAAAGTTTATGAGTATGAGTTTGAGAAAATAAAAGAATTTATCGCTCCAGATAAATACAAATATCCAATTATAATTGCCGGAGATTTTAATACTTGGAATAGAAAACGAGTTAAGCTAATAAAAGATTTTTGTCGAGAATTCTGTTTTAAAGTGACATTTATAGATGAACCTCAGTTGGTTAAATCTTTCCAAAATAACCACTTAGACTTTGTTTTGTATCGAGGGTTAAATCTTGAAAAAGCTGCGGTGCTAGATTGTAAAAAAATATCTGACCATAATCCAATTATTGCTGAATTTTGTATCAAATAAGAATTTTAGCCACCAAAAGATTTTGTTTTATCATTAATGATGTCATAGCACAAATCTGTTAATTCAGCGACAGAATAGTTTTTAGGATCTATAGGCTTTTCAAAAGACATTCTAGCAATACCAGGTTTAATAAAATCACCTTTTTTACGCCCAAAATAAAAGCCAAAATTATGTGCCACAGGTATAATTGGTATACTTGTAACCGTTGCTAATTTCATTGCAGAACGATGAAATTTTGGATATTCACCTACAGAGACTCTAGTTCCCTCAGGAAATATTACGATACTAAGATTTTTATTTAACACTCTATCTTTACCATCTTCGAGTACTTTTTTAATTGCTGAAATCCCTTTAGATCTATCTATTCCTATTGCTTTAGCAAAAATATTAGCCTTCCCAAAGATTGGTTTCTCAAGAAGTTCTTGTTTCATGACAAAACAACAATTGCGCACTACACCATAAAAAATAAAAGTCTCAAGCATAGATTGGTGTTTAGAAACATAGATACACGGATAGTTAGGAATATTTTCTTTACCATCTATTTTTACATATATTTGCAACAGGATAAGTACGCCTAAACGGTATAAGCAAGACCATATCCAGCAGACAAATAGTCTAACCTTTAAAGAAGCACCTAAAACTCCCACTATATTCATTAAAATACAGCATAGCAGTAGCACAATATATGCATATATTTTAAAAACTTGCATTCTTGCTACTAGTAGTAGATGAACTATCTTTTTCATCTGTTTACCTCTTTTAACCGTTAAACTCTTTAGTTTTCTCAGTTATGACTTTATGACAATAGCTTGTTAGAGTTTTTGAGTCAAAATCTCTAGGATCTATTCTCTTACCGAAATCCATCCTAGCTATACCAGGTTTTATAACTTGTCCCCATTTTTTTGGAAAGAATCTACCAAAATTATGCGCAACAGGAATAATATATACATTAGCATCTGCTGCTAATTTCATTGCTGAACGCTTAAATTCTGGGTATTCACCAACATTAACTCGTGTTCCTTCAGGGAAAATAACCACATTTATACCATCAGCCAAACTCTGTTTTCCATCTGTGACAACTTTTTTTAATGATTCTCTTGGTTTATCTCTATCTATGGCAATACTACCTAAGTTTTTCATAGCAGAACCAAAAATCGGAGTTTCAAAAAGCTCTTGCTTCATGATAAAATGACATTTGCCAAGCAATCCATAAAACATAAAAGTTTCAAGCATAGATTGGTGTTTAGAAACATAGATACACGGGTAATCTTTATCTATATTTACACGACCTGTTATACGAATGAAGACTTGTAAAAAGACTAACATACCTATCCAATAAAGATAAGTCCATACATAGCAAACAGCCATTCTCCATGCTAAAGGTAGTTTAAAAAATGCAAAAATATTTATGAGGATACTACAGCCACCAATTACTGCAAAAGAGTAAAGTTGAAATGCTGTTATCCTTGCCCACATTAAAATATTCCAAATCTTTTTAAGAAAAAGTTTCATTAAAAGTTCTCCATAAAATTTTATTTAAAAATAGTTACAAACTACTACACCCTCGAACTAAGGCTTAATTTACCTACAATTATTATACACTTTTGTTTACAACAGTTACAAGATCATGTATTTATGGACACAGAATTTAAGTATTGGAAACTTATACAAAGAAATCGCACACTTCAAAAAGATTATAATTTGATAAAGTATAAAGATAAAGAATTTTATCTTTCAGATAGACGTGCGACTAATGGAGAGTTAAGGTCTGACAATATAGTAAATTATATTCAAAATAATTCTCAAAAAACAATGAAGGATGTTGCTTCAGATCCAACTAACTTTATTGATTTTGTATTTAGAAGTAAATTATCACTTTTTGATTTGCACTATGCTCGCGCTGAGGAAAGTGATACTGCAGAGAAGTTTAGTCAAATAATGATAAAAATTCTTGATGATTATTAGAAGTTTTCACATTTTATTCAAGAATAAACAATCACAATTAAATAACAGAAATAAAAATAGGGAAAACATATAAGTAGTCTCAATTAAATTGATGATTTCTTTATATTTAGATCTAAAAAGATACAAACTGTTACATATCAGAAATATTTCAGGCAATTTCAGTTATTAATATTTTTATATCGAAAATAAAGTATAAGGGAGTTTAAGCGATTTATAATGGAAGTAAAAATTAATTAATAAATATAACTATTCCAAAAACATACAACTAATATTTAAAGGAGACTTAGCCATGGAATTTAAACTTATTTCTGAAGAAGTTTTGAAGTTAGCTTTCTTAAAAGGAATTGATAATTTTATTGAACTTTATAACTTACAATCAAATAAAAACTTTGTAAGTAAAACTCTAGGGAATTTAGCAATGAATGTTAAAAAATCAAGGGGTTCATACAAATTATATAGCAAGTTCTGAAGTCGAACAAGCTAATCGTATTAAGACAATTTTAAATAGAGATGATAAACTTAATACTTTTTTTACTAATTTAAAAATTTAATACAGCTAGCGAAAGAAAATTCTAAAAAATGTTTTATTACTAGTCATTACTTATTTATAACCTTAGTTGTTTTTCATTATGCTTCAGTAATAGATAATGTCCAAAACGCTCAAAATACTCAAAGTATTTATAATGATTACTTTGATATGAAAAGAGAAGGTTGGAACTGCATTATCTAACCTTAATACATCACTGCTAGCAGATACTCACGGTATTCATAATTTAAATGAACATGTTTCAAATATAGAAAAATTATGGGCATTCTTATGTAGAGATCAATTAACAATTAAAAGTCAAGTTAAGAGTTTTTTAGATAACGAAATATTTGGCAAGTATAGTAATTAGGTTAGGCTTTAAAAGCACAAGCAGATAAAGAAAAAAACATGTAACAACAGTAATAATATAGGTACAGATACTAAAGATAAAATAGAAAGTGCTTTTAAAACTTCTAAAGATACTACTAAGATGAGTACTCTTATTGATCAGTCTAATAAATATACAGACGTAATAGCAGAGAACATATTCATCAACTTTTGAGTGAAGTAAGTTCAGGCTCCTCTTAGCTATTTAAAAGCGGCTTTACCACCAGCATTTATTGGTTCATTAGCGACAAATCTCGGTTTTAAGCTGATACAACTTAGTATACAGTCTAATGGTTATAGTGTTATAAATAGAAATGGTATAATTGAGCATATTAGAACCTATTTATTAAAAATTTATTAAAAGATTATATTGAAATGATCTCAATATTTATAAAAAATCACTATAATTGGGTTTTTACCCAAACAAATAAGTATAATATTGAAAGAGTCTGTAATATTGTTATTGATACAGCTGGGTTTTTGATACTAGTTATGCTCAAGCAATAGAGCTTTTACCAAATAAGAATTAAAATAGTAGCTTATAACAATTTTATCAGCAGATAACTCAAATGCTAGAAGTTAAATTTAATGATGTTGATAGTTTGTACTAAGATTAAAAGAAATTAACTCATCAACAGATTTAAAATCCACAATGTCAACTATTCAGAAAAATGTTCTAGAAGTAAAAGATTTATTTTTGTCTGAAAATAGATTTAAGTGGGTTAGTAACTTTTATAAATAATATTAACGATTATAATAAATTTCTCGATAAATATATTGATCTGTTAAATAAAGCAAAGTCCGATCCACAAATGCTTATAGAACTTTACCATAATAGTAATTATTCTTTTCAAGCAGATATGAATGAGTTTTTAAAAGCTGTTAAATCAACTCCAGAATTTGATCAGCTGTCCTAGCTTGTGAGCAAGTAACAACAAAATTACTTGAGCAATATGTTCAAAACTATTGGGATAAAAACTTAGAACCAACATATAATAAAATATTTGACTCTTTCTCATTTAAAGAAAACTCTAACGATGAGATAAGTGTTGATGCCTTAACAAATATGATTGGTAAGTAAAGTTCATTTTGGGAGTCTTATGTAAAGATTGCCATACTAATTAAAGAACTATAATAGTGATAAATGGCTTACTGATAAGCAGTTCAAGGAATACTAAAAGATACAAGAGTTAGTACAACTTCTTTGGTATACTAACGGTAAATCAAAACCAATAAAGTTTACTTTAACTACCTCAGCTTTTACCAAGTTATGATCATTTTGAAACATCTTGGTAATCCTTTAAGGATAAAAATAGTATCTTTGATATTGGTGTTAGTGGTGTTAAGCAAACTTTTGAAGTCCAGTGGTGGCTAGATAAAGTTTCATCAACTGCTCTAGTTAGTAACAATAAAAATCTCGTAGCAGAACAAGCAAAAGAAGGTAGTTGGTCTTTTTGGAAGTTATTAAAATCAGCAGCTCATAATGGTAATACTTTTACTTGGAGTTTTTAATAATGACAATACAAAGGTTTCTTTTGATATTGATTATCCAATTGGCTTAACAAATAGTATTTAGTAAGGTATTTTATGAATGGATTCTCTCAGAATAATAATATTACTGTAAAAGAGATCATGAGTGCCCTTAATCAGTTACAGACACAACTAGAAAAAAATTTTAGAAATTATACAAGATGTCTGTATTCATCTAAAGTAAAGAGTCATTTTCCTCATATGTTAACTCGTACATTTCAGGGGGTGTTATATCAAGATATCAGATTGCTATTTAGAAGATGATAGTAATTACATTGATCTAGAACAGCAAGTTAGGGTTGATATACTAAAACAAAAGCAAATTTTATATTTATCAATTTCGACACGGATATTACCATTTGAAGTAGTTAATGTTGAAACACAAGTTCAAGGAGTACAACTAACTTTTGCAGCTAAATCAGAATATTTTAGTTTACAAGATCATATTTTTAGTTTTTGGTTACATTCTGATTATATGTGATTATATATCTATAGAGCAACTTATTAATATCTTTAGAAAGTTAAATAAAAGCGACAAATTCTCTTTAGCAATCGAGTTAGCTGATGGTTCAGTAACTCAAAAGACGGTAGATATTAGCTATGGCTATGACTATGACTATGTTCCAACACTCTAACCGATAGATTTCGTCAGAACTTAGCTGATTCTAGATTACAATTTAGGATTAACATAAACTTACATAAACATTTTTCACAGAAAATTAAGTCTATAAAACTACTAATCCATAGGTTCTTTATCAAAGAGCTATATTAGGAACAATTAAATGCTTTATTTTTTATAATAGGATTTCTTCTTGGAAATAGAAAAGTCAATAGGCACTAATAATAAATTTGTGAAGCTAAATAAGCTTACAAACTTTGATAAATTTAGAAAAACTCTTAAAGGTATATCTTCAAGATAGCTCAAATCAAGGCAGGTCAAGTTATAATAGTATCATGATTTTTAAGCTATTGGTTACAGTTAAACTAGAACAGCTATTTAACTATTCAATTAGTCAATTCACAAGATTGTGATTTAACAATATAATTAAGAGATGAGTTAGATATATTTTTTTAAATCAAAATTTTTTTCCCTTGATAGTAGATTTTTTGGAATGACATTTCCAAATCCAGAAAAATAGCCATAACAATATTATTTTTATAATCAATATATTAGGAAGTTGTCCTTAATTAATTTTTAATTATTCTCCAACCTATTTCCAATTATGTTTTTTTGAAATTTTTCCAATAATAGAAAAAGATGCATATATAGCATAATTAACAGGTGAGACGAAAAGTATTTAAGTAAAAAATATTCTTCATTCAGTAAATATAGATATGGTTTACAGTCTTTAATTAAAACTTGATATTTATTCAACAGCCTTTTAAATAAAAAATCTTAATTATGCTAATGGTTCAATGACAAAATCAAATACTTCTAATATATAAGCACTACTAATAATAATAGTTGTACAAATAGATAAGGTGACTTTCTTATATGTGTTAATTAATCTTAAGATAGCATTTTTTCTCATTTGTATTGGTTGATAATGTCAACCAAAATCAAAATTAGCAAATGACTTTTGATAATTGTGCCAATTTTTAATAATCTGGGGCATTAATTGCATATGATCACCTGTAATAGGTATAAAACTAAAGTTTTTACTGTATTTACTCAGGTTATTATCTTTTATTTTATATCCTGGATTATCCATAGCCCTGAAAAAACATATTTCAGTATGTTTTAACCTTCCAGTAGGAGTACTTTGCCCTAGTTTAAATTCAGTATCTTTAGCTGATAAGACTCTATTAATATGTTTTTGATCGAAATTAGCTACTATTTTTTTTATGACTTCATCTATAATTTTACCACCTTTATTAGGATCAAACTGAGGATGATGTTCAAATACCCGGCCTGTAGAAAAATGAGAATTTAAAATAATAGCCTTAATATTTCTAAATTCTTGTCTTTCTAATTGATAAGACATTTCTATAGCTATTACGCCACCTAAAGACCAGCCAAACATATATACGGTTTCATTTTTAGATAGATTTAACTGATTTATATAAAAACTAGATAGTTTTGATAGATTATCAATTTTGTCTTCATTATAAATATTATAGTTATCTATACCAATACAGTTATAATCATTAGAAAGCCTATCAATAAAATCTTGATATATTTCACAACCACTAAAAGCAGGGTGAATAAATATCATTTTAGGCTTATAGAAATATTATTAGAATAATATTTAATTAATTGGAATTCATTATTAGATACATTATTCAATAATGATTGTATTGTTTTATATCTAAATATATCAACTATAGATATTTCAGTATCAAATATCTGCGTCATTTATATGCTGCTTGAATAGATAAAGTAGAATTGCCACCGATATTAAAGAAATTATCAGTGACATCTACTTTATCTATCTTTAGAACCTCTTGCCATATTTGACACATTTTTTGTTGTAATTCAGTAGTAGGAGCTAGATATTGTTGCTTAATATTAGAAATATTGAAATTAGGTAAAGCTATTCTATCTAATTTACCATTAATAGTTAGATGGAATGATTCTAATCTCATATAAAAACTAGGGATCATATATTCAGGTAGTTTTTGAGCAAAATGATTTTTAATTACAGATTCATCTATTTCTGTATTAGCTACATAGTAGGCTACTAGTGTTTCATTTTTAACTAAAACGCAGCTTTGTTTAATATTATTAATTGCCGAGATGACATTTTCAATCTCTCCAAGTTCAATCCTAAAGCCTCTTAATTTAACTTGAAAATCATTTCTACCAATATATTCAATCTCTCCGTTAGCTAACCATTTACAGATATCACCAGTTTTATATAAACGTGTATAGCCTTTAGCAATATCATTTCATACTAATGCTGATATTTTTTTGCGGGAGAAATATATAAATGAAAGCACCAAAAATGGAAATTTTTTCACTCAAAGGAAAATAATTAAAAACGACAACAATGATATTGAAAGAATCATCGTAATATCAATTGATGCTAATCAATTTAAAGATACTAATATGTATAACTATCTTATGGTTGAGAATTTAGACATTACATTTCAACAAATAATCAATGCTATAGATGCAAGCATATGTTGGAAAAATACCAAAGGTGAATATATAGGTATGAATCGATCTAATACAGAATTATTAAAGATTAGTAATATTAAAGATGTCTTTTATAAAACTGAACTTGAGCTTTTTAATAATAAAGATTTATTGGGAAAAATATATGGTTTAATGATTTGTAAGTTATTCAAAATGCAACTACTATTGAGTATGAAGAAAATTACCCAACAAAGAATAATGATATTGGAACTTATTTATCTAAAAAAACTTGTTTAAGAGATAAAAAAGGTAATGTAATTGGGCTAGTGGGGATATCAGTTGATATTACTAAGCAGAAAAAACTGCAATCTGAACTAGAAAAAAAGATATTGAATTAGAAAAAACAAAAAAATATAGAGTTGAGACAAAATGAATTTATATTTTACTCTATTAAAGTTTTAGAAATTAATTTATATATAGATATCAATAAGATGGTAATATATGTGGTATTAATGATTTAATTGTTTTCTTAATTAGTTTTGTTTTAGTACTAAATACAATAGTATTTGATCCTCAATCGATCAATATATAAAACTAAATCATCTAAGTCTATATCAATAATAACTTTTTCCATTTTTATATTTATTCAAACATTAAGTATATTATAATTATATGGGATAATAAAAAATGATTTTATTTTAGTAATTGGTTATTTACTCGCGCTTATAATTTGTTCTTAAGTATTAATATTAGCATTTAAATATGGAAGTAAAAGTGTAAATATAATAGTTTAGATTCTTAAAATTACATATATTCTAAAATAAAAAATCAATTCATATTTACTTATTAGTTTATCTAACCCAACAACTGTCATATATATTATAGTTATATATCCTAACAAAACACAAAATTAGCTCATTAGAATTTATTATATCCATAATCACATCAGTAGTATATTAGTAATAGATAATAGTTTGACAGTGGTTTGAGTTTATATTTATATAGGTGTTTGATTATAGTATTGAAAATATAAGCTTCAATCTTGAGACTCTAAAATAAGAGATTAACAAATGAATGAAGAAAAGATTTAATAATATATCAGCTTTAAAATGGTGCTTTAAAATTAAAAGTTGATTTCGAGAGTGAAATTATTTAGGCTAGTCAAAAAGATATAGCTAGTATTTTTGAAGTTGAAAGAAGTGTGGTTATAAGTATATAGAAATATATATTTAGATAATGAGACGGATAAAAACTCAAAATGTGCAAAAATTGCACAAGTCCAGAAAGAAGGTTCTAGAACGGCAAAACAAATATCGAAATATATAACCTTGGTATAGTTTAGCAGTTGGCTAGATGACAAAGTCATCTAAAGCTATTTACTTTAGAAAAGTGGGCAACACAAACTTTAAAACAGCACATAGCACAAGGTTATACAATTAATCAGTCAATAGTTGAAAAGATCCTAATCTTTTAAGTATCAAGTTCGCTATAAATTCATTCTTAGCTAGACTTTAAATTGTCAGCTTTTTTTGATCTGTTAAATTTTTTAACGCTGATATAAGTAATATATGGCTCAAAGTATTTCTTTAGGTCTTATAGTGTTGGTAAATATATAAGGAATTAATTATGAATAAGCAATTATATGGAGTTATAGCAATTTCAAGAAATGAAAAAAGATTGCCTATTAATCTAGAGCTTTTATTAAAAATACCTAGAGATATTAGAAATAAGCTTATATTTGAGACTAGTTATGGAGAATCTTTTTGAGGTTTCTGATGAGAATTGCTAGTTTAACAGCAGAAGTATTTTCACTCCAAGAAATATTAGAGAATACCGGAAATGTAATATTAATAGCTCCAACAACCAAAGATTTAGCTGAAATTAAATAAGGTAGTACAATTTGAAGTTGGACAGATTGTGTCAAAAACAAAGAAATAACACAGCTAGCTATTGATAAAAAATTAACGCTTATTTTTTTGAAGCAACGATTTCTTTTAATAAAAATAAAAACATAAATTAACAGATTTTTTGTCAAACTAATAAGTTAGCAGGTTATTGTGCTGTTTTACACGCTCTTTTAATTAAAAGATATTGATAAGAGATATGGTGATCAAAAGAAAATATTAATCATAGGTTTTGGATGGGTAAATCATTGAGCTATATATGTTTTACAGGTTATGGGATATAAAGATATAACTATATGCACACGTCGTAGTATTTGGGATATTATCAAATGCAATCAAAGTCTGTAAGTATATTATAGCGCCAAAAAATATATCTTATAGTAAGAGATTTATTGAATTACTTAATAAAAAGATCTTTCAAAATTAAACCCTAAATGTTTAATTATAAATATTAGCTGTAATGAAGTAATAGGATTCTTTTTTGCTAGACCAACTACATTTGATAATCCTATGTTTAAATTAGGTACCATAGATTATTATGGAGTTAATCACGCTTCAAACTACCTTTGGACAGCGCTACTTGGTCTATATCTAAGGTAATAAATGATTATACCTAATATTACTTTAACTAAAGAGAATAAAATTAAGGCTATGCCACAGATATAAACAAGTGTTTGATTAAGAATAAAAAGATAATTTTATTCCAAAACAGAGAAAAAGAGTATTCTTATAATTATAAATATTTATAAGAATAAATTAGATTTAATATTAATATAGCGGCTATTTTGCCTTTATTTTCTTCAGTTTCGATGCCTACTTTTTCACCTTCGCGTAAAGAGCTTAAACCAGCACTTTCTACCTCATTAATATGAACAAATACATCTTTACCACCATCTTGAGGTTGTATAAATCGGAATCCTTTAGTTGTATTAAAAAATTTAACAAATACCTTGTTTCATTATTTTATTTTCTTTTGTTTGTTGTTTTATATAAGTTAAATTACATTGGTCTTAGTTTTAAAATTTAATGATTTAATTATAAAGGAATAGAATATTGGAAATAAATTTCTGATATATTTAGTCTTGTAGTAGTCAAATAAAAGTTACAATATAAATAATTATTACTAATGATATAGTAAGAAAGCATTATTTGAAAGCTTTTTAGTGAAAATTAGGTATTTTAGTTAAATCAAAATCATTTTCATATTTATCTATATTTTTTATATATAATCATAAATCTTGAAAATCTAAACAACTTTCTATCATTGATGATTCTTTATCATCATTATAATCGTTGTCTGTCATATGATTAATTAGATTAATGAACTGCTCCATGATTTCCGTATTTAATATGCTCATCTCTGCTGCTTGGGTAAATACTTATTTTTTTGATTTTTTTATTTTCTTAACTAATCTAGCTATATCATCAAAAATAATTTCTAACATTTTATTGTTTTTAAAATCAATAATTTACTCTTTGGATTAATCATTAAAATACCATTATTAACTAATAAAAGGTCATTATACTCTTAAATAGGTCAATATTCTTAGTTACATACCAGATATTTGATAAATATAATATCTTTAATAGCTACTTTGTATTACTATTACTTAGGTGTAAATAAAATAAAGCCTCTAAATCTTCTTTAGATACTTCATTCTTTATTTTACTAATAATTATTTTAACCTAAAAAGGACTTAATTGTTCTTAATATTCTAAAATTAAGAGAGGATAATATGCCAAGAATAATAGTTGACCCCAAAAAGCCTTTTGATATTAGTCTAAGAAACTTTAAAAGAGCTTGCGAAAAAGCTGGTATTAAACAAGAACTTAGGGAAAGAAAAACTTTTATAAAGCCAACAGAGAAAAGAAAAATTGCTAAAAGGGCTGCTATCAGCAGAGCTAAAAAAACATTAAGAAAATCTTATTCTTATTAATTTTTTTTATTTTTGGATTTTTTAATAAGTGGGAATCCAAAGGTAATTATTGATTTGGTTGTATAATTATTAAGAATATTTATAACCTTGTATCATCAACTCATCTTCTAGAAGGAGTCATGAAACCTAAAATCACTTCTACAATCGTAGCATGAACTCCAGAAGTATCAAACAAACCCATATTATACATCCGATGATTTAGATTATGAATACAGCTCAAGTCATCAAATGAATTATTATTAATACTTCTATCGCTAGTATAATACCAACCAATATAAATGATGACTATAAAAAAGAGTTGCTACAAGTACTGAACATACATCATCGATAATTGCTAAAGAAATAAGAAAAATATGTAAGTTGTTATTAATTCTTGAACCTAATATTCCCAAAACTCCAACCATGAAAGCTATATCTGTCACCATTACAGTACCCAAGAGGATATTTCTGAACTACCTCGCAGTAGAGTAACAGAAGAAACTACTGATATTTCAATAGTTACAGAATATCTAAGATACTAAAGACTGTTGATTTAATCTAAAGGCAGATGCTAATCTTTCAACTTGAAATCACTCGCTATATTTATTCAGAAAAAGTGTTAGTTGGGATTTAAACACAGAATGGTTAGTAAGTATTGAATTATTTATTAGTAAAGTAAACTACTTGAATCTAAATTTTGGTACAATATTATCCATATTATTTTTTAAATAAAATTCTATGAAAAACTACCTAATACAAATTGAATATTTTGGTAAAAACTACTATGGTTGGCAAAGGCAGTCTCATTCACCAAGTATTCAATCAGAACTTGAAAAAGCACTGTCAAAAATAGCCAATCAAATCATAGAAGTCAATTGTGCAGGGCGTACAGATACAGGTGTGCATGCTACTTCACAGATAGTTAATTTTCATTCAGATGCAGATAGACCATTAAGTGCGTGGCAGCGTGGCGCAAATGCTTTGCTACCTCAAGATATTAAAATATTAGCAGTCAAAGAGGTTAATAATGATTTTAACTCAAGATTTACTGCTTTAAATAGAACATATAATTATCTTATCTATAATTCACCAATTAGCTCACCAATTTTTGCTGAGCATTGTTTATGGGAGAATAGAGAGCTTGATATAGACAAAATGAATCAAGCTTGTAAGTACTTATTAGGTGAGCAAGATTTTAGTTCTTTTAGGTCATCACAATGTCAGTCAAATACACCATTTAGAAATATCCAAAAAGCCGAGTTTATCAAGCAGGGTAGTTTTATTGTTTTTGAAGTTATTGGTAATGCTTTTTTACATCACATGATTAGAAACTTTATAGGCTCATTATTAAAAGTAGGTTTGGGTTTTAAATCTCCTGATTGGATTAAATCTGTATTAGAAGCCAGAGATAGAATACAAGCAGCAGAGACAGTTAAAGCACATGGTTTGTATTTTGTCGGTGTTCAATATCCAGAGTTTAGTTTCAAACACCAAATAATTAATTTGTTTTGTTAGATTTAATCTGATAATAATTACTAAATAGATATAAATTATTATAAATAAAAGGATAGTGATGAAAAACTATCTACAATGGCTGTAGTGTTTATTTCCACTGGGGGAATGATTGGTAGTGGTTGGCTATTTTCGCCATATTATGGTTTCCAAACAGCAGGTCAAGGAGTAATAATTTCTTGGTTTATTACAGCTTTGCTGACATTGCTTATAGCATTATGTTTTGCTGAAGTAGCCTCAATGCTACCTATAATTTCTGGAGCAATGAGATTTTTAAGTATTACTCATTCGCGTACATTAGGCTTTTTATTTGTTGCCTTAGGATGGATAGTTATCTTGTTTATTTACCATTAGAGGCGCAATCTGTAGTGCAGTATTTAGGCTTTTGGTTCCCAAATTTAGTTGTTTCAGATTCAACAGGAGTTTTTTATCGTATTATGGAGTTTTTGTCGCATTTTTAATCATGCTAAGTTTGACATACCTAAATACTTATCAGCTAAAAAATATTGCAAAGATAAATTCAATTGTGAGTATTTGGAAGATATTTTTGCCTATAGCTATTACCGTAGGGATGTTAGCATTCTATGGATCTTTTAAGAATTATCATGCTAATACCGCTCATATAAGTGTAAATTTCGAGCATATTTTATTAGCTGTGACAGGTTCGGGCTTAGCTTTTGCATTTTCAGGATTCCAAAATGGTCTAATAGTTGCAAACTCTGCTAAGAATCCTAAACTAGCAATCCCACTATCTTTGATAGCTCCAGTTGTTGTCGACTTAACAATGTATATATCTTTATCGTTGTTGTTTATGTTTTGTGTTCCTGAATCAGTCAATGGTTTCAATGCTGGAGTAGCTCCACTTTTAGGTTTACTAAGTTTATTTAGCTTGCATATTATCTATACTATACTCTTTATCGATGCAATCGTAGCACCTCTTGGTACAGGTAACGTTTATACAGCTGTTACTGGTAGGGTTTTGCAGGCATTTGGCTTAGAGTTTTTCAAAAAATCAGTTCTAACAAGATTAAATAAAAAATCGTGTGCCAATCTATTGTATTTGGATTAACTTTTTTGTTGGTTTAGTTTTTTTGTTTCAATTTCCAACTTGGACATCTTTGGTAAATTTCTTATCATCTTTAGTTTTATTTAGCTGTTTATCAGGTCCTGTAGTGCTGATTATATTGAGAGATAAGTTTTCACATATTTAGAGAAAGTTTAAGCTTCCTTATTACCAGCTATTTGGTTATTTAGGTTTTATATCTTGTTCATATTTTATGTATTGGTCAGGAACTTTTAATTTATTATGTTTAGTAATCCTAGTAGCCCTTGCATGTTTACTATATTGGTTTGTTTTTATGCGCAAACATTTTATTCAAGTGCTTAAACAAACATGGTTTGTTTGTGCTTATATTATATGTTTGTGGGCTATTTCATATATCCATGAATTAAACTTAGTAACTTTTCCTTATGATAATTTATTAATTACAATTGGGAAGTGTGTTATTTTTCTCAAAATATTTATTATTACCCAAGCTTCTACTAAAGATATTAAAGAAAATATTAAAGATGTTCTCTTAGAAGTAGAAAATCTTAAAAATACTTAATATTATTTTTATCATTAAAAGCTAATTACAATCAACTTCATTTAGGTTAAAATACCCCTTTAAGAAAATCTTTATTTTTATAAAAATGACAGATATACATAATCATAAGATTTTGATTTTAGATTTTGGTTCACAGTATACCCAGCTTATTGCTCGTAGAGTAAGAGAAGTAGGTGTTTTTTGTGAAATTTTTCCTTATAATGTAACAGCTGATTTTATTAAAGATTATCAAGCAAAAGGCATAATTCTATCAGGTGGTCCTGAGTCAGTTTATGATTCTGATGTCAAAGCTCCTGAGATAGTTTTTGCGCTTGGAGTTCCTGTTTTAGGTATTTGCTACGGAATGCAAACAATGGTAATGCAGCATGGTGGTGCAGTAAAAAGAGCTGATCAAAGTGAGTTTGGTAGGGCAATTATAAATATCCTAAATTCAACAAATAACATATTTTCAAATATGAAGCATGAACAGCTAGTTTGGATGAGTCATAGTGATAAAGTCACTCAAACTGGTGAGCACTTTGAGATAATTGCATCTTCGACAAATGCTCCAGTAGCAGCAGTTGCACATAAGACTAAGTCTTTTTTCGGTGTACAGTTTCACCCAGAGACAACTCATACAGAGAATGGTAAGCAAATTATTGAGAACTTTATCGTTAATATCTGTGGTTGTGATATTCTGTGGAATATCGAAAACATTATCGAAAATGATATAAAAGAAATTAAGCAAAAAGTTGGTAGTGATAAAGTAATTTTAGGCCTATCTGGTGGTGTTGACTCTTCTGTAGTGGCAGCAATATTACATGAAGCTATCGGAGATCAGTTAACTTGTATATTTGTAGATACTGGTTTACTACGCCTTAATGAAGGTGATCAGGTTATGCAAGTATTTGCAAAGCGTATGGATATTAATGTTATTCGTATAAATGCAAAAAATAGATTCTTAGATGCTCTAAGAGGTATCTGTGATCCAGAACAAAAGCGTAAAATTATAGGTAAGCTGTTTGTTGATATTTTTGATGAAGAGGCAGCTAAGATAGAGAATGCTAAATGGCTTGCCCAAGGTACTATCTACAGTGATGTAATTGAATCAGCTGGTAATAACCAATCTAAAGCACATGTGATTAAATCTCATCATAATGTTGGTGGCTTACCAAAAGAGATGAAACTTAAACTTTTAGAGCCATTAAGAGAACTTTTTAAAGATGAAGTTCGTAAATTAGGTTTAGGTTTAGGATTACCTTATAATATGCTTTATAGACACCCATTTCCTGGTCCTGGTTTAGGTGTGCGTATATTGGGTGAAATCAAGAAAGAGTATGTAAAAACGTTACAAAAGGCTGATGCTATATTTACAGAAGAGCTTTATAAACATAATTTATACCACTATATTTCACAAGCTTTTGGAGTATTTTTTCCTGTTAAATCGGTAGGTGTAGTTGGCGATCAGCGTAGATATGAGTATGTAGTAGCTCTAAGAGCTGTAGTAAGTATTGATTTTATGACGGCAACATGGGCTAACCTGCCTTATGATTTTCTATCACTAGTTTCAAATAGAATTGTAAATGAAGTAAAACAAGTATCAAGAGTTGTATATGATGTGACAGGAAAGCCACCTGGAACAATTGAATGGGAATAACGCATTTCTATGCTATAACATAAATGTTTAATTATAAAAGTATTTTATATACCTTTGAGTTAGATGAAGATTTTAAGCTATGTCAAAATATACTATTTTAGATAAAATAAATGCCCCATCTGATCTTAAGCTAATTCCTGAGAGTCAGCTCAAAATTTTATCATCAGAGCTAAGAGCTTTCTTAGTAGATACTTTAGATGTAAGTGGCGGGCATTTTGCAAGTAGTCTTGGTGCTACAGAGTTAACTGTTGCTTTACATTATGTTTATAATGCTCCATATGATAATATCGTATGGGATGTAGGGCATCAGACATATATTCATAAAATTCTCACTGGTAGAAAAGATAAACTTATCACGATTAAAAAAGATGGTGGAATTTCAGGCTTTCCTAAACGTAGTGAGAGTGAATATGACACATTTGGAGTTGGGCATTCAAGTACCTCTATAAGTGCCGCTTTAGGTATGGCTATAGGTGACAGATTACAAGGTAAATTCTCTAATACCGTAGCAATAATCGGTGATGGTGCTATAACTGGTGGTATGGCTTTTGAAGCTTTAAACCATGCTGGCGGTATCAAGGAAGATATTCTTGTTATCCTTAATGATAATGAGATGTCGATTTCTGATAATGTTGGTGGACTTTCGGCACATTTCAGTAAAATTATTTCTGGTGGTTTTTATAATTCTATACGTGAAAAAGGTAAGGAAGTATTAAAAAATATTCCGCCAATATTTGAGTTTGTCAAAAAGATTGAAACTCAAACCAAAGGTATGTTTGTACCAGCAAATTTCTTTGAAGATTTAGGTTTTTATTATGTTGGTCCTATCGATGGTCATGATGTTACAGAATTGGTCAAAACTTTAAGAATACTAAAAGATCACAAGGGTCCAAAACTTTTACATGTGATTACTAAAAAAGGTAAAGGCTATACAAAAGCTGAATCGGACCCGATTAAATTTCATCATGTTGCGCCAAGTTTTCATAGCGGTGAGAATATAACTACCAAAGTTTCTAAACCAACTTATTCAAATATTTTTGGTAATTGGATTTGTCAGAAAGCTGTCAAAGATAAGCGTTTAGTTGGAATAACACCAGCAATGAAAGAGGGCTCTGATTTAATTAAATTTTCACAACAATATCCGCATAGATATTTTGATGTGGCAATCGCTGAGCAGCATGCTGTTACATTTGCTGGTGGCTTGGCTTGTCAAGGGCTAAAACCAGTCGTAGCAATATACTCAACATTCCTACAGCGAGCTTATGATCAGGTAATACATGATATAGCTCTACAAAATTTAGATGTACTATATGCGATTGATAGAGCAGGTCTAGTTGGTGCTGATGGTGCGACTCATGATGGTAGCTTTGATTTATCATTTATGCGCTGTATCCCTAATCATGTAATTATGACACCAAGTGATGAGAACGAAGCTTATCATATGCTGGAGCTTGGTTATGAATATAATGGTCCAGCTGTGGTGCGTTATCCGCGTGGTGCTGGTATTGGTGCTGAAATTACTGATAAATTAGACCTACAAATAGGTAAAGCGAAAATGATAAAACAAGGTTCAAAAATAGCAATTTTAAATTTTGGAACATTATTACCTATAGCCAAACAACTAGCTGAGAAATATCATGCTACAGTTATAGATATGCGTTTTGTCAAACCACTTGATGAAACTATGCTTAATAAAGTATCTCAAACTCACGAGATAATATTAACTTTAGAAGAAAATTGTATTGCTGGTGGGGCAGGCTCTGCTGTTAATGAATATTTTGTAGCCAAAGATCTTAGCAAAAAAATAACTGTTAGAAATTTTGGTCTTCAAGATAAATTTCTCAATCATGGCACAAAAGATTTATTATTAGCTCAAAGTAATCTTTGTGTTGAAAAGATATCTCAAGAGTTAGATAAACTATTAAAATAGTTTATAAAAGCTTAATTATTTGCTTAAGCTATTCAAAACTAAGATTATATCAATAATTATGTTTTAAGAATTTTGATAATATTAATAGTTAATGCTAAATAAACCTCAAAGCGAAACTATTGTAGCTTTTGGTTATAGTTTTACAGCACCAGGATATGGGATGTGGAAAAAAAGACAACTATCCATCATAGCTTGCTGAAATGCTCAATCAGCCAGTTATAAATATGGGTACATCTGGTGAAACCACTCGACAAGTGTTACAATAATTAATAAAGTAACTAAAAATACTAAGATAGTTCTTATTACCCTTGGTGGGAATGATCTTAAAAAGAAAATTCTTGCAGGTAAAGCTTTTGATAATTTAAAACAGATAACCATATATTCCAAGCAATGGCTGGGGTATTTATTCCGTATTATAAAAATGATTATGCTCTAACTCAAAAATAATAAAGGTACTATTATATATCTTTGTTTAAGTTTGAAATCCCTTCTTTTTGGTAAACATGATATACATCTAGGCTAAGCTTTCTTCTAATATAAGGTAAAGAAAAATAGCCACGAATATATTTTTTATCATTTTTATCTTCATCATAAACTATGATATGGTTATATTCCGAATTAATTAGCGTATTTAATATATGACCTATTTTTGAATTTTCAATAATTGAGTATGAAACGACATTAGCCATAGCTATTGGTAACATAATATCATTTGCTGTCAGATCTGTAGGTTTGACGCCAGAACTTCTAGCTCTTTCCTGTAATCTTTGACTTTCTATATAATGTAAAGCTATGCTTCCAATGACTTTATCTTCTCCATCAGTTACAAGAATAAAATCTTTATGATTATCTATCAATTTGGTTTTTATGTCTTTTAAATTTACATCTGCTTTAACGACTAGAGCATCATGTTCTTTAAAGTCACGAAACACCTCTAAAGCTGGACTATCTAAATATAAAAGATGATTAATGTCATCTCTTAGGTAACTGACCGATTTAGCATCTGTAAAGTGAGAAAGTTCTATCTTTTTAAAGTCTTTTAAATCCACAGTAATTATCTCCACGTAATATCGAGTTGATAATTAGATTTTAGACAAAATATTTATCTTTTTCAAAGCTTATCATATATTATTTGTTAGATGATGAGATTTAGTTTATAAACTATGGCAAATTATTTAGTTACAGGCGGTTCAAATGGTATAGGTAAGGCAGTTATCGAACTACTTTTACAAGATGAAATTAATAGTGTTATTAATATAGATATACAAGAAAGTTTTATTACTAAAAACCTAAGATTTATCAGAGTTGATTTGACTAAACAACAAGATATTTCTAAAGCTTTAGATCTTATTAAAGATGTTAGCTTTGACGGGATTTTCTTAAATGCGGCGATTTTGATAAAAGGTTCTATCTTTGATATAGATATTAAAAGTATCAAAAAGGTATTAGATTTGAATGTCTGGTCAAGTATTTATCTTATCAAAGGTTTAGAAAATAATCTCAAAACAGGTGCCTCAATAGTATTTAACGGCTCTGATCAATGCTTTATTGCCAAACCAAATAGTTTTGCATATACCTTAAGTAAGGGGGCTATTGCACAAATGACTAAATCATTGGCTTTAGATTTAGCCAAATATCAGATTAGAGTTAATACAGTTTGTCCTGGTACTGTTGATACAGATTTGTATCGAAATTTGATACAAAAATATGCAAATAATGTTGGAATATCCTTTGATGAAGCGCAAAAGCAGGAAGAAAAAGAATTTCCTTTAAATAGAATTGCGCAGCCTCAAGAAATTGCTGAATTAGTAATTTTTTTACTTAGTGATAAAAGTAAGTTTATGACTGGTGGTTTAATTCCTATAGATGGTGGTTATACAGCACAATAGTATTGTCAATATAGAAGATAAAAATGTTATAATTCCTACTAAATTTTGTTTTAAAACTAAAGTATGATCGAAACAGATAGAATAATCTCAGCTAATACAGCTCAAACTAATGATGAAAATATTATAGATAGAGCTATCAGACCAAAGACTTTGGCAGAATATGAGGGACAACCAGCTGTACGTGAACAAATGGAAATTTTTATTCAAGCAGCAAAAGCACGTAATGATGCTCTTGATCACACACTTATATTTGGACCTCCTGGTTTAGGTAAAACAACTTTATCAAATATCATTGCTAATGAAATGGGTGTTGAACTCAAACAAACAAGTGGCCCTGTTCTAGAAAAAGCAGGTGATTTAGCAGCACTTTTGACTAATCTTGAAGAGAATGATATCTTATTTATTGATGAAATTCATCGTTTAAGTCCAGTTGTAGAAGAGATTCTATATCCTGCTATGGAGGATTATCAGCTTGATATAATGATAGGTGAAGGCCCAGCTGCGAGATCTATAAAAATTGATTTACCGCCATTTACACTCGTTGGAGCAACTACAAGAGCAGGGCTTTTAACTTCACCATTACGCGATAGATTTGGAATTATTCAGCGCCTAGAGTTTTATTCGATAGAAGATCTGTCGAAAATTGTTTATCGTTCAGCAAAGTTGTTAGATTTAGATATCACTGCTGATGGTGCGATGGAGATTGCAAAACGCTCAAGAGGAACACCGCGAATTGCTAATAGGATTTTACGCAGAGTAAGAGATTATGCTCAAGTTAAAGGTTCTGGAGTAATATGCTTTGAAATTGCTGATAAAGCTTTGACTATGCTTAAAGTCGATCCAGTTGGCTTTGATCATATGGATCATAGATATTTACTTACTTTAATGGAAAAATTTGCAGGAGGACCTGTAGGTTTAGATACAATGGCAGCAGCTCTAAGTGAGGAAAAGGGTACTATTGAAGATGTTATTGAACCTTATTTAATACAGCAAGGATATATTATGCGTACAGCTAGAGGGCGCATAGCTACTTTATTAGCATATAATCATTTTAAACTAAAAATTCCTGATAATTTAAGTGCAGATCAGCAACAAACTTTATCAATATAAATATTTTTGTAGATTATAACAAACAAGATTTAAACAGCTTAGGATTAGCAAGAACTAGAGAACTTATCAAGATTATTATATTTAATCACACCTTTTATTCTATTTTGATATTCTTGACTATCTAATGAAGAAGTACTCTCCTAGAGTATCTATTAGTTGATCTGTGTCATTCTAATCAGTACCATTTAATTTTCGCACACTCCTAAATTTAGTAAACTTACCTATAGTATTTAATTTAAAATAATATCCTAAAACACTATTGCCCAACATCTTTAAAAGTTTCAATTTTGAATATCAGAATCTTTGGTTTTACACCACAGTTTTCTTCAAAACTGTGTAAGCCGAAATAATTATTATAGTCAACAGCAAATCTTAAAATTCCCTATCCTGTTTCGAGGATGGCCTGTGCAATTACAAGACTCTTAGGGGCTATATTAACTTTAAGTACTAGCTCATCTATTTGTTGTTGTATAGTTTTATCTCCCCCAAACTTTATAAAAATTAGTATATTTTTTTATTTTAGCTTGTTGTTAGTTATCTAGGTCCTGTTTATTATTAAGCAGTTTTTGAATGTTTAAAATCATTTCTCTTTCTTCACATATTTCCTTATTAGCTTCATCTATCTCTTTTGGCATAAAGTCTATAAAGATTTTCTTTTTTTCATTAACATTTTTTATATTTTTAAAATCAGGGCTGGTATTATCTGTTATGATTATAGGTGTGGCTTCTAGATGATATTTATTTGAAGTCGCAAAGCATATATTTGCAAAGAATAAACCTAATATAATATTATTTTTTCATAAACTATGATATCTCTCTTGATTGACAATCAAAATATTTACAAAAGCTTTAAGAGTATTACTGAAGGCAAGTATACATAGAAGGAAAGATTTTATATTTATATGAGAGTACCATCTAGTCTTAAATTATTTTATTTAATATTATCTTTAGCTTCTGCATTATGTATACAGCTATAATAACCCCGCCACCAAACATAAATTCACATAGATTATTGGTATTTATATGAAAGGATATGTACCGACCATTTGAGATATTATAGCTACTTATAACTGATTGTAATGAAGAAATAATTAATCCAACTATAGTCCAACTTAGTCTTTTATATAATGAAATAACTTTTTATGATAATATTTCCAGTTTCGTATATAAATCGAAATTTTTAATTAACAAAGCTACAATATATAGAAAAAAAGCAATAGGTATCATATTTGTGAGTAGTATAATACTAATTTTGTAACTAGAGTACTACTTTTTCTGAAAATTTTCGGTTATAAGATAAATAATTGTATTACCCATTAGTAATTGTAAATTCTCCACATAAATAGAGTTAGATGTAGATGATAACCTCATAAGACATAAAAGCCATTTATATATATTTAGTCATTCTTTGTAATTTTTTCATTTTTTATTACTCCTAAGTTTAATATTGTTTAATTAATTTTTATTTATTATAACCATTTAGCTTTCATAATTTTTCATTTTTCAATATAGACAAGTTTTGTTCAGTCCAATAGCCTTACCTAAATCTTTAGATTTCACTTGTTTATCAACCATGATTTTAGCTAAATCAATTCTTATAGCATTAAATTCTCCTAAATCGTTAAATCATTTTCTTCAGCAATTTCTTTAGCTTTTTCTTACTATTGTAATAGTTATAATAATTCCTCCACATAGTAGAGCACTATTTAATTAGTATCAATAGAGATATTTATGAAGCGCTCACCAACAGGATTGTGATAACTCAACGTTACTAATATTAAAGGTTCAAAAATAATTTGAGCAATAAAATAATATATTAATCCCCAACCTAATCTTCTATATATGTAGAACAACTCTAAAAGAAAATACCTTCAGTCTCTCGTAACAAGCAAAAAGTTTAATTAGTAATAATACTATATATAGTATGATTGAGATAGGTATTAAACTCACTAAAAATCCTATAATTCTAGTATCTAGAGAAAGTGGGTGAGAAATTTGATCAATATAGTACTGAGCAGTATCTGTAATAGATGGTATATAGTTTTTTGAGCTAAGGCCCAAAAAGTAGGCACACATATAATATAAACTCCTATAATAAATATAGTTTATAATAGTGATTAAACTTATTTTACTTAGATAATGAAATTTATCACAATACTAACCAATTAGAGGATCAAAAATAGCATCTAGAGCTCTAAGTATAAATAAGACTACGCTCAAAATAGCTAAATTTATATCATAATTGGTATGGTAATCTTCAGGAAGAAAAATATATATCAGGATACTTGTAAATGCTACTGAAAAAGCTATAAATGCATAGTTAAAAATATCTAGTTTTTAATGCTCATAGTTAAAATAAGTTATTATATTTTTTTAGAAATAGTATTATTATTTCTAAGTTTAGATTAAAAATTTTTAAGCTTTGTATTTTGCTTCTAAAATTTCTTTAGGAGGTAGCTCTCAGGTAGTTTTGAATATAAATCAGCTTTTTAAAAGGCTTTTTTAATAAGGGCAAAATAATAACCAATCTTTAATATGATGATAAAGATTAGCTAGAGTTTCTTTTTTAGTATAAAAGTCTTGCCATTTTTTTATTATTGGTGACTATTAAAATGTGGTCAACAGCGTTTATCGGAATTCGTTATCTAATGCTAAATGGATTTAGTGCTGGAGGACCTAGGTCTAGGTATAGTGTTGCTAGTATAGTAATGCTAATAATATTTATTAAACAAAAGCCCAAAACTATACCTAGACCAAATGATTTACTGAGATTTGCAATTTTAGGTTTTGGTATAGTTATACTATGCACTCTGATAATTTTATTTTCTAAAGGTAATACTGCATTTGAATTTATTGGAATTTGTTTGGTTTATGGGGCTTGTTTTTCTGGTGCTATATATTCGTTTTTCAAAAAAGTTTATTTGTCAAGTTTCATCCAATTGAGTCAATAGCTTATTATATCTGGTTTGGTACAGCTATGCTGATGATTTATTCTAACTAAGCTCCCGTAGAATTAGTAAAAGCAGATCTATCAAGCATACTAGTCGTGGTATATATAGGTGTATTTCCTGATGCATTAATTTATTTTATGTTGGGGAGTATGCTTTTTAGGCATTTACCGACAACTATTGCGATTAGTTCTTTATATTTTATGCCTATTATGTCTTTGTTACTTGGTTGGCTTTTATTTTAAGTATAAACTGAAGAATATTCTGCGCTAATTGATGGAATAATAAGTGTAATTGGTATCTTTGTAATTAGTAAATATGGCTTAAACAAAAAAACTAACTAAAACCTTCAAAGTTTGTTACTCGCAATATTTTAATAAAAATCTTTTTTGTCTATAATATCTCTCAAGTTTTGAAATAAAGGATAAATATGCAAATAGTCGAGCAAATGAGAGATAAAGCTCTTAAGGAGCTAAATCTTGTCAAAGATAAAAAATCTTTAGATGATATTCGAGTTAAATATCTTGGCAAAAAGGGGGAATTAACTGGGATGATGAAGCTAATAGCGATATTACCTAATGATGAGAAACCAAAACTAGGACAAGCGGTAAATATTGCAAAACAAGCTTTACAAGAAGTAATCAATCTAAAACTAGCTAATTTTGAAGAACAAGAGTTAAACGAAAAACTAGCTCAAGAAAAGATTGATGTGACATTAAGTGGTGTAGGGCAAAATCAAGGCTCACTTCATCCTGTGACAAAAGCTTTAAATAGAATAGAAGCATTTTTTAAACAAAATGGCTTTGCAATTGAATTTGGTCCTGAGATTGAAAGTGACTATTATAATTTTGAAACTTTAAATATTCCCTTTCATCATCCAGCTCGCGCTATGCATGATACTTTTTATATTGATGAGACTCATGTTTTGAGAACGCACACATCTGGAGTACAAATTAGAACAATGGAAAAACAGCAGCTACCAATTAGAATAATTGCGCCAGGTAGAGTTTATCGTTGTGATTCAGATATTACCCACACGCCAATGTTTCATCAAGTAGAAGGTTTGCTTGTAGATAAAAATGTTTCTTTTGCTGATTTGAAAGGTCTGCTACATGTGTTTCTAAATTCATTCTTTGAAAAGGATCTAAAAGTACGCTTTAGACCATCATATTTCCCATTTACTGAGCCATCAGCAGAGGCTGACATCGAATGTGTAATATGTGATAGTAGGGGTTGTAGAGTATGTAAACATACTGGTTGGCTAGAAGTTTTAGGTTGTGGTATGGTACATCCAAAAGTCTTAAAAGCAGGTAATATTGATCCACAACAATATCAAGGTTTTGCATTTGGTATGGGAGTAGAAAGATTATCTATGCTTAGATATGGTATTGGTGATCTAAGAATGTTCTTTGAAAATGATTTGAGATTTTTAAAACAGTTTTAATATTATTTGAGGTTTATAAATGAAATTTTCACATAACTGGTTAAATGAATATCTAAGTGATACTCAAACTAGCCAAGATTTAGCATATACCTTAACTTTGGCAGGCCTAGAAGTTAATACAATTGAACCGGTTGTTGCAGAAAAAGTTCGTGGTGTAGTGGTTGGACAAATTAAAACTATCTCAAAGCATCCTGATGCAGATAAATTAAATGTTTGTAGTGTTGATGCTGGTGAAGATGAGTTGCTAACAATAGTTTGTGGTGCTAGCAATATTTATGAAGGTATGAAAGCTCCTGTTGCAAAAATCGGAGCAATATTACCAGGTAATTTTAAAATTAAAAAATCTAAACTGCGTGGTCAAGAATCTCTTGGAATGCTATGTTCGGAAGACGAGCTTGGAGTAGCTAACAAAGCTGATAGTTTGATGGATTTACCAGCAGATGCTCCAGTAGGTATAGATATTAATAAATATTTAAACTTAGATGATAATATTATAGAAGTTGATCTAACACCAAATAGAGCAGATTGTCTCAGTGTATATGGCATCGCTCGTGAAGTATCAGCGCTAACAAAAACTGAGCTTAGAGATTTAGAAATAATAGAACCTAAAGTAGTGATAGATGATACTAAACAAGTCAATATAATTGCTACAGATGGATGTAAGTCATACTATGGCTGTATCATCAAAAATGTTAATAATAAAGTCCAAACACCTTTATGGATGGTTGAAAAACTAAGAAGAAGTGGTATCGGTAGCATATGTTTTTTTGTTGATGTAACAAATTATGTAATGCTACTTACTGGTCAACCAATGCATGCTTTTGACCTTGATAAACTAGAGGGTAGTATTAATATCCGTTATGCAAAAGATAATGAAGAGCTAACACTACTAAATCAAACACAGGTTAAATTAGGCTCTGATACTTTAGTAATAGCAGATGATAAAAAAGCTCTAACAATAGCTGGTGTTATGGGTGGTTTAGAGTCATCAATAACTGCTGATACTAATAATATTTTCTTAGAAAGTGCGTTTTTTGTTCCTGAAAAGATTGCTGGTAAAGCACGTAAATATAATCTTCACACTGATTCTTCTCATCGTTTTGAGCGAGGAGTTAATCCACAGTTAGCTAAAAAGGCTATAAAAATAGCTATTCAACTAATAACACAAATAGCAGCTGGTGATGTTGCACCAATTCATGGAGCTGAGGATTTAGAGAGCTTAAACAAACAAATCAAAATAAACCTTTCTATTAAGAAACTAAATCATGTATTAGGCACAGATTTTAGTTTGAAGTATGTTACTGAAATACTACAAGCATTACATATGGATGTTGCAGTGACTTTTGATAGTAATTATATAGAAGTATCACCACCATCATATCGCTTTGATATTGAGATACCAGAAGATTTAATCGAAGAGGTAGCACGTATTTATGGTTATTCAAAGCTTCCAGAAACTATGCCTAAATATCTCGCGGCTAAAACTGATATCTCTGAAACATTCCAGTCTTTAGCTACAATAAATGTGCGTTTAATAGATAGAGGCTATCATGAGACTATTAACTATAGTTTCATAGATCCAAAATACGACGAGTTTTTTTTTGCTGATAGAGGTATTGCAATTCAAAATCCTATTTCACAAGATTTATCTATAATGAGACAATCTTTGATACCTGGTTTGATTAGTACTTTTAAAGCAAATGTATCGCACCAGCAAAATCGAATTAGAATATTTGAGAAGGGGGCTTGTTTAAAACTACAAGATAACCAAAGGATTCAATTTGATAGAATTGCAGGTTTAGTTTATGGCGAGCTTTTAAATATTAACTGGTCTAATTCTAAAAAAGTAGACTTTTTTGATGTTAAAGCAGATGTTGAAGCATTATGTGATGATGTTACAAACCTAAGCTTTGAAATTTGTGATGATATCAATTGGCTTCATCCAGGTCAATCTGCTTATATCTTAACTAATGGTAATAGGATTGGGGTGATTGGAGTGATTCATCCACGTGTACTAAAAACTTTCCAAATTAAGGCTAAAGCACCAATAGTTTTTGAATTGGATTTAGTTATTTTAACAAAAAAACAAATACCAAGTTTTGAGAAAATATCTAAATATCCATCAGTAACAAGAGACATCTCATTTTTGATTGATAAGTTTGTCTTTGCTGGAGATATTATCAAAGCTATAAAAGATTTAGATATAAATATCTTAAAAGATGTCAGTATCTTCGATGTTTATGAAAACCAGCATGATCAAAGAAAGAATATAGCATTAAGCATGCTTTTCCAAGATAACTTACAAACTTTAGATGATAAGGTTATTGTTGAAAGTACAGATAAAGTCCTAGAAGCACTGAAATCTAAATTTAATATTAAGCAAAGAGCTTAAATATAATCAAAAAAACTTTTTTGAGATAAATTTGGTTAAATTAACTAATATTTATTTAGTTTTCTAGACATTTATTACATAAACCTTTTAATTCAAGGTTCCAACTATTAATCTGATAGGTGTAAGTCTTTGAAATTATTTAAAGATATCTAGATTACAAAAATGTGACTCATCAACAAAACCACAGTTCTGGCAAATAAATACTTCAAAACCTTTACATTTTTATGGTTTTCCTTACATTTAACCATAGCACTCTTGATTTTCTATCTTATGTATAAAACCATGTTTTAGCCAAAAATCTATAGCTTTATATACAGTTGAGGGATTTATTTGTTTCTTTACTGAAATAATTTCTAAAATATCATAGGCACTTAGGGGATTATCTTGATTAAAAATAGCTTCAAGTACTTTCTCAAGGTTTAATAAATCTGTATTTATTTTTTTCACAAAATTCTTTGGCAGTTTGTATATTTTTGTATATATTTTATTAATTAACAGAAGTCAAACTTTAATTTTAATTTGCTTAGCACAGATTATAACCTATTCTTTATCTTTTAATAAACTGTTATATTGTAACACTTTTTGTTTTTGTATATTATGTGCTCTCATAATAAATAATTTGATGATATGTAGTTCATAAATTATGAAAAATTACCTGTTAATGTTTTATCGGGATTTTTAGGTTCTGATAAGACTACTTTGTTAAGTAACATTCTCAATAATAGCAACGGTTTAAAGATCGTAATGATTGTTAATGCTATGTGAGCTAAATCAATATTGATGCACAATTAATAAAAAATCATGACTCACATATTTATAGAACCGAAGTAAAAATGGTTAAACTTAGTAATGTTTGTATTTGCTTTACTTTGTGGGAGTATTTACTAACTGAGGTTGAGCAGTTAGTAAAAACACAAAAATATGACTATTTAAATTATTGAAAGTACTGGTATATCTGAATCATTACCTATAGCTACAACTTTTGAGTTTAGAGACGAGAATGGCAAAATCCTAGCGGATATTGCATATATTGATACAATGGTTACTGTGTAGTTGATAGTGTTAATTTTATGAAACATTATAGCTCATCTGAATACTTAAAAGATACAAGCGAAAGTCTTGGAGAAGAGGATGATAAGGTAATAGTTGATCTTATGGTAGAGCAAATCGAGTTTGCTAAAAGTAATTATTCTAAATAAAGTTAATGAATGCCCTGAGAATGATAGAAAAACTATTAATGCTATAATCAAAGGCTTAAATGTTGATGCTGAAATTATAGAAACTAATTTCTCATAAGTCTATCTAAATAAAGTTGTAAATACTAAAAAATTCAATCTAGAAACAGCCAAAATCATCCTTTATGGAGTAAAGAATTATATAGCTTTAAAGAGCATGTACCAGAAACAGAGGAATATGACATTAGGTCATTTGTATATCTTTCTATAAAGACATTTCATCCCGAGAAACTAATAAATTTTTTTGATAATGTTGACTTGGCCAGGAGTTGTTAGAACAAAAGGTTTTTTTGGATTGCAATAAGGCCTGACTATATTGGTGAAATGTCGCAAACAGGTGCTTTGATAAGACATCAGGAGAGCAATGGCCAAACACTCTTAATTTTGAACAGATGGTTAAAGATAGGTGGCATCAAACTAGTGGTGATAGGAGTTGGTTTTCATATAGTAACTTGCCAGATCCATTCCCTAATTGGTTTAAAAAACAGTTAAAAATGAGTAGTTTTGACATAATTGTTTTATTAGCAATTTTATTTGTCACCCTATATCTAGTGTATATCCATTTGTAAAAAAGCAGCAAATCCATTTGGTTTTAACTTCCCACTTATAGATGATGCCTGAGCCAATGGAATATTCTTAGGTACTGGGTTAGTTAATACATATGCTTGGTGATTCTGCTAGTGACTTTACTGATCTAAAAGTAAATTATCCTTTTGCATTTTTGATAGGCTAGTGTAACTATTATTACTTTTCTTGCTGTTAAAACATGTTGGAGGAGCTTTATCTAAAACTAACAAAGACAAATTTATCATTTATAGCTATAATGGCGACTATAATGTTATCAAATACATAGTTTCTTTGAGATAGCTGGGTATATCAGAGCAGGTAAGTGTAAGCATTTATGATATTTTAGCAAAAATAGCACATAAGTAGACAGCAAGTTTTGCTCTAGCAATAAATATTAGTAAAGCAAATCTGAATTTTATATCTAGTAGAATAATGCTTTTTACAATATTTGTAATAATGACTCCACTAGGAATAATATTTGGACAAGCAACACAAAATTATGTCTCCAATCCTTTTGTTGAGCCAACATTTACAGCTATAGCTGCTGGAACATTTATCTATATGGTTCATTACATGGGTTAGATAGGTCTGTACTTATCAAAGACTATTGTAATACCAAACAATATAAGTTTGTAAGTATATAAGGTTTTGCTATAATGGCAATGGTAGTAGTGGCTATTTGGACTTAATTAACCATTATAATATTGATTATTTTTTAAATTCTTACAGTAATTGATTGTTCCATGCTCTAATATTCCTGATTTGATTCCATTGTAGCAACTTTGAGTAGGAGCAGCTGTTACGGTTAGCAAACTACAAGTTACTTGGATCATCGTAGTTATTTGGTTATATTACTTTGAAATAATTGATTCGGAAATTTGACTTTGAGACCACTGTGAAAACCATACCAATCTGCCATTTGATCACACCGATAGATATTAACCAGTAAACATTTCTTTGTTCAGATAATGCTTGTCTAAATGAATTTTTGTAAGCAATTTTTTAGTTTGGCTGTATAGCACAAAGACTGTTGTTAATTAATCCAGATAAAAATACGTATTTATTGATCTGTTCATCTGTAAGGTTTAGATTATCTTTTAACCATTTCGCTGTAGAGTAGTGCTGCAGCATTACATATCTAGCAGTTATAAAATAGCAGTCAACTCCATCTTTGAAACATTGGGTTTTAACAAAATAAGTCATATAAGTCATATAAGGAGTTGGTTTGGTACCTCTGTTATTATAATCATGATTAAAAGATGTGTTAGTTTATCGATATCAAGCATTATAGCAGCAGATTTAAAAACATCAGAATTTTTTGAAATGTTTGCAAGCACATTTCTTTAAATTTTCGGGTAATTTGAATGTTATCACCATATTGTTCATCAAAAGTAGCTTCAAGCTGTGTAACTTTTATTATAAAGCTCTAAAGGATTAACACCACTTTGATTGTTTTTGTCAGAATATCAGTAATTATCTTAGTACATAAACCTTTACTATTTAGTGATTTTGCTCTACATTAAAGGAGTAAGTATTTTAAGTATACTTTCTGCAATCAGACTACCATGACTTGTGCTCATATGTTGGGTACTTTGAGTTGAGTCCTCTAGGATTTTATCTGTCCATTGATACATTTTTGCAACATCATTTTTGCTATACAAAAATGTAGCAATTTCATAATTTAAAAATAAGCTACGAATATCTAAATTTACTGAGCCTATCATTGCTATATTATTGTCGATTAATACTGCTTTTGCATGTATCATGTTTTTAGTGAAATGAATATCAATATTAGCTTCTAAAAAATCTCTTATATAACTCGCTCTAGCTCTATCAACTAACTTATGATTGGAGTTTTTGGGTGTGATAATTTTTACCTCAATACCTTTTTTCTTAGCGAGAACTATTGAATGATATAATTCTGTTGAAGGTATTAGATATGGAGTTATAATCCATAATTTTTGTTTAGCTGAATTAATTGCAGTGATTAACCCAGAATACAGTTGATCTTCTTTTAGATCTGGTCCAGAAGGAATTACTTGCACAAAACCTTCTTGTGTTATGGTATTCTCCATATTAAATTCAATTTCTTGATTTGTCGCAAAGTGCCAATCAGAACAAAAAATCTTTAAAAAATATATTAACGATTCCCCTTGAATTTTAAATAATAAGTCATCCCACATTCCTTCATGTTCGATAGGTGACATATATTCATCACCAATATTCATACCGCCGCTAAATACCGTATGATTATCAAAAATATATATTTTCCTATGGTTCCTATAATTAATATAATTACGCAAAGGATTAGATATCACTGGCATAAAAAATACTACTTCAACACCTAAATCACGTAATTTTTTGAATATTTTTCTATTATGACGATATACATAAAAGGAACCTAGAGAGTCAATCATCATCTTAATTTCAACACCTTCAGCAGCTTTTTTTTCTAAAGCATTTATTACTAGCTTAGAGGTAGTATCATTTTTAAATACATATGTTTGGATATAAATATTTTGTTTTGCAGACTCAATAGCTTGTATAAAAGCTTGAAATGATTTAACACCATCACAATACATTTCAAAGTAGTTTTTACTTGTAAGAGTATTTAACTCCATATTAGTAAAAACATTGATAATTTCATTAGGTAGATTTTTACAAATTTCACTTTTCTCTAAGCAGAATGACTCTAGTGGTGGTTGACTAATATTCATAGCTTCTTTTTGCCAAAAGCTACGCTTATCTTTACGCTGAAAGACAAAGAAAAATGGAATGGCAATGTATGGGATAAATAATATTGCTAAAATCCATGCAAGAATATTTGATGCAGATCTTTTATCAACAATTAGTTTTAATACGATAAAAATAGTAAAAATCTGACAAACAAATAAAATCGTATTAGCTTCTAATATATATATTAAACTTAATAAAAATTTTTCCATTACTAGTAAAATAGAAGATCTTTTAAAAAAATTTTATCACACTTGATAGTATGTTAGATAGAAATGTTTTGTAAAGTATTACGTATAAATATTAGGATAATAGTAGAGATAATAATCACTGCTAAAATCAGATATAATGAAGTAAATATAAAACCTTTAGCAATACCTAAACTTGCCAAAGCCAAAAAAGTGCCATTTAAAATAGCAAAACTAATATTATAACTAAAACTTAAGCCACTAGCTCTCACCCCAGGGCTAAAAAAGGTAATTGCATAGTTAGAAGCAACTCCTGCAACTAGTCCCATAAAATATTATTAATAAGCATTATGAAAATTAAATATTTAGAGTTAGTAAAACGGCACTATAGTAAAAAATACTTCCAAAAATTACTAAACCTATCACGTCGATAAAGAGTATACGTAGTGGTGTAAATTTTATCGGCAAGAAAACCTACTGGGATAGAAACTACAGAAAAAACAAATAGGTTGATAAGTATCAAACTTGAGCTATTTGCGGTGTGATTTAATTGAAAATATTGTTGGTAAGTAAAGTGAGAAAAATCCAACTACCACTGCAAAAATTGAAATAGCAGCAACACAGCCATAACTGTTGCTAATTTCTCTGGTTTAAATAAATCAATAATAGGAACTTTATAATGAGTTTTTTCGTTTAAAAATATTCTCAGTTTCATAAATTTCTTTTCTAAAAAATAACTAATGAGACAATACCACCAAACATAATCATCACTTAGAAAATATGTAGTTACTATTTCAGTGATCTGTACAAAAAATATACCAAAATTGATAAAACAAAATATAATTCCACAAGCTAAGCCATCATGCTTTAATAGTGACTCTTTGACAAATACTACAACAATTGGAATTTCACCACCAATTGTAGCCACCTTGAATAATTCTTAACACAATAAAAAACAGGGCTGCAAGCGCTTATACCAGCGCTTTGATATGAAGGCAATAGGAAGCTATCATAAAAGCAGCTAGGCTCATCGACTAGTGTTATTGTTAGTAGGAAAGATTTTTTGTGTCCATATTTATCACTAATATGTCCAAAAATTCCACCAAATGGTCTAGCAAAATATCCAACAGCAAAAACTGTAAAGGCAAGAAAGTATGCTTGTAATGCTAGTGAGCCTTCGCGAGGAAAAAATGTTTTGCCTAGCACACGATACAAACATGCCAAATATTACAAAATCATAAAACTCTAACATTCCACCAATATTTGTGAGTAAAATCATTTTAAAATCATCTTTTTAAGCATCTTTAATTAAGTATATAATTACAATCAAATTGTCGTTATAATAGCGAATAAATTATAAAAAGCTAATAGTTTTAATATGATAAGAATTGAAAATGTGATCAAAAGGAAAGTTCAACAAGGACAAAAACTTTTACCTAATATCAAAAATATTATCTTAGTAGCCTCCGGAAAAGGGGGAGTAGGTAAGTCTACTGTCACAGCAAATTTAGCAGTTTGCTTTGCAAAAATGGGGGCAAAAGTTGGGATTTTAGATGCAGATATTTATGGCCCAAGTCAGCCGACTTTACTAAATCTTAAGCAAAATCCACAAACTACTGATAAGAAAAAAATTATTCCGTTAGAGCGTTACGGGGTAAAGATGATTTCTATCGGTAATTTGATAGACCCTGAATCAGCAGTAATTTGGCGTGGTCCTATAGTATCTCGAGCTCTAATGCAACTTTTAAATGATACAGATTGGGGTCATATAGATTATTTATTTTTAGATTTACCTCCTGGAACGGGTGATATTCAGTTAACTATATCAAAAAATATGCCAGTTACTGGTGCTGTGATTGTTACAACTCCCCAAGATTTATCATTAATTGATGCAAAAAGGGCTATAGCAATGTTTCAAAAAGTTGATATCAAAACTTTAGGTGTAGTAGAAAATATGAGTTATTATATTTGCCCTAAATGTGGTAACAGTGAACATATTTTTGGCAAGGATGGCACTCATCTTTTATGTAGCAAAAATAATATTGAGTTTTTAGGCAATTTACCGCTGCATAAAGATATTCGTGAGAATGCTGATAACGGTAAACCTTATGTCAGTTTAGACAAGGATGATAGTATCAATATAAGTTATATCACTTTAGCTGAAAATACCTTAAATGAAATTGAGAAATTACCTAAAGCAAGTAGTTTAGATTCTATTGGTGTTAAATATAGAAAATTAAGAGACCAAAACCGTGACGATAAAATCAGATAAATGGATAAAAAAATGTCTCAAGAGCATAACATGATAGAACCTTTTGAGGCAGGTCAAGTAAAAGTTATCAATAACCAAAAAATTGTTTCTTATGGAACTTCAAGTTATGGCTATGATGTGCGCTGTGCAGATGAGTTTAAAATATTTACAAATATAAACTCTTCAATAGTTGATCCTAAAGATTTTAATGATAAAAATTTTGTCGATTCAAAGGTGATGTTTGTATAATTCCCCCAACTCTTTTACTTTAGCGCGTACAGTTGAGAAGTTTAAAATCCCAAGAGATATTTTAGTAGTCTGTTTAGGTAAATCTACTTATGCAAGATGTGGAATCATAGTAAATGTGACTCCTCTTGAGCCAGAATGGGAAGGTTATGTGACATTAGAGTTTTCAAATACTACACCATTACCGGCTAAAATTTATGCAAATGAAGGTGTGGCTCAAATGTTATTCTTCCAATCTGATGAGGAGTGTGAAACTTCTTATGCTGACAAAGGAGGTAAATACCAAGGTCAAGTTGGTGTTACCTTACCTAAGTGCTAAACTTTTTTAAAACTGATTATTAATTCTATCAGTAATAGCTTAGAAAGCTTTTAGAATAATCAACCATATGTAAACTAGCAAATACATAGTCAAAAATATCAGCTTGAATTTTCTCATAGTTGACCCAGTTGATATCATTTATAAATATATATAACTCAACAGGTAAGCCAAATTGAGTATAGGCTGAAGTTCTCTAATCAAAAACGTCAAGCCTAGATGTTGAGATGTATTTTTGGATGATTGTGTAGGTAATTTTCAATATAGGCAAGAAATAAACTAATATTTGTAAGCTTTTCATCAGCTTTAGCCGTGATAAAATCTACTAAAAGAACTTCTTTACTTAATTTTTCTAGAAGTTGTTAATCACAGAATTTTATTATACCGATATAATTTATTAAGAGCTTAAATAACGACGATCACCAATTTCTACCACGCCACGCCAGTTTTTGACACTCTGGGTAGAGAGTAGTTAGTGTATAAGTTTGGTATTATTGATATTATTTTATCAAAATTGCGTATTTTAACTATGTTGATAGATACATTCATTGTAGTACCATCAATATTAGCAGATGGGATAGTAATCCAGTCTCTCCAACTCTTACTAAATCAAGCACGGCAAACTGAACATTAGTTACAAAGCCTAAGATAGTGTCTTTAAATACCAACATTAGTTAGAACCGCAGGTAATATCCTAATCCTATTAGAAATGCAACAAGTGATTTATTTAATAACAATGATATTACTAGAATAAAAAGCCTATTATGTATAAGATAATTTTTATAACCTGAGAGCATAGCTGTAATGAATGATTCTTAAAGTAAACAAGATTTTGAAAATAGTCAAAAACGGCATTTATAAAACACACCAAAAATGAAATTATAGTAATAGTTATATAAATTTGTGCTAATAACTGCATTATATATAGTAACTAAATGCTGTGTCCAAAGATACTCATAATCAGCAGCAAAACTTAGCATAATATATAAGGATATACTTGGAGCCAATATGTGATAGCTTGATAAAAAAAATTGTATTGGAGCCAGATACTTACCTAATAATGAATTTTTTAGCTATTAAAATGTATTTGCTGAATAATTTATTAATAATTAATGATGCTAATAGTACTATTATAATAATAGTAGAACAGCTTAATGTAATAGCTAGTCTATGATTATTAATAAATATCCAAATAGTATTTTTTAGAATTGACATTGTGTTTTGCATTACCTTTAAGTTAAATATTCTGTTTTGAAATAAAAAAATAGGCTCTAGGTTTATTGTACAGAATTATCGCTAGAGAGTATATTCTTACTTGGTAAAAGCTCTGCTATCTGTAAAATCATCTTTGTAACCAAATTTGATTGGAGATAAGTATATATCCTAGTTGATTCATTATTTTGAGCTAACTGTGTACTTGAGTTAGACTGCCAAAACATTTGTTAATTAATAGTAGTATTAGGTATGACAGGAGTCTTTATCTTAGGTCTTACTAAATTGTAAGTTATTGTATAAATTAATTAACAAGTATTATTAGATGCACCTCCAACAATACTTGTTAATTGAGATCTTTGATTTACCTGTTGTATATTAAGTATATAATCAGCCAATTCCTCATTTTTAATAACAATCGCTTTATAAGCTATCAAATTATATCTTAGTTCATTTATTAGACTATGATATCCATTACTTTGAATATAAAATTAGTGCCATAAGCTATCAAAGTTACCTGCATTACCACCAGCCAAAACTCCACGTGGATGAAAACCACAGTTAGCTAATATGACTGTTGCAATAAACAAAAATATAGTATAAATATATTTTATTTTCATCATATTTACCTTATTTAATTACAATATTGATAAGTTTTTGTGAGACATAAATTACTTTAACAACTTGTTTATTATCTATAAATGATTTAACATATTCATCAGCTAACACTACTTCTTCAACTTGATTTGGAGATAATGAAGCATCTAATTCTAGCTTAGCTTTTAATTTACCATTAATCTGCACTACTAAAAGAAATTCATCTTTCTCTAGAGCATTATTATCAACCGTTGGGAAACTAGTATGAAGTATATCTTCTCCTAAATTTAGCTGTTGCCATAGATGATGGCACAAATGTGGCGTAAATGGTGCTAGAACTCTTAGTAAAATACTAAATCCCTCAACCTTGACACTTTGAGAAAGGTTATCATACTTATTAAGGGAATTTAAAATTTTCATACAAGCAGATACTATAGTATTAAACTGATTCTTATCAAAATCAAAAATTGCCTGCTTTAGATTAGAGTGTATTTCAAAGCGTACTTTTTTATCTTGTTTTGTCAGTTTTTGATGCTTTAGAGTTATGTTTTTAGCAAATATATCTTTATTTAATTCAGCATAATTAAATACTTTGCGTAGAAATTTATTTGCTCCTTCAACTCCTGTTTCCGACCATTCAAGTGATTGCTCAGGAGGTGCCGCAAACATACTAAACAATCTTACAGTATCAGCACCATATTTATCAATAAGCTCTTGAGGATCTACAGTATTACCTTTAGACTTAGACATTTTAGCACCATCTTTTAGCACCATTCCTTGTGTAAGGAGATTCTTAAAAGGTTCATCCGAGCTAAGTAATCCTTGATCACGCATTAATTTATGAAAGAATCTAGCATATAGTAAGTGCATGATAGCATGCTCAATACCACCAATATATTTATCTACTGGTAGCCAATAATTAGCTTCTTGGTCAAGCATTTGGTTAGCAGTAGGGCAAGTATATCTTGCATAATACCAAGATGATTCAAAAAATGTATCAAATGTATCAGTCTCACGTTTTGCTGGTTTACCACATTCTGGGCAAGCTACATTCAGAAACTCTGGAATATCCTTAAGTGGTGAGCCTGCTTCTATTAAGGTTACATCAGTAGGTAATCTTACTGGTAAGTTGTCTTCTTTTTCAGGTATTATGCCACAACTATAACAGTGAATCATAGGAATAGGACAACCCCAATATCTTTGGCGTGAAATACCCCAATCATGAATTCTAAAATTAGTAGTTTCATAACCTTTATTTTGCTTTATAAGGTATTTCTTTATAGCTTGATAAGCATTTTTGAAGTTTAGACCATCAAATTCTCCTGAGTTTATTAGTATACCTTTTTCAATAAAAGCAGATTTTTGTAAACCAATTTGTAGGTTTTTACCATTAGGCTGTATGACTTGTTTTAATGGTATATTATATTTTTGTGCAAATTTCCAATCTATTTGATCATGCGCTGGTACAGACATAACAGCACCAGAGCCATATCCCATAAGCACAAAATTAACTACCCAAACATCTACAGTTTCACCAGAAATAGGATGAATTACTTTAATTGATGTCTTAAATCCTTTTTTCTCTTGAGTTGCTAAGTCTGCTTCGATTATTGATGATTTCTTACATTCATCTATAAATACTGCTAGCTCTGGATTATTTTTAGCTTCTTCAAGAGCAAGAGGGTGTTCAGGTGCAATACCAAGATAGCTTACACCCATTAGTGTATCAGGACGAGTTGTAAACACTTCAAGATATTGGTTAGATTCTTTAATTTTGAACTTAATTGTTAAACCTTTGGATTTACCAATCCAGTTAGTTTGCATGGTTTTAACGGCTTCTGGCCAGTCCTCTAATTTAGTGATACCTTGTAAAAGTACATCAGCATAATTAGTAATTTTTAGGAACCACTGAGGAATTTCTTTTTTCTCAACTAAAGCACCAGAACGCCAACCTGTACCATCAATAACTTGCTCATTTGCTAAAACTGTTTGATCAACTGGATCCCAGTTAACAACTGAGTTTTTACGATATGCTAAGCCTTTTTTGTATAGCTGAATAAAAAACCATTGCTCCCATTTATAATAATCTTGATCACAAGTTGTGACTTCTCTTGACCAGTCAAAACTAAAGCCTAAAGAGTCAAGTTGTGATTTCATGTGAGCAATATTACTTTTTGTCCATTCGTATGGTGATTTTTTATTCTTAATTGCAGCATTCTCCGCAGGTAGACCAAAAGCATCCCAACCCATAGGATGAAGGACATTTTTGCCTTGCATTTTTTGATATCTTGCAATTACATCGCCAATCGTATAATTACGTACATGTCCCATATGTAGCGTACCACTAGGATATGGCAACATCGAAAGACAGTAAAATTTTTGTTTATTTTTATCTTTTACAGCTTTAAAAGAAGCATTTTTACGCCAATAATCTTGTGCCGATTTTTCTATATCGCTAAAATTATATTCATTCATTTGAAATTAAGACCTAGATTTAGATTATAGTTGAATAAAATATACTAATAATTTTAAGTGAAAATATGATAAATATCTAGATGTTCGTCTTCTTAAAACTGCTTTTCTAGCTTAGCACTAGCAATAACCTTTTAAATGACTTATCAAACTAATCTTTAAAGATTAGTAGTTTATACTTTTAAGTTTGACTATCTTCAAAGCTTATAAAAGATTTTTGAAAAGTTCGATAACTAATTTTTTTATCACACATTGTAATTAACTCTTAAATTTTGAATACAAATCATTATCATATATCAATTTCATCGCTTCTATATTACCACTTTGATCATCTTTATTAAGCCAGAAAAAAATTTTTTGCGGATTAGTTCCTATTGCTGATTATATTGGCCATATAAGATTTTCCTAAAAAGAACATAGCTTCAGCATTGCCAAGTTCAGCAGATAAAGTAAATATTGATTAGTTTTTTCATTTGCCCTTTAGATTAGCCATGATAGTGGCGTGATGGTTTATCATAATTTTATCAAGAAAAACATCAAAATATTTTATTGCTAAATCCAAATCTTGCTTAACACCAATCTTATAAGTATAAAATATACCTAAATACCTAAGAAATATGGAGAAATAGGACAGCTTTTTTTGTATAGTTCAATAAAAAGCCTTAACATTCTCAGATCATGAATTTTAATAAGCAAATAATTACAGTCTTATTAAATATATTATAAATTAATTTTCAGACATCCATGTTTCTAAGATCACACAGGCTGCTAGAGCATCTACTTTTATATGAGAAACTTTTTTACTTTTGACTTCTTCTAGACGCCATATAGCTTCTCGAGTTGAGTAAGCTTCATTAATAAGGTGAACTTTTCTTTGATATCTTTGCTGTACTTCTTTAGCAAAATCTTTAGCAGCTTTAGTAATATCAGTTTCAAAATCTTGGGTATCTAATGGTAAACCAATAATAATATCTGAAGGGTTCCAGCATTTGATAATTTTATCAAGCTCAATCCAGTTAGGTACTCCGTTATAAGCTTCAACAGTACTTATCGGTGTTGCAGTTTTTGTAATCATTTGACCACTAGCTAAGCCGATACGCGCTTTACCATAATCGATAGCTATCAATGACTGAAACATTAGCAGTTACCTGTATTTCTATTAAATAATGCATTAAGACTTTGTAAAGTATAGCCAGCATGTTCTAAATGATTTTGCCATTTTACCTTGTTTTCATGATTGAACAAAATTTTCTTACTAAGCTTATTAGTTACTATCCAATCATTTGATTTAATTTCATCTGTAAGCTGATTGGCAGTCCAGCAACTATAACCAACAACTGGCAAGAAATACTCGGGCAAAATATTGTTGGCAAGATCTTCTAAAATATCCATCGAAGCTGTTATCGCTAAACCCTCATCTAATTTTATCGTTGAACTATAGTTGCGACCATTAGTAGTATGCAATACCATAATTTTATGTGGGCTTATCGGCCCGCCCATATAAAGAGGGTATTCTAAAATTTCTTCGAAAGTATTACTATGAGGTATATGCAGCTCTTCAAAAACATCTCTTAATGTATCTGTAAGAGGTTTGTTTATTATCAAACCCATAGCGCCATAGCGGTCATTTTGACACAAATAAATTACTGATTTGGTAAATAATGTATCATCTTTTATAAGCGGTGTTGCTAATAAAATTTCACTTTTATGATTTTGGTACATAATGTATTTCTTAGTACTAATTTACTTTTTACAAAAATGGCACAAATTAAAATGCCGCAGTGGCGATAATTTTAGATGAACATAAAGCTAAAGTCTACATAAGCCTAAGACAAAAATTTCAGACATATAAGTAACTATTAAAAATTTCTTGGTGATAAGCTTGAAAAAATGAAACTTTTGAAGAATGTATTATAAACACTTAACTGAAATCAAACAGTAACAGGGGGTTATTCACAAGAAGAAACTTATCTTTCACACATTCAAATAATTTAACATAATATTTATTATGCGAATGTTTATATATTTGTGAAAAAAGTTGAATACTTTTCAAACCATTGATTTTAATGACTTTTGTAGTATAAGATTCACAAAACAGATTAAAGTATCTGGCTCATAAAATATAATGAGCTTGCCTAAGATAAGAACTATTGAAAAAGAGAAAAAATAGTCTTGCAAAATAGCAAAAAATACTCTCAACATTGAAAAATATCACTTTTGTCATTTATAAAAAATTCTTATAGCAAAAGTTCTTGATTTTATAAATCAATTTCTACATACATACTGAAAGTATTGAAAATGCAGGTTCCAGATTGTCATACCAATATACCAATATATAAGTGGTGCTTTAAACTTAGCTTTTTGTATATTTAGTTTTGGTATACTCTTATAACTACCCTGCTGATGTAATTCGCAGCGGTAACTACTGCTAAAAAATCAATAATATGTCCATATACAGATTAATTGTGTCCATAGCCAAGCACACTATGAATCTTCTCGTTAGTGTTATTTGTTTAGCTAATTATTGACCAACTTTTCTTGTGAAAAAATGAATAATATTAAAATTATAAAAGAAGCTATAATTATAAGTACAAAAGATATTTGTATAATTATTGGTTTTTGTGATGATATTGAATTTGTTCACAATTATTTTATATCTAACTGTGCTATACGGCTATGGTTAACTGTGTCGATTTAGACAATATTTGTAGATGGCTAGTCAGTATAGGCAATGCCTTGATATCTATTATCACATTTACTACTGAAACTAACCCATCTATAGTAAAAATTTCTAAATCTAATTTGAGTAGTTTTATTATATCAGAAGTGAGATAATTTGTTATAAATTTGTGGTCAGAGTGGTTATCATCTGTGCAACATCTATACCTTTCACCTGTCTTGTTTATCATCAGCCTAATTGTGTTACCATCGATATTGATCATAATTTTTTCTCTGAGAGATTTGTTTTTGTATAGCTCAATGAAGCATAGACAAATTATTAAATATATAATATTTGTAATTAACTTTCCCAGTGCCAATAATTATCAATTCTCTGTTCTCAATGAATATTGATAAAGTTTCTTTTAATTGATTTTCTAAATTTATATGGCTGAAAAGATGTTGCTCATCTTTCGTTGTTAATTCGCGAGATAATTTTTTGATAAATGAATTTCTGATAAATGAATATTCATCATAGAGATTTACTTGGTTCTTATAATTATTTCTTATGTATTTCCTCAATTACCTCTAAGACCATAGATGCAGGGTTTCTCTGATTTGTTCTAATCGGAGTTTTTGTAATTGATTCTTTTCTTTAGGTCTTATTATCTTTTTGTGTGATAAATCTTCAGCAATACAAAGTATACCGATAGGATTATTTTGTTTGTCAAGGATTGGAATTTTTTCTGTTTTTATCCATACTAGCTCTTTACCTTTAGGTATTAGATACTTCGATATGTGTGGTTCCTTGTTTTTTAAGACAACTAAATCATCTTTTCTAAATGCACAGTTGCTAATCTATTGTCCTATAAATCATAGTCACTTTTACCAATCTCTAGGTATGAATCGCTACCTACTAAGTTTTGAAAATTTTTACTAAAAAAACGTATTTAGAATTTATATCCTTTATGTACACACAGGCATTGCTACTTGAAATATTAGCAATTAAGGCAAGTATTGGTGAGGATAAATACTCATCTTTTATATTATTGTCCAAAAAATTCCTTAAGGTTATTTCCTTAAATGGTTTATAAGTTAACTTAATATCAGCATGTTTAGAATTTTCATTAATATTTTTTGCGGAATCAAAACTTTTGCACAGTCCTTGTCTATTTGCATGATTACTGCTATGCCACAACATTGTTTTAACGTTTATTCTAAACTTAAGATTTTCCCATATACTTATTTTATTTTAAAATCGGTTATACAGCAGATTAGAATATATTAAGTTTTTAGATATTAACTATATAACTATAAAATACATAAGATGCTTCTCTTTATATATGCTGATTAATACTATACTCTATATGGTATAATCGACTCATTTTGATTTTCATTGAGTAATTTAATATTTTCTTCAGAAATCTCTTACAGCATCACAAATTAAAAATCTCCGCTTTAAGGCATGAGGATTTCCTTTGATACCTGATTTAAGTATTTAAGTATTGCCTTTAACTCATGTGTTGTATTAGGAATGTTTTGTTGATCTTGAGCAACGCATTTTCGTATATTTTTATATTGATTTTGGTATTTTCTATTTTATAATAAGATCTATTATAAAGATAAAAACATTGTAAAATAAAAACTTGAAAAACTATTAATTTAATAGTACTTTTTTATAAAATACCTATGGAGTAAAAAGTAATTAGCGATTATCAAAATTTAAATATATAATATATTTTTGACGGCAAAAGCTAATTGTTGCTGGTGTAGTGTTTTTACTTATTCCTATCATTCAATACTTAATAAATATCTCTATTGCTTTTTTAACATAAGAGTTAACAGAAGGGTGATAACGATGTTTTTTAGTACTTTTAGTTATTATAAAAACTAACTTAAAAAGAATAATATAAAATACTATGTTTATAAATATACCAATTTCTATATTACTTTTAATAAAACCATTTTTCCAAAATGAGATACATGATGTCATTCTAAAAACCATATTTACAACTATAATAGTACTATCTCTATATATAAATATGGTAACTTAGTGTTTGCCTTCGTATATATATCCTTAGGTCTTGTGTATATAACCTATTTGGAAGATTTTCATTAGAGATTATCAGAAAAATCTCCACAAGTTATATTCTAATTGGTATTATATTGATATTCTTTGTTAAGAATTACAGTGACATTTATTGGCAACTTATGCTGATATATTTAGGTATAACTTATATATTTATGGGTAAAATACTGAAAAAAAATAGGTAAAATATGCTGAATGATATATTGCATCAACCAATTAGAACAAAAATAATTACTTATTTATATTCGGTGGACAGTGCTACATTTAAAGATATAAAAACTTTATTAGAATTAACTGATGGTCATATGAGTACACATATGAAAGTCTTTGTTAAAAATGGTTATATTATAAATAAAAAATCTTTTAAATCTGGTAAACCGATGACAACTTATAAAATCACAGATAAAGGAAAAGAGCTTTTTCTTGATTATGTTGCTGAGTTAAAAAGAATTGTTAATTTTGTATCAGCAAATCCTAGCTAAAAACTCACCTACTTCGATAAGCTTACTTTTAGCTGGTTCACACTTACAAACATAGAGAATATCACCAATGACATAATAAATAGCATCTTGAGAATATTCTTGACCAAGTTCACAAGCGCTATCTAAAGATTTAGCATTAAACATAAAACCATTTTCTTTGTGTTGAGTACTTTTATCAAAACCGTTGATTTGATACACCCAGTTATATTTTCTAGTTAATTGGTGTTTTAAGAGAATATTTCTAAAAATGTTTTCTTGCTTGGTTAATTTTTGATTAAGTGGATTATAAGCTGTTATTATAGCAAATTCTTGAGGAAATTTATTTGGTTTAACTGGTATTTCAAAAAGCGTCTTAAAATACCATTGGCATAAACCTTGAGATTCGAACTTTTTACTCATATACTTTTAGCTTTTGCTCTAATTGAGAGCCAGTATGGACGCCCATTAGGGTCTCAACTTGCTTACCATTTTTAAAAATAATCAAGGTCGGGATACTTCTAATAGCAAATTTAGCAGCTAAATTTTGATTGTCATCAACATTTACTTTAACAATCATAGCATTTTGATAGTCTTTTGAAAGTTGATCAAGAATCGGACCTAATGTCTTACATGGTCCACACCAATCAGCGTAAAAATCAACTAAAACAGCCTTGTTTGTATTATTGATAAGTTTTTCAAAATTAGCTTCATCTGTTTTTATAACATTATTCAATGTCATAGCTTATTTCTCCATAAATGTAACATTAGCTTTGATATTAATGTCTTGAGATATAGCTATAGTATTATAGCTATTTGAGCTTACATCATCGTTATAAGCTGTTTTCATTAACATTAAATTATTCCTAGGCTGATAACCATCTACATCAATATATTGTATAGATTGGATAGTATAATTACTATTAGTTTGTTTATTAAAGTTAGCAAGATAATCTTTAGTATCATTAAAAAGTTTAATCATTAGTTTTTGTTTTGCTACTTGTATATCTTTAACAGGAGGATTGTAATCTAATAATACATCGACAACTAGTCTTGTACCTGAAGATTTATCTTGGTTCTCAAATGCTGTTTGCAGCTTATTAAGATTTACTTTGTAATATTCTAATTAATTACCATTATCTGAAATTTGTTTTTCTACACTATTTTTTAAGTGTTGTTGTTGCATAGCTTGTAACCTGAACAAGTATACTATCATTTTTAACTGTAGTTTTAGCCTAAGTAGAATATTTGATTGTATTATGATCAGGACAATCATTGCTACATGCTATAGCAAATGACGTCATTGCAAAAAGGCTTACTACTATTTGCAAATTGATTAGCAACCTGCTCATAAGTCAGTTCAATAGCATTTGTAAGTTGTTTTAGGATTTCTTGGCTTTATTGAGCATATGCTTTTGGATAGTGTATCACAGCTCTATCACCTAAAGGACAAAATGTTAAATCAAGATCATAATAAGAAAGAATCCACAATTTTTAATTCTATTGGCTTCAACATCAACTAATTTAGCTAATTGTTGAGTTGCATTTAAACTACTGCGGTATCCATTAACCACAATAGAGCTTATTATTAATATTCTAGAACATCTCCTTCTCCAATATTGTAGTAATCGAGAGTTTCAACCTGATAGCCATTATCGTTAAACCATTTTTGGAATAATAATTCTTCAGGCTTTCTTTCTATAGGATGAAAAATTACTTGCTATAAAAGTGTTTTATCGTACAACTTCAAGCGTTTGCTGTAAAGACCATATCTGGGACATTTTCACCCTGTTTAATTAAATTGATTTTTGCACCAAGTTTTTGATAAGTGTCATAAAGATTTTGCCATTGTTTTAACACTAAAGTTTTATTAGGTTTATTATTAACTTGCATCTATGGATTTATAGCATAAACAACATCAAAAGCTGTTGGTTAGTACATCAAAACTTCTTTCATAAGATTTATTCAAAAACTAAGTTAAATATAGCTCTAATTTATCATATAAGAAAAATAAATAAGAATTTATTATTAGTTATTAATACTAATAAATAATAGTATGGAGGATATCATATAAAGACTCAATTATATCTTCTTTAATTTCATTTTCAAAAGGAAAATCATCGGCTGTCAGCTGAAATTTAACAAAGCTTTCTAGCAGCAAATGTTGGGCATAATGAAGCTCTAGTCCCCTAGATTGTAAATAGAATAAAGCATCTTTATCTAGCTGCCCTATCGTAGCACCATGAGTACAGACTACATCATCAGCAAAAATCTCTAACTCTGGCTTAGTGTTTATCTCAGCTTTATTGCTTAATTGTATGTTTTTATTATTTTGATATACTTGTATTTGCTCAATACCTTTATTAACTATCGCTTTAGCATTAAACCAAATCTTAGCATTACCATTAGCAACACCACGGAAGTTGACACTACTAAAAGTATATGAGGCATTGTGATTAACTAAAAAACAAGTGTTAGCAATAGCATTATCATTTACCAAGTATAGTCCTCTGACATCAAATCTTGAATGAGGCTTATTGAGATTAACTACAAAATCACTTCTTAATAGAGCATATTTATTAAGAAGATTAAATCCATTAAACTCAGCAGCTCTATCTAAATTTATTAAATAGTTTGCTGTTGTGATTAACTTAGTATTATTTGGATTATTAGCATTGTTGGTAAAATTGACTTTTGCAGCTTCAGCAATATTTATATCTAAAAATAAATTTATTGCAGAATTTTCAGTAAGGTTTACAAAGTTAATATCTAAATTTAGACTAGCAAACATATTGACATCAAGCTTTAGTGATATATTTGTCAATTTATTCTTAGCCATATCAGTATTTATGAAGATTAGGCTTAAGCGATCTTTAGTATCTTTAGCTATATTAATACCAAAGTGTTTAGAATTCTCTATCGCTAGTCTAGACATATTTCTATTGTCTTTGTGTAATTCTAAGGCACTAATATGCTTTAATTTTTTGTTATAATCAATAGCTAACACACCATCAAGTATTATTACAACATTCTCTTGTGTATCAAACTTAAAGCCTTCAAGATAGTCTTTTGACTGAAGCGATTCTTTTAGTAATTCTTTGATATTATTTTTGTCATAAATAGAAGCAATATTTGTATACTTCCAGCTTTCTTGTTTAGTTGTAGGTAGAAATTTGTTATTTATTAACATTTTTAGCAACCTTTAGCTGTTTAACCAAGAATAACCTTTCTCTTCTAATTCAAGAGCAAGCTCTTTGCCACCAGTCTTAACTATTTTGCCATCTACTAAAACATGGACAAAGTCTGGTTGAATATGGTCTAAAAGTCTTTGATAATGAGTAATTACTAAAAAACTTCTATTCACAGATCTCATACTATTTGCACCTTGTGATACTACTTGTAGAGCATCGATATCCAAGCCAGAATCAGTTTCATCTAATATGGCCAATTTTGGTTCAAGCATCATAAGTTGTAGCATCTCATTACGCTTCTTCTCACCACCAGAGAAGCCTTCATTGACACCGCGTGACATATATTTTTGATCAATTTTTAATATCTGCATATTTTCTTTTAGTTTTTTCATAAAAGAAATCACATCAATCTCATCTTTGCCATTTTGCTTTCTAACGCTATTTACAGCAGTTTTAAGGAATTGGACATTACTAATTCCAGGAATTTCAATTGGATACTGTAAACTTAAAAAGATACCAGCTGCAGCCCTTTCTGAGATACTTAAGTCATTTAAATCTTTACCATCAAATGTGACAGAACCTTGAGTAATTTCATAACCATCTTTACCCACTAAAGCATTACTTAAAGTGCTCTTACCAGCGCCATTCGGTCCCATAATTGCATGAACTTCACCTTTTTCAACTGTTAAGTTTAATCCTTTTAATATTTGTTTTTTTTGCTCACCAACACTTACATGTAAATCTTTAATTTTTAATAACATTTTTAAAACCTTTTATCAAATTATATAACTTATAGCTTAACCAACTGCACCTTTTAGACTAACTTCCATAAGTTTCTGAGCTTCTACAGCGAACTCAAGAGGAAGTCTATTAAATACTTCTTTACAGAAACCATTTACAATCATAGCAATTGCATCCTCTTCTGATAGACCTCTTTGTTTGCAATAAAAAAGCTGATCATCAGAAATCTTAGAGGTTGTAGCCTCATGCTCTATCTGTGAGGAATTACTTTTATTTTCTATATATGGGTAAGTATGTGCCCCACAATTATGACCAATCAGTAAAGAGTCACATTGTGAGAAGTTTCTTGCGTTAGCAGCATTCGGTGAAATTCTTACTAAACCTCTATATGCTTGTGATGCCTTGCCTGCAGATATACCTTTCGAAATGATGGTACTTTTAGTGTTTTTACCAAGATGAATCATTTTTGTACCTGTATCAGCTTGTTGAGCATGACGAGTTAGTGCTACAGAATAGAATTCACCAATTGAGTTATCTCCACGTAAAACTACAGAAGGATATTTCCACGTGATAGCAGAGCCTGTTTCAACCTGTGTCCATGAAATTTTTGAATTTTTGTAACAGATACCTCTTTTTGTTACAAAATTATAAATTCCACCTTTACCATCTTTATCACCTGGATACCAGTTTTGTACTGTCGAGTATTTAATTTCAGCACCATCTAGTGCTACTAACTCAACAACTGCGGCATGAAGTTGATTTTCATCACGCATTGGAGCAGTACAGCCTTCCAAGTAACTTACATAGCTATTCTCATCAGCAATAATCAAAGTCCTTTCAAACTGTCCAGTATTCATAGCATTAATTCTAAAGTATGTTGATAATTCCATTGGGCAAGTTACACCTTTAGGAATATATACAAATGAACCATCACTAAATACTGCTGAATTAAGAGCTGCAAAAAAATTATCACCTTGAGGAACTACTGAGCCAAGATATTTTTGTATAAGTTCAGGGTATTTTTGCACTGCTTCTGATATTGGGCAAAATATTACTCCTGCTTCAGCTAACTTTTCTTTGAATGTTGTTACAACAGATACTGAATCAAATACCGCGTCTACAGCAATATTTCTCACACCTGCTAACATTTCTTGCTCATGCAAAGGTATACCAAGTTTTTTATAAGTTTCAATAATTTCTGGGTCAACCTCATCTAAGCTTTTTGGGTGATCTTTTAGCGACTTAGGAGACGAGTAATAGCTAATAGCCTGAAAATCTATAGGATGATAATTTAAATCAGCCCACTTAGGCGACTTCATTTCTAGCCATTTGTTATAAGCTTTTAGGCGCCATTCTAATAAAAACTCAGGCTCATTTTTTCTTGTTGATATTAGACGAATCACATCCTCATTTAGACCGGCTTCAATTGTTTCTGCTTCAATATTAGTAACAAAACCATGCTCATAGTCTTGCTCAATGATTTTATCTAAATCTTCACTCATTTTCTTTTAACTCTTGTCTTTGTTGTTGACAATATCATAAATTGATGTTTTTGATAGTAAATCAAGTAGTTGACTGTTTAAAACTCTCCAATAACCACTAACTATACAGTTTCCTACTAAGCTACATTTTTTTTGCAAATCACAACATTCTGTTAGATTTACATCTTTTTCTACACACTTAACAATATCTAAAACAGTAATATCTCTTGGATCTTTAACTAGTGTGTAGCCTCCTTCGATACCTCGCTTTGAGTTTACAATATTTGTCAAAGAGAGTTGATTTAGTAGCTTTCTTACTGTCGGGATATTTAGTCCCGTAGATTCAGCAATCTTTGCAGCACTATATGGATTAAAATCATTCTGTGCTATTGTAACAACTACTAGTAAACCGTAATCGAGTAATTTACTTACCTTAAGCATAATTACCTTTAATCTATACTAATTTAGTATCATATGTTTGTATAATAATATTTATAAGGCTAAATGTAAATTAAAAATTTGATTATTTTCCTGCCTTATATTAGTATGTTCAAACTTACACACTATTCATTAAATATTATAACAGTTAATTATGAGAATAGCTATTTTAGGAGCTGGGCAATTAGGCGTATATTTAACTCAAAGACTAAGTTTGGACCATCAAGTTTCTGTTATTGACTTAGATGAAGAAAAACTTGGCTTTATTTCATCAGCATTTGATGTGCAAACAATTATTGGTGATGTTACAAAACCAAATATTATGATAGAAGCTAATTTTAAAGATACTGATATGATAATAGCTGTGACATCAAATGATACTACAAATATAGCTGTATGTGATATGGCTTACAAGTTATATAAAACACCTTATAAAATCGCACGAATTCGCGATACTGAGTATAATAGATTCCCTAAACTGCTGAATAATATCGATTTGGTTATAAAGTCATTTTTTGAAACTACAAAAAGATTAGAACAATTAATTTTCTTATCTGGAGCATATTTTATATCAAGTTTTTTTGATAAGCGTGTTCAGATTATAGGTGTTGAAGTGTCATCAGATTCTCCTCTTGTAGGTCTTGCAATTAAAGATATATATTTAGGTCTAGGTGATATTAAAGTTGATATTATCTCTGTATATAGAAGTGGTCAAAAATTAGATATTGATGATACTGGTGTCTTAGTTAATCCTGGTGATAGAGTTATGTATCTTTCAGAAAAAGCATATTCATCACAAATACTATCAATATTTCAACCCAAAAAAGCAAACATCAGAAAGATATTTATAGCAGGTATAAATTATGCAAGTATCACTTTAGCTAAATCTTTGGAGAATAAAGGATATATTATTAAAATGATAGATCCAAGTGCTCAAAAATGCGAGTTTGCTTTGAATGAGTTATCTAACTCAACAATTTTACATTATAACCCTGTTAATAATAATTTATTAATTGCTGAAGGTATTGATGAAGCAAATATGTTTTTTTGCTTTGACAAATTCTGATGAGATAAATATTATGTCATCAATTTTGGCAAAAAAACTTGGGGCTAAGAAAACTATCGCTACAGTTAATAGTGCTGAATACTATGATATTACTAGAGATCTAAAACTTATTGATATTTCTATTTCGCCACATAATTTCTCATATACAACAATTAAGGCATTTTTAACTCAGGTTGATATGCTAAAAATGTACGAGATTGAAGATAGTGAAGAAATGCTTGTCGAGCTCAAAGTACATGGTCAAGAGAACGTGTCTACTGTTATAGGTAAAAAGATCGGTGACTTTAAATTACCTCAAGGTCTAGAAATCCTTGCGATAATGAAAGTTGATAATATCCCAAGGTTTTATGCCGATAATTTACTAATACAAGATCAAGATAGATTAATCATCAAAGTCGATAATAAAAACGCATTACAAACCTTAGAGAAACTTTTTCAAGTAATGCCATTGTATATTGCATAAATGATTGCCAATTTAGATATCCTTGAGTTATTATATAATTTAAAGTGTCCGTAAATGTATAATTATGACAGTAAACTCATCAGCAAAAGAAAAAATTGGTTTAATCTTGCTAGTATTATTAATGACGGGAACTATTGATAATATTAGAAACCTTCCCTCCACAGCTACTTCAGGAACATACATATTCTTCTTTTTTGCCGTAGCTGTTTTTTTATTTTTAGCACCAGTTACATTAGTATCTGCAGAGATGACTGCAACGTATACTGCCAAGGGTGAAGAAGGAGTATATGGTTGGGTTAAAAAAGCTTTTGGTCCTAATGTCGCAATGCTAGCTGTGTGGTTTCAATGGATAAATACTCTTATCTGGTTTCCAAGTATCCTAACGTTCCTCGCAGGAACAATTGCATACTTATTTAATCCTGATTTTGCGCAGAATATAAAGTTTACAATTACATTTATAACTGTCGTTTTTTGGTCTTTGACAATTCTTAATCTTAAAGGTCTGAGAGTATCAGCAATTTTTGCTAGTACTTGTACTTTTTTTGGTATGGTAATCCCTATGTTATTAATGGTACTATTTGCATTAATTTGGTTGATTAATAGTTATAACCTAAATATCCATTTTCATCTAGATAATCTAATTCCTAGTTTCACATCTACAGAATCATGGATGGGATTAACAGCTATCATAGCTTCTTTCTTGGGGCTTGAGTTAGCAACTGTGCATATTAGAAAAGTTATAAATCCTAAAAAGACATTTCCCCTAGCACTTTTAATTTCAGTAATATTTATAATCTTTACAATGGTTCTAGGTGCTTTAGCTGTTGCGATTATATTTCCACAATCACAAATTGATGTTGTTAATGGTACTATCAAAACTTTTAAAGTTTATTTAAAGGATTTAGGAATTCCAATGTTTTTCTACTATTTCTTAGGCTTAATGGTTTTTGTTGGGTCAATAGGGTCAATGATTAACTGGATGATTTCACCAGCAAGAGGATTACTCCAAGCAGCTGACGACCATTTTTTACCAGATATGTTATATAAAACAAATAAATATGATGCACCAAGTGGTATACTAATACTTCAAGCTATAATTATGACTATAATATGTCTGCTGTTAGAGTTGGTGCCTTCGGTTCAAGCTTATTACTGGCTTCTTACAGCTCTTAGCACACAAATATATTCTTTGATGTATCTAATGATGTTTTTTGCTGCTTTAAAACTAAAGTTAATAAACAATCAAATAGTAAGAAATACAGATGATTTTCATATCCATGGCGGAAAAATTGGTATGGCTGTTGTTTGTCTTTTAGGTATTATAGGCACTATTTTGTGTGTAATTATTGGCTTTGTCCCTCCAGATAATTTATATAATCCATTAGAATTTATTCAAATATTGTCTGTATGTTTTGTATTATCAATCATACCTGTAGTGTTTTTTCTATTTTATAGAAAAATCAAATTTAAAAATTATTAAAATGTATGAATCATTGATACTTCTCCTTGCTCTAATTACAGGTTATTATGCTTTTAATCTCAAAAATCTCTCAAGGTTGTAAGGCTAATAAATTACTTCCTTGATTTAATAGTTATATTAATAATATTTCTATCAGGTTACTTCAGTATATTTACCCATATAAACACTATTGTTCTAGAGGTTATAAGTATAAGTCTTGGTTATACTGCAACTATATTTATTACAAATATAGTTGGAATTTTTATTTATTGTAGCTATAACAAAATGATAAAAGCTAACTAAGTATCAATAATTTTGCAATATAATCAAGATAATATCTTTATAACTATTCTTAAGGTAAGTAAATATCTAATCTATATAATTGTAGGATATATATAGTAAGTGAAACTATTAATATTAATATCACAAATATTATTGATCATATAGTATTTTTTATTATTGTTAGCAATAATGTTACAATAGGAGTTTTACTCAAACTAAGAAAATATTTCACTCAAAGATTTATTTAAGAATAAAGAAGCGTTGTTTATATTCATTATAGTTGTTGGATTATAAATTAGTTCAGCGATATTTATAAGCTTTATGACTAATATCACCTCAAGCAGAGTATTATTGATAAGTTCTGGTTTAGGCTAGTATATTCATTATCGGTAGTGTTAAATACTGATTTTCTTAGTGAATATTGTGGAATGATTACCTTCTTGATAGATTTCTTACTTGAGATATTAGATTATTGTCATGATCCCATTATTAAAGAGATACCTTTCCGTTGAGTTAGTTGGCTATGTAGCTAATACTGCTATGGATTTTTGTCTCCCTGTAATTAGAAATAAATTATGGTAATAAAGTATTGCTACTAGCTATAACTATTGGGCTTATGCCTAAAATAATAACACCTGCTTTATTAATCTTAGAAAATATAATTCTTTAGGAATAATAAATATTAAGAGTTTTGAAGATTATTATTTGCTGCGAAACTTAATACGACCTTTAGTTAAATCATAAGGAGTAATCTCAACTACAACTTTATCACCAGTTAATATACGAATATAGTTTTTTCTCATCTTACCTGAGATGTGAGCTGTTACCATATGTCCATTTTCAAGTTCAACTCTAAACATTGTGTTTGGAAGTGCTTCTAAAACAACACCTTCCATTTCTATACAATCTTCTTTCGCCATATGGCCTCTCTTCTTCAGTTAATTAATTACGTTTTCAATAGTTACACAAATTTTAAAAGCATTTAAGTAAAAACACAAATTTTTTGAATAAATAAGTTGTTAAAAAGGCTATAATCTCGCTATCAGGACTCAGTACTCGAAAATTTAGGCATGGAAAACTACTTATTCTTTGAATTAATAATTTTTATTGTTGCTGTTTTAGGCGGTGGTATTGGTGCTGTCATTGGCTTAGGTGGTGGCTTAGTAATTACCCCATTGCTAACAACAGTGCTTGGAGTACCTCTTTACTATGCCATAGGTGCATCACTAGTAACTATTATATGTACATCTACAGCAACATCTTTAGTTTCATTAAAGTCACATGGATTAACCAAAGATAAATTAGGTTTATTTTTAGCATTAGCAACAGCTGTAGGAGCTATATTTGGAGCTAAGCTGGCTTTGATGCTTAGAGCTAAAGTATTATTTTTAATTTTTGGTGGCATACTTATTGTGGTTGCAATTTTAAGTTTCATTAAGAAAAAATCAAACGCTGAAACTAAACCACTAAAGCAATTTTTTATAGCTAATAAACTACAGCTTAATGATAGTGTTATTATAGGTGGGCAAAAGCAAGATTATAATGTTAACCACCCTATCCTTGGTTTTATTTTTATGGCTGGTGCTGGTTTTATTGGTGGTTTACTTGGTATTGGTGCTGGGATATTTAAAGTTGTAGCTATGGATAAAATTATGAAAATACCTTTTAGAGTCAGTACCTCGACAAGTAACTTCATCATGGGTATCACTGTATTTAATGCAACTTCAACTTACTACTTTGCTGGATATATAGACAGCTCTATCACAGCAGCTGTAGCATTAGGTACTTTATTAGGTGCGACAATTGGTTCAAAATTAATGCCACATATCCCAACTAAAGCTATTAGATTAACTTTTTTTGTGGTTGTATTTATATCAGCAATACAAATGATTATTAAGGGGTTAGTATGATTAAGGATGATGTTATTTATAAAGTCTTGAAATTAAATTTATTTATAGCTATTTTGTTTATAGCTATTGGCGCACTAAATGCCTTTTTAGGAAATTACGATACTACAAAAAATATTATAAGTATTGGCATTTTGTTGATAATAATTTCCCCATTATTAAGAATTTTTCTTGAGCTAATATTTTTTATAAGAGATAAAAATTACACTTATATATTAGTCTGTATAGTATTATTTATAATAATAGCCATAAGTATCGTTTGTTAGATAGTATATTTTTTTAAAAATGTTAATATTCTGTTTACTATAAATAATGTATTCCTAAGAGTTAGAAACTTATAGCGATATGTTTACTAGTTTATCAGATAAATTACAATCGTCTTTTAAAAAGATAAAAGGTCAAACCTCTCTAACAGAGGAGAATATCCAATCGGTGCTGCGTGATATTAGAGTGTCACTTTTAGAAGCTGATGTTGCCTTACCAGTAGTCAAAAAGTTTATAGCTAACATCAAAGAAAAAGCTATTGGTGAAGAAGTCAAAAAAAGTCTTACCCCAGATCAGACTTTTATTTTTTTTGTCAAAAAAGAAATTGAAAAAGCACTAGGTGAAGAGGAAGTACCAATAAACCTAAAAACTCAGCCACCTGCTGTTATATTAATGGCTGGTTTACAAGGTGCTGGTAAAACAACATCTACAGCTAAGCTAGCTAAATACCTAAAAGAGCAACACAAGAAAAAAGTTATGGTAGTCAGTACCGATGTCTATCGCCCTGCTGCTATCGATCAGCTAAGAACTTTAGCAAATAGTTTAAATGTTGAGTTTTTTGAATCAAATGCTTCACAACAGTCTCAGGATATTGTAACAGCTGTGATGAAAACAGCAACAACTAAACTTATAGATGTGCTTATCATCGATACTGCAGGTAGATTGCATATCGATAATGACATGATGGATGAGATTAAGCAAATCCACAAAATTGCTAATCCAATCGAGACATTTTTTACTGTTGATAGTATGACAGGGCAAGATGCTGCAGTAACAGCCAAAGCATTTAATGACGCTTTAGAGTTAACTGGTGTGATTTTGACAAAAACTGATGGAGATGCTAGAGGTGGTGCTGCTTTATCAATCAGAGAGATCACCAATAAACCAATTAAGTTCTTAGGTACTGGTGAGAAGACTGATGCTTTAGAGCCATTCCATCCTGATAGAATTGCTTCTAAGATTCTAGGTATGGGTGATGTTCTTAGCTTGATAGAAAGTATAGAGCAAAAAACAGAAAAGAAATCTGCTGAACAGCTAACTAAAAAGCTTAAAAGTGGTAAGAGCTTTGATTTAGAAGATTTCAAAGCACAAATCCAACAAATGAAAAAAATGGGTGGTGTAGGTTCAATTATGTCTAAACTACCAAATATACCAGCAAATCTACCAGGTAATGTTGGTGATGATATGTTCAAGAAGATTGAGGCTATGATAGATTCTATGACTCCAATTGAGCGTAAAAAACCAGAGCTTATCAAACATAGTAGAAAACAGAGAATTATTAAAGGATCTGGAACTACAATTCAAGATCTTAATAAACTGCTTCAGCAACATACGCAAATGAAAAAAATGATGAAAAGCGTTATTGGTAAAAAAGGTGGTATAGCAAACTTAATGAAACGCATGTCTGCTATGCAAGGTATGGCGAATATGCCAGGTCTTTTTGGTAAAAGAAAATAAGTATATATAAATATAAGGATATCTAAATTAGTGATAGGTGATAAAAACTTTAATAAAGTTTCTAATATAAATATAAAAAAAGAAAAAGTATTGATTCCTGCAGAAGTTCTAATCCAAGATATACCTCTTTTAAGGACTTCCTTTGAAACTGTAAGAAAATCTCGGAAAGAAATAGCTGATATTATCCATGGAAATGATAATAGAGTCGCTGTTGTTGTAGGACCTTGTTCTATTCATGACCCTGTTGCTGCAATTGAGTATGCTACTAAGCTAAAAGAGCAAGCTAAGAAATTTAACAAAGATATACTTATTATAATGAGAGTATATTTTGAAAAACCACGCACAACGATTGGTTGGAAAGGATTTATTAATGATCCTGACCTTGATAATTCATATAATATAAACAAAGGTTTGCGTCTTGCGCGTAATTTATTATCAGATTTGACTAGTATTAGACTGCCGTGTGCAACTGAGTTTCTAGATGTGATCACCCCTCAATACTTTGCTGAGCTAATCACTTGGGGAGCAATTGGTGCTAGAACTGTTGAAAGCCAAGTACATAGAGAATTAGCTTCTGGTCTTTCTGCATCGATTGGTTTCAAAAATGCTACTAATGGTGATATCCAAGCAGCTGTAGATGCAGTTAAATCTGCTATTTATCCGCATCATTTTTTAAGTGCGACAAAATCTGGTTCAACAGCGATATTTGCAACTAAAGGTAACCAAAATGGTCATGTAATTCTTCGTGGTGGTGCTTCTGGACCTAACTTTAGTAAAGAGCATGTTGATGACTGTATTGCTAAACTTAAAAAAGCTCATATTAATACTAAGGTAATGATTGACTGTAATCATGGTAATAGTCAAAAAGACCATACTAAGCAAATTACCGTATTAGCAGATATTTGTGAGCAGATAAAGCAGAGTAATGATATTTTTGGGGTAATGATTGAGAGTAATCTTGTTGCTGGCAATCAAGATATCAATAACAAACCTTTTACTTATGGACAAAGTGTTACAGATAAATGCGTTGACTTTGAAGAAACTCTTAATATGCTAGAAATGCTAGCTGAAGCTGTCCAAGTAAGACGTGATTCTCAAAATAAACAACAAGTTAAAGAAGAGTCACAATTCTCTTTACTATAAAATATTGTTTGTTGCCTTATTCTTTGATACAGGCTATTATCAATCGCCTAAGCTCTTAACTTTACTAATTTTTCCATTTCATTTTATGGTGATTAAGGTTAAGATTAACATTTAATAATTTCGATATTACTAAATCTATTTGAGCTACTGGGTTCCTCTTTTTTTGTCCAAAATTTTAAAAAATGTATATATTATTATAATTATTAATACTTATTTCACAGTGATGATTTAAACATAACAGCTCATAAAAAAATACTCAGATACAGTTTGTAAATCTATGCTTGTTATATCATTTTGAGTTACTATGCTAACCTTACTTCTTACATTTGGATTATTTTCTCTAAAATAATGTTTAAAGTTTTAGTTTTTTGTTTCTTCATAATAACTAACCCAAGAACTATTTATCTTATTTAGATTAGGAGGAAGCTGTCGATTTGATTCTAGAAATCCTATTGGAACATTTGAGGAAACAGTTGGAATATCACCATTGTTACTTAAGAAACTACATTAATGATCATATTGGGAGAAAATGCACTGCCTGGCAACTGTTTAAATACAATATTTGTAATAACTGAATTTATCTGGGAAGACGATGTCTTGTTGATAGAATTCTTTTATATTTTTTTACAGCTTCAGGTTTAAATTTATCTTTTATATCTAAGACAAAATCTGGATTTTCATCTTTATTGTTACAAATAAGTATAATATTTTTATTCATATCTGCAAGATCATTTTTATACTGATAACTGGATTGTTTGTGATCAGCATAGCACCAAAAACAACAAGTTTTGCATGAACCAAGTTTAGAAACATTATTCCTATTATTGTTAGTATTATAAATAAAATTAATTTACTTATATTTTTTTCTTTAATTTCTTGAACTTATATTTCATCCTATTAATAATCGTTTTGAAATCTATTTAAATTTAAAATTTAAACAACCCAAGAAAATTTTATAATTTGTTAGTATTACAACTTTTATGAGCTAGCTAAAGCCAATTTTATAAGAATTAGGAAATATATTAGTTATAAATTCATATCCACTTTGCGAGTTTTAATTTTATATCCTCAAAGTCACCAAATATGATTTAGTAATTTATTCTTTATAGCTCTTCTATTAAGTTCTATTAATAGTATAATTTCTTAGTAGTCTACTTTGTATTAGTATATTTACAATCCAATTCCTCTCAAAATTTGTGGAATTAACAAAACTACTATTGAGTGAACCTGATGAAAAAAGGCAAGAACTAAAGAAATATTGAAACATTAATAAACGCAATATCTAAAACTTTTTGGGAAGACCAATAATCATCTGGGAAATGCCACATGTTGCCATATCCATCTGCAAATATTGTGCCATCATATATATTATATATTTAAATTTATTACTGTTTATCTTATTAATTACCTAAACTTGATTCTAGTTTTAAGAATAAATAACCAATATTTTTATTAAAATTCATATAGCAAAAATAGTTTTAATAGTTCTAAAAAAATGGTTTATTTTGATGTTAAGATTTTTTTAGAACTATTAATCATTAGTTAAAAACTGTATCTAAATGATTTTTATAATTTAAACTCGTCAATGAGAGGATTTGTCATAACATCATTACAGATAAATGTTGGTAGTGTTGACATCAGATAAACTAATGAACCTTATGAAATGCAAATATACTCCATCAACACCAACCCCCTCGAATAATTGGTCTTTTCAACAAAAACTTCTAATGGAGCATTTCAAGTTAATGACAGCATGTATTTTATCTTTTAATAAACCCCATCTGAACCATACTTCTTATTAGAATCATTTTAAGATCTACCATCATTAGCATATAAAACTCCATGACCTGAGGTAAAAACTTCGTCAATATACTCTTTAACTATCCAAGGTAGGTCCCATCCACCAGCCTGCCATTTGGTATATCACTTGCATCAACCCAAAGCCATTTTGATCTCATCATCAATATTATAGCCGTTGTCGATAATTGTCGTTTTGATACTAAAACTTTTATTGAACAGATGACTCTGTGATATATCGAGCTAAATATTGATTAAGTGCACCTTTTGAATGACCAAAGTCTTTCTTATCATTAATTATAAGTTTTTTTCATTTATTTGTTTGTTCCTAGAGTTTAAATCTTATATAACCGTTGGCTACCTTAGCATATTGCACCAGTATTATGAACACTGATTACAACACCACCAAAAATGGCATTGATAATGTTTTTTTCTGCATTGATGAAGTTTGAATATATTGTCCCTATTATCTCACTAGCTTTGGCTACCTTCTACTGCTTAATATGTCTTATATCTGTATGTAATAAATCAGTGTCAAATGGTGAATCGATAATATTCTTATACTTAAAATAATTTTAAATCCCTTGGCTTTGCATCTTAGCATCAATGAAATTAATATACTCCTCTCTAAACCTAACTCAAGTGTATAACCTTCTTTGAGGACTTATTCAGCGACCTTGTTTTTTCACTCTTGGGCAAAATATAGCTTCATCTAGAGCACCACCAGCTTTATCATTATTGATAATTAGCATATGTTTATAACCGAACTTTTCAGCATGTGTTTTTGCAAAATCTGCTGTATATAAATATGTAATAGCATCTGTATCTATGTGTAAATCTAGAACATAATCCACCTTTTGAGCTTCTTTTTGCATAAGCAAATTTAATCTTTTGCTTTAGGTAGTTCCCACTCATTTGCTAGTTCTTTATTTAGCGTGTTGTTGTAGTAGATTTTCAAAAGCTTATTTATATTATGCTGTAGTTGAATTAATATACTCTTTGACAAAAGTTGTATAATCGATTTTAGGATAAAAATAATATCTATTAAAATTATCACCTGTTGAAGAGTCAAATCTATCTTGATGCACTGCACCTATAAACGCATCTTTACCAATTGGGTTACATTTAGGAATCAGGTAAACATATCCTTTAGGCTGAAACTTTTTGAAATACTCTAAAAGCTCTATCATTACAGTATTACCTTGTAGTTTTCTGAAGTGTGCATACTTGCTTGCATATATACGCCATGTGCTGATGAATCAGAGCTTTTGATAGTTATCTTCTCTACATAAATATCATCTCATGTTGATGATTGACTTACTTTAATTTTTTGTTTTGAAATATAATTAGACATAAATTAGTGAAATAAATCTTTCGCGGTGTGATAATTTATACCAAGATAATAATTGTTTAAAAAATATTTACTATCAAAAAAAATTATTAATCGGATAAGTAATTGTTATTACACAGTTAGCGCTAAAATGCTAAAATGATTCTAATAATTTTAAAATCAAAAATAATTCAATGATAAAAGTAATGACTTTTAATGCTAATGGTATTCGTGCAGCTGCACGTAAAGGTTTTTGGGAGTGGTTCAAAATTCAAGATATTGATTTTCTGTGTATTCAAGAGACAAAAGCTCAATTTCACCAATTAGAAAAAAACAAAGAGCACTTCCCTATTGGCTACTATTATGATTTTAAAGATGCTGTCAAAAAAGGCTACAGTGGTACTGCTATTTATGCCAAAAAAAAGCCTCTAAAAGTTATCAAAGAACTTGGTCTAGATTGGGCTGATGATGAGGGGCGTTATATTCAGTTTGATTATGAAAACTTTAGTATCGCGAGCTTATATTTACCAAGTGGCTCAAGTGGCGATGTCCGTCAAGAATATAAAATGCAGTTTCTTGAAAAATACAAAGAAATACTCAAAGAACAAATAGAATCTGGTAGAAATTTCATAGTTTGTGGTGATTTTAATATTGTACATAAAGAGATAGATATCAAAAACTGGAAATCTAACTATGGTAAAACATCAGGGGTACTACCAGAAGAGCAAGCTTGGTTAGATCATATCTTTGATGATTTAGGTTGGGTTGATACTTTTAGAGTTATTAATCAAGAACCTCTACAATATACATGGTGGTCAAATCGTGGTCAATCTCGTGCAAATAATGTTGGTTGGAGAATTGATTATCATATCTCAACGCCTACTTTAAAAGACAAGGTAATACCTGAATCTGATTATATTTATAAAGAAATTTGGTTTTCAGATCATGCTCCTTTGATTATTAGTTATGATTATGAGGTTTAGATGTTTATAGAGATGGTACAACCAAGTAGCTTTAATTGGATTCAATATTAGTAACTTTTATGACATTTCTAGTTTCTGCCGGATTAGATGTTTGGATTTCTTATACATTCCTGACATATAAAGACAAAAAAATACAAAAATTAATAATGAAATAGCTTTAACTCAGATTAGAGAAAAAGCAATGATTATGAAAAGAAATATAGATGGTTTATTAAAACTATTTAAATGATTAATATAAATAAGAAAGAATTGTTAAGTAAGTCTATTAAAACTTGTAATAACATTAAGTTCTTATAAATGTAGCTATTAATGATAATAATGATTTTTTCTTTAAAAAGGAAAATATCGAATTAATGCATAGGTCAACTCATAAACAACTTATTAAATTCTTAAATGAGATAAATAAGTCTTTAAAAGAAGAGGTTGATTTATTAAGTAATATATTAAAATACATAAATGAGAAAGTAATAAAAAATAATTAACATGGTAGATGCTTACATATTTTCAGGTCTACTAGGAGTAGGCAAAACAACTTTAGCTAAACAATTAGCCAAAACCATACCTAATACTATCTACTATAGAATAGACACTGTAGAATATTATCTCAAAAAAGCTTATTCTCAAGAGCTAACTAAACAAAATTATGAGATAGTCTATTAATCAAGCAAAATAAAATCTTGAGCTTGGTAATAATGTAGTCATAGATTATTGTAATCCTATTGATGAATCTCGAAGTTTATGGACTTAGCTTACAGATATAAATACTAAAGTTATAAATATTCAAATAATCTGTAGTGATAAACAAGCTCATCAAAATTGAATAGAAACAAGATATAAAACTAATCCAAATAAATACCCTTCTTGGCAGAATGCCATAGAGATTATTATCTTTTGACAACAGGATATTATTACAATTGATACCGTCTTCTAAAACTGATATAATAGAGTCATTTAAAATAACTTATAATTATCTAAGGAATACAATATGAATTATAAAAAATTTTTTTATAAATTATTACTAGCATTTTCACTGTTCTTTGTGGCATTAGGTAGTTTTGCTACTGATTTCAAGCGATATAATATCTATCTAATTCCAGCAAACACAGCCGATAAATATATAAAAGAATTCGATGACTTCTTAGCAGAAACTAATGTACTGGAGAAATATAAAACTACACCTTTTATAAAAAACCATCCTGTGCATCTAACACTCTACCTGACAAGTTTTGAGACTAAATATATTACAGATATACAAAATGAATTAGCACAAATTGCTAAAAATACTAAACCTTTCTATATAAAAACAACAGGTTTTAGTGCTAGAAAAAGTGGTTTTGTAATGTTAGATATTCAAAACTCGCAAACACTTCAACAATTATCAAATACAGTTGTAAAAGATTTAGCTAAATATAGAAATAAAGACTACCCTGTCCCGAGTTGGGTAAAATTTTATCCAGATAAATTAAAATCTTTTGAAAAATATGGTTCGCCAAATACCTTTGCTGAATTTAATCCTCATCTAAGTATTCTCGCGGTAAATTTACAAACTGATCAAGTAAGAGAGAGTTTTAATAAGGATTTTAACGAGATTATCAAAATCACAAAATTAAAACCTACTAGCTTTAAAATCAAAGCAATAGGCTTTGGTGAAGTAGATGAAAATGGACAAGTAACTAAAACTCTAAATATTTACAAATTAAATACGGAAAATTGTAAGCATAATTTTAAAGTAAGAAAATATAATGAATAATAATTACTTTGATATAATAAGTTTAGGTGGCGGTTCTGGAGGTATAGCATCTGCTGTACAGGCTGCTAAATTTGACAAAAAAGTTGCGATTATCGAAAAGCGTGAGCTTGGTGGTACTTGTGTAAATAGAGGATGTGTACCCAAAAAAGCTATGTGGTATGGTGCAAATCTTGCAGAGGTTCTAAAACATGATGCCGCAGGCTATGGCTTTGATATTGAGGTTAAGGGCTTTAGCTGGACAACTTTAAAAGAAAAAAGAGCTAAATATATTAGTAATATCCATAGTTTTTATGACAGATTATTAGATAAATGGAATATCACTCACTTTAATAATTGGGGTAAATTTAAAGATAATAAAACTATCGTACTAGATGATGGTATAGAACTAACAGCTGATAATATTTTCATATCGCCAGGTGCTTACCCTATTGTTCCAAAAAACATCGAAGGTGCTGAACTAGGTATCACGTCTGATGAGTTTTTTGAGCTTGATGAAATACCTAGAAAAGCGCTAATTGTTGGTGGCGGCTATATAGGTGTTGAGATTGCTGGTGTCTTGAACGCTCATGGTACAGATACAACTATCATGGTGCGCAGAGATAAGCCATTAATGGATTTTGATAATGATATTAGTGATACTCTAGTTGAATGTATGGCTATGACTAATCTAAAGTTACTCAACCATACAAATATTACTAAAGTTGAGAAAACTGGTAATACTTTAAAAATTTCAACAAATACAAGCCAAGTTATAGAGAATATTGATACATTAATTTGGGCTACAGGTCGTGCACCAAACACCCACAACTTAGGTATAGAGAATACCGATATCAATATTACAGATAAAGGGGTAATACCTGCTAATGAATGGCAAGAGACAAATGTCAAAGGTGTATATTCTCTAGGTGATGCTTCTGGAGGCGCTCAGCTAACACCTGTTGCTATTGCTTGTGGGCGTAGACTTGCGCGTAGACTTTTTAATGGTGAAACAAACCTAAAACCAAAACTTGAGTATATCCCAACTGTTATATTTTCTCACCCTGCTATTGGTACTGTCGGCTTATCTGAAAAAGATGCTAGAGAAAAGTATGGTGATCAAAATATAAAAGTTTACAAATCTCGCTTTATAGCTTTGTATTGTGCTATTTCTGGTCATAGAATGCCTACTGTAATGAAACTAGTTGTAACTGGTGAAAATGAAAAAGTTGTTGGCTGTCATATGATTGGTCTAAATGTTGATGAGATGCTACAAGGTTTTGCAGTAGCTATCAATATGGGTGCTACTAAGCGTGACTTTGATGATACTATAGCTATTCACCCTACTAGTGCTGAAGAACTTGTAACTTTGATTTAGAAAATAGCTAATTCACCTACCATAATTATAATTGTCGTGCTGAATTTATTTTAGCATATCACTTTAGATATAAATTTATTGAGGCCTTAAACAAGTTCAGAATGACCTTTTAAGTTTACCCATAAAAATTTTAGGAAAATTTATGATATTAACCATAGCAGATACTCTTGGTAAAAGAGAAATTATAAAATATAAAGGTTTAGTTACTGGAATAATTGTAAGAACACCTACTATCACACAAGGTATTTTGGGTGGCTTGAAAAATATAATTAGGTAGTAAAAATACTTCCTTTACAAATGTTTGCAAAGAAGCTATATTACATGCTGAACAAGAGATGATAAATCAAGCTAAAGAGTTAGGTAGCTAATGCAATAGTCGCGATTTGCTATCCCTCAAGTAGTCTTAGTGGATAAAACACTAGTTGGGAGTACCGAAGTCTTCTGCTATGGGACTGCTGTAGTTTTTAGATAGTCATTAAAGATCAAAATTTATAAAATAAAAATAATATTACCCCTTTTTGAGTGTTATTGACATTAGAATTATGGGAAAGATTTGGTTATTATGGCTTGTAAGCTACATTAGCTATTTATTTTGCTAGAAAATTAGGTTTTAGTGATGCTGAAGCAATGTTAATATTTGGTTCTTTTCGGTATTACTGTATGGTGGTCCACTAATTGGTAGTTAGATTGGCGATAACTATCTTGGTACTAAGCGTACGATATTTATTGGTGCGGGGATTTTATTTTTATCATATTTATCACTTAGTTTTGGTACAGTCATTGCACAATACATAGGTAGTACAGAAAAAACTTAGTTATGTATTCACTAGCTGGAGTTGCGATTGGTGGAGGCTTGTTTAAAGCTAGTCCCTCATTCTTTAATATCAAAGTTATTTGAAAAATGTTATCCTGCTCTTGATGGCGCAATGACTTTATACTATATAGCTTTTAATATTGGCTCTTTTGTTTCAATGCTTATTACTTCTATAATAGCTGCTAAATAGGTTATTTTTATGCTCAGCATTTTGGATGTTGCTTGGTCTGATAAGCTATATAGTTTTTATCCAAAATTTTAAAAGATCGCAACTAAAGCTGGTAAGCAAAAAATGTCTTGGATCAAGGTTTTTGTTGTAATTTTAGATGCTATTATCAAAATTTTCATAATTGGAAATATCATTAAGATACTAAACTATATACTCGAATAGTTGTTGTGATAGCAATACTTGCATTGATATATTTCTTTATACAAATGTTCAAGCAAGCATAGCATGAAAGAAAGAGAATGATTGTAGCTTTGATTTTGATTATTCAAGGTATTATATTTTTTGTGCTGTATCAACAAATGCCGACATTACTAAACTTTTTCGCGGTTATATAATGTAAACCCTCATTTCTTGGGAATGACTGTACATGGTGAACAATAGCAGGTTATGAATCCTTTAATGATTGTTTTAATATCACCGTTATTATCAGTTGTTTATAAGAAAATACCTGGTACACATGTGACAAAATTTTATTTTGGCATGACTTTATGTGCACTAGCATTTTAGTACTATACTTCCCACAATTTACTACTACTGATGGGATTGTATCTGGTTGCAGAATTATTCCCGCGTAAAATGAGTGATTTTGCCTTGGGGATGTTGGCTTTAACTATGATGGTTGCTGAGGCCAATTTGTGGTTATGTTGGTGCGTTGACATCGCCAGCAGAAGGAACTGTATTACAAAGGTTGAAGGAATAACTGTTTGTTTATGGTCATGTCTTTTTAACTATAGGTATTTTTGTTGCTGTAATTGCTGGTATTATGTGGATTCTCGCGGTTGGCTAAATACTATTATGGAGAGTACCAAAGTACATTTTGTATCAGAAGGTACTCATGGTATGCATGAAGAAACTATTATACCGATTACAACAGATCGTTAATCTTTAGCTTTTGGTTTTCTAACACTTTTATTTTGATGATTTTTTTGTCTAATTTTTTTGCAAAACGTTTATTGGATTAGAAGGCTTTTTATTACTATTATTCTTTGAGCCTCAAAGTCTTCAAACTCTTCGCTAGTTAACAAATGTCCTATTAGATATCAATATTTGATAATGATGCTACTTCATAAGCACTAACTAGAAAAATTACTAAACCATCTTGTCCTGCTCTAGCTGACCTACCTATTCTATATGTACATAATCTTCAGCGACATTTGGTAAGTCAAGATTTATCACACATGAGAGTTCAGCAATATCTATTCCGCGCGCAGCAACATCTGTAGCAACTAAAACATTTATTTGTTTAGCTTTAAAATCTGCTAAGGCTTTGGATACGTGCGGTTTGACTTTTGTTACCATTAATAACACTACTGCTAATACTAGCATTATTTAACTTTTCTGAAATTTTATTTTCCCCATTTTTAGTGCACGATAAAACTAGTACTTGATGCAAGTTTTGTTGCCTAATTAGAGCAATCAAAGCATTTATTTTGTTAGATTTATCTAGATATAGATTTTTTGGGTTATTTTTTTAACAGCTGTACTTACAGCATCTACCGAGATAAATTGTGGGTTATTAAGAAACTCATTGACTAAATTTTTTATCGCTGATGAAAATGTTGCCGAGAACATTAGTATTTGGATTTTTTTTAGGTAAAAGTTTATGAATAATTGGTACCGTGAAAGCTATGGTTTTTCCTATTCCTGTTTGTGTTGCTGATAACATCACTACCCTGCAAAATAGTAGGAATAGCTTTTACTTGGATTGCTGTTGGAGAGTTGTATAACCTTTTTTACTAAAGTGCTGCATATTGAAGGATTTAAACCTAAATCTAAAAATTGCATGAATATTTTGTTTCCTATATATTATAAACCTAGCTATATTAACACTAATAACTGGCATTTACTCTATAAAGATGATTTATTAAATAATATAATACAGTCTAATAATTTAGTTACAGCACGATAAATTTGATAATGAAAGGTAGATATTGCTCTAAATTAGGTAAAAATGTCCAGCAACACCTTATCAAACTAGGTCTAGAGCAACCCAGAGAATTTAATCTTGATAATGATAGCAAAATAGCCACAATAGCCAAAGCATATCGACAAATCTTAGATGCTCTTGGTTTACACACACATGAATTTGAGAAAACTCCTTTTAGAGTAGCAAGAATGTTTTCTCAAGAAATATTTAATGGCCTTGATTATGCTAATTTCCCTGCCTGTGCTTTATATGAAAATGAATTTAACTATACTGGAGTTCTAACTCAAAAAAATATAACTATTATGTCATTTTGTGAGCATCATTTTGTACCGTTTGAGGGTACTGCTGAGGTTTCTTTTATTCCTAAAGATAACAATATTATTGGTCTGTGTCATATTAATAGTATTTGTGATTTCTTTGCCAGACGCCCGCAGATTCAAGAGCGAATGACCACACAAATATTTGAAACTTTAAAGTTTATTTTAGCGACAGACAATGTTAGTGTGAAGATTGAAGCTAAACATACTTGTGTTTCATTTAGAGGAGTGAATAATCAAGATTCTCAAACATATACACAAATGGTTGGTGGTGTTTTTGCTAAATAGAAATGATGTTAAGATGAGTAGTTTATTAGATATTGGATGTTTATTTTTAATCGCCTTGATTATTGCTTGTATATTTTCAAAAGGCTATTTGAGGTATTTTATTGTAGCTCTAACGGTTATCTATTATCTTATAGGTAATGGAATCTTAGGAACCATTTTAGCGCTACCACTTAAATCAGAATCTACAGATATTAAAGCTTGCGCTAATACCAAAGGGATTATTCTCTTAGGAGCTGGTATAAATCAAGCTTTTGGTGAATTAGGGCCAGCTTTAAGTGCCTATGATCGTATATTTAAAGTTGCAGAATTGTATAACAAATATCCACAACAAATCATTATAAGTGGAGGAGCTCCTTTGATGAAAAACTATCAGAAGCTCAATTTATGCTACGGTGTTATATAAGTTAGGTATACCAAAATCAAAAATCATTCTCGAGAAAAATTCTAAAAATACCTATCAGAATGTTTTATTTATTAAGAAAATCTTAACAAATGATAAAAATACTTACTGTTTAGTTACTGGTGGAATTCATTATAAAAAAGCAAAAATAATTTTTGATAAATTTGCTATAAATACGATTAGTATAGCTTCATCAAAGTTTGTCCCAAATATAAAAATACTCCCAGATGCTTATAAGTTTCTATGTAACCCAAAATATAATTCATGAGTATTTAGGAATTATAAGAATTTATCTATCATCATTGTAATTATAAAATTGCTAGTTAATATACTTATAACTGATTGTACCTGATACGAAAATTTTATTCAAAAAGAGCTGTTATAAGATTCAACAAAGAGATATAATGTTAAAAATCATTTAACTAATGTTAAAGGAAAGTTGTGTTTTTTCAAGATATCTTTTTAAAAATTATAATTATTTTTAGTATGGCAATAGGGTTTTTATTTGTATTTTAAAATACTTCAAGCGCAAAAGAGAAAATAACTCTCAGCCTATTTTAGAAATAGTCTCGTTTGAAACTACTAAAAATACTACTACTCAAGAAGTATTGCAAGCATCAGATAAAGTAACACAAGATCTGCAAAGATCAAACGGCTTTATAAAAAGAACTTTGACTCAAAATACAAATAATCCTAATCAATGGGTTGATATTAGTGGCAATCTATCAAAGATACTCACACATCTATGAATAAAGCTGTAGAAAATAAAGATGTACAAGCATTTCCTAAGTTGATAAAAAATGGTTCAAGAATGTATCAAACAAAATCAGAGTATTTAAGCATTAAATCTCAAACTGAATAATTTTCAAGATTATTTTTTTATATTTATATAGTATATTTTCTAAAAATTACTTAAATATATAAACAAGCCAGGATTATCAAATGTTTTAAAATATAAAATCTCTAATACTGTTTTAGTAGGTTACCTAATGGCCAAGTAATAGAAAATGACAAAGTTTATTGAACTCCTGAAGAGAGGAATGTTGGTTATACTAAATTTGATAAGAATATTTTATTATTAAACTATAAAAGTGCTAAGATAGCTATATTAATCTGCTATACAAGTGAATTTCCAAATATCTCTTTAGATCTTGCAAAATAAGTATAATTTACTCAGAAGAAGAGATGAATCTGATGTAATGAAAACATGTGCTTTAGAAAAAATCTCTTATCTAGCATGATCGCCTTTATAAATGGGATCTTAAGTGGTAAAGACTTAAATGGCAATATTCCAGCTGGTAGCAGAATGTCTGATGAAGTGATGGGATCTCCTGAGCAAAAAGCTCGATTTGCTACTAGACAAAATGCCACAGTTGACAAAGCTGTAGTAGAATACTTAGAAGTTGCTAAGAAACATAATTTAGATGTTTGTCAAATTGCAATAGCTTTCACAATCAGAAAAGCATATATGAGCTCTATCTAGTATAATTGGTGCGACAACTATGGAGCAGTTAAAACTAATATTGATGCTATTAATCTAAATTTATCTGATTAAGTCTTAGCTGATATTGAAAAAGTCAGAAGAAAATATCCAATACCACTCTAGAGATAGGCTTATCATGTTGTCAAAAAATCTTTCTAATCTTAATATGGTTAAGTGCAGTGGTATTTTACATGTACACTCGCATGATAAATACATAACTTTTAGCATTTTCTGTTCCTTTAATAAATCAATACGGCTATTCTATATATTGATATAGCTTTTTTGCCATATCTATTATATACAGTATTGCGATGTTAGTGATGAAAATACCTTTTGGAATTATAGTTGATAAATATGGTATTGATATCCCAGTGATGTTTTCTATGATTGTAGTTTTAATCGGAATAATAGTTTTGGCTCCTTACAGGTATAGTTTTTTATACTGTAAATAAACGTAAGAAAGTTATCTTGTCAGTATATTTTAACTGTTATTTCTAATCGAATACATCTTAAATAGTATTATCAATCCTTTAGCTGCTTATTGCTTATATCCAAGAGACTTTAGTCATTATAATTTTGGTACTTTTATGAGCTACAAAATAGCTTATTACTTGTTTTTAGTTTTATTAATTATTGCTAATATATTAAGCTCTAATCAAAAAACTGTTGATTTAATGGTGTAAGAGCATTAAGCTTATCGAAATGCAACTCTGAAAACTAGTCAAACAAAGACTTCGATAGGCTCAGCCAACCTGCTTGTTCTATAAAGCTTTTATCGATTAAATCAATAGTCTTTCAAAGACTCAAAAAGTTCTTTAATGTTACTAAACCATACTCAGTTAAATATGCCTCTGGATGATACTGCACCCCAAAAATCTTTGCACTTTGATGAGCAAAAGCCATGATCTCATCATCAGTTGAAGCTAAAGCAATCAAAGGTTTTCTAATATCATCAACGATTAATGAATGATAGCGTGTTACAGTAAATTTTGCTGGTTGATCTTTATATAATATTGATGAGTGAAGTTGCTTAATCTCAGAGAGTTTTCCATGATATATTTGCTTAGCTTTTATGACTTTTGCACCAAAATACTGAGCAATAAGTTGATGTCCTAAACAAATACCTAACAAAGGTAGATTATTTTGTTGACAATATTCAATAATTAGGTATATGTCTTTAAGCTTATCTGGATGACCTGGTCCTGGTCCAATTATGATATGCTTGTATTGCTCAAGATTTTTTATTTGCGCATCAGTTTTTACCACAGATGCTTGATAGCCAAGATAAGTTATATAATCAACAATCGTATTACTAAATGAATCATAGTGATCGATATATAAAACCATCTTAAATCTCCAAATATGAGGGTATCAAACCTCGAACACTATTAATAAGATATATTTTATCAGCAGTTTTCAAATCATTTAAAGTCAGGCTTTTAGCTTCAAGTTTACCTTGTTGAATTAAAGATTTTCTTGTGATACCTGCTAAGACACCATCTTTTAGTTTTGGAGTGTAGAGTTTATTATTTTTCTCAATAATTATATTGTGAAATCTAGTTTCAGTAATATTATCTTTTTCATTTAGATAGATAAGCTCACAATTCTTGTCTTGATTAATATATTTTTGATGCATTTGAATATAAAAACCTCGTGTCGAGTTATGCGTGGTTTTATGCTGGAATAATTTATTAGCTGAATTTATTTTCTTAGGGCAAACTACTAGCTTAATAAGCTGTTGCTTAGTGGTATCAATTTGAGTATGTTCAATAATTATAGATCTATCATAACGATATTCAACACGGATTTTATATTCTTTATCTCTAGCTAATTGCTCTACATAATCATATAGTTGATCTCTAATCTTTTGAATATCAATATCAAAAAATAATTGTCTAGCAGAATTCTCAATCCTCTCTAGATGCAACTCTAAATCTCTAAATTTGTTACGATAGTAAAGACTTTCAATTAAACCAAAATCTGGTTGGTATATTTGGCGAATAAAATTTATTTTAATATTCATTTCTTGCCATTCTGATTGCACATCTGAATATACAGTGATACCACCACCAACACCAATTTGTAAATTATCCTGATATTTTTGTATAGTGCGAATAGCTACATTAAAGCACATATCATTATTTGGCATAATATAACCAATGCTCCCGGTATAAACTCCCCTTTTATCTTTTTCTATTTGTTTGATTAGTTCAATAGTTCTTTTTTTGGGTGCTCCTGTGATTGAACCGCATGGAAATAATCCATCTAAAATTTTTCTAAAAGATATTTGTTTATCTACTTTTGCGGAAATTTGAGTGGTCATTTGTAATAAGTTTTTATATTTCTCTATTAAGAATAGTTTATCTACTTTAACACTATAAGTTTTTGCTATAGCTGATAAATCATTACGCAGAAGATCTACAATTATTAGGTTTTCCGCTCTATTTTTATCACATGATGATAATTCTTGATATATTTTTAAATCCTCTAAATCATTACCTGTAAGTTTAGCTGTGCCTTTCATCGGCTTGACAAATAAATTATCAGCATTTTTTTTAAAAAAAAGTTCTGGTGAGATTGATATAATATCTGGGTTTAAAAATGGTAGATATGCTGCATATTTAACTGATTGTTGTTGTTTAAGTTTATTATATAGTTCTTGACTAGTAAGCTTTGTGGTAGCTGAAATATTTTTAGTTAAATTAATTTGATAACTTTCACCATTGATAAGTGCGTGCTGAACTTCTGCAAAACTTTTTTGATAATCTACAAAACTAAGACTATCTATCATTAAATCTATGTTTTTATTTGAGTTTAGATAAATAGGTATATCATTACAATAGTCTCTAAATGCAACAAAATGAAGTAACTTACCAGCAGTAGTAGTATTACGTAAATGTCTCAGGTTATCATTAAGATAATAGCTAGCTTCATAGCTTATGTAACCAACCAAAAATAGTCGCTGTTGTTGAAATTTTTCTAACTTATAAAAAGCTAATTCTAGTGATTCTTTATCATTAGCTATAATCTGCGCAATAGGATTATAGAAATAATAATTTTGCTGCTTGCTCAATGTATCTTCAAAGATTGTAAATTGTGGTAATTTATAACTACTCATAATTAATCATTCCTTTTAATTTCTTTCTATCAATTTTACCTGTTACTGTTAATGGAATTTTATCAATATATACAATCCCATCTAATTTTTTATATTCAGCTAGATATTTACTTAGTTGACTATTTATAAAATCTAAACAATACTGCTTTGATGCGACTAGATAAGCCCAAATTGTTTCTCCCCATATTTTATCTTGCTTAGAGGTGACAATACAATCATTGATACCAGCTATTTTCAAAATTATAGTTTCTAACTCAAATGGCGAAATATTTGAGCCTCCTTTAATAATTATATCTTTATAACGACCATAAAGTCTAAGCTCATATCTTTGGTTATCAAAACTACCGATATCTCCTGTTTCTAACCACTGGATTTGATTATTTAAAGGTAACATATTATTTTTGATAAAAATCTTACCGTAATTAGTATTTGCAAACTTAGCTATTCTTACTTGGGTGTCTGAAAAGATTTTAACTATGTTAGTAGTAGTGCTAGCTGAGATATTTTGACCATAACCAAAGACTTCTGTCATACCTATACCATTTAGCAATGGTAAGCCTAATTTGTCTTTTACAGCTGTTGCTAAGCTTGTACTAGCCGCATCACCAGCAACACCTAGATAGTGCAAGTTATTGTTACTATTAATATCTTGAGCTATTAGAAAGTGATACATCGTCGGTAATAATGCTAAAGCTGTGACACTATTTTGGTTAATAATCTTTGCTACTAATTTAGCATCAAACTCACGGATAATTGTTATATCTAATCCCATTGCTAATGCTGGTAAAATTTGATACGAAAAAGCAAAAGCATGATTTATTGATAATACTACTAGAAGATGATCACCTAATTTAAGGCCTAAATCATGGACTCTATTTTTAGCATATGCAATAGTTTGCTCGATATTATGAAGATGCTTTTGATAAGAGCCCGTAGTACCTGAGCTTACATGTGCTATCAAAGCTTTAGCATGTATTGTAAAATCTTCTTTTTGAGCAAGTTTATCAAAAAAAGCTAACTCATTCTTTATGTATAATGTCTTAACTTGTAAGTCACAAAGTTTATCGGTTATAAATAAACTATCATCCTCTACTATTGCTGCTAGTTCATTATCGACTAATCTTGGGTTGATCGGTACAAAAAGATCTATATCGGCTATCCAACTAGCTATGTATAGGCTAACTGATAATGGTGAATTTTTGAGATTTGAATATATTTTTCTATAACCAAAAGATTCCAAAAATCTAGCTAGACTATATGATTTTTGCAGAATTTCAACATATTTATATTTTCTATTTTCAAAGAAAATATATTTATTTTTGCCATAATTTTTAATATTTGCTAAAAACTCGCTAAGCTGATTCATTTTTATAGCAATTAATTATATATTTGCTGATATAATATCTTAAATACAAAAATTTAACTGTAATTTTATCTACAAAATGAAACAATCTTTATTTTTAAGTGATGTGGAAATATATGTAAGTTTAGGCTGCTCTGAACAAGAAAGAGCTCATAAACAAATGATTAATTTTGATCTAGAGCTAGAATTTAACCAAGTTTATAGTGCTAGTGATAGTGATAATCTTGACGAAACTATTTGTTACTATACTTTAAGAAATAATATCCAACAATTTTGTGATGATATTAGCTGTAATCTTATAGAGTACTTAGCTAAACAAATTTATCTATTTATTGAAAAAAACTACAGTAATATAACTATCAAATACTTGAAACTTATCAAAAAGCCCCCAGTATCCCAGATAGGGTCAGCTTGTTTTGTAATTAGGAACTAGTGTGCAATATATTATAGGAATTGGAACAAATATTGGTTTTACTATCGAAAATATTCATCTTGCGATAGCTGCCCTAGAATCGCAGCAAAATATAAGAGTTATAAGAAAAGCAAGCTTATATAGTAGTAAAGCTGTTCTTAAAGAACATGCCCCAAAAGAATGGGATATCAGATTTTTAAATACAGCTGTGAAAATTAGCTCTTCGCTAAAGCCTAATGAGCTTTTAGTAATCTTAAAAGATATAGAAACAAAAATAGGTAGAAATCTAAGTGCTCCTATATGGTCACCTCGGGTGATTGATTTGGATATTCTCGCTGCTGAAGATTTAATCCTAGAGACAGATGAGCTTACAATTCCACATAAAGAATTAATTAATCGGAATTTTGCTTTAGCACCTTTATTAGAATTATCTAAAGGCTGGCATCACCCTAAATATGTCGAATGGGACCTTAATATAAGATTAAAAGAACTAAGGGAGATAGTAAAACTTAAACAAACTCTTGCAAATACAATGCGTATAGGTATCGTTAATCTGTCAAATCAATCTTTTTCAGATGGTGATTTTGATGATAGCCAGCGTAAATCAAACCTTGATGAGCTTATAAAAAATGGTGCTGAGATTATTGATATAGGTGCTGAATCGACTAAACCTGATGCTAAGCCTATAACGATTGAAGAAGAATTTAACAAATTAGATAAATTTTTAGAATATCTCAAATCACAACTTGCAAATTTGATTTATAAACCATTAGTTAGCATTGATACACGCAAGCTAGCTGTAATGCAACAGATTCTCGCTAAACATAATGATATTATCTGGATGATAAATGATGTTGAATGTAACGATATTGAGCAAAAAGCCCAATTAATTGCAAAATATAACAAAAAATATGTCATAACTCATAATTTATGTATCACAGATAAAAATCAGTATTTAGACAAAGATAATGCTATAAATAATGTTTGCGAATATATAGAGCAAAAAAAACTTGTACTTCTAAAACACGGTGTGACAAAAGAAAATACTTTCTTTGATGTTGGCTTTGGTTTTGGTAAAAAATCAGATACTGCTAATTACTTATTAGAAAATATAATTAAAATCAAACAAAGACTAGACCTAAAAGCATTAGTTGGTCACTCACGCAAACCATCAGTTTTAGGTTTAACCAAAGATAGTAATCTAGCAACCTTAGATCGTGCTACAAGAGAGCTTTCGCGAAAGTTAGAGAAATTAGGTATTGAAATTATAAGAGTACATAAAATTTAATAAGGAAATACAATGCCATATCATCCAAGTTTAGCAGCATTATTAGATACCCCTGAAATCAGAAGAATCAAAAAGCTTGATTTAATAAAGCAGCGTGAAATTTTTACTAATCTTTCTATCAAACAGATTAAGCGTTTACAGCGCCCTGATATTATAGAAGAAGATATCAAACTAGAGAATAATATTATCTTGAGGCATTATCAACCTAGGAAAGCTAGTGATAAAGCTATACTTTTTATCCATGGTGGTGGGTGGTGTTTAGGTTCAATAAATACTTATGATCATGTGTGTAGATATCTATGTGATCAAGGTAATTTAAATATCTTCTCGCTAGAATATGGTTTAGCTCCTGAACAAAAATATCCAGCAGCAGTTGAACATGTTTTATATGCTTATGACTGGTTATATCAAAATAATAGCAAGTTTAATATAGCATTTGAAAATATTTTTGTTATGGGTGATAGTGCTGGAGGCAATCTTGCAAGTATAATCTGTCATGAACGCCAAGAGAATATACCTAAAGCTCAAATTTTAGTCTACCCTGCTGTTGATATGTATACTAAGTATGATAGTAATAAAAAGTTTGATGAATATAAGTATCACTTAACTATGGAATGGTGTGAAATGTTTCTTAAGGCTTATTTAGGGGATGGAATCTTATCAAAACCTAAAAAACTTAAACAGCCAAGTGTCTCACCGCTATTTTATCAAGCAACTAAACAACCAGATACATTAATTATAGCAGCTACTCATGATATCTTAATAGATGGTATCTATGCTTATGAGAAAAAACTCAAGCAGCAAGGAACTCTAGTAGAAACTCATTACGATGATGAAATGTTCCATGGTTTTATGGGTATACTAGGCATAACTCCACTTGAAAACCCTAAAATAGCTTTAGATAAGGTAATTAAATTTATCAATCAAAGATAATAATACTATTAAGATTATGACTCCAATTTTTAAAACAGATAAAAAAGCTGGCGAAAGATCAGAACAATTTGTTAAAAGATTTAATCGACTACCTGCTTTTGTAGCAACTGGTGGTGAGATAGTTTTTGTATCAGATGACTTTCTTGAAGTACATCTAAAGTTTAATCTGACAAATAATACCAAAAACTATCATGGTACCGGCTTTGGTGGAGCAATATATTCTTCATTAGATCCAATCTACCCATTACAATTATGTAATATTCTTGGTGATGATTATGTTGTCTGGGATTTATCAGCAAATATTGACTATCTTAAGCCCATTACCGATCATGTCTATGCAAGATTTCTATTATCTCAACAAACTATCACTAAGATAAAGCAAGATGTGGTAACAAAAAACAAATCTGTGATTAGCTTACCAGTTTGTTATGAAGATGCTGATAATAATATTTATGCTAAAGCAAATAAAACAATATATATAGCTGATAGAGAATACTTTAATAATAAACAGAAATAATTTTTACTAAAATTTTTTAAAAGCATTTATAATAGCTTGTTTGGTAATTTGCTTAAGTGAATCAATATCTTCTAATGTACTATTAAGTGGAGGTAACCAATAGATTGTATTACCTAACAGTCTAAGTAATGCTCCTAACCGTATAGCTTCTCTATAGACATCAAAGCCAAATCTATCTTTTGTGACATCCAAATCAGCGGCAATTATTCCACCAAGATTACGAATATTCTTGAAAATATTAATTTGACTATTTATTTCTAAAAATGCTGCCAACATATACGATTCTAATTTTGTAACATTAGCTAAAATATTTTGTTGTGCAAATATGTCTAAAACGCTATTTGCTGCGACTACGCCTAAGACATTACCACTATGAGTATGCGAATGTAAAAATGCCTCTGATACTTTATCGTTATAAAACATATCATAGTAGTTATTTTTTGTTAGAGTAATACTAAAAGGTATCACCCCAGATGTTATGCCTTTTGAAATACATAAAAAATCAGGACTAATATCCAAATAATCTAAAGCAAATAATTTACCCAATCGCCCTACTCCAGTCATTATCTCATCAAAAATAATGTAGATATCATTATCTCTGCACCAATTACATAACTTGTTTAGATAATCTTTACTATACAACAGCATACCACCTGCACCTTGACAGATTGGCTCAACTATTAGAGCATTTATAGACTCCTTATGCTGCTCAAGATATTTTTTTGATTTTAACCAATGATTCTCAGCATTTAACCATAAAGGATCACTCTTGCCAGTAACATAAGGAATATTTTTTAGTTTAAAACTATCAAATAATAACGCCTTATATGGTTCAGAATATAAACCACAATCACTGACACTCATAGTTGCTAAAGTCTCACCATGATATGAGTTTTCAATGGATACAAAATTTATTTTATCTGATTGATGACGCAACTGTCTTAGATGTATAGCCATCTTTAGAGCAATTTCAACTGCAGATGAACCATCAGCAGCATATAAAGTTTTATCCATCGCTGTTAATTTGCATATTCTTTTACTAAAATGCTCAACTTCATCATTAGTTGTATTAGCAAAGATGGTATGCTCAAATTTATCAAGCTGCTGCTTTAAATTATCTATGATATATGGATGTCGGTGCCCTAATGATTTACACCACCAGCTAGATATAGCATCAAAAATTTTATGACCATCTTGAGTATATAAATAACTACCTTCGGTTTTATCAATGTGTAATGGTGGGACTTTTTCAAAGTCTTTCATTTGTGTGCATGGGTGCCAAATATTTGTACTATATTTCATTGTAAACCTATTTGCTAGTTTAAAGTTGACATAAATTGTATAGAAGTTATAGAATACTTTACAATTACAAAATACACCTAAAAAATAAAAATGAGTTTACAACAAATCAAAGAAATTTATACTAGACCATTAACAGAACTTATTCTAAAAGCTCTAGAAACCCATAATAAAAATTTTGGTAATGATATAGAACTTTGTTCATTAAAGAGTATAAAAACTGGTGCATGTCCTGAAGATTGTAAATATTGCCCTCAAAGTGGTCATTATAATACTAATGTTGAGAAGCATAGTCTGCTTGATATTGAAACTATTCTAGCTGAAGCAAGACAAGCTAAAAATAGTGGTTCAAAAAGATTTTGTATGGGTGCAGCTTGGAAAAATGTTCCTAAAAAAGATTTTGATAAGATTGCAGATATTATTAGCGAAGTAAAGAAACTTGGTTTAGAAACATGTGTAACTCTCGGAAGTATCAACGCTGATGAGGCAACCAAGCTAAAGCAAGCAGGACTAGATTATTATAATCATAACCTTGATACTTCAAGAGATTTTTATCCTGAAATAATTACCACACGCAAATTTGATGAAAGAATTGAAACTATAAGAAATATTGCCAACGCTGATATAAATGTCTGTTGTGGTGGTATTTTAGGCATGGGTGAATCTTTAGATGATAGATTTAATTTATTGCTAGAGTTATTACAACTACCTTCACCACCTAAAAGTATTCCTATAAATACCTTAATACCTGTCAGAGGAACTCCTCTAGGAGATAGATACACTGAAGCTCAAATTGACAGCTTTGAATTAGTAAGATTCATCGCAACTACAAGGATACTTTTTCCACAAGCACGCTTAAGATTATCAGCCGGTAGAGAAAATATGTCTATGGAAACTCAAACTCTATGCTTTCTTGCTGGTGTCAACTCAATATTTTATGGCAATAAACTACTAACAGAAAATAATGCTACTGTTAATTCTGATAACTTTTTATTAACTAAACTTGGCTTAGAATCTAATACTGAATTATGCTAAATTTACAAGATAAATATATCCAATATCAAAAAGATAATTTATTAAGAGAGTTAACTACTTTTATAAAAGATGACTCTATTATAGATTTTACAACTAGTGATTACCTTAACTTATCTACAGCTAATAATCTAAAAGAAGCAATAATCACTGGATTTGATAAATATGGTTTCGGTAGTAAAGGATCTAATATCGTCTGTGGCTATACCAATGAGACCCAACAATTTGAGCAAGAGTTTGCAAATTTTGTTAACTATCCTAGAGCTATATTTTTTAGCTCAGGTTTTATGGCAAACTTAGCTATCTATTCAACATTGTTTAGTAAATATGACACAATATTTGCAGATAAATATATCCATGCTTCTATTATTGATGGTATCAAACTTTCACAAGCAAAACTTAAAAGATATCAACATCAGCAATTAAATCAGTTAAAAGATATTTATGATGATAAAAGTTTTGTAACTACAGAGGGAGTTTTTAGTACCTCAGGGACAATTACTCAATTAGATAAACTAATAAAAATTACTACTGATAAACTAATAGTTGATGAAGCACATAGCTTTGGTGTTTTAGGTAAAAATGGTAGAGGTGCTATTAATAAATATCAATTAAGTTATAAAAACTGCCCTATTAGTGTTTTTCCTTTAGGTAAAGCATTTGGTGGAGTTGGTGCTGTAGTCTGTACTACTCAGACAATCGCTGACTATCTAATCCAATTTGCTCGTAACTATATTTATACCACGGCACTACCACCACTAATATTAAAAGCAGCGATTTTACAATTAGAAAATCTAGCTAATGCTGATGTTAATAGAACTAAACTCTACCAGAATGTCAAATTTTTTAACGAATTATGTGATGCAAAAAATCTTAAACTAGTATCTAAAGATTTCTCTGCTATTAGAAGCATATCTATAAATGATGCTAATTTAGTAATACAGCTAAAAAATAAACTCTATCAAAAGAAAATAGTAGTATCTTGTTTTAGATACCCTACTGTTCCTAAAAATCAAGCAATATTAAGATTTTCACTTCATAGTAGTAATACTTTTGATGAGATTCAACAAGCTTTAGAAATTATCTCAAAAGAGGTTCATCATGAATATATACGATCAAGTTAAAAGTAACTTTTCAAAAGCTTGCGAATACTCTAAAAATTCTACGACCCAAAATCAGGTTCGCCAGTTACTTTTAGCACAAACAATTAAGCACTCAAAGTTAGTTAATTATAACCATACCGATACAATTCTAAATTTGGGCGTGCGTGATTTTTCTGAACCATTAGAATTAAGTAAAATTTTTTGCGCTAATAAAATTGATGTTTGTGATATCGTATTACCTAAAAGTTCAACTAATATCGATAACATAAATACTTTTAAGCTTAATTTTGATAAAGATTTAGAGCTGATTAGTGATAATTATGACTTAGTCTTTTCAAATATGTCATTTCAATGGAGCCAAAATCTTAAGCTACTGATTAAAAATATCTCAAGCAAATTAAACAATCGTGCCATTCTCGCATTTAGTACTGTTCTTGATAATAACTTCCATCAAATAAAAGATATTTTGAGAATAAACAAAATGCACAATATTAATGATATTTTAGATTTTATCAAAAATGCTAAACTAAAATGTTTGTATCAGCAAGATTTATATTTAGATATTAATTTTAACAATTTTGGCGAGTTAGCCAAACATTTAAAATCTACTGGTGTTAATACTTATATCGGTGACAAAAATAAGCAGAATTATAAAAGTATAAAAAAACTCTGCTTAAGTCCAAATCAGTTTAACCTTAGTTATCATGTTGGGATATTTATCTGTTTTAAGGAGTAGTAATTTATGAAAAAATTTTTTATTATTGGTACAGGTACAGAAGTAGGCAAAACTTACATCGCAACTAAGCTTATCAAAGCCTATGAGTCACAGCATATCAAATCACTTTGTTTAAAACCTGTAGCATCTGGTAAAAGTCAATTTTCGAACCTTTGTGAAGATGTAGAAAATATCTTAAAAGCTTATGATAATAAATTTTCAGCACAAAAAATAAACTTCATATCATTTGAACAAGCTGTTGCTCCTCACATAATCGCAGCAAAAATGGGGACAGATATTTCTATTGCTAAACTTAAGCAGTTTATTGAGGATAAATATAATAACGATCTAGATATTATCCTTATTGAGGCTACTGGTGGGCTACTAACTCCATATTCAAATCAACTAACTCAACTTGATTTGATAAAGGCACTTCAAATACCAGTAATACTTGTATCAGCTATCAAAGTTGGTTGTATTAATCATACTCTACTGACAATTAATGAGCTTAATAGACACAATATCAGACTAGCAGCTTGGATAGCTAATTGTAGTACCAAGAACATTGAATTTATCGATGAGCAAATAAAAACCATAGAAGAATTATCAAAGCATAAGTGTAGTGTAAAAATAGCACAAAATACTGACTATTTAAATTTTATAGAATTAGCTAATATGCTGATATCTCCTGACGAAAATGAGTGACTTCCTTGTTGATTCTCAACAATTATCTCTCCATGCTGAGACAAACCTAGATATTTACAATTATCAAAGTTTTTATCGGCTAACCTTTATTTTCAAACTCTTCTTTAAAATAACAAAAACCCTCTTGAGTAAAGATAGTTAAATCTTTTTTGATAGCTTTTATTAGTTGTATGAGTAAATTAGTCCTATTAGCATGTTTTTGAGATTCTAGCTTTATTGAAGTCCAGTTTTTAGAAATTTCTTGATTATGTTGCATATTGACATTTATACCAAAACCTATAAATAATTTAGCTCTATCATTTACCTCTGCTGAGATATTTATAATCACTCCAGCTATTTTTTTATCATTGATAAAAATATCATTTGGCCATTTTAATTTAGCATTTAAATCAAGTCTTTTTAATATTTTAGCTATACTCATCGCAACAACCAAAGATAATCCATTTAACTTTAATATATCTAGTTCAACCACCTCAAGTAAAGTACAGTAAATATTCTTACCAAATGGTGAAATCCACTTTCGATTAAAACGTCCAAAACCATCTGTTTGAAATTCTGAGATAAAAATCGTATTATCACAAAAATTATTTTGGTTCTCAATTGCGTATTTTGATGTTGAATCTACAGAGCAAAAATATTTTATGTTTTTAAAAGCCTTGGCTAAATCATCTACTTTTATTAGATCTAATCTTTCTTCTAATAGATAACCAACTCTTGAGTTAGATGATACTATTATTTAATAGTTGGCTTTAAGTGTTTTGATATTTTTTGAAATAGCTGCTCTAGATATACCTAACTTTTGGGCAATACTTACCACTTACATATTTTTTTATCATTTAAAAAGTTTAATATTTGTCGCTGAGTTTTATTCATTTAATCTTACTCTTTTAACAATATTTATAAATTGCTAAATCTATCTAAATAAACAGCAGCAGCAATAAAAACTTGGAAATCTCCTTCAGTTCTGACCCCTCTATTTTAATTTTTTTTAGCTGACTGAGTAAAGGCAAATGTTTTAATCTCATCCTACATTGTTGCTTCAAAATATTCTCTTGCTGATATTACTGACCCAGCTATTATATAACTTTGGGATCTATAGTGTACATTATAGACTTTATTACTACTCCTAGATGTTTACCAAATTGTTTATAGATTTCGATGGCATCTTCATCGTTATTCTTTGCTATATTAAGAATCTCTTCACTTTTAATACCAATTTTCTTTATAAAAAACTGTCCACTACAATAATCCTCTAAAATTCCGTCTAAATATGGCAACATCCCAAATTCTCCTGCACCACAATTAGAGTCTCTGAACAAAGAGCCTTTATTTATAATTCCTCCACCAATACTAGTACCTATTGTAATACCGACAAAATTTTCATATTGTTTATCTTTGCCATACAGTCTTTGTCCAATAGCAAAACAATTTGCATCATTATCTATAAAAACCAGCACTTTAAACTCTTTTTCTAGTATTTCTTTTAAAGGAATTTCTTACCATGATTTGATATTTTGAACATCGTATACTATACCTTTTTCTCGATCTGCTACACCAGGAATTCCAATCCTAATACCTTCAATTTCTGATGTAAAAACTTTTGCTATTGTTTGTTTGATTACATCTATAACTAATTGGGCATTATGTTCTGTATATACATGGATTTTACTCAAAAAAGAATCTAATAGATCACCTTGTACTCCGCCAGCATTTACTTTAGTACCATCAATATCGACACCTATTATTATCTTATTCTTGACTTGAGTTTTTTAATCATGTTATTTCGCTTATTTAGTAAATAAATCTTTTAATTTTATTATTTTATTATCAACTAACTTATTTGCTGTCATCACAACGTATAAGATATATATTATAGTTAGATGAACAAAATACATATCAACTTTTAAACCTAAAATATCTCCTATATTACCTAAGATTAATAGCACTATAGCTCCACCAATTATTCCGGTACAAAATATTCCAGATACTGTTCCATGATCAAACTCTAAAGAATTCATGCCCAACGAGAAAACATCACCATACATGATTGATGTCAGAAAACCACAAGCAGGGAAGAATACTAAAGCCATAGTACCTGATCCAAACAATGCTAAAGATAAAGATATTAACTGTAAAATTATAAATATTTTTAAAATACTTTTGACATTATATAACTTTAATAAAACTATATCTAGAATACCACCTCTACACACTGTATAATCCAAAATGGCACTACGGTAGTATTACCCACCATTTCGGTATTGAAACTATGATAGTCATTCAATAACTTAGAAATCCAAGCATTAACTCCTTGTTCTTGACCAACATATGCAAATATCGCTAAAAATATATTAGATACAACTTTATTTTTTTAAAAGACTTAATACCATAGAGAAACCTTCATGCTTTTCATCTTCTTTTAACTCAACTTTTGGAAACTTAATTAAGCTAATAAATAATACCAATAAAAACATCACTATTGCATTAAACCAATATATTGCAACCCAACTAACATAAATAATAAGGTAATTACTATCACCATAATAAGGAAGATTCATTACTAAATAAGACAAAACAAATGGACTAACAAATTATACTCCACCAAAGAATACTTGTTGTAGTACTGAAAAAATGAATAATTCTCCTCTCTACCAGCAACTCTTAATAAAGGCCAAAAGCTACTTGTAATATCGCCTCAGCTGTATCAACTGTAAATAAACTTATAATATAAGTAAGATAACTAACCTTAAGGCAAAATAAGATAGAGCCAAGTGAGTCTAATAAAAAAGCAAATAGAATCTATTTTCTTAGGGCCATATTTTCTAACATATAATCAAGCAGGTATTGAAATAATATATGCTATAAAGAATGTAAAAGGCAAAATCCCAGCTTGAGAAAGTGACAAATTTAGATCTTTTGTAGATCATGAATTATAGGCCTTAAAATATTACAACAGATACTATCAGGTATTTTTTCATACAATTCACCTTAAAATTTACTAAATTAACAACATAATCTAAAGCTGCTAATCAGCCATGTGTACATCACACTTTAGAATAGCTAGTAGCCTTAATTATCACTATAATACATAAACAAAATTTATGCTATTCTAGATAGTTCTTTTTTAACAAAAAATATAATAATGGTTTTAGCTGCTTTAATGAAGCTGGACAACTTATTGAGGTTGGATATGGAGGTAAAAAAGCTTATATTCACTCGCATATAATGCTGTTAGACAATTTACCATCTATTGCCACAGGTCGTGATATTTGGGATTTTCCAAAAAAATATGCTCACCCTACTATAACTGTAGATTCTGATACATTATTAGGCACAGTCAAATATAATAGTGTAGATGTTGCATTTGGTACTATGGAATATAAATATCAAGAGCTTGATAAACAAGCTATTAAAAAAGCTTTAGAAGAAACACCAAACTTTTTACTTAAAACAATACACGTTAATAGTAAAGATGTAAGTATCTGTCAACTTGTCAAATATACCATATCAAAGATATAACAGTTAAAAGTGCTTGGACTGATCCTGTTGATTTATAAGTAGTATTAAATCATGTTCAAGCTGCACTGCATTATTTACTAGTTATAGAAATTGCCAAAGGCTCTCATTTTATCGCAGATGTGACTCTTAGTTTCGGTGAAGTAGTATTTGATTATCTTAAATAAAATATTTCAAGGAAAGTTACCTTAATTACAGATGCTACTTCTTCTGGTCTTGGTTTAGGAATGGCCATAGAGTTTACAAATCAAGGTGCAAAAGTTGTAATTGCATATTAAGACTTAGACAAATCACAAGCTGTGGCAAGAGATTTAACAGCTAAATATTCTGTAGAAACCCTAGCTGTACAAATGGATGTCATAAATGAAGAGCAAATAAAATCAGGAGTGATGAAACTGTCAAAAAATTTGGTCGTATTGATACAATTATTAATAACGCAGTTATTCAGATAATCTCACCTATTGTTGACTTTAGTGTTTCAGCATGGAGAAAATTGTTTGATATCCATATAACAGGTACTTTATTAGTAACTCAAGCAGCTATGAGACATATGATTGAGCTAAAAACTGGTAGAAGAGCTATTGTTGTCGGTTCTGTTCATTCGGTTTAGCATCAAAAAATAAGGTGGCTTATGTTGCTGCAAAACACGCTCAACTAGGTTTTGTCCGAACGCTTGCCAAAGAAGGTGTGGAACATAATATTTCATCAAACCTAATTTGTTCAGGCTTTGTATTAACTCCACTAGTAGAAAAGCAAATTCCAAAGCGAGCTAAAGAGCTAAATATTTCTGAAGAAGAAGTTGTAAGAAATATTATGCTTGGGGGTACTGTTGATAGGGAGTTTACAACAGTTCAAGATATTGCTGATATTGCTATCTTCTTAGCAGAATTTAAAATAAATACTTTAAAAGGTCAGAAAATTTTAGTTAGTCATGGCTGGGAATGTAAACAAAGCTAACTCTTCTGTGCTATATTACTCTCATGTTAATTCTATTTTAAAACTATAGATGTCTACAAACTCAAATATTAGAAAAAAATTAGGTCAACTAATTATGATGGATTTTCGCTATTGGAATGAAGATTCAACTAAACAACCTATTCCATTTATAAAAGCAAATCAAACAATCAATAGAATTTTTAAAGATTATAATTTAGGTGGATTTATTCTTTTTAGAGAAAATATCCAAGATAACCAACAAACCATCTCTTTATTGAGAGAGTTACAAGCAAACAATTCTACATCTCTATTTTTCGCTACTGATCAAGAAGGTGGTCGAGTAAATCGTCTTCAACAAGGCACTAGTGGTTGCGGTAATATGGCATTAGCAGCGACCAATAATCCTAATAATTCTTACACCATGGCTAAGTTAATTGGAGATGAATTATATTCCTTGGGTATAAATATCAACTTTGCACCTACTGTCGATGTTAATTCAAACAAAAATAATCCAATTATTGGCATAAGATCATACTCTGATAATTCAGAAGTAGTCACTGAGTATGCGAGAAATGCTATAGCTGGTTACCATGATGCTAAAATTATAGATTGTGTTAAACATTTCCCTGGTCACGGTGATACCTCGATAGATAGTCATTTAGGTAATGTAATCTTAGCTAAGGGTCTTAATGGTTTAGAAACTACAGAGTTATTACCTTTTAGAAAACTTACTAATATCTGTAGTATGGTTATGACCGCACATATAAGTGTACCAGTCATAGATGACACTCAGTACAAATCAATATCAACTGGTGAAAATATTTATGTGCCAGCTACGCTATCTTATAAAATAATTACAGAACTTCTAAAACAACAAATAGGGTTTGATGGGCTAGTAATATCAGATGCTATGGATATGCATGCTATTGCTAAACATTTTGGCACTATTGAAGCAACAAAATTAGTAATATTGGCTGGTGTAGATATTGTACTTATGCCAATTCGGGTATGGTCAGAAAAAGATATTTATAAATTAGAAGATCTTTTTAGCGAGCTAGAAAAAGAGTATGCTAAAAATGTCAAATTTGCTATAGCAGTTGATAAGGCTTATGACAATATTATCAGATTTAAAAAACAACATAAACTTGAGCAAAATTTGATATTTAAAGTATCAGAAAATGAGCAGCTTAAACTAGCCGATCAAATAGTTAACTCTTGTGAACATCAAAAAATAGCTTTAGATATAGCTAAACAAAGTACAACTGTAGTTAGAAATTCAGGAATTATTCCATGTAAACTTAGCGAGCTACAAAATATCTTAATTATCGATACAGACAATCAACGTTTAGCAGACTTTTGTAATGAATTACAAAAAGTAGTAATAAATAATAACTCAAATGCTAATATTATCTGCGAAAATATTAATAATGAAAATATTGAAAATAGCATTAAAAATGCTGATGTAATTTTACTAGTTTCAGCAAATTTGCGTGAGTATGATTATAAATATAGTCATCTAACTTCTATAAAGCCAAAGCAAACTATAAATATCGCAGCACTTGCTCCTTATGATATCAACTATATTGATAATATAAAAAATTATATTTGCATATATGGAGCAACCTCTATGGATCAAACCAATTATACAAAGACATCACTAAAAGTTAATATCCAAGCTGCATTAGAAAATATTTTTGATAATAAAAAATTGATAGGAAAACTACCTGTTAAAGTTTAAAGCTTTAATATACTTTCTGGCCAAAAAATTCAAAGTAGATATCTTTTTCATTAATCGAGTTTTTAAATAGTTTTTCATGTATAGAAAGCATAAAATCTTTTGGACCACAGAAAAATTATTGTGAATTAATTTTATCATCTGCCCAAATAACTAAAAACCATTTATCTGAATTTTGTTTACGACTTTTAAGAGCTTGTTTGGAGAAAAATTCCTTAAGATAATAATGCAGTTTGACGACATTCTAATATTTTTCTTCCGGTGATATAGGTAAATATTAAAAATATACCTAGTAATACTAAATTTACTAATCTTGCTCCCAAAGTATTCCAAAATACTCATAAATATATAAGTAAGCCAATATACTAATGGCGGTTTATGAAAAAATATCATGCCATCAATATAAGGAACTATAAAATTATGGTTTGCTAGCATTTCTCTTGCTACTTCAGAGTATCTAGTTTCATCAGGAGCGTAAAAATTTGGCACATGATACAAACAAAAAGCAACTATAACAACAGTTATAACAAATAAAATATCTTTAATTTTATTATTCATAGTATTATTTAGTCATGATTCTCTCGAAAGAAGTATTTAGCAAGAAAAATAGTTTTTTGGATATCTTCGTCACTATGAGCTATCGAGATAAAACCTGCTTCATAAGCTGATGGTGATAGATATACACCATTATCAAGCATATATGCAAAGAATTGATTAAATATCTTAAGATTTGTTTTGCCTAAATCTACAAATGTATTTACTGCGACTTTATTACTACAGAAAAATAAACCAAACATTCCACCTAAACATTTTGCATGAAAGTTAAAATCATAGGCTTTAGCTGCCTCATTTAAACCATCAACTAACTTTTGTGCTTTAGCTCCTAGTCCATCAAAGAAACCTTGTTGTGAGATTTTTTCTAAAGTTTTGATTCCTGCTGCCATTGCAATAGGGTTTCCAGACAGTGTACCTGCTTGGTATACTGGTCCAGCTGGAGAAACTTTTTGCATAATCTCTTTACGCCCACCAAAAGCACCTACTGGCATACCGCCACCAATCACTTTACCCAAAGTTGTCAAATCTGGTCTAACATTATAAATACTCTGAACACCGCCTAAAGCCACTCTAAAGCCAGTCATAACCTCATCAAATATAAGTAAACTATTATTTTCATCACAAATAGTTCTAAGCTTAGCTAAGAAATCATCTTGTGGGAAAATCATATTCATATTACCAGCTATAGGCTCAACGATAATACAAGCAATTTCATCTTTATATTTTTCAAAAAGTGCTTGGACAGACTCAATATCATTAAAACTAGCTACTAAAGTATCTTTGACTACATCTTCAGGCACTCCTGGAAAATTTGATTGACCCAAAGATAGCGCACCAGAACCAGCAGCTACAAGAAACTCATCAGCATGACCATGATAGCATCCTTCAAATTTGATAATCTTGCTTCTACTAGTATATGCTCTTGCAACTCTAATCGCACTCATAGTTGCCTCTGTACCAGAGTTTACAAACCTTACTTGCTCAATATTTGGCATTAGCTCAATTATCTTTTTAGCAAGCTCAACTTCTTGCTTACAAGGTGCTCCATAGCTTAGACCATTTTTAAGTTGACACTGTATTGCTGCTAAGACATCATCATCTCCATGACCTAGAATCATTGGTCCCCATGATCCGATATAGTCTATATACTTATTCCAATCAACATCATATAGATAAGCGCCTTTTGCAGACTTTATAAACCTTGGGAAGTCTTGACCGACACTTTTAAACGCCCTAACTGGAGAGTTTACTCCACCTGGTATATATTGTTGTGCCTCTGCGAATAAACTTTGAGAGTTTAATTTATTCTCCATTTTCGTGTTCCTATCTTATCTTATTTATTTTTTTCTCAACTGCTTGTATTAGTAAATTAGCAGCATTTATTTTTGTAGCTTTGTATATCTCTTGTATACCCGTTGGACTAGTAATATTAACTTCGGTTAATTTATCTCCAATCACATCAATGCCAGCAAACATCACTCCTTCTTTTTTGAGCTTTTGGGCAACCTTTTTGGCTATCTTATAGTCGTTATCTTGAAGTTCTCTAACCTCTGCTGTAGCACCAGCTGCAAGATTACCACGATTATCGCTATCACTAGGAACTCTAGCTAAGAGATACTTAATTGGTTCACCATTAACTATGAGAATTCTCTTATCACCGTCTTTGATAGCTTTTTGGTAATCTTGAACCATTATATAGCAGCTTTGATGCTGTGTAAGTGTTTCTAGTATTACATTTTTGTTTTTATCACCCTCTTTAATTCTAAAGATAGAGCTACCGCCCATACCATCTAGAGGTTTTACAATGATATCTTTATGCTTTGTATAAAACTCATTAATCTGTTTATAGCTTCTGGTGATCAAAGTATGAGGCGCAAATTTAGGATAATTTGCAATAGCTATTTTTTCGTTAAAATCTCTAAGCGCTTGAGGATTATTAACCACTAAAACATCATTTCTTTTGGCTAAATCAAGCATGTAAGTTACATAAATATATTCCATATTAAATGGTGGATCTTTACGCATAAAGATACAATCTAAATTTAATAATGAAAAATCATGATGTTGCAATAAAATCTCATACCAAGATTGTTTTGTTTTATGAATTTTTATCCTAAGTGCATCACCTTTTGGTTTACCATTGATTATTGATAAATCATTAAGATAAAAGGTATAAATCTCCCAACCTTTATCTTGAGCTGCCTGTAGCATCATATAAGTGCTATTTTTTGAGATATTAAAAGAGTTTAAATTATCTATTATAAATCCAACTTTCACTATTTTATCCTGATTTGTATCCAATATATTTATCTAAATCTTTACCATTTAAAATATCTACAATATTAAGCATTTTTTTGTTAGGAAATTTTAGTTGTTTAAATCTTATAATTTTGTCACTTGTCGCAATATCAAAGCCATTTTTACTAATATCTATAATTGTACCTGTTTGTTTGTTATCAACATGTTGGTCAAGTATCTCAAAATCACCAACTTTTACTAATTTTTCATCTAATATAAAAAATGCTGTGGGCCATGGGGTAAATGCTCTAATATGACAACTAATTTGCCACGCTGATTTGTTAAAATCAATTAGCCCCTCTTGCTTGGTAATCTTATGCGCATAACTAGGCTCGCCTTGTTGTGGTTGTGGTTTAATTGTTTCAATCTTTTTTAGTGTTTCAAGTAATGGCTTAATTGATAATTGAGCGAATTTATCATGCAATGTTTGAGAAGTATCTGTATCTTGTATTTCAATTTCTAAAGTATTTAGAATATCTCCCATATCAAGCCCAGCATCCATTTGCATTATACAGATACCTGTCTTTGTATCTCCAGCTTGGATAGCTCTTTGAATAGGTGCAGCTCCACGCCATTTAGGTAGTAGTGATACATGAATATTTAAGCATCCATATTTTGGTATATCTAAAAACTCTTGTGGAACAATAATTCCATAAGCTATTACAACTATTACATCTGGTTTTAGCTCTTTAATTTGCTCTAGCACTTCAGGATTTTTTTTAAAAGATAACGGCTGAAACACTGGCGTATCATTTGCTAGTGCACCTTCTTTGACAGGTGAGAACTGTACTTTTTTACCACGACCTTTTGGTCTATCTGGTTGTGTAAGTACAGCTTGGATATTATGTTGTGATTTATATAAATCCTTTAGAACTTGTGCTGAAATATCAGGGGTTCCAGCAAAAATTATATTTAGTTTTTTCATTTACTTAATCTCTAAAAGCGTATCCACGTAATTGAACACTACTTAACTCATTGATTTGCCCTTCTGGATAGAGACAAATATATTTGATTTCATGGGCACCATGTTGTGCTGCTAGTTTTATAGCTTCTTTAAGATCTTTATCACAAAGTTTTTGAAAATCTTTTTCATTACTGACATGAGTTGAGGTTCTAACTTGACCAATATTTCCTTGTGTATCACCTTGATATTGTAAATTATAAACTCTGACTTGACTTGGATCTGTTGGTGGAAATTCATCACTGTATTTAGGTAGATAAACCCCTTTTGTTTCAGCTTCATTGTTAGAAGTAAAAAAATACATGTAGACTGCAAAAATTATCACTAAGATAACCGCATACATCAGGTTTTGTTGAAATCGTCCCATTTTAATTAATTATAAATTTTTTATTGCTATGCAAATTTTATCACAGATAGACTAGCTTAGCTAAAATATTACAGATTTTAAAATACTAGATTTTGAGATAATATCACTTATATTTAATTTCCCAACAATATGGATATTTTTATTAGATAAGAAATCACGTGATAAACAGATTTTATCAATATTTTCGCAATTAAATTTTTCTAATATCTGTGGTGACATTTTAAAGCCGTCTATAATTATTTGAGAAATAAATTACACAGCTTTCTTAAGCGAATCCATAGCTAAATTTATCAGCAACTCATGATCTTTTTGAATGTCTAAGATACCATCCATGCGCTTAGAACTTGAGAAAGTTGGTAGATCTAAAAATATCACCTCGAATTTATCTTTATTAGTTTTTAACCAACTCATACAATCTGCTTGGATAAAGTTATGTTTTTTAGCATCGATATTGTTTAGAGTAAAATTATTCTTACCCCAATCAAGATAAGTATTAGACATATCTACACTTGTAGTTTTAGCACCTTTCGAAGTAGCATGAACACTAGCTGTGCAAGTATAGATAAACAAGTTTAATAAATTTTGTTTTTTGCAGCTTTTGCAACTAGTTGTCTAATTTTATGGTGATCTAAGAAAATACCTGTATCTAAATAATCATCAAAATTGATATAAAACTTAGCACCAAATTCGCTGATAATATGAAATTTATTTTTATCATTTTCTTTTTGATACTGCTCTTTGCCCTTTTGGCGCTGGCGTATTCGTGTATGGATATTTTCATACTTAATATCAAGAGTTTTATGTATCTGCTATATAGCTTGATAAAATCTTTGTTTAGCAATATTTTGATCTATAGTTGCATTAGCATGGTACTTTTGTAAAAAAACATGCTCGCCATATACATCAACCACAACTGCAAAAGTTGGAATATCAGCACCATACAAACGATAGCACTTAATAGCTGCTTGCTTTAACCATGGTTTTAAGCTTTTGAAATTCTTTTTGAGCTTATTTGCAAAATCTATATGTTCATTAGACTTCTGTGCACTTGCTTCAGCCAAACAAATATTTTTCTCAAGCTGACTTTCATGTTTAAACTTAGTGTGTTCATTTATCTCAAACTGATAAAGGATAGTTTCAATCGCACTATTATAAAATTTATTTTGCTTGGCAGTACGTAGTTTCATTTTTTTGATTGATTTTGCAAAGCTTGTCAAAATTGCTACTTTCCAAACATAAAAATCTTGCAATAACCTATCACCAAAGCCGTTAAAAATATCTAAAAGCTCATCAAGCTGATCACCATATAATCGCTCACCATACAGCGGATTTGTAACTATCAAACCTGCACTCTCAAACTCATTTTCAAGATCACGAATGTATTGGCGTTTGACAGTTACAATATCCCAACACCAGCTTGATAAATATTTCTTTGTGCCTTATCTAAAACGTTGTTATCAATATCATAGCCTTGGATAATGGGCATTAGTAGTTTTTTGTGAGCCTTTAGCAATTTGTAGTAAACTATACCATAACTCCTTATCATGAAACTTTGAGTTAAATATTTTAAATTTTTTATTAAGCAGCACCAGAGCGATATTTTTTGCCATAAGAGCAGCTTCAATAAGAATAGTCCCAGAACCACACATTAGATCGATCAATATCGGTTGCTGTTTTTTAGCTCTTCTAGCTACCTTACTTTGATAAGTATCGCAGCAGCTAATGATTTTTTCAAAGAAGCTTGGCCTTGAAATTGGCGATAATTGCGTTTGTGTAAGCTAACAATATTTAAGCATAAAAATACATTTACAAACTGTTTGTATAAGTGAAGTTTAATGACATTATCAGGGTTTTCTGTATCTATATTAGGACGCTGATTTGTAACATTTCTAAACTGATCAACAATAGAATCTTTGTTTTCTTTGAGAGACAAACATTGTATTGTTAAAATCATAATGATTACCAGAGATTATAATTTTAAAAGTTTTATCAACATCAAAGTAATTCATCCAGTTTATAGATGATATAAAGTTATATAAATCTTGTTGATTTGTAACCTTATCAGTAGCTACTTTTAGCATAACTTGACTAGCTAAATAAGAATATATACAAACCTTATAAGCGTCTTCGATAGAGCCTTCAAATTTCACTTCAGCAAGTTTTTCTTGTGAATATATACCTAATATGTCTATCTCATCTTGAGTAGTAGCTTGATACCTTTGGCACAGCTAACGAAAAATGTAAATTTTTGCATGAGAAAATATAAATGTATAGAAAATGTTTTAACATGATATATTAATTGATATAAATAACAATCAGTATTAGAAGCTAATCTTTTTGTTTTTCTTTAGTCTGAAAGACTATATCCCAGATCGGGAAAGCTACCGAAAAATTCACATTAGGATTCTTATGATGGATCACATGATATTTTTTGTACCAATTTAATATTGAGCCTTTCTTAGATCTAACATGATGTGTAGTATGATGAATTATAAAATAAAAAAGTAAGTCTAATAAAAATGCACTAAAGATAATACTAGCATATGCTAGATTTAATATAAAACATAACGGTAAAAAAACACAAATTATATATACCTGTAAAGACACATAAGTAGGATTCCCTATAAGCTCAATAGGTTTATCATGATGTAATTGGTGTAGTTCTTTAAATACAGGACAGTGATGAAAAATAACTCTATGAATAAAATATTCAATAAATGAACCAAGAACAATACCAACTAAAAACCATATTGGTATAATTTTTAGATTAAAATTAAGTAATTTAGAACCATAGATAAAAAAAACCATAGCAGCTAAAGGATAAATATAAAAATCACTCCAATAACCAGTACCAAGGAGCTTCTTAAATTTAGTAACGTTCATAAAATATAGTAGGTACTTAAATATTAAGGTATATTGTAAATTATTTAATTAATCATATGAACCTGAAATTAAGCAAATTATCTAAAAATACTATTGCTTTTAGAGCATATGAAATTATAATATTACTTACATACTCGCATAGCTCAGTTGGTTAGAGTACTACCTTGACATGGTAGTGGTCACTGGTTCGAATCCAGTTGCGAGTACCACTTTTGTTTCCATTCATTTCCAAAAGTTCGCTAAACACTGTAAAACAAAGGTTTTTTAGATGTGAATATATTCTAGCTCCATCCAGCCCCATACAGTGCGATTCAGGAATAAATGGTATCCAAATGCTATTCTCGATTGTGATAAACAAACTATGAAGTCATCAATATTATGTTGATAGAAACTAAAATCAAAAAGATAAAATACAGGTAAAGAGTAAAGAATAATTGACAGTTTAGGACTATATTAAGAAGTAGATAAATACGGTAATAAAACATGGCAATTAAGATACACTATTAATGAAAAACGAAAATGGTTTGACTTAGGATCACATCCACTTATTAACTTTGAATGAAGCTAGAAAGAAAAGTACTGAGCTTAGAGAAAAAAATAGATAATGGTGAAGATGTTTTAACTAAACCAGAAGTATAAAATTATTATGAACTTTTCAATACTTATTGAGAATTAACTTTATAGCTTAAAGTATTGTTATTACTATATTAGAAAACTATTTTGGACTTGAATGACTAAAATTGAATTTTATAGGAAGCACTTTTTTCTCCACGATCTTAAAAACCCTTAGAAATACTGTTTTTTTTATGTCTAAACATTTTTCAATACTAATTTTTTAAATGTAGTCAAATTTCCCAAGGTAAAACCCAAGGTACATTAATACAAAAAATTTATAATAAATACAAAAGCTAAACAGCTGCTATTTCAAAAGTTCTTTAGCTAATGCTCAGCTTGTTTAAAAACTATATCAGTAGTAAGCTTTTGTCATTTGCTTGAATTTTTAGTAGAAAATAAAATATATGAATTTATTATATTTAATTGATTATGCTATTGCTAGAAGTATTAAAACTTATAGTAAATTTTGAGATTTTACTCATAAAAAGATAGCCACTTCTTAGATGGATAGCCAGAGATTTCTTTGGTTAATACTGGAACCATAAATCCTGAAGAAATTTCCGAAAGCTTTTTCATAATATCTTTAGCATTATCAACATTATAATGTTTAGTTCCCGAGACAGTATCTAATGAATGTATATAATATGGAATTACCCTAGCTTTTATCAGTTTTGTACTTAAAGTATATAATACATTAGCATCATCATTTATATCTTTTAAAAGAGTACTTTGATTTAAGATAATTATGCCGGACTTATGTATTTCTTTTAAAACTTCGCTAACATTATCATCTAACTCATTCGGGTGATTTACATGTATAACTAGTATCGTATCTAGCCTATGCTCTGAGAGAGACTTTAATAGTTTAGTAGTTATCCGCTCTGGTAGTACTACAGGTATTCTTGAGTGAATTCTAAGCCTTTTGATATGAGGTATTTGCTGAATATTTTCTATAAAAAACTCTAAGACCTCATCATTATTTAATAGAGGATCACCCCCACTTAATATAACTTCCTCTATACTTTCATTTGCTATATATTCAAAAGCTTTTAATCAATCTTTCCTACCTGGGATATTATCTTTATAATTAAACTCTTTGCGAAAACAATAACGACAATGCACCGCACAACTTGTTTGTCCAATTAATAAAACCCTACCGTGATACTTATGCAATAATCCTGGGACTTTATTATAATTTTTTCCTCAAGCGGATCACTGCTATAGGTTTGATCTATCACTTCCTCATCGACAGTCGGCAAAACTTGTTTTAAAAGCGGATCATTAATGTTACCTTTTTGCATTCTATCAACAAAAGACCTAGGCACAATCATCTTAAACTTCCTGGTTATATTTAATGAAACTTTAGCTTTATCACTATCTAGCTGCAAAAACTCTAATAATTCTAAAGGTGAATAGAAAGATTCTTTGAGTGCTTTTTTCCAATCATGAGTTGACATATATTTGTATTCTAATTACTAGATGATTTTTTAATATCTGCCAATTCTTTCATATAGCGTTTAATTGTCAATTTTTAAATAAAAATATATCAAAAATCAGTATTTATTCTATACTATATATAAAGCTATAAGTATTACAAATATTGATTTATTGATAGTAATATAGCTATTTTAAATGATATATAAATATTTTTTGTGAGGCAATTCAAAAATGTTTTAAAATAACAATAAAATAAAACTTTTTATAATAATTCTATTGATAATAACTGGAATATATAAAGTATAAAGCTAATAATTAGTATCAAATACTTACTGATAACAGTGGATCTAACTTAACTGGTTAAAAACAAATATCTAAATATACCTTGTGCTTCAATATCAGATGTACAAAAGCTAGATATTTATTTACCTAATGGTAAAATTTTGCTAAACCCTATCATGTTATAATAGCTATACATGTGGAGCATTCTTAGGTGAAAATAAGGCGGACTATCAACTAAAACCTATGTTTGAAGGCATTAAACATGGCTATACTGTAGTTTCAGTAAATTATCGCTTAGCTAATAAGGCAAAATTTCCAGCTTAAATACTAGTATCAAAGCAGCAATTAGATTTGTTAAAGCAAATGTTAACAAATACAATCTAAATACAAATGCTATAGCTTTTTTGGGAGATTCTGCTTGTGCTAATTTAGCAGCCCTTGCTGCTAATCTGGAAACAAAATAACCGAGCTAGATGATTTAAGTTTAGGCAACAAAGAATATTTGTAAATATACAGGATTGTATTGACTGGTTTGGACCTACAGATTTTAGTAAAATGAATGATGAATTTAGATAGTCTGGTTTGGTAAGCCAATTCATTCACAAGATGATTCATCTGCGAGCTTATATATTGGTAGTAAATATAGGTAATAGCCCACAAAAAGTCAAAATGGCTGACCCAAGAAACATATATAAACAAAGATACTCCTCCTTTTCTTATAGAGCATGGTAGTGTTGATAATGTCGTGCCTGTCCAACAAAGTATAAATTTCTATAAAAAAATTAGTTAAAGTTATTGGAAAAGACAAAGTTGAATTAGCAATTATCAATGGGCTAAGCATGGTGGAGAAAAATTTGAAACCAAAAATAATTTGGAACTTGTATTTAAGTTTCTTGATAAATATCTTAAATAAAAATATTCTCTAAAGAATTAGAAAGTTACTCTAGAAAGTTGGTAATATTTGAATGAAAAAATATAATTAATGCCAAAGACTTATTAAGCTTCAACTTTCAAATGCAAATCTTTAACCTTAATAAGCTATTTTTTTACAATTAATATTAAATGATTAAAATAGCCTAATAGATTTTAGAACCTTTAACACCAATATCAGCTAAAATTTGTGCTTTGACTTTTAAGAGTTCATTAATATAAAAATCTTTATTTTCATCATAACGATACTGTGGTATTAGTATAGAAACTCCAAAGCTTCCTAAGAAAGTATTTATTGCTATTGCTATACTGACAATACCCTCTATAGTCTTACCATAATCAAATTCTGTGCCACTAGCTCTTATCTTTGCCAATTTTGCAAACAACTCTTTATTAGCAGAAATTTCTTCACCCAATATTTCAATAATTTCATCATCTGAATACAAAACTAGTAATGCCCTACCTGGAGCTGTATTATAAATAGGCTTTTCAAGAACTCCTATCCTTGGGATTACTTGTAACTATCTATTAGCAATAAAACGATGTACCACAATAAGATCATCTCTATCTGATTGTGTTAACACCACTGTTTCACGGGTTTTTCACTCAACTTTCTCAATAAACTTTGTGTCAAAGATGCAATATCTGCATATGACAATGAAGCTAATCTAAATACTTCTGATCCAAGTAAGATTTTCCCAGCACCCTCACTTCTTGTGAAGCATTCTGCTTCCAAAGCAGCAACTATTCTTTGTACTGTAGAGCGTGGTAAATCAACCTGTTTAGCAATATCACCTAGGCTCATACCACCTGGCTCATTACTTATACTTTTTAGTATATTTACAGCTCTAGTAATTATTTGGATTTTTTATCTTTGCTCATATAAAACCCGCTAATTCTCTAAGTTTACCAACTTTGTGCTTAATAATAACTTTTTTGCTATTAAATAACCAAACTATTATTATATCATTTTGCGATACAGTGTATCATAAAAATAGTTAAATTAGTAATAGTTATTAAAAAATTTATTGTTATTATTACTAAGTAATTATTTAGTACTAAGGAGCCAAATATGCCAATACTTACTTTTGATGGTTTACTGTTCTCACCATTGCTATTATTTGTTGCAATAGTAATTGTATTAACCGTGTTGACAAACCTAATTACTCCTAAAGTTATATCCAAGTATACTAATCATAAAGCTTTCTTGGCTAAACTTAGCCCTATTTCTCTGTTACCTTGGGTTAGTTATGTTTATACTTAGGGATTAAGATGTCAAACAAAAATACTAAATCTATAGTCAGTATAGTAATTGTTTTATTAGCTCTTTTTTCACTCTATGCGATGTGGCGATATTATCTTTATTCACCATGGACAAGAGATGGTAGAATCCGCGCAAAAATTGTCACAATAGCACCTGATGTATCCGGATTTGTAACCAAGATGTACGTCAGTGATAACTAAAAAGTAAAAAAAGGACAACTAATTTTTACAATAGATGATCAAAGGTACACTGCGACTTTAGAAGGCAAAGAAGCAGAATTAAAGCATACAATGATAGAATGGCAACTTGCAAATAAGCAATATTTAAGAAGAATAAAGCTAGGTAGAGATAACTCAATAAGTAGAGAAGAGCGAGATAATTATGCCATGCAAGAAAAACTAAGAAAAGCATATCTTGAGAAAGCCAAAGCATAAGTTGAAATAGCTAAGATTAACTTAGATAGAACAAAGATCTATACTCCTGCTGATGGAACTATTAACAATATTGATCTAAGACAAGGTAATTATGTAGTAGTATCTAAACCTGTGGTGTCTCTAGTAAAAACTGATTCATTTTATGTTACTGGCTATTTTGAAGAAACTAAATTACCACATATAAAAAATAGGCGATAAAGCTAAAATAGAACTTATGAGTGGTGGATCGCCACTATATGGGCATGTAGTAAGTATAGGTAAAGCAGTTGCTGATAATAATACTGATGTAAATAACCAACTTTTACCCAAAGTACAACAAACCTATGACCGGGTAAGATTATCAAAAAGAATACCTGTTGATATTGCCTTAGATGTAATACTAAACAATATAGAACTTGTATCAGGAATGAATGCAACGGTAATTATAAAATGATCAAAGATTTGATAAATGACATGCCAGCAATCTTCAATAAACAAAATGCTTTATATACAGTTAAAGGATGTATAGCTATTACATTAGCACTTGGTATATCAATGAGCCTAGACTTAGATAAACCAATATAGGCAATGTTTGCAGCACTATTTCTGCAAACTCGACCCGAAACTGGTTTTATAATTGAAAAAGCTGTAGTTCTAATCAGTGCATCTATTATTGGGGTAGGTGTTGGTTTTTTGATAGTTGATTTTTTCTTACCATATCCTGTATTAGCTTTATTGGCTTTATGTCTTTTTATAGCTATAACCATGTTTTTCTCTGCTAACATGTCTCATCCAAATTTTATGTATGCACTAGCTATAGCGAATAAGACTTGTAATATAGTTGTTTTTTACTCTATAGCTGATCCAGCGGCTACAACTAGTAAAAGTGTTTTTCATACTGGAACTCTAGAGTCACAGAAATGGCAATCGGTAGCTTATGCTCATGTTTTGTAAACTATTATATTCTACCAATGAGAGTTGAAAAAACACTGACAAACCATGAAACTAAAGGATTTGATTTAACTATAAATTACATTAAAGAAATGTTTTCTACTCAAGACTTTAGCAATAATCAAAAATATAATATAAAAGTAGAAAATATCCTTAATAGCCTTGTTGCTCTTGATAATGATTTAAGCGCCGCAAAATACGAAAATATAACTAAAACAGGCTATGTTATTTTTTCAAATAAACTAGTTGAACTAATCCAAGCTGTTCACTTTTTGAGCAAACATCTAGCAAAAAAAGATGATGATTCAGCTATCAAAAAAGACTTAGAAAATATAGTAACTAATCTAGATAAACTTGACCTAACTCAGTACTCTTTAGTTAGTAGTTCAAGTAACCATCTGATAAAAAAGTTATTAAAAGAATAAACAATTTACTTCATAGCTACCAAGAGTTATTCTCTACCTCTAACAAGAGTAATAATAAAGAATCATCCTACAGTTTCATAAATTACACAAATCCAGCTGTTACTTTTATTGCTATTTCTAGGACAATCTGCCTACTACTGTGTGAATATTTAGTTTGGATACATATTATGGTAACTCAAGTTTACTAATGATGTTGATATTTCCATGCCTATTATCACAAATATCTATAGCAGCTCCAAATCCAGCTAATATTATAAAAAATGTAGTAATTGGTCTATTTTTGTCAATACCTATTAGTATCTTTATAACTTTGAATCTATTATCACAAGTAGTTGGTTACTTTGAGCTGCTGATATTAGTTTTACTCGGGGGTTTATTATTAGGAATAGCTACCTTAGCGCATTCTAAATATCAGATGCACAGTCTAGGATTTTGTATAGGCTTTATCTCGATAATACAGCCCAGCAATCATATGGATTTTGAAGTAGCAAAATCTTTTACTATCGGAATAAGTATTATAGTTGGCGCTATTGGGCTTTGGCTAGCATTTAAGCTATACCCTCAATCGCCTTATACAATTAGTAGAAAAATTGCAATTAAATCAATAATTAAAGATATCCAAAAACTGAAAAAACGACAAATCTCAAAAGAACATTACCAAACAGGGCTAATCAAAAAATACTGAGTGTATATAAAAATAGAAAAGATGATGCAGCATCAGAGAGAGATATAGAATTTGCCCTACAAGTCTGATACAAACTATTTAAGATCAAAAGATATCGTATATGTATATCTATCAAAGTTAAGCTTGACGATAATTAAATGGATATGTTACTTTTAAGTCATGAACATCTTGATATACTTATCCAATCAAATCAATTCCCTGCTAATGATAACTACTTTTTAGCCCAACAAGATCAAGTAAATTTAGATTACAAGCCACTGCTGATCTCCAAGCATATGAAAATATTTTAAATTTGTCTCGTCAAAATTAGTAATTTGTGTTTAACTAGTTTGCATTTTTGAGACAACTTTTGATAAGTTTATTTCATCAAGTTACCAAGAAAATCATTTAGCATTCTGATAAAAGAAATGGTAATGTTTTCCAAGGTAAGCCAACAAAAGCAAGATTTAAATATTTTTGATGTAAAATCTGGTTGTTATAGTGGTGTTACAATATTGTTATCAGTAGAAATTATATCTTGTGATAAAAATCACAAATCATAACTATAGCCAGTACAAAATATAATTTCATCTACTTTAATACTATTTTAATTTGTTGTAGTTACTATACAACCTTCTTTAGTAGCACTAAGCTTTTGTGGTGATGATATGAATTTAATTGCTTTTTTAGAACTTTGAAGGTTGTCTAGTTCTTTTTTATTATCTAAATCTCTTAAAGCAACATAACATCTCTAACACTATCTAACAACTCTTAAAATATATCCATCCCTAATTAAGAGTAGCCAACACATAAAACTTTTTGACCATGATTAACCCCGCAGCTCTATAACTTTTACTATGCGAGATAGCTGCTAACTTTATTAATACCGGTTATATCATTGATTAGGAATTTTAGCAATATTATAACGTCCATTACAAACTACCACAAACTCAAACTCTTGCTGATATTTTTGTTGCTCTTTTATATATGTAATTTACCACAAAGGTTTTTTAACACTATATTTAATGGCTTTAGGGCAGTAACTTCAGAGTTTAACTGTAGATGCTTATATATCTGCCAGGCATCTGCATTTTCTTCTAAATAAACTTTAACTTCAGCGTAGCTATAAATGATTATTTTGCTTGATAAGCTACACACTTTGCTTATCAAAGATATTACTTCTTTAGGTAAATTAGTTTTTAAGCTTTTATACAAAGCTCCTTGCTTGGTATAACCATACACCTGCAATGCTATCAGTCTTCTCAAAAATAGTCACATCAAAACCTTTATCTAAAAGGAGTTTTGCACTAAAAATACCGCTTACTCCAGCACCGATAATAGCTAATTTTGACATAACCTAAATCTATACCTATAAATTACACTTATAGCCACTAAATTTACGAATATTTATAACACCACTATCAAAAATCAGATATTGCCCTTTGATACCAATAAGTTTTGCATCAATTATACGATCTTTATCTAGATTGAAAGATTTTAGTTTAGTTGGATATTTAAGGATTGGATAATTTATATTTTGTACCTTACCTTCTACTAGCTTAACACTATTTTGACCATATTTAGCTTTTATCTCTATTATTTTCTGCCTAGACTTTTCAATAAGCTGATCTCTTAAACTCACAAAATCAATATTATTAGGCTCACCTTGGAGCATTTTACGCCAATTTGTTTTATCTGATATATGTTCTTTGATAGCAACCTCAACTAGGCCAGATATAAATCTATTTTCGACAGTAAATATTGGTAGAGCTTGGCTAGCACCCTGATCTATCCAACGAGAGGGGATATTTTTAAGCTTAGTAATACCAACCTTAACATCACCAGTATTTGCTAAATATACTATATGAATTTTCATACAATTATGCTCACCCCAGCTTGAGTTTCTACATGTTCCTGCGGCAAAGTGACATAATTCTGGCTTAACAATACAGATATCACACTCTGGTAATCTTCTCATACACATAAAACAATAGCCTTGTGAGTAGCTTTTTTTAGTTTTAGCTCCACAGGCGACACAATTAATTTCATCAAGAAACTCAAGTTTCAGATGCTGACCAATGTAATCATTTAGATAAATATTCCCCAACTCATATACAGCATTATTTGCCGTATCTAGAGAGGTTTTCATTTTATGTAAATTTATAGTTTTATTCATTTTTTACTTTTCTAAAACAGATTAAACTGTCTTTTAGGATAACAGACTTTAAAACTAGTTAAAACGCTAGATATTATTAGTTATAATCAAAACCACCTTTTAAGCAATATTTACAAAGATGAGTGTAAGACTAGATAAATGGTTGTGGGCTGCTAGATTCTACAAAACTGGAGCTTTAGCATAAAAGCTATCGAAGGTGGCGAAGTACACTTTCAAGGGTATAAAACAAAAGTAAATAAAACTGTAAATATTGGTAATATCTATCAAATTCAACACGCTCATATCAAAAAAACAATAGTTGTTGAAGCTTTTTTAGACGAAATTAGAAAATCAGCTACCGAAGCGCAAAAACTCTATACAGAAACTCCTGAAAGTATCAAAAAAAGAGAAAAAAAGCAACTATTAGAAAAACTGCCAATCTACTAAGCCCAGAGAAACCAACAAAAAAACAACGTAGACAAATAATTGGCTTTAAGAGAAATGATTAATTTTATAAGCTAATTTCTAATATTTTTCTAACATCATCAAAATAAATGTCTTGTCTTTCACTTAGTGGTAAAATTTGAGTTTTTAGCAACATTATTAACTAAAGTATCATATCTTTTTGAGCAATACTATAATCTTTTAATTTTGTAGCAAGCTGTGCATAATATTGAAAAATTTTTCTGTTTTAGCTATGGCTAAATCTATTTTTGCTCTTTTGGTAAACTATTATCGATATCTAAAACTCTTTCAGCATATTGTACTAATTCATCTGCTTTTCAGCTTTCTTATATTTAAGTACATTTGGATAAACTATCGCTAAAGTCTGACCATGATCTAAGTTATGATATGCTTTTAAAGAGTGCCCTATCTGATGAGTTACCCAATCTTTTACAACTCCTGAGCCAATTAAGCCATTTAATCCATAGTTGTTGAAAACATTATATAGAGCACACATTATAATCTTCTAGATTCTCTAAAGCTTTAGGTCCATTATTTATTAAACTTTTTAAAATTGTCTCAGCAAAGCCATCTTGCAAATCGACATACTGTGGAAATGCCATATATTGCTCCATAATATGAACAAACACATCAACTACACACCTTTTGATATTTGTTTTTTGGTAAAGTGTAAGTTACAACTGGATCTAAGATAGAGAATTTAGGGAATACCTTATCACTAAAAAAATACTATCTTTTCACCAGTTTTTCTTCTTGATATTACTGATGCTCAATTCATTTCTAAAGCTGTTGCAGCAACTGTTAAAATACTGCCAAAAGACATAGTTTTGTTTACCTCAACTGCTTTAGCTAGTACGTCCTATGGCTCACCATCAAAATACACTACTGCTGATAATAAACTTAACAGCATCGATCACAGATGCTCCACCAACAGCTAAGATAAAATCAATACCATGTTCTTATAAATATATGAAACAACTTTCATACAGGTACTATAATTAAGATTTGGCTCAATACCCCAAACTTAAAAATACTATATCCTGCTAAAGCCTCTAGAGTTTGCTTATATACTCCATATTTTTTGAAGCTCTCTCCACCGTAAACTATCAAAACTTTTGATTTTTTATCGATTACAGTTCTTAACTTTGATATTTCACCCTCACCAAAAAATATGCATGTAGGATTATAAAGTATAAAATTATTCATATTTGTTCCTTAAACCTAATTTAACTGCCGGATGCTTATCTAATAAATCAAATGCAGAGTAGTAAATTAATCCAGAATGATAACTTAAACCTATCTCACGAGTTCTACTATTAGAAATCCCACAGACACAATCTTTAACTTCTTCTTTTAAACCTGATAATGCAGAAGCATTAAGTTCTGGAAAAGTGAAACTTTTATCTCCAGCAAAGCCACAACAAGTCACACTTCTTGGGGTAACAATTTCATCAGACAATACATGAGCTCTTGCAAATGGCACACTAGATTTGAAACTAAATAGCTCTGTAGCTTGATTTCTGTAACTACAATCTTTAAATACACTTTGATTTATTCTAATTTTTCTAAATGCTTGCTCATTCTCATACACTGTTTGTTGCTGATATGAGCCACTATCAATATAATCTAAAAAACTCTTAGTAATCTCTTTTAAAACGCTTTGTGCATATCTGTAATATCATAAATATTCTTTATGTTAATAGTTATTTTTCCCATATTTGCAAACTATATCAAAAAATAGAAACTTATACAGAATACAAAAAAATAAATCACTAAGTGAAATATTTTAACCTTATGTTTATCATAGATTCTCTTTATGATAATTAAATTTAGTTTGAACAAAAGACTATAAGAAAAATCTATTTTCCTAAATTAATCATTTCTGTTACTGCTTTGACTATAGTTGAATATTCTTCTAACACACTACTTTTTTTCTGACTAAACAAATATTTTTATAAAAATCCATATCCTTTATAGAAAGATATGAAAACCCTTGAATATTTATACATGCAAGCTCTGGTACAAGCGCTACACCTTCATTAATTCTAACCATTTCTCTTATTGTGAATAAACTAAATCCATTGGTGAAATTAAAATCAATATTATTTGACTTACAAATTTCTAAGATCCAGCCTTTCAGACCTTCTTCACTGTCTAGTAATATTAGTTTCTGTTGTGAGAGCTCTTTTAATATTACTGATTTTTTCTGTGATATTGGATTATATCAATACTTGATGATAAATAAAATCTTTCATTATGAAGATTACTATCTTCTATAGATTCCGCTAAAAAGGCAAAATCTAGCTGATCCTTATAAAAGCATATCAATTAACTTATGTGTGTCATTTTCTACTGCAGAAATTTCAAAATTAGGATAATCTTTTTTAAGTTTAGGAACAATTTTAGGCATAAGATAGAGATATAAAGTTGAAAAGCTCCTATAGATATAGGAACTCTCTGTTTATTTAGATAATTTGTTATGAGCCTATCTAAACTTTTATGTGTATCTAAAATATTATAGATTTGTTTAACAATTTTCGCTCCGATTTCTGTTGTATAGACTTTTTTCTTTGTCCTTTCAAAAATCTTGAAACCATATTGATCTTCTAGGTTTTTTATTTGCATACTCAAATCTGTTTGCGATACAAATCATCTTTCAGAAGACTCTTTGAAACTACCTGCTTCATACAGTGCGATCATGTATTCTAAAGTTTTTATTTTCATATCTTATCTTAAATATTTATTTAAAAAAACTTTATAGGAGATATAAAGATTTAGATTCTCTACTTTTTGAACGACAAAAAATTGCCTTATTTAGAGAGATACTTAAAATACTTATTTTTAATTATTAAATTTAAACAATCTAATTACTAAATTTCTCAATCATTTTAAGTACAACATAAATTATTGCACTAATAATCGCTGAGATAACACATACTTTTATAGCTATTGGAAAAAGATGAATAAATATAGTTACAATAGTTACTATAATTAATACACCAACAAATATTGATAAAAACTTATCCATTTTACACAATCCCTTATTTTATAATAATTTTTGTAAATTTACGCTTTCCTACTTGGAAAACATTATTTGTTCCTTTAGCAAAAATAGCCTTACTATTACTAACCTTTTCACCATCGATTTTTACTGCACCCTGCTGAATCATACGATTAGCTTCAGAAGTACTTGCAACTAAGCCTGCTTCTTTTAGTAAGTTCGCTATCGGAAACTCTTGGTTTAATTCTACAATATTTATATCATCAGGTATCTGATTTTTTTGGAATCTTTGAATAAAATCCTGATGAGCGCTCTCAGCATCAACTTTAGAATGGAATCTCTCAATCAGTTCTTTAGCGAGCTCTATCTTAATATTACACGGATTAGCACCAGCTACGACATCTTGTTTTAATTTAGTGATAGTTTCTAGAGATTTAAAACTTAGTAATTCATAATAGCGCCACATAAGTTCATCTGAAATTGACATTATCTTACCAAAGATTTCATTTGCTGGTTCTTCAATACCGATATAGTTTTGGCTTGATTTAGACATTTTTTTGACACCATCTAAACCTTCTAGAAGTGGCATTGTAATTATAACTTGAGGTTCTTGACCATGTTGCTTTTGTAGTTCTCTACCCATTAGCAGGTTAAATTTTTGATCTGTACCACCAAGTTCAAGATCAGCATCCATAGTTACAGAATCATAACCCTGTACTAGAGGGTATAAGAATTCACGGATTGATATCGATTGACCATTTTTATATCTTTTTGAGAAATCATCTCTCTCAAGCATTCTTGCTACTGTTGATTTAGAAGTAAGCTTAATCATGTCACTAGCAGACATTTGATTAAACCAATCACCATTGCGACGGATCACTGTTTTGCCTCTATCAAGGATCTTAAACACTTGCTTAGTATAAGTTTCAGCATTTGTAGCAACCTCTGCCGCTGTTAGTGGTGGTCTTATTGCATTTTTTCCAGTAGGATCACCTATTTGAGCCGTAAAATCACCAATCAAAAAATGAATCTCATGACCTAAATCTTGTAATTGTTTTAGCTTATTAATAACTACAGTATGCCCAAAATGAATATCTGGAGCTGTTGGATCACAGCCAAACTTAATCACCAACGGTCTATTTTTTTCAAGTTTCTTGATTAATTCTTCTTCAATTAGGACTTCATCAGTCCCTCTTTTAATAATTTCTAAAGTCTGCTGTATAGTCGACATTATATTTTGTATTAATAAATTTTATTCAGTAAAGCGAAATTATAGCACAAAACTCTTTTATAGAATCAATAAAACCTTATACTTATTACAAACTAAAAATATTTAATAGCCGATGAATATATATATCTCTCAAAATAATGATATTTATTTTAATTTAGCATTTGAAAACTGGCTTTTTTTAGAAAAGCTAAATAATAAAAAAATCCTATTTTTATGGCAAAATGCACCTTGTGTTGTCATAGGTAGAGCTCAGAATCCTTGGCTTGAGTGCAATCTCACAGCAATGCAGCAAGATAATATCCCTATGGTCAGACGCCAAAGTGGTGGTGGTACAGTTTATCATGATTTTGGTAATCTAAATTATACGATTATTTCCCCTGAAAAAGATCATGATATCCAAGCTAACCTAGAATTAGTTTGTAATACTATTAAAAAGTTAGGTATCGAAGTCTATGCTAACCAAAGAAATGATATCGTCGTTGATCATCATAACTATACTTATAAAGTATCAGGTAGCGCTTTTAGAGAGAAAAAAGATCGAGCTTTTCATCATGGCACATTACTAATAAATGCTAATATCAAAAAACTCTATGATTACCTTCATCAGCCAATAGATAAGTCGCTTGATACCAAAGGAGTTAAATCTTATCGTTCCAAAGTTATAAATCTTTACCAACTAAAACCAGATATACAAACTCAAGATATCACTAGAGCTTTTATCAAAGGTTTCAGAAGTATTGAGTTAAGCTTGATTAATGAAGAAACCACTTTAGAAAATAAAGAGCTAATAACCAAAGAAATTGAAAACTTAAAAGACTGGAACTGGCGGTTTGGTAAAACTTTACCTTTTACAAAAACTTATACAAAAACTAGTGAAGAAATCAAAATCAAAATTGAATCTGGGATTGTCACAGAAGTCAAAAATGTCTATAAAAATACAAATCTTACCAATAAGAATATTCGCTATGAAAATAGTTATGATTTCAATTTCTTTAAAAAAATCTTAGAACAATAAACTATCAACCAATTATAGATGTGTGATTTCAAACCTTCAGCTAAATTAAATTTGTATATAGTTTTTAGTTTTATGCAAGTTTTATTTTGAATTTATCGCAAAAAATGCCGCAACACTGATAGCAAAAACAAAAGGTAAAATAAAAGCATCAACTACTGTTACAACAATATTCTGAATAGACATTTCTAATGAATTGATCTCGATATTTAAACTTCTTAGCACATATATTAGACCAAATGTTAATGATGACTTGATAATCATAAATGCTAATATTGTTATTGAAATTCTAAACATATAGAAAAAATTATTTTTTACTGCATAGAAATTAGCTGAAAATGATTCAAAAATACCCTTCTGCGCTAACAGTACTGCAGGCATTACAGTTAAAAACAACAATATTGCTAAAAAGATACCTATATATTGTAAAAACATCGTGAATATAGTCATTATAATCATTGAAAGTAAAAATGAGCCAATAAATACAAAAACTCTTTTATAAAATATTTGTAAGGCAATTTTTAGCGCATCTGATACTTTTAGCTCATGCTTAACCATAATTCCTTGTAAAGTAATTATCATCGCATAAACAAATACTGTCGCAATCATAATTATCAAAAACATAGCTACTAAAATATTACCAGATGGCAACTCAGAAACATCACCCTCACCATTACTTTGGATAAACTTATCTATACCATGGTTCATCAAATAGACAAAACAAAACTCAGAGATAAATGAAAGCATAAAGGCTAATGCAAAAGTTACCTTAAAAGCTCTCTTGTATATAGATGCTGCTAACGAAATAGTTTCTTTAAAATTTAAATTACTCATACTTAAAACACTCAGTTAATAAATAAAACAAGTTAAAATATAACATAAAAGTTGTTGTTTTTGTGTTATAAAATCTAATCTAATATTTAAAGATATAAAAAATCATAATAAAAACTTGTAAAATTTGATATCAATACCATTTAATAAAATTACATAGATTATTTTAATAATGCCTAATAAAGGAATAATTATGGAAACAATCAAAGGAACTACTATTCTATGTGTTAGAAAAGGTGACAAAGTAGTAATTGGTGGTGATGGACAGGCTACTCTTGGACATACAGTCGCAAAAGATAATATAGTAAAAGTTAGAAAATTAAATAATGGTAAAGTACTTACAGGGTTTGCTGGCTCAACAGCCGATGCCTTTACATTATTTGAAAAATTTGAACAAAAATTAGAATTCTATCAAGGTAATCTTGAAAGAGCAGCTGTTGAAATGGTTCGTGAATGGCGTCTAGATAGAATGCTAAGTAAACTTGAAGCTATGGTTATTGTCGCTGATGAAAAGCTTTCACTATTAATATCAGGTGGTGGTGATGTAATGGCTGCTGATAAAAATGAGATTATCTCAATTGGTTCAGGCTCAACTTATGCTCGTTCTGCAGCAACTGCACTTGTTGAAAACACTGATTTATCAGCTGAAGAAATTGTCAGAAAGAGCCTTGCAATAGCTGCAGATACTTGTATTTATACGAATCATAACTTAACGATAGAAAGTTTAGAAAATAAAAAAGGATAGTTATACAATGACACAAATAATGACTCCAAAAATAATTGTACATGAACTAGAAAGACACATAATTGGTCAAAATGATGCTAAAAAAGCAGTTGCTATTGCTTTGCGTAACAGATGGCGCAGAATGCAACTTGATAATGAAATGCGTCAAGAAGTAACTCCTAAGAATATTCTTATGATTGGTCCAACTGGTGTAGGTAAGACTGAAATTGCACGTAGATTAGCAAAATTAGCAGATGCTCCGTTTATCAAAGTTGAAGCAACTAAATTTACAGAAGTCGGTTATGTTGGTAAGGATGTCGAATCTATTATTCGTGATTTAGTTGAAACCGCTGTCAAAATGAAGCGTGAGGAAGCTAAAGACAAAGTCACAGAAAAAGCTGTTAGACTAGCCGAAGATAGAATTCTAGATGTGTTAATCCCGCCTGCAAGAGCTTCAGAATCAAAGGTTGGTTTTGCAAATGAACCTGCAGAAGATGCTGCAAGTAAAAAAGAAAATAAAACTCGCGAAATCTTCAGAAAGAAAATCCAAAATGGTGAACTTGATGATAAAGAAATCGAGATTGAAGTAGCTGTTTCTCCAAAAACTATTGGCGTAATGGGACCTCCAGGTATGGAAGATATGACGAGTCAGCTACAAGATCTTTTCTCTAGCTTAAGCAGTGATAAGAAAAAAAATAAGAAAATGCGTATCAAAGATGCGATTAAATTAGTTCAGAATGAAGAAGCAGCAAAACTAGTTAATGAAGAAGACATAAAAGCTCGTGCTTTAGAAGCGGTTGAACAAAATGGTATTGTATTCTTAGATGAGATTGATAAGGTATGTAGAAAGTCAAGTAACTCAGGGACTGATGTGTCACGCGAAGGCGTACAGCGTGATTTATTACCATTAGTTGAAGGTTCTACAGTATCAACAAAATATGGCATGATCAAAACAGACCATATACTGTTTATTGCATCTGGTGCATTTCATGTTGCTAAGCCTTCTGATCTTATACCAGAGCTTCAAGGTAGATTACCGATTAGGGTTGAGCTAAAGTCTCTAGAAATAGAAGATTTTGTGAGAATCTTAAGAGAACCTGACTGTTCTATTCTCAAGCAATATATCGCTTTGATGAAAACTGAAGGTGTTGATTTAAGCTTTGAAGAGGATGCTATTAGAAAAATTGCTGAAATTGCTTACAGAGTTAATGAAGAAGTTGAGAATATTGGTGCTAGGAGACTTCACACAGTTATGGAAAGGCTTCTTGAGGAAATTTCTTTTGATGCGCCAGAACTAGAAGAAAAAAATATCAATATAACTACAGACTATGTCAATGAAAAACTAGGAAACCTAGTTAAAAACAAAGATTTAAGCCAATATATCCTATAAAAACTAAGCTAAATTTTATATTTTTTTACGTCTCTAATATGTATTTTCTTAATTTGTGACGATAAAATCTTTTTACTACTTAATCAAATTAAAATGTCTATGAGTATTACTTTGTTTAAAAAGCTTCAAGACTTTTGCTAATAACATAGCTCTTTTCAACTGTTAGTTTCGCTGTTTTATATTCAACCTTAGTATTGTTTATGACTCAGGCACTTGGCTTTACCGTTACTAAAGCTAGTGCTATTATGGGCGAATTTGTTGCCTTTAATTATGGTTTACATATCTTAGTTGGATATATTGATGGTCGCTTAATAAGTTATAGAGCGTTATTTTTATTAGGAATGGTGTTACAAATATTTGCGTGTTTATTTTAGATAGCTTTGGTATTATTTTTACCAGGTTGCGATTTAAATGTTCCTTGTATAAATACGATTTTAACGCAGCAATTTGAAAATAATGATGGTGATAAAAAAGTGCATTTTTCTGAAATTATGCTGGTATAAATATATGCTTTTTTACCGGTTTTACAATTGCTGGAATATACCAAGCTAAAAAAAGTTATAATACACTATTTCTTATAATAACGAATTATCAACATTATTGCTTTTGTACTCTTAGCAACAAGCTGGAAGACAGGAGCTGATAACCCCTTTAGTTAAGAGAATTCAACAAAAACAGCATATTACTCAAAAATAATTTCTTCCTATTTTCGATAATTTTTATCACAGTGTTATTGTTTTTTGTTGCACTACAATATCCACTTAACACAAACTATATTTGCCCTTGTAATAGAAATATTACTACTGTTAATGTTTATCCCAATTGCTAACACTCAAAATATCAAAGAACAAAAGGATAAAGTTTATGCTGATGTAATTATTAGCAACTTTTGGTTTAGTCTTTTGGTCAGGCATATCAACTTGCGCCAATGGCTCTAACTGTGTTTGCTGAAGCAAATATATAGATAAACACTTGCTGTATTTTACAATCCAAACACAATGGTTTAAAAATGTAAATACAGTATTGATAGCTGTTGGAGGTATATTACTTCCAAGTATACTATTAATTATACACAAGTGCTTATCTTTTCATTCCCAATGCAATTCTGCTTTAATCTTATTTTTATATCAATTGGCTTTGCATTGCTAATTATTAGTATATTATGTGCGGCTATACAGCTGCGATTTGGTTCATATTAAGCTATGTATTTCAATCTATAGGAGAGCTACTTATAGGTCCTACAAGCTATGCTATGGTTGATAAACTTGCAAAACCAAAACTTCAAGGTTTAATGATGAGATTTTGTATAGTTGTTACCGGTAGTACTTCTGGAGTTATTACAAGCTTACTATCAATATTAGTAGCTTCACTAGATATTAATGCAACAACCCCTATTGAAATAAACTCTAACTATTTAACACTATTTACTGGTCTAATGATAGTAGCTGCTATATCGGCATTTATTATGTATCTAATAATCCCCAAAATTAGAAAGCTTACATATATCTAGATAAATAATAACTATATTTTCTTTAGTATATAATTTATAATCTTTGCATTCTAAGTGATTACCTTAATATCATTTATCAATGACTATTAGAGAAAAATATTCAAACTGTATTACTCTTTTTATATCTATTACAATGATATTAAATAGTATCATTACAATACTACCAATTATCAATAAAATCTTCTCGATAAACATTCATGTTGAGATACCTTCTGATATTTAATATAAGCATGAAATATAACTCCAGGTTTGAGTTAGGTTATAATATCTTTACTTGACTATTTTATGATAAAAATCGCTAAAGATATCTATCAACACAAAAGAAAATTCTAGTTTCCAGCAGTTATATTTATCAGTTTATATATGTATGGTTGGTGATTATATTCAAGATAAACATATAGCCTATAAGATAACTTTCTAACACATGCTATAGAAATTATCTTGTTGTTTTATTTTAGGAAAGCTTTTAATAAAAAAATAGCGAAAACCTAAGCTTTTACTAGTTTGTTGTTGCTATTACATTCTTGTTAGCTGTTATCTATAGTGTATTAGGCTTGTATTACTTAAGCGATGAATTTGATGTTGTCAAAAATATCTCTGATCCTGTTTACTTTACTATCGTAACTTTTAGTACTGTTGGGTATGACGATATTCATCCTATTATTACAGAAGATGCAAAACTCTTTAGAATATCAATTATGATTGTAGTATTGGTTTATTTACAACGATTATTACTGTATTAGCTGGTAGTACCATAAATAAAGTTACTGATAAATTTAAACAAAAAAATGGAGTTTCATATATAAAAGATCATATGATAATTTGTGGCTGTACCAAAATTACTAAATGTCTAATCAAAGACTATCTAAATTCTCATATTGATAATCTTATTGTTATCTAGAAAAAATTACCAGCAAAAATTTATAAATATCGATGAAGAACAAAAAAACATTTCATTGACGCATAATAACATGACTATGATGCACTTATCAAAGCGAATATCATTAAAGCAAAAAGTATTTTTATACTTAATGAAAAAGATTCTAACACTTCTAGCAATTAAAGAAGTACTTAAACAAGATAACTAAAATAAGTAATCAACCAAAAATTTCTATCAAGCTTGATAAATATGAAGTATAAATATTGCAATAATATTGGTGTTGATCAAATCGTCTCACCTACTAAGAAAATTGCTGAAATGCTCATAAAATATCAATAATTTGTCTAAAACTAGTCAATATAAACTTATACTATGTTATTATTTTGACAATGTGTTTGCCGATTTTTAAAGAAAATAGAGGGTGTGGAGTAAAACCATGGAATATAATTACGATATTATTATTATAGGCAGTGGTCCTGGTGGTGAAGGGGCTGCGATGAAAGCAACTAGGAACGGGCAAAAAGTAGCTATCATCGAGGATGATGCTATTGGTGGTGGTTGTAATAACTGGGGAACAATTCCAAGTAAGGCTCTAAGACAGCTATCGCGTGAAGTTTGGTATAATAAAAAAAGCTTCGATTTCCCAGAGATGCTTGATACTGCTTATAAAATAGTTATCAAACAAAGAGAGATTAAGAAAAACCGTTTCGTTAATAATGAAATTGATGTTTTCTATGGTTTTGCTAGTTTTATCGACAAGCATAAAATAAAAATCTCACGCAAAAATGGCTCAACTGGAATCATTACTGCGAAAAAGTTCATTCTCTCTACAGGATCTCGTCCATATCAACCTAATGATATTGACTTTACTCATCCAAGAATTTTAGATAGTGATAAGCTTCTAAAATTAAAAGACAAAAATATTAAATCGATTACTATTTATGGTGCAGGTGTAATTGGTTGTGAATATGCCTCTATACTTGGAACACTTGATATTCAAGTAAATCTTATCAACACTAGAAATAAATTAATGTCATTTCTTGATGATGAAATTATTGAAACATTGACAAATCACTTCACTGTTAATCAGAAAATTAACCTAATGCACAATGAAACTTATAAAAGTATCAAAGCAAAAGGCGATAAAGTAGTCACAACACTTAACTCAGGTAAAATTATCGAATCTGATTATGTCTTATTCGCTCTTGGGCGCGCTGGTAATACAAATGGTCTTAATCTAGATAAGATTAGTGTTGAGTATGACCCTCAAAGAGGTCTTGTCAAAGTTAATGATAATTATCAAACTACTCAAGAGAATATCTATGCTGTGGGTGATGCTATAGGTTTTCCTTCACTTGCATCATCAGCTTTTAACCAAGGTAGATTTGCAGCTACACATATTATAGATGGCTCTTGTAATGACAAGTTAGTTGAGGATATCCCAACAGGTATCTATACCCGCCCAGAGATTAGCTGCATTGGAAAAACTGAAGAGCAATTAACCACTGAGAATATTCCTTATGAAGTTGGTAGAGCCTATTTTAAAGATCTAGCTCGTGCACAAATTTCAAGAAGTGAAACAGGTATGCTAAAGATACTTTTCCATAAAGAGACTCTAGAGATCCTCGGCATTCACTGCTTTGGTCATAGAGTATCTGAGATTATCCATATTGGTCAAGCTATCAAGTCAATGCCTGGTAAGCATAATACTATCAGATACTTTTTGAACACCACATTTAACTACCCTACTATGGCTGAGGCTTATCGTATTGCTGCTATTGATGGTGTCAATAAACTTAAATCTAAAAATAAGCAATGTGTACCAGAACATAAATAATATGTACTACGATATCTATATAATTTTCTCGTTTATATTTCTATTTGGTGCAACTATTGGTAGCTTTTTGAATGTTTTGATATATAGGATACCAAATAAACTATTTGCTGCTGAACAAGCTATTGCTCGAGAAATACTTGGGTTTGATAAGCACCAACCCTTACAGAATTTTAGTTTATTAACACCATCTAAATGCCCAAAATGCCATAATAAACTAAAATATCGTCATAATATTCCGATAATTGGTTGGTTTTTACTCAAAGGTAAATGCTTCTTCTGTAAAGAAAAAATATCTTTTGAATATCTGCTACTAGAATTTATCACTGCTAGCTTATTTGTAGCTATTTTCTATTATTTTGGTTTTACAATTCAGAGCTTAGCTCTAGTAACTTTAAGTAGCTTTTTTATATCACTATTCTTTATCGATGCTAAACACCAAATCCTTCCGGACTCGTTGACAATACCATTGCTATGGCTTGGCATAATACTTAATTACTATAATATTTTTACTACTCTAGAGCAATCTGTGTGGGGAGCTATAATTGGCTATCTTTCACTGTGGTTAGTTTTTTGGGTGTATAAAATTTTCACAGGCAAAGAAGGTTTTGGCCATGGTGATTTTAAACTTTTGGCAGCAGTAGGTGATTGGTTTGGCTACCCGATGTTATTATATACAATTTTTGTAAGTTGTATATTTGGAATTGTGATTGCTATTACTATAAATCTTGTTGCTAAACGCACTCATGTCATACCTTTTGGACCTGCAATAATTTTGGCTACATTTTTTTATCTACTAACTAAAGATAATATCTATATATGGTATAATCACGTTATGCTAATTCAATTTTAGTCATAACTAATGCAAAAAAATTTCTCTATTCTAATTTTATTTGTGGTTATACTACTAGTTGTGCTGTATATTTTTAGCACTACTAACCTTAACAAAATCTCACCAGATAACAAACAAGGCTTATATCTTGTTGAGCATGCCTTTCCATAATATAAAGTTATAAAGACTTTTTATACAGGTATCCATCTGCAAGCATATATTCTACAAGATAAAAATGACTCTACCAAACATAGTGTAACTTTCACTAGTGAAGATGGTGGTGTAATTATTAATGGTGAACTTTTAGCTTGGGATAGAAATCAAAACAAGCTAACTAGTTTAAATAATATTTATGCAAACTATTTCACATCTTCACCTCAAGTAAATAATCTTTATCTAGATATTAAAAAATATGCTACGTACATCCAGCAAGGTAGTGATGATGCTTCATATAAATTCTATGCTATTATAGACCCTAATTGTAGTTATTGTAATCGTCTATTTGATGCAACTCAACCAGCGATTAACTCAAGAGAACTTGCAGTACGCTGGATTCCTTTAGGCGCACTTCGCAATAGTCTAGAGATTGTTAGAAGTATTTTTAACTCAAAGGACCCACTTGAAGCGTTGATTAAGTATCATAAGACAAAAAAATATGACCAAAACTTAACACAGCAAAATGAAAAAGCTGAAAGTAACTTAAGATTATCAAGTGATATTGAAGGTTTCCCTACGATTGTTTATAAAACACCTCAAGGAGCTTTAAAAAAATCTCAGGTGGTAACAAGCTTCCACTCACAGATGCTACTATAGCAGCAAAAGCTAATATCAACAAAATTAATGAATTTTTACTTTTAACCTCAACTAACTTCTAAATTAAGTTATGAAAAAATTTACGTTAATAATTAGTATATTAGTTGTAGCTTTAAGCTTTGCTACTACCAAAATAGATACCCAAGTTACCAATGATATTCAAAATATAGAAAAAAACATGGTGGTAAAATTGGTGTCTACATTATAAATAGAAATGACTGGAGTAACTTTGCAGTTAATGCTAGTTTCTATTTTCCGATATGTAGTATCTATAAATTTCTTGTAGTTGGTGCAATACTTAAACAAAGTATGGCTGATAATAAACTACTGAATCAAAAGGTAAAAATTTCTAAAAATCAAATTGTTGGCTACTCACCTATTACAAGAAAGCACATCAACCAAACCATGACTTTCAAACAACTTTGTAAAGCATCTATGCAAGGTGATAATACTGCGACAAATATTCTAATTGAAAAACTAGGTGGTTTGAAAAATCTCAATAAGTTTATTTTATCCCTTGCGGATCATACGACAAAAATTGCTAATTTAGAACCTAAAGTCAATCATGTCAGTCTAATAACAAACGAGAATAAAACCACACCAAAAATTATGGCTAGAGATATTAATAAACTTGCTTTTAGCAATGCTATACTTGATATAAAACATCGCTTAAGGTTTAAAAAATGGCTTATAGCTAGTAGTACTCGTAACAATCGTATTGCTGCTGAAGTACCTAATAAATGGGAAGTTGGTGATAAAACTGGCACTTGTCAATATGGTACAACAAATGATATTGCTATTATTTGGCCTGATGATAATAGAGCTGTCATAATGGCAATTTTTATACCCAATTACAGAAAAATGCTAAGCCAAATAGTAAAATTCTTAAAGAAGTAACTAAAATACCCCTAGACAGACTACAACTAAATAATACTACAAAAAATGCCTAAAATAAAAATGATTGTTGGCCTAGGGAATATAGGCAAAGAATATCAAGATACACGTCATAATGTTGGTGAATGGTTTATTGCTAAAATAGCTCAAGATAAAAAACAAAGTTTTATCTCAAATCCTAAGCTTAATTGTAACATAGCTAAAGTTAGTATTGATTACAATAATGTGATACTAGTATTTCCTACGACATATATGAATAACAGTGGTTTAGCTATAACAAAAGTCGCTAATTTTTATAAAATCGCGCCAGAAGAAATACTTGTAGTACATGATGAACTAGATATAGACTCTGGAGAAATTCGTCTAAAAAAAGGCGGAGGTCATGGTGGTCATAATGGTCTAAGAAGTATTAACCAACACTTAGGTACTAATGACTATCTACGCCTTAGAATTGGTATTGGTCATCCAGGACATCAATCAAAAGTAGCTAACTATGTATTATCAAACCCATCTATAGCTCAGAAAAAAGATATAGATGATGCTATTAATAATAGTATCTGTTTTTTAAATGATATAATAAACTACAAATTAGAGCCTGTGATGCAGAAGCTACATACAAAATAATATATAAGGAATAGAATAATGGGATTTAAATGTGGTATTGTGGGTTTGCCAAATGTTGGAAAATCAACTCTTTTTAATGCTCTTACAAAAGCAGGAATTGATGCAGAAAACTACCCTTTTTGTACAATTGATCCAAATGTTGGGATCGTTTCTGTACCAGACCAAAGACTTAACGAATTAGCAAAAATTGTTAATCCAGAAAGAATAATACCGACAACGATGGAGTTTATAGATATTGCTGGACTTGTAGCTGGAGCTAGTAAAGGCGAAGGCTTAGGTAACAAGTTCCTTGCAAATATTCGTGAAACAAATGCTATAGCTCATGTTGTAAGATGTTTTGAAGATGACAATATAATTCATGTCAGCGGTAGAGTTGACCCAATAGATGATATTAATACTATCAATATGGAGCTAATTCTAGCTGATATAGAATCATGTGATAAAGCTGTACAAAGATTCTCAAAAATGAAAAAATCAGGGGATAAAGAAACCTTAGCTAAAGCAGATTTTTATACTAAATTAAAAGATCATTTAGAATCAGAAAAGCCAGCAAAAACTTTTGAGTTAACTGATGATGAAGCTAAATGGCTCAAACAAACTCCCCTACTAACTAGCAAACCAGTATTATATATTGCTAATGTTAATGATAATGGTTTTGAGAACAATCCTCTTCTTGATAAAGTTATAGAGTATGCCAAAGTAGAGAACTTAAATGTTGTGCCTGTTTGTGCTGCTATGGAGCAAGAAATATCTCAGCTAGAGCCTGATGAAAAACTAGAATTTTTGGCTGATATGGGTCTATCTGAGACTGGATTAGATAGAATTATTAAAGCTGGTTATGCCTTACTAAACTTACACACCTATCTAACAGCAGGTGTTAAAGAAGTCAGAGCATGGACAATTCCTGTAGGAGCAACAGCACCTCAAGCAGCTGGGGTAATTCATACTGACTTTGAGCATGGTTTTATCAGAGCTGAAGTTATCGCATACGATGACTATATTAAATATAATGGTGAAAAAGGTGCTAAAGAAGCTGGTAAAACTCGCCTTGAAGGTAAAGAATATATCATGAAAGATGGTGATGTAGTTAACTTTAGATTTAATGTCTAATTCACTTTCATATGGCTAATAAAACAACTCATAGTGGCCTTATTTGATTAGTGCTTAGTTGTATTATAGGTTGTAATACTAGTTTTATACTACCTAACTATCAACTAAGCGGTACATACTATTAATAAGGATGATTTAATACATGGCTACTTTCAACAGAGTGTTGAACAAATGGAAACTAGCCCATATACTTATCAAGGTCAATATTATTAAGAAACTGGGTTTACTCAACCAAGTCAATTTATGCAAAATATTAATTGTAATAGAATGGATGTATATATTATAAATGATGATTTCTACTCAATAGTTATACTTCTCTAAAAATAACAAAGCACAAACATCTAAAAATAGATAATAAATATAACAACAGCTAAACTCGCTATAAATTGTAAAAATCTACGCGCTAAAAGGAATAATCTAAATATTAGTTAACTTTATTGAGACTATTTTATTATCTCTAATATTCATTATTTCTAATAGAGTATTGTTATATTTTATGCAACAAGGTCCAGATGGTAAATCCTCTATCTCTTCAATTATAAAACCAGACAATGTCTTAGCATCTTCACTTTCAAATTCTATACCTATATGACGATTAATCTCTCTTAAAGTAGCACTACCACCTATCAGATAACTATTATCTGCAAGTTTACGGATATTATTATTGACATCAAACCTATCAGAGAATTCGCCAACTATCTCTTCCATAATATCTTCAATTGTAACTGTGCCACATACATCGCCATACTCATCAACAACAATTGCAAAGTGCTTACTTTTTTGTTGAAAGTTTATAAGTTGTGTTTGTAATGAGACAGTTTCAGGAATAAAATATGCTTCTTGGGAGATTGTGCGTAATGCTGCTTTGGATATCTGATCTTTTTTAAATGAGATTAATAAATTAGTTATCTCTTTTAATCTAATAACTCCAATAACATTATTTACATTATTCTCACACAAAATAATATTTAATGATCTCATCTTTGCAATTCTGGCTAAAATTTTATCGATTGAATTACTTAAATCAATATATTCAATCCTATTTAAAGGAGTCATTACCTCTTGGACTAAAACTTTATCTAACTCCAAAACTCCCAAGAGCATATTTTTATTTTTAGCTCCAAGTTTTGCATTTGATTCATTGACAACAGTCTGAATCTCTTCTTTATCCAAAGACTCATTATTAGCAGCCTCTATTTTGACCCCAAAAAGTTTTAATGTTACTTTTGAAACCATACTTAAAAATATTACTGCTGGATATAAAATTAGTATGATTATTTTTAATGGTAAAGAAAAAGGAAAAGTCAGTCTTTGTGGGTAAATAGCTGCAAAAGATTTAGGGATTATCTCACCAAAAACCAAAACTAAAATAGTTACGATAATAGTTGCAATAAGCAGTCCAATATCACCAAAATGATCTTCAGAATATGATGAAATAACAGTTCCAGCAAAGATATTTGCAAAAGTATTACCAATAAGAATAGCAATCAATAACCTCTCAGGATTGTGTACTAAACATAGACTTCTTTTTGCAGCACGATGATTTTTTTTAGCTAAATGCTTAAGTTTATATTTATTTAATGACATCATTGCCGTCTCAGAGCTTGAGAAAAAAGCAGATGTACAAATAAGTATAAATATAATAATAACTACAGTATAAGTACTCATCTAATAAATATATAATTACAACTAATTTACTAGTTTAACACAAGCATTTTTTAATAGAAAAATATATAGGGAAATAAATATAAATATAAATATAAAATAATTATACTCTCATAAAGTCAGCATGGATAAGCTTAACTTTATATGGGTGTCTTTGTAATGCTTTGATGATTACTTTCTCTTGCTTACCATTGATATCTAAAGTTATTTCACTTGAAAAGAACACTTTGTCTTCTGTTGAATGTAAAACTTTATCATGATCAAGTACTACAGATACCGCTTCTTTGTCACCACCATATATAACAGCTGGAATTTTACTAGCTCTTCTTAGACGGCGGCTCGCACCAGTACCTAAGTCTTCTCTCTTTTCAGCTTTAAAAACAAAATTTGCCATTGTTAGATTCCTTATTAATTTTTAAACAAATAAACTTAATCTATGCGACCCTAGATTAATTGTTGTATTGTAGTAAATTATATTTATTAATGCAAGTAATTAATCGACTAAACCATCAGTACGGAAAATATCACTAACTGATTCCTCACCGTTAGTTTTTTCAACAATTTGAGCAAGTAATGGCGCTAATGTTATAACTTTAATTTTGCTACACTCCTCAGCATGAGGCTTAAGAGGTATAGAATCAGTGACAATAAGCTCATCAATTGCGGAATTTTCGATATTTTTAATTACATCGCCAGAGAGTAATGGATGCACGCAAAATGCTGTTACTTTAGCAGCCCCACCTTTCTCTATCAATGCTTTTGCTGCCTGACACATTGTGCCACCAGTATCCATGATATCATCAACTAGTATACAATGTTTGCCATCAACCTCACCAATTATATTCATAACCTCGGCAACATTTGGTTTAGGTCTTCTTTTATCAACTACAGCAATCTCAACACCTAAGTTTTTAGCTACAGATCTAGCTCTTACCACGCCACCCATATCAGGTGATACTATTTTAATATTTTGATATTTTTTTGGATTTTTACGCACATATTCTAGAAATATTTTAGTTGCAAAAGCATTATCAAACGGTATATCAAAGAATCCTTGAATTTGCTCAGCATGGATATCTACCGATAGTATCCTATCTAAGCCAACTGCTTGAAGAAGATTTGCTACAACTTTAGCAGATATTGGTACTCTTGCTGATTTTGATCTTCTATCTTGTCTAGCATAACCAAAATATGGTAAAACCGCTGTTACTCTCTCAGCAGATGACCTTTTAAGCGCATCTATCAATAGAATAAGCTCCATCAGATTATCCGCTGGTGGGCAAGTTGATTGAATTACAAAAACATCCTTACCACGCACATTCTCGTTTAGTACAACATGTATTTCACCATCTTTGAACCTATCAACTGTTGCATTACCAAGAGTTGCACCTAGCTCTTTAGCTACTTCACTAGCAAGCTTTTTAGAAGCATTACCACTAAAAATCATCAAATCTTCTGACATTTCATTAACCTTTAAAATTCACATACCCTACAAAATACTAATTCTAATGTTTTTTCAATTTTTAAAAAGCCTAAATAGAGTATTTCGACAATTATTTTAGGGTTTATGTAGACAATACTCAGGCTTTGGCGCTTTTTGAATTAATATTTTCACTTTGCTATACTATCGTTACCTTTAAATCAAATAATTTAAATCTGATATGAAAATTTATGAAATTTAAAATTTTTGACAATACTTTTCAACCGGGAGAAATGGCTACTTTAGCTAAGCCATTACCAAGTCAATATTCTTGTGTGACGATGTATCTGCCAATAAAGATTCTTAATGGGGTTAATGAAGGTCGTTATATATTGATTTTTGGCATGGTTAATGGTGATGAATTTAATAGTATCGAAAATTATCAACTCTCTTTTAGAAAAAACTAACCCTAAACAACTAAATGGTACAATCATAGCAATCCCTGTACTAAATGTCTTTGATTTAGTGCATAGTATCAAGTATAACCATACCTTAGAGAAGCTTTTCTAGGAGATGAGAATGGTTCATATATGCACCATTACGCTTATAGAATAACCCAAGAGATTATAAAAAAAGCAAACTACTCTATCCAAATTAAAACAGGAGCCATAAATCACAAAATACTCCCACAAGTATATTTCAACGGTGAAGATGAAGAGTCTATAAAAAATGGCTAGAGCTTTTCAAACATTGGTAATTACCACAGTAAATATGAATCAATCTAGTATTCGTAGAATTCATCAAGATTTAGATATTCCTTTTATCTGTTATGAAGCTGGTGAGGCAAATAAATTATTAAGTCGGTATTGCTGAAATACAAAGTGTAATGTGTAAAATAGACTTATTAAAAGGTCAAAAATTTATCCAACAATCACAGGTTATCAAATCAGCTTAAGTATCCTCCTAGGATTTATAGCTTTAGTTGTATTAATTAGTGTATTTTTGATTAAATAAACTTTCTGTTGCTCAACAAAAGAGGTTATATTTTTAGATATAATCTAATAGATCTTAGAATATACTTAAACTATTAAGACTAATGTCTCTAGTTCTATATTTCTCTACTACAGTAGCAAAGATTATAATAGTGCTTAATAAAAGTGGGATTATCAGATATATAAAAGCTCGATCAAAAACATTAATATTTATCTCCCCAATCAAAGGTCCACCATTTATATAGACACTAATATAGCTGATTAGGTATTGAAAAATAGCTCCACACAGGCATAACCATATTAACTGGTTGCTTTAATCTGTGGTGGAAATATTTCCTCAACCACTGAAAATACCAAAAGCATACCCAATACACTAAAGCCAATCACAAAAAAGATTATATATAAATTATCTAATGAAATAAAATCAGTAAAAATTATCACTACTGAAAATGCTACATATAAATAATATTACAAACTAGCATCCATACCCTTTTCACCAAATAAGCTAGCAATAAAACCATGAGATGGACCCAACTGCTATACCTATAAACATCATCATACTTACTTTAGCTGCTAGATGCTGTGATAAACCATAAGCTTGTTCTAAAAATAAAACATCATATAACTCAGAAAAAGAATTAACTATTATACCAACCATTAGACCAGCGTATATAGCTAAAAGCCAAAGTTTTTTATTTAAAAGTAATTTAAAACTTTGAGCAAAGCTTAGATATTTAAACTTATAATTATTACTGTTAATAATACTAGTAGTAGGAGAATTTAATACTACTATAATTACAACACTCCAAAATATGCCAAAATATCCTATCAATACTAAAGCCAACTACCAACCATGCAGCATAACAAGATAACTCAAAAATAGCTAACCAAATATCCACTACCCCTATAGTATGTAAAACCAACAGCAATTAGAAATACTCTCTCAGATAAAACATCAGTGCTACTTTTAATGTACCAATAAAGCCACTGAGGATCCAATAACTATAAGAATTCTACCTATAAGCATTGCTAGCAGAGTTGGGTCATAGCCATAGCTAAATAGTAATATCCCTAAACTCATCACTAAGCATGATATTGATAACTATAAATAGCAAGCTTAGGCTTTTTACTTACTAAAAAAAGAGCGTAACATCCATTAAACAGATCAAAAAATAAAATCGTGGGTAATTTATGTTGGCATAATTGTTTTTTCCTAGCTCTTATAAAAATATGGCTTGGTGGAATCACTAACCTACTTACTATGTTAAGTTTAGTTGCCGCTGGTCGATAATAGTTAATAAAGAAACTGTTATGAACTTTTTGGCTAGATCATTATGAATTGGCGCGACCTATTTTCTGAAGGTGACTATATCCAAGTACAAAATTATCATGGGTATGTTACCGAGATAAAATTATTTTATTTTAGAATGTATGGAACTATTGAATATGGCGATAAAAGAATAACTGGAAAACTCTTAAAATTTCCTAATGCTATAGTAATACAAGTATTATCACAGCTTTTACTAATGATGAAAATATGAATAAAGTGCTGGCTTATAGCTGCAGAAAAAAATTCTCTCGAAATTGCTAAAAAGCTTGAACAATTAATCAAAAGAATCATTGCTGATAAATATTTTTTTAGTAGTGATTTCTCAAAAAACTCAGTTATTAGTAAAATAAATTCAAGAATTATAACATTAATGATTTCAAACTATATATTGAAGTAAAAACTTTAGCTATAAAGAGAATATTGTAAATGTGCAAGCTAGTTTTTATTGTTATGTCGAACATAAAAAAGAGATCGAACAACTATATATTCAAGAGCTTATCAAAGAAATTAGCTCTGAGCTCTCTTCTTGATAAATTTCTTAATGTAAAGATTAACTCCACTAATCCATAATGGGCTAAATAATAATGATAAAGATATTAATGTAATACAATACTGATACATTGTCGAACTTAAAATTTCAGAAACATAACCCATAGAAATCAATACAAAGCTGAATTCTCCAATTTGTGATAACATTGCACCTCCTATCAAAGCCTCTTCAGTTCTCTGTCTTAAGGCTTTAAATATAAGTGCATTAATAGTTGTATTTAATAAATAAGTCAATAATAGAAGAGAAACAAATAAAGATACATGATCCCAAAATAATTTCAAATCGATCAACATACCTACCGAAATAAAAAATAATGCCATAAATATCGTCTTAACGGTTGAAAGACTATGACCAACCCACTCTGTCTCTTCAAGAGTAGAAACAATCATTCCTCCAACAAAAGCTCCAAGAGCTGATGATAGCTCTAATGACTCAGTAAGCGCTGCCATCCCAAAACAAATTACTAAAGCAGCAAAAACTCTCATTTCCTCATCTTTTCCTAATACAGAAATAAAAGATATTTTAATATTCTTTTTTACCGCCATAATTGCTGCTATAGATATTACAAGAATACCTCCCAAAATCTGAATTACTATCTGACTAATTGATGGTTGCTCTCCACCTATTAGTCTTACAAGAATAAGCATCGGTACTACTGTTAAATCTTGGATTAGAAGAATCCCTAGGACATTTTGTCCTAAACGAGTTTTCATGCTGCCACTATCATTTAATAATTTAAGTACTACAGCAGTACTACTTAAACTAATAACTGCACCAAAAAGTAATATTTTTGCAAGGCTCCATCCTAGCGTTAGACCAATTATCGAAACAATTAGACTTGTTATAAGCATTTGCAGTATTGTCCCAATAGTTGGAACTTTCCAATTTTCAGCAAACTTGCGTGGCGAAACCTCCATTCCTGCAAAGAATAATAATAAAATAACCCCTATCTCACCTAATCTCGCAAGATTTTCTTGATCTTGAATTAATTTTAAACCATATGGTCCTAGTAATATCCCTGTTAGCAAATATGCAACTACATATGGTTGCTTTAATTTTTTTAAGACAATTGTAACTACCAGAATACCTAGCATTACAAAAACAAAAATTGGAATTAGAGGTTCGTTATGCATATTTATATATTCTGGAAGTAATTAGAATAATGATACTGCATATACTATAATAAATTACACTAAGTTTTAATATTATTAGTGGTTGTTTATTTTGATTATACATATCTAACTTTTTTATAGTCTTTTAGTAAATAAAAATTAGATAAAATTTATAAAAACTCAAACTAAAATTCTATAGTATGTCTAATAATAATTTTATAGTTCGGTTAAATTAAAATCAGGATCTCTAACATAGATTGATCTTCTCTTTCCAATAGCTCCTATTCTATTTACTATTTCTTCTTCTATAAATTTATATTTAGTTTATTAGGTTCTTTTATAACCTCATCTAAATTAGTATCTACAATAAAGCATAAATTAGCACCTATCTTCTTTTACATTTTGCGCTTTAGGCTCAAACTCACTACTTAAATAAATGTAATTTAATTTTCTGCTCACCAAATTTTTAATACTACGCGGTTTTGTTTAAATTAATTGTTTTTATACCAATTTTTGTATAAAACTCAACAGTTTTAACAATATCGTTGACTGTCAATACTAAATGATCTAATATATTTGTTTTAATCATCTTACAACTTAGATATTAGATTTCTTGCTTGATTATAATAAATATAATTCTAGACTATATGGAATTAAATTGAATGATGTTTATTTTGGTTATAATCACGCAGCCACTCTTTATAACCTAGATAAACTAATATCAAGAATATTGCATATTGCAAAGCGGTGACATTATAACCTTTATAAATGAATAAAGGTACCGAAATAATATCTGCTATGGCCCACAAATACCAACTCTCTATAGCTCTTTTTATCAGCAAATAAACCCCAGCAAAAGATATTGCTGTAACAAACGCATCTATAAATGAGTATATAGGTAAATCTATAATAGAAGTTTGTTTTTGTAGTGCGTAAATAAATGGTGTAATAGCAAAAGTAATTATAAATATATACAAAGAATTTTTTTTCTGATGACTGTCTGCTTTTGTTACATAAACGTGTATCTTACTATCGCCTTCAAAGTGCTTTACCCAAGCAAAAAAGCCGATAACATTTGCTACTAAATAATAAAAATTCAGTAACATATCACCAAAAAGCTCCCAATCATACAACAAACATACATATATTGCTGATGATATAAAACTGACAATATATACTAAAATATTTCTTTTATATGAAAAATATACTCCAGCTACGCCAGTTGCAGCAGCAACTAACTCAAAATATGATTGATAATCATAAAATGATGATACTATCCATTGATATATATTATCCATTAGCTACCTCTCTAGTAGATATTATACGATCAGCTCCTATAATCATTTTCATAGTTGCAAAAGCAATATGATTGGTAACATCACCATGTGGTGAAGCACTCAAATCTTTGACAACATAAGCAACAATACCATCATCAAACATATCCATAGCTGTTTTTAATAAACAAACATCTGAAAACAATCCAGCAAGATAGATTTTTGTCGGTTTAAGTTTTTTTATTAAGGCCTTAAGCTCATCATTGTATACCGTATAGTTATGATGATTGGTAAAATGAACATTTTCTGGTAATTCTATACTATCAATAAGCTTTCTATCTTCTTCATTTTGAAAATTAACCCATTTTAATTGAGTTTCAAAAAGAGAATTTTTTCTATTTTCGAACATTGCAAAATTAACATTATTGAAATAAGAATAAAACTTATTGAGATTTACAATTATAGCTCTAGCTTCAGGGTAATCAAAACCTTTTTGCATATCAATGACAACTAATAATTTAGACATATATTACCGTTATTAGTTAATAATATCTTAGTAGATACTATATAATCCTTGCAGCTTAATCAATATAACATCTATTGAATTTTGCTAAAATTATAACCAATAAAGAGTTATTAATTTGGAACCATGAATAATTTAGAAGCAATCCTTGAACTTAAAACTATTGATGTTGCAAAAAAATTACTAGGGCATTTTTTAGTGAGTAAATATAATAATAAAATATTAGTAGGGAAAATAGTTGAAACCGAAGCATATTTGTATAATGACCCTGCTTGTCACTCATATAACAATAAAACAAAGAGGAATTCAATGATGTATGCACAAGCAGGGACTAGTTATGTATACTTTACCTATGGAATGCATTACTGTATCAATGTTGTGACATCAGATTTTGGGATTGGTGAGGCTGTACTTATAAGAGCACTTGAGCCAATAGCTAGAATTGAACAAATGCAGATTAATAGATCAAAAATAATTCTAACAGATTTATGTTCAGGCCCAGCAAAATTAACACAGGCATTAAATATTACTTTAAAAGATAATGGTATTAACTTACTTGATATAAATAGTCCTATTCATCTTAGATATAATAATGATTTAATCAATGACAATGATATAGTTCAGACACAAAGAATCGGTATATCAAAAGCAAAAGATATGCCATACAGATTTTATATCAAAGATAGTATTTTTGTATCGAAGAAATAAATCTTTAGACATATAATAATTTAAAACTAGATTAAATTTATAATTAAGTGATAAAATTTAAAATAACAAGTTATAAGTGAATTATTGAGACATGTCTACAGAAAAAGTATTCAGAAAAAATTGGCAGTTTGTCATCATTTAATACATTATTATGGTTGGGATGACTTACTCGCTACACATATATCAGCAAGGCTTCCAAATGGAAATATAATTATTACACCACACAATGTAACCTTTGATAAAGTTACTAAGAAAAATATCGTCACAGTAACACCTAACGGAGAAATAGTTTCAGATAATAGCTATAAAGTAATGCCACAAGCTGCTAATATTCATTTAGAAACATATAAAGCTAGAAAGGATATTAATGCTATTATCCATACACATAGTAAGTATGCTGTAATATTATCTTCATTAGAATGTGGTATGCAGTTTACTAATCAACAATCATTAAGATTTTATGATGATGTATCATATCACCATTATGATGGACTAGCTCTAGATAGTGAAGGTAAAGCAATTGTAACTAGTCTGGGTAAAAAAAATAGTATGATGATATTAGGATAATCATGGAATTATCACAACTGCAGAGTCGATTGAAAAAGCAATTTACAAGCACTATTATTTTGAACAAGCTATTGAAATTGAAGTAAAAACTCTCGCTACAGGTCAAAAAATTAGACAAATTCCTCAAGAAATATGTAAAAAGACTGTAGAGCAGTTTACCAAAATAAACACTTGCCATTTAGAATTTGAGGTATTTAAAACACTAACAAAAAATTATAGATAAATCTTATTTAACAACTATTTTATTTGTTTTTCTAGAAAGAGCTTTTTCATTTATTTCTATACCTAAGCCTGGAGTATTTGGAGCTTCAAAATATCCATTAATGGGCTAAATATCTTGGATACAAAGTTCCCTATTAAAATCTTTAATAGCATAAGTATGATGTTCATGAATTATAAAATTTGGAATAGCACTCTCTAAATGTAAGCTTGCTGCCGTAGCTATAGCCCCCCACAAACATGTGCTTGAATTTTCACATCATACATATCGACATAATCACAGATTTTCTTAGCTTCTGTAAGACCACCACATAGTCCAATATCTGGTTGCAGAATATCAATTGTTTGTTTTTCTATGTATTCTCTCTAACACCATGTCTCAAATATAACCTTTCACCCGCAACTATTGGTACTCTAAGCTTATCTTTTAAAGGTTTATGAAGCTTACTATTCAGATAATTAACTGGTTCCTCAAAATATAAACAATTAAAATCTTGAGCAATTTCCCCTAACTGTAATGCTGAAGTTAAACTTGGTAAGCTATGACATTCAAAGATAATATCACCATTTTCTCCAAGCACATCCCTGACAGCTTGCATTCTTTGACGAATTAAATTCAAATGATCGCGGCGAAATGGTAGTGTACAATCATAAAGAGTATCACCTTTATTATCAAACATCATAGGATCAATTTTAACAGCATCATAACCCTCTGCCACAGCTTTTTCTGTAGCTTTTGCATAATCTTCTGGTTTAAATAATGTTTTACGCTCATATTCATCCCAATCAAACTGAAGTTGACTTACATAAGTTCTAAGCTTTTTGTTAGTTTTACCTCTTAAAAGCTGATACACCGGCATTCTTAGGGCTTTTCCTTTTATATTCCATAATGCAATATCAATAGCACTCATTGCTGCATAAATCACAGGACCTCCACCAAGTTCCCAAAAGCTCTCACGTAGCATCCTATCCCATAATTTTTCACTTGCAAAAGGATCTGAACCTATGACCATTTCTTGTGCAAACTCTTTAATCATATTTGCTGCTGCTGAATGACCCAAATCATAAGCAAGTCCCGCTTCACCGACACCAGTGACACCTTCATCAGTTATTATTTTTACAAATACTTGGTGACCAAGATGGTCTTTTATCACAATATATATCAAATATTTCTACTGCTACTATCTTCATTATTAATCCTTATGATGCTATTTTTTGATTATCAAAGTAAACCCTACGTGCTACATTTTTAAAGATATGTTTAGATATTTCATTATTATTAAGTTATTTATATAAAAATTTCTGCCAAGAATTATAATCATCATGATTTGAAACAGGAAAGTTTGAACCATAACATAATTGATGAAATGAAATATTCTCAAAAACAAAGCCTAGTGCTTTCTCTACATTTGATATTTCATTATTTAAATCAAATCCAGAAAGCTTAAGATTCCAGTTAGTATTTTGACTACATTCTTGTATAAATCTTTGCCATTCTATTAAATTATTATTACGCCCAAATAAAGGTAGACTAAAATGTTCTACAACCATTTTTACATCAGAATTATTAATTTTTTCTAAAATAGGTAAAAACTGTTCTGGATACATTTGCGCTTCAAAAATAAGTTTATGATCTTTTAGAATTTTTAACTTTTGTTCTAAATCTTTTGGTATAGACTTTTCAAATGGACTATATCTTGATTTATATGTTTTCGACATAATTTGGCGTATACCAACAATATCATCATGTTCAGCTAAGTATGTGATTTTTTTCAAACTGAGAAATTTCTAAAGTAAAATCAACAAAAGCTACTATTTTAATATTTCTATTATTAAATTTAGATTTTAACCAATTATATTCACATAAAGAATCAAATTTTTCACTATGAGCTTCTATATGTACAAAAGCACTAGCATTCAAATGTTCTGGTGTTACTAGTTCTGGTAAGTTCGTATCTTTAACCCAATCGTTATAACCATTTCTTATATCCCAAAAATGAATATGTGAATCTATTATATCCATAGCTTAATAATATTTTTTGTGTCTATATATCATAGATTATCTAAGTTAACAGAAATTTTTAAAAGTTTTTTAGTATAAAAGCTTTACAAATATTTTCCATGAAATAAAAAAGCAACTAGAGTTTTATGTCAGTCTTCTAAATTTTAAGCATAATCAAGTTGGAAATTCCAAGCAATAAACCAAATATTCTCAGAAATCCAAGCTATACTTAAAGCTAGTAAACTAAAACCTTGAACAATTACTACTATACTTCCACTTCTTGCATTTGGCAGTCTTAGTTTTACTAGCTCAGATAAATCTGATTTAAGAGATGAATAATCATTAAATAAATAAGGATAATAATAGCGAATGCTTTTTTATAGAATACTGCGAATAGCAAAAAGATACTTAAAACAGCAATAAGCACACCATCACAGATATATACATAAGCTCCCCCAACTCAGACCGTAACGAGTATGTACAAAATTACTATCAACAATTTGAATAATAACCAAAATAGCTATAGTAATAATGCAAAAGGCAAAAATTCTTATCCTACGACTGTCCTAAATATTGCCAAAATGATTCTAAGGAAAAATATAGTTTTTTTATAAATTACATCTTACATTTTACTTTAAAATTAATAACTTAGCTAATATAAAATATGATTTAGCTATCAATCACTGCATTCTCAACTAAACTATTATCAAGCTCTTTTTTTGGTTTTATATTTGAAACTAGCTTAAGTTTTTCAACTTGTCCTATTAGATTACCACGACCAGTTTTTAGTTTATTAAAAGCATTTTCATAAGATTTATTAGCGTCATTTATAGACTTACCTACTTTTTCTAAATCTTCAACAAAACTAACAAATTTTTTATATAGCTCTTCTGCCCTAGTATATATATCTGTGATACTTTGAGCTTGTTTTTCATATCGCCAAGTATTTTCAACAGCACGAAGCGCGACTAGTAAAGTAGTTGGACTAACAAGAATTATCTTTTGCTTAAATGCCTCATCATATAAACTTGTGTCATTATCAAGAGCAAGTAACAAAGCCCCCTCTACTGGTATAAACATAAATATGAAATCTAATGAATTTATACCTTTTAGATTTTCATAGTTTTTATTGGCTAACCCTTTGATATGTTCTCTGATTGATCTAATATGAGATTTTAGGTGAGAATACTTGTGATCATCATCAGCCACCATATAGTCATTATAAGCAAATAGTGAAGTCTTAGCATCTATGATAACATCACGATTATCAGGTAGTTTGATAACGACATCAGGTCGATATAATTTACCCTCATCATCTGTAGTCTGCTTCTCTCTAAAATACTCAAAACCTTTTCTAAGCCCTGATTTTTCAAGAACATTTTCAAGTACCATCTCACCCCATATACCTTGCTTTTTAGTACTACTTCTCAGAGCATTTGTGAGATTATGTGCCTCTGTAGTCATTTTTTGATTAAGTTCTTTAAGAGTTTTGAGCTCATTTTGTAATGCACTTCTGGCGTTAGATTCTTTATCATAAACATCTTCAACTTTTTGCTTAAAATCTCTTAATTGCTCTTTGACAGGATTTAAGACACTATTTAAACTTTCTTGATTTCGTTTAGTGAGTTTTTTTGAACTATCTTCAAAAATTTTATTAGCTAAATTCTCAAACTCAGATTTGAGCTTTGTTTCACTATTTTGCAATAATTCTATTTTCTCTCTTAGAGCATTATTTTGCTCTTTAAGTTGAGTTTCAAGCGTTGCTATTTGTGATTTATAATTTTTTATCTCTTCAATATAGTTATAAGCTTTATCTCTCTCTAATTTTAACTCTAGTTTTAGCTCATCTATGCGTTGTACGCTATCATGCTTTAATTCTATGTTCTTTTGTTTTTCTTGATTTAGTAGTATATTAAATGTAACTTCTTTACTTCTTAGTGATACTAACTCCTCTTGTGTAGAGTTTTTGTATTGCTCAAATGCTTGGCAGATATTATCAACTTGTGAGGATTTTTTGTTAAACAATATAAAAAGAATTACAAATAGAACTATTACGAAAATACTAATTAATCCAATTACAACTATCATTAATTTAACTCCTCAATAAATTATCTAGTTAAAATTTACTTATTATTAATTTTATTCTTCAAACGTAAGTAGTTATTACTAGGAATTTATATACTGTTTCTAGATTATCTCTTTGATTTTATTGACCCTTGTAAAGCTTTACGAATTACTTCCGCGGCTGTAGTTGCATCACCTATAGCAGAGCGAGCCATTTTCTCGGCATCTTTTTGCTTATAACCCAAGGCTAACAATGCATCAACAGATTCGTTAAATATTGAGTTTACTAACGCTGTAGGTGTTGGTGTTTGTTGGGCTTGTGAATCTAGATGAGTTATAGTAGAATCTGAAGATTGAGAATAAATCTCATTAGCCATTTTCAATAATTTATCATAAATTTCTACAACTAAACGCTCTGCTGTTTTCTTACCAATACCAGGCACTGTAGCTAGTAAGGTATAATCTTTATTTTCGATACAATGTAATAACGTTTTTGAATCCATCCCAGATAAAATAGCAATAGCTGTTCTAGCTCCTATACCATTGACTTTAATTAACTCTTGAAAAACTTTCTTATCAACTTTTGATTTAAATCCATAGAGCTGCTGAGCATCTTCACGAACTACAAAATGTGTATAAAGACTAACCTGACTATCAATATCACCTAATGTATAAAATGTTGTCATCGGTACAAAAACCTCATAACCAATACCATTTACATCAATAAGTAAAGCTGTTGGATCTTTCTCTATCAATACACCTTTTATAAAACTTATCATCAATAATATTCCTTAGTTGCTTTGAACTGTTGGTAATTTTAAGCTTATTATAAGTGCTACTATAAAAGCGATCGGAAGAATTAAAAGAGCTAAAGAAATATCTAAATTAAAACTATTAACTAATACCCCAACAATAATCGGCACGATAAACCCTGAAAACATTACTACAGTATTATTTATACCAAAAAATATAGATTTAGGTTTTTGTCCCCTGTAGTTTGCTATCACCGTAAATGAAAGTGTCTGACCAGCAGCAGCACAACCAATCAAGAATAGTAAAATCATACTTATTATTTGATTTAAATGTAAAAATAACAATGCACAAACACAGGTAAATCCTAGTAAAGAAACCACAAATAGTATATTTATCTTATCTTTAAACTTATCATACATTAAACCAAAAAAAGGACTTCCAATGCCAAGCCCTAACCATAAAAAATCCACAGAATAAGAAGCTTGAGTGATACTAAGCCCCTTAGTTTCTAATAAGCTCACTCCCCAAATAGCTCCTAATGTAGGTATAGAACAGTAAATAAAGAAAGCATAAAAATATATAGTAATTAATTTTTTATTTAAAAGATTACTTTTTATCTCACTATTTACTTCCTGTTTGCTCAAAGTTTCTACAGCTTTAGCACCCTCTTTAACAAAAATCAGAATTAATGCTGCTAGAAAAATTCCTACGATAGCTGATATTAATATAACTAATCTCCAACTATCCAAATAATTCACAAAAAATAGTAATGGACCGCCAGCTAAAATAGGACCTAAAGTCCCTAAGATTTGTGTAGATCCAGATAAAATACCCATATACCTCATCGGGAACCATTGTGTTGATATTATTAATAAACCTAAGAAACCAAAAGCTGCACCGATACCCATTAGGCATCTTGCAAAAACAGCTACATATAAGCTAGACGTTAGTAAAAAAAGTAATGCTCCTAAAGCACAAGTGATAGTAGCAAAAAATAGTGATTTTTTTATACCATACTTATCAAATAAAAATCCTACTGGCACTTGTAATAATGAATAGCACAGATAAAAAGCTCCACCAAACAATGAAAAACTAAAAGCTGTCGCATGAAAACTATCAACTATATCTTGATGGAGTGAATTGGGCAACACCCTTAGAAAAAATTCATAAAAGAAAAATGTAGCGCCGATAAGCCATATTGTACAAGCTCGAATATAATACTTTGTGCCCATATAAAAATAATACTGGTAAATTTTTATGATAAAGCTATTATAAGTTTGACATCAAACTTAGACAAATGATTTTTTTGATATTTCATTTAATTCTCTTTTGAGCAACTCGGCTCGCTCCAGAGATTTTTGCCAATGATTTACTACTATGATAATGACATATTGCTATTGCTAAAGCATCTGCTGCATCTTCTGGAGGTTTTTTACTCAAACCTAACAAAGACTGTATCATATGCTGGACTTGTGATTTAGCAGCTCCTCCAGTACCTACTACAGCTTGTTTGATTTGTTTGGCTGAGTATTCTCTAACCTCTAGGTTATTAATTGCTAGCGTACACATAGCCACCCCTCTAGCTTGTCCTAGTTTAATAGCGCCCATAGGATTCTGAAACATAAATATTTGTTCAATAGCAGCCTCAGTCGGTGCGTATATATTTATAATCTGTGTTATACCATCAGCAATCTGCTTGAGTCTTCTTGCCGTAGTTGTTTCTGTAATACGAATACAGCCACTTGCGACGTAATAGATTTTATTATCTTGGACTTTTATGACTCCGAAACCTGTTATCCTTGAGCCTGGATCTATTCCTAAAATAACCATTTAATACTTATTAATCACCCTATGACTACAAGATTTTACTACAGCTTAATAAAAATATATAGAAAACTATATAATAATGATAGTCGAATAAAAAAGCCTAACCAAGTTGCTCGATTAGCTCTTGAGTAAAGTTAGCATTTGAATAAACACTTTGTACATCATCTAAATCTTCTAGCTTATCAATAAGTGCCATAACTTTCTCTGCAGTTCCTATATCTAATTCTGCTTTTGTCTCAGCATCAAAAGTAACTTCAGCACTTTCAGAATTAAAACCTTTTTCAATTAAAGCCTCTTGTATATCAGAAAAATCATGTGGATCTGTGTATACATCTATACTGCCATCTTCATGAGTGATTATATCTTCTGCACCAACTTTCAAAGCGACTTCCATTAATGTATCCTCATCTACACTAGGTGGAAATGAGATGATTCCTCTTTTAGTAAACATGTATGCAACTGAACCATCTGTACCAAGATTACCACCACTTTTCATAAATGCATGACGAATTTCACCAACAGTACGATTACGGTTATCAGTCATACAGTTAACAATAATTGCTACACCCCCAGGACCATAACCTTCATAACGAACTTCTTCTACATTTCCACTTTCATCACCACCTGCACCTTTTAATATAGCTCTTTCGATAGTGTCTTTACTTATATTATTTGCTAGAGCAGTTGCTATTGCAGCTCTTAAACGTGGATTAGCATCTTTATCACCACCACCTAATCTTGCAGCAACAGTTATTTCTCTAATTAACTTTGTGAAGATTTTGCCACGTTTTACATCTTCTTTTGCTTTTTTATGCTTAATATTAGCCCATTTACTATGACCTGCCATTTTAACACCTTTTATCTAAATATAACTAACTATTTTTTCTATTAATTTTTCAATTCCTTGAGCTGCCTCTAAGATATTTCTTGCACACATATATGCTGAAGTTGACACAACTTTGACACTCTCATCAACACAAATATCCGTAGCATCCATAATTATAGCTTCAGCACCTTTTTTTGCTAGTATAGCTGTGGTATTTTCATCTGTACCAACAGTAGCTTTTGTACCTTCTGGATATACCAAAGGTATCATCAATGGTGCTATACATATATAACCAGCAGGTTTATCAGCTAGATAAAAAGCTCGTGCAAATTTTAAAACTTCTTCATCCATTTGATAGCTATCATCGCCAACAAAAGCAAAATCCATAATATTTTTAGCCGCACCAAAACCACCTGGGAAGATTACAGCATCATAATCATCGCTATCTGCATCAGCTATATCGATAACATTCCCTCTGGTAATGCGTGCTGATTCTTCAAGAATATTACGCGCTGATGCTTTGCTATCTAAAGACTGATGCAAATGATTAATCACCTGCTTTTGATCTGTATTTAGCGCAACACCCTGCCATTCTACACCTTGTTTTTCTAATGCTAATATTGCCAATACAGTTTCGTATATTTCTGAACCATCAAGATAACCACATCCAGATAATACTATCGCTACTTTTGCCATTTTTATTCACCTTTACATATTTTTTGATTTTACAAATCTAAATTATTTCTTTTGAAAACTCTATCAGCTCTATAGCTTGATCTTACCATAGGTCCTGATGCTACTTCTAGGAAACCTTTTTCGAGACCTACTTTGCGATACTCTTCGAATTGTTGTGGCGTCACAAATCTCTCAACACTTAAATGATGCTTTGTCGGTTGCATATATTGTCCTAGCGTGATTATATCAACTCCTACACTTCGCGCGTCATCCATAGTCTTGTATATTTCCTCATCAGCCTCTCCTAAACCTACCATAATACTAGTTTTGGTAAGCACATTTGGAGATTTTTGTTTAACATATTTTAAGAAGTTTAATGTTTGCCAGTACCCTGCACGTGGATCACGCACCGGATGAGTAAGACGATCTACAGTTTCAATATTTTGTGCAATTACATTTACTTTTGTATTTATGATTTTATCAATATTTTCCTTAATACCAGCAAAATCTGGGGTCAATGCTTCTACTTTGATATTCTCATCAAGATTTTTAATAGCTGTAATAGTTGCTGCATAATGTCCAGCACCGCCATCCTCTATATCATCACGATCTACCGATGTTAGTACAACATATTCAAGCCCCATAAGCTTGACACTCTCTGCAGCATTCATAGGCTCATCTTTATCTAACCAACCTTTTGGATTACCTGTATCTACAGAACAAAACTTACAAGCTCTAGTACATACACTTCCCATTAGCATAATTGTTGCTGTACCATGGGACCAACATTCATTGATATTTGGGCATCTTGCCTCTTCACAAACTGTTGATAGTTTATGTTTTTTTGTTATAGACTTAACTTTTAGATATTCTTTAGAATCTTGTTTTTGCACCTTCAACCAATCTGGTTTACGCACATGCACAGCATTACCTTTCTTATTTCTGATGCCATCTTTGACAGCATGAAAACCATGATCTGTAGTATATTTACTACCACTTTCGACTTTTACTTTTATACTAGATATTTCTTTCATAATATTTTTAGCATATTCGCTTAAGCTATAATTTCCCTACATTATAAAAGATAAACTCCTATTTATAAATAATTAGTTCAAGATTATCTTTATTCCTAAGTTACCAGTTAGTTATTAAGATTATCAAACAATTTTTTAATATTATAAATTTGCAGATACTTTCAAAAACCTTTAGACTTTAATAAATATATAAAAAAACAAGGAAGACATATAATGATATCAAAAAGATTATTAGATGCTTTAAATGATCAGTTTAACTACGAGTTAGAGTCAGCAAATATTTATTTAGCTATGGCTGGCTATACTACAGATCTTGGCCTTGGCGGCTTTACTAATTGGTTTATGGCACAGTATGAAGAAGAACTTTTTCATGCAAAAAAATCATGAAGTTCATCAATGATAAAAATGGTCGTATCGAAGTTAAATCTGTTGCACCACCACAAAATAAATTTAATTCATTACTTGAAGTTTTTGAGGCAACTCTTGCACATGAACAAGAAGTCTCTACTAGATTTTATAACCTAATGAATATAGCTTTAGAAGAGAAAGAGCACTCTACTAAGAGTTTCCTACAATGGTTTATAGATGAACAAGTCGAAGAAGAAGCAACAGTTGGCAATATGATTAATAAAATCAAACTTGTCAAAGACAGTGGTTTATATTTACTAGATCAAGAAGCTGCTAAAAGAAATTTTAATGCACCTTTACTAAGTAATTTCTAAGCAAAATTTATATTCCTTTAATAAATCTTATTTAAAAGTATGCCCATATCAGTACTAAAAATCCAATTAACATAACACTTACATTAGTATCAAAAAAATAACTCTGATACATACTAGCACTTTCTAAAGCGCTCACTCCATCTTTTGGTAGAGCAACTACTTGATTTAATAATCCTGTTATAGAGTTAGCCATAGTACATTATAAATAATGCAGCTGCTAATAAACTCCTATTGCAAATTGATATGGGTATATAAAATCTTGGAAACATTGGATATATTCTTATTTAAAGCACACCACCAAATATTATCAAAATTTGATTAACCATCTGATAGCTCGCAGCATTAACTAAAACCAAACATTAAGAGATCTGAGTTATTTTTTGCTGCCATAACAAGCGTTGATTCCATTTGATTATAAAATAACAAAAAATACCACAGCTACAATTATCAATATCAAACCAACTATTTGTTTAATACGTACATCTGACTTTAAGAAAAACATTGTTCTTAATTAATAAATAGTAATAAACACATCGTGCTAATACCGGCTACAACAACATTTGCATAGTCTCTTCTATAGAGATAACAAATAAGGGTAAAATATAGACTATAACAAGATAACTAAAAACAATTTTTTTAACTACAGTTGTTACTGGTTTTTTATCAATCTCATCAACAACATTATCATATATTTTATATCAGTATGCGAAATTAGTTATAGCTAGTAATTTACCAACAAATACCACACTCAAGACTGCCAATGTGCCAAATTTATAACCAATTAGTATAGGAACAATAATAAATGCTAGTAAGCTACCTAAGTTAATAGATATATAAAACATTGTCATAGCACTCTTAGCATTTACTAGGATCTTCACTATATATTTTAGATACCATTGTAGAGGCTGTTCCTATTTGTAATGAACCACATATAGGTATTAGAGCAAAAACAAAAATAAAAAATTCATTGCTTACTTTGACAAAAAACCACTTAAAAACACAGTTAAATAACCAAAAGCAAGTAATAAACTTCCTAAAAATATTGACCTTCTCAAACCAAGGTATCTATCTGCTTAGATAACCACCAAACATAATAATTGAATAATTCATGGCTTTATATATATACCCTGAAATGAATAGGCGTAGTTCTCAAAAAATCCAATACCATAATCTATAACAGACTTTGTTAGATAAAGAATTAAAATAACACTGAAACTATAAGTGGCGAACTACTCCCAGAATGTAATTGTAGCAATTGTAAAGCTTTGCTTTGTTTTTAGATCTTTAAACATAGTATTTCCGAAAGAAAATAAATTTTATACTAATATCTTTTCTAAAAATAAAAATTAGCAAATTTTGTATTTTTTAACATAGTATCTGATTACCTAAACAAGTTTACCTAATCTCAAGAAATGATATAATTAAGCAAAATTATAAATGTATAAATAAACAATTATGAAAATATATATGTATCACCATTGCCCTTACTGCATAAAAGTAAGACTAGTTGCTGACCTAAGCAATTTAGACTATCAAATGATAACCTTAGCAAATGATGATGAAAAAGTTCATATCGATAGAATTGGCTCAAAACAAGTACCGTTTTTAGAAAAAAATGATGGCACTTTTATCAAAGAAAGTGATGAAATCTGTAAGTTTATTGCCAAGACCCAGAATTTTGAGATTGCAGAATCAACTATTGATAGTTTTGTCAAAGATTGTATTGTTGAACTAGCACCACATTACCGCAAAATTGTATATCCACGAATTCCTCATCACCCACTTAATGAATGTGACTTCCCAACGCAAAGCGCTAAAGAATATTTTATAAATAAAAAAACACAATATATTGGTGATTTTGATGCTTTACTTAGAAATCCTCCTTATGACTCGATCAGAGCAATAAACCGAATACTTGCAAAGATTGATCCTTTGATAAAAACCCCTTTTATCAATGGTAAGAAGTTTTCTTGGGATGATATAAATATTCTTCCAATATTTTTTATCCTAACAATGGCTAGAGATTTACTTGAAATACCAACAAATATTACCAATTATATAAAAAATATTGAAGCTAAAACAAACATAGAATTATACTAAAATGATTATATCCATAGAAGCAATTGATAAAGTATTACCACAAACACAATGCCAAAAATGTACTTACCCTGACTGTTATAGTTACGCTAAAGCTATTACAAATGGCAAACAGCATAATAAATGTATCACAGGTGGAGAAAAAACTTTAAAAGAGCTATCAAAACTTTTAAATAAACCTGAAATAGCTTTAGATAGTTCACTAGGACAAGAAAAACCACGAGCTGTTGCAAAGATTGATGAATCAATGTGTATTGGTTGTGAGAAATGCTTACTTGCATGTCCTGTTGATGCTATAGTAGGCGCAAAAAAGCTCATGCACACTATAATTGAAGCAGAATGTACAGGCTGTGAGCTATGTGTAGAACCATGTCCAATGGACTGTATATCTTTAGTAGATTTATCTGCAAATAAACAACCTAATAATCTAAGTGATGATGTTTATACAGATCAAAAAAATAACTATCGTGATAGATACGATTATCATAAGCGAAGAGTAAGTCAAACGAAGGCTAAACAAAGAGAAGTTTATAAAAATATCACTACTGCCGAAGAAATTGACAAAAAAGCCTATATCGCGGCTTCATTAGCTAAGTTTAGAAATAAAAAGAAATCTTCACCAATTAATGAATAAGCAAAAAAGAATCCAAATTTTTGAAACATGGAAACGAAATAACCCAAAACCATCAACAGAGCTTGAATATACATCTAATTTTGAACTTCTAATCGCAGTAATTTTATCAGCTCAAGCAACTGATATAGGTGTCAATAAAGCTACCAAAATATTGTTCAAGGTTGCTAACACTCCGGAACAAATATACGCTTTAGGTGAGCAAAAATTAGCTGAGTATATAAAATCTATTGGACTTTACAAAACCAAAGCTAAAAATGTCATAGCAGCATGTAAAGATTTGATTGAAAAGTTTAATAGTACAGTACCAAATAATTTTGATGATCTGATATCTTTAGCTGGTGTAGGCAGAAAAACTGCAAATGTAGTTCTTAATACAGCTTTTGGGCAACCGACAATAGCGGTTGATACACATATTTTTAGGCTTGCAAATCGTATCCCATTAGCTAAGGGTAAAAATGTTAATGAAGTTGAAAAAAAACTTCTGCTTGTTATTCCTAGAGAGTATCTACATGATGCTCACCACTGGATAATATTGCATGGTCGCTACATCTGTACAGCCCAGAGACCTAAATGTCGTAATTGTATAATTTATGATTATTGTGAATTTAAAAATAAGGAAAAATATCGATGATTCTCTCTCAAGATAGATACCAATTACGCAAGCTTTTTATCGATAGCTGGGATAAGTTTGTTAATAACAAGCCTTTGACTGCCTTAGAAGAGCAAATAGCTAGGATTATAGAGTTACATCCAGAGTATCATAAACAGATTACTCTTGATAATATTGACAAAGACTACTCACCAGAAATCGGACAAATAAATCCTTTCTTACATATAAGTCTACATTTAGCAATTATTGAACAAATCCAAATTAATCGCCCATTTGGCATAACTAATGTTTATCAGCAACTTCTAAACAAATATAATAATGATGAACATAAAGTACATCATATTATGATAGACTACCTTGCAGAGGAGATGTGGAAATCACAAAAATATAACACTCTCCCAGATGAACAAAACTATTTAACCAAACTACAAGAGTTAGCACTTATATAATGAGAAATTCTACAAAGATCTCAAAAGTAAATATTAACTTTAAGCAACCTAAAGGTTTACATATTATAGCCTTTATAACTTTTTGCTTATGTTTATGTATAGCTCCTTTTATGACTATAAAAAATGACTATGGTAATATTAACTTCTTTTATAATCGTAATGACCATCTTTTTGTAGTATTTTTTGCTGGGATTTTTGGCTGTATTAGCAACTATATTTTTGGCTCAACTAAGTCAATTATTCATGGTCTACAGTTTATTATAGTAGCGATTATTCTATCTTTTATTCATAATATGGTTTTATTTAGTTGTGCTGTATTATGGATTGGCCTTGCAATAGTTATTGTTAATTTACTTTTTAACTTAAGTGCTTTTTACCTCAAGACAGATATTCGCAGAATATATGGCTTTATTGGTGTATATTCAAGTGCTTTACTTGGAGTTGCTGCTGGAATTATTATTTACTTTTTAATTCTTAAAAGTATATACCATTTTAAGATTCTCTATCTTTTTATAGTAATCTTTTTATTGTTATTTTTCCTTAAGAATAGTTATAAGCTTAATACCTCATTAACAAGTCAAACAGAAAGAGTCAACTTAAGCTTTTATGGGGTATTTTTGATTTTCTTTATATTTGCTTTTATACTTTTTTATTTATTTGTTAATCTAAATGTTTTTAACAGTTTAAACTTAATTATTCTACCTCTATCGCTGATATACTTACATATTCTTACGGTTTCTAATAACAAAGAAAATGGTAAAAATCTCTTAAAATATATCTACTTCAGTCTAACACTTATAGTTATAAATAAAATCTTTTATCTTAGTTTTCTCAGATACGAACATGTAGTAAATCCAAAGTACCTAAATTCTGCGATTAGTACTTTTTTATTTTTATTAGCTGGCTATTTATTATGCATAATAATGTATTTTGGTTAGAGGTTTAAATTTATAACTCTGCGTATTGAGTCAATCACAAACTCGCATATCATCAAAACGATGCTGTATATCGAAGCTATACGAGTGTTTATTTTAATGATAGCAATATTTACAAATAATATCCTAATCAGCAACATAATCCTTATGATTGCTACCATTTTAGCTTTGGTTTTAAATATTTTGATTGTGCCAATATATTTCTCTCTTGGCAAAATACTTGTAGGTGGCAAAAATGAAATTATCACTACAACGCTACTATATTTAATATTCTCATCGCTAATATTTGTATCTTTCTTGTATGATATTTCTATTAGTTTATAAATAATTTTTTGTAAATTTAGCTTTACGCCTCATATCTAACACTATACAATTATGTTATAATTTTTCATAATTATTTGCTAATAAGCTTTTATTGAATATACAAGACAAATTTAAAGGAGAAAAAATGAATAACTTTGAAAATAACACTCGTGTAATAAATTTACTCTCTCAAGAGTCTGTACTAAGAGCAAACAAAGTTCTTAGAAACACATATTGGTTGCTATCTATGACACTACTATTTAGTGCTTTTACAGCATTTATAGCGATGAGCACAGGCGCAACAATAATGAATCCATTACTAATGCTAGTAGTTTACATTGGTTTACTATTTGGTATTAATGCTACTAAAAATTCACCATGGGGCATAGTTTTAACTTTTGCTTTAACGGGGCTTTTAGGCTATTCATTAGGCCCTATACTAAATATGTATCTTACTATGTTTAAAAATGGTGCTGAACTAATCATGATGGCATTTGGAACTACAGGTCTTATCTTCCTTGGTTTATCTGTAGTTGCAATGAGTCCTACGAGAAATTTTAACAGAGTGGGTTCATTCTGTGCTATAGGTGCTATTGTAGCCTTAGTAGCTTTAGTTATTAATATATTCCTACAACTTCCTGCTTTGGCTTTAGTTATGTCACTAGTATTTGCATTTATATCTGGTGGTTTTATCTTGTGGCAAACAAATGCTATAGTAAGAGGTGAGGAAACTAATTACATCTTAGCTACTGTAAATATTTATGTTTCTTTATTTAACATATTTGTAACTCTATTACAAATCTTTGGTACTATAGGCGATAGAGAATAATAATTTATATTATCATTTATCTTAAAATTTCTAATCTAATAATTTTCTAATGCTTAATAACCAAATATCTGCCAATGATACAGTTGTATCTGGTGCTTATGGCTCTGCTTTTAGTATTTTATTTAATGAGTATATCAAGCAAAATAATCAGTTTAATTTAATCGTCACTGAAGACTCACAACAAGCACATAAGATATACAAAGAATTAAAATATCTCAATAAAGATAATCTAAAGATAGATATTCTATTTTTTCCAAATTTAGAAATCCTTCCTTATGATAGATTCTCAACTGCTGTAGATATTATATCTAGACGTCAAGAGATTTTACATAAAATAACACATCAACCCAAAAATACTCTAATAATAACAAGTATCTCAAATACACTAAGAAAACTAGCACCAGCAAGTTTTATACAGGAGCATAGCTTTATACTCAAAACAAGTGATAACTTAAATATCAGCAAATATAAAATGCTCCTTACAGAAGCAGGTTATACTTTAGTAAACAATGTTTTTGAGAAAGGTGAATTTAGTATTCGTGGTAGCATTATCGATATATACCCTATTGGCTCAAAAATTGCTTTTAGGATAGATTTTTTTGATGATGAGGTTGATAGTATCAAAGAGCTTAATACCAAAACTCAACGCTCTGGTAATCAAGTACAATCAATCAACATTACGCCATCTCATGAGCTAGTATATAACGATCAAAATACTGCTTTTGCTTTGGATAAACTCAAAAGATTATGCGGTGAGAAAGCTCTTAATTCAACTATTGCAACATATATAAAGAATAATGAATATTTCAGTGGCATTGAGTTTTATTTACCTTTGTTTTATGACAAGCTTACTAGTCTTTATGATTATTTACCACAATCAACAAATATTCACTTAGTTGATAATATTGCTAATTCAATCGAAGCTTTCTCTGAAGAAGTAAAATTTAGATATAATGAGCTTAAGCATGATAGTGATAAACCAATTCTACCCTATCAAGAAATTTTTTACTCACAGCAAGAGATACAAGATATCTATCGACAATATAAAAATATCAAATGGTTTCAACAGCCAAAGTCAAAATCTAAAACACTCAAAGTAAACCATTTAGAAAAAATCTCAGCAAACTACAAGCTTGCAAATCCATTTAGAGATTTGCAACAGCTTGTTGATAAAACTAACTTTGATAAAGTTATTTTCTCAACTAATTCAAATGGGCGTGCTGAAGTGCTTCTAGAGCACTTAAATAAGCTTAATCTAAATATAAAAAGCTGTAAAAGCTTTAATGAAGCTTTAAAAGTAGCTGCTAAGTTCTGCTTAATAATTTCACCTTTTCAAGAAGGGGTAATTATAGACAAAAAAATTGTTTTAATTACAGAAGCAGATTTATTTCCTGAACATAGTTATAACTCCACTAAAGTTTCACAGCATGATTACCACTCTAGTGTTGACCTTAAAGATCTTACAGATTTAAAACCATGAATGTATGTTGTCCATATTGACTATGGTATCAGTAGGTATGAAGGCTTAGAAAGTATTGAGCTAAATGGTAAAAAAGTGAGTTTATATTACTAAGATATGCAAATGATGCCAAAATCTATGTACCAATCACATCGTTAAATTTAATCTCTATTTACAGCTCTTCACTTACCGAAAAGATAGCTCTAAATAAACTTGGTACAGATAAGTGGAAAAAACAAAAAGAAAAAACTATCAAAAAGATTATTGATGTAGCAGCAAATCTTCTCAAAATTTATGCAAAAAGAAAAATGCGTCAAGGTTTTAGCAATAGCTTAGATGAGGAGGAATATCTTAGATTTTGTGCAGGTTTTCCTTATGAGGAAACTCCTGATCAGCTTTCAGTTATTAATGATGTATTTAAAGATATGATCTCAGCCAAACCTATGGATAGACTAATCTGTGGTGATGTAGGTTTTGGTAAGACAGAGATTGCGATGCGTGCGGCTTTTCTAGCTACACAAAATCAAAAACAAGTAGCAATCTTAGTACCTACAACAATCTTAGCTCAACAGCATTATAATAGCTTCAAAGATAGATTCGCTAATACTGCTGTTAATATCGAAGTAATCACCCGTTCAAAAACTCCAAAAGCTCAGCAGCAACTTTTTGAAAACCTCAAAAAAGGAACAGTAGATATAATCATCGGCACTCATAAACTAATTTCATCAAAAATTGACTTTAAAAACTTAGGTTTACTAATTATTGATGAGGAACATCGTTTTGGCGTTGCTCAAAAAGAAAAGTTAAAAGCTCTAAAAGCTGAGATAGATATTTTGACTATGTCTGCAACACCTATTCCGCGTAGTTTAAGTATAGCATTCTCTGCACTAAGAGACCTATCAATTATCGCCTCACCTCCTGCAAAACGTTTATCAGTTAAAACTTTTGTCAAAGAATATGATAACAATATAATCCGTGAAGCTGTAAGTCGTGAGACTATTCGTGGTGGGCAGATTTTTTATCTTTATAATAAAGTTGAGACTATTCAAAAGAAAAAAGAAATTCTTCAAGAATTATTCCCACACCTACGCATAGCTATAGCTCATGGACAAATGAGCGAAAAAGAAATCCAAAAAGTTATGTTTGATTTCAAACATAACAAATATCATATCTTACTTTGTACAACAATTATTGAGACTGGTATTGATATTCCCAATGCAAATACTCTAATTATCGAAGATGCTAATAATCTAGGCTTAGCTCAACTTCACCAACTAAGAGGTAGAGTTGGTCGTTCACATCACCAAGCTTATGCATATATGCTAATACCAAAGAAGCAAGTATTACTAAAGATGCGCTAAAAAGGCTTGAAGCCATCAACAACACTGAATCACTAGGTGGCGGTTTTACTTTAGCTAATCATGATTTAGAAATTCGTGGTGCCGGTGAAATACTTGGGGAGGAGCAAAGTGGTAATATCGATGGTATTGGTCTAAATCTATATATGGATCTACTCGATAAAACTATTGCAAATCTAAAAACTGGTAAAGAACTAAATATTGAAGAGGTTATTAACTCTACAATCTGCGAAGTTGAGTTAAATATTCCAACATTAATTCCTGACTATTATATTAATGATGTCAATACTCGTTTGAACATCTATAAACGCATATCTAAAGCTAATCACAAAGAGCTAGTTAATATCAAGATTGAGCTAATTGATCGCTTTGGTAAACTACCTTTAGAAGTTCTTTATCTACTAAAAGTAGCACATATAAAAATAGATGCAATAGTACTAGGGATTGCTCAAATAAAAATGTTTGCAACATATGGTAAAATTAGTTTCTCAAATAATGCAAAATTTGAACCACAAAAGCTAATAAAACTTATTCAATCACAGCCTAGTGATTTTAGACTTACTAAAGAGCATGATCTACTAATCATAAAAACCACAAAAACTGCAGAGCAAAGAATCGAGTTTATTGAGAATTTTTTAAAGAAGGTTGCTTAGCTTAAGTAAATTGAATGCTTACCCAAGGTTATTAGACATTCGTCTCGTACCAGCTATCAAGCTTTTCTTTAAACTTATCTAGACCCATCTTAGTTAGTGATGAAAATAATTGATATGATATTTTATCTATAGTGACAAAGGTTTTTAGAAAACTCTCTATCATTCTATTAGCTTGAGCTCGTTCTTTATTATTTAACTTATCAGCCTTTGTCAGTAATATATGTAAGTTCAAGCCAAAAGATATCGCTATCTCTATCATCAAAGAATCAAATTCTTTTAACTCATGACGTGAATCTACTAAAAGTACTATACTATTTAAGCATTTACGCGATGTCAAATAATTCTCCATCTCACTTTGCCATTGACGCTTGATAGTTTCTGAAACCTTAGCATAACCATAACCAGGTAAATCTACCAACCTATTATTATCACCTAAATCAAATAGGTTAATAATCTGTGTTCTCCCTGGTGTTTTACTTACCCTAGCAAGACCTTTTTGATCTGTAAGAGTGTTTAATGCGCTTGATTTACCAGCATTTGAACGCCCTGCAAAAGCGACCTCGACACCAATATCTTCTGGAAGTTGCGAAACTTTTGCCACACCCATTATATATTTTGCTTTACTATAGTTCATAACTTATACTCTAACTTTATCTTTTCAAAAAGCCCTTGACATGCTGTAGCTATCATCAAAAAAACTTTTTCAAAATTGTTTTCAAAATATGGATCTGGCACATCATTTAAAGCAATATTAGGAGTATATTCTAACATCCTAGAGACTTTTGAAAAATCAGCATTTGGAAACATCTCTTTTATTGTATCAATATTTTCTTGATCCATCGCAACGATATAGTCATATTCGACAAAAGCAGACTCCTCTAACTGCTGAGACACTTGATCTGAAAGATCACAATCATATTTCTTAGCTATTTCTAATGTGCGAATATCAGCCCCATGTCCTTCATGTCCCCATATGCGTGAGCTTGTGCCACAAGATGCTACATCTATATGCTTATCGAGATTATGCTGCTTAACGATATTACGAAAAATACCATGAGCAGTCGGTGATCTACAAATATTACCTTTACATACAAAAAGTACTTTTACTTTATTCATTTATTTAACTTCCTTCATATCTTCGGTAAACTTACTATTAGATTCTAATTTAAACCCTTGGAAAAACTTGCTATCTGGTCTAAGCATAAATACAACTTCATTTTCACCATTGAAACTCTCTTTATAGGAGTTCATACTCTTTAGAAACTCATACAATGGTACTGACTTAGAATAAGCTTCTGTGAAAATCTTAGCTGCTTTGGCATCTGCCTCTGCCATTATAGTTTTGGATTCTTTTTCTGCTTCTGCTAGTGTAACTGTTACTTTAGCATCTGCTGCGGCTTTTATTTTCTCAGCTAATTGCTTACCTTCTGCTCGAATTGAAGTAGCTACTTTTTGACGTGAAGATCTCATTCTTTGATAGATAGAGTCTGTAACTGTATCTGGTAAATCTATCTGTTTAACTCTTACATCGATAACATCTACACCAATTTGCTTGGTTTGTTGTTGGACACTCTTAGTTAAAGCAATCATTAGCTTATCACGATTGTTATTAATCAAGCTTTGAATATCATTATTACCGACCTCTGCTCTTAAAGAAGACTCTAAGAATTGTTTTAATAATGTCTCAGCTCGATCAACACTACTGCTAGTACTTGTGTAGAATGTAGAAATATTGTTATTATTTATCTTCCAAACTACATAGGCGTTAATCAAGACATCTTTTTGTTCTTTAGTAACTACACATGCAGAATCAGCTTCTAAAACTCGATTACGCATGTCATAAATTTTAACAGTATCTATAAATGGAATCTTAATATGTAAACCTGGCTCATACTCTACAGCTTTGCCATCTTTATCCTTTACGAGTTCACCAAGTCTTAGAATAACTGCTTCCGAGCCTTGTTTGACAATAAATTTTGTACTTAATACCATTATAGCTAAAACTACTACAAGCACTAGGAATATTTTTAGAAATTTACTCATCTTAGTTTCCTCCTTGTATATTTGATAATAATGCTTGTTTTTGTGTATTATTTAGACCATAAAAAATATTCTTAGCACCATCACCATCTATCAAAAATATCTTATTATGCTGTAGTATACTTGAGATAGTGTTAAAATACATTTGATTCATCACAATATCTGGAGACTGTTTATAAATCGGTAATAATTGTTCAAATTGAGCAATTTCACCTTGAGCTTCTAGAACAATTTTTTGCTTATATGCATTGGCTTGATCTAATATCCTTTGAGCCTTACCTTGTGCTACTGGCACTACTCTATTTGCGTATGCTTCAGCTTCGTTTTGTTCTCTCTCACGATCTTCACGCGCCTTAATTACATCATCAAAGGCACTTTTAACCGCATCTGGAGCTTGAGCTGGCTGCATTATTACTTCACTTATATAAATACCTGAATTATAGTTTTTTAGTAATGCTTCCATTTCTTTTCTAACCTGCTGAGTGATTACAGCACGATTAGTAGTTAATATTTGCTCTAACTTATTCTCACCGACCACCTGTCTAACCGCACTTTCTAGAGCTTGTTGTAATAACTGGGTAGGATTTGTATTAGCAAATAAGTATTTTTCCAAATCAGCAATACGATATTGAACTGTAAAAGAAATATGTACAATATTCTCCTCAGATGTCAACATGTCACGCTTTAGAGAAATAGTTTTCAACTCTTGAACATTTTCTTTATAAACCTTATCAATACCCAAAGGATGCCAATATAAACCAGGTTCTACTAATTTAGAAAACTTACCTAATCTAAGTACCACAGTTTGCTCAGCTGGCTGTACAACATAAAAACCAAAACCAACCCATGCAACTATAAGCAGAGCCACTATTATTGTAGCTATTTTAGCAACTGGTGGTTTGTTAAATGTTGTTTTGTTTTTATTAGCATTTTTTGAGTAAATACTCTCATTATCATCATTATTAGTTTTGTTCTTCTTACCAAAGAATCTTTTAATCATTTCTTCTAAATCTGGTGGTCCTTGCTCCGAATTTTTACTCCAAAACCATTTTTGTTTTATCTTTTTAATCATAAATTATCATTCCTATACACTTTATAAAGTATTTTTAGCTCACACATTAACTATTATATATAAAAATTTCTATATTTTTTTGCACTATCAGCAAATATTTAACAAATGCTTAGCAGAGCTTGTATTGATAATTCTAAATATGGTTCTAATTAGAGATATTTTTAATCTAAAAATAAAAAATGCAAATATAACTATAAAAATTACAAATTAAGAAAATATATTTTCACGTTTGGAAAAGCTTATAAGTATGAGTAAGCTTATTTTTGAGTAAAAAACTCGGCTAAATTTAAATTAAGCTCTCTATTAAATCTTTCAAAATCATCTTCTGATATCTTTATTTGTAGTAGATAATTACCCTGCTCTGAAATCTCTTCTTTATCAACAACATCAAGCTCATACATATTGGATCTAATTTTCGAATACTTAGGTGGTAACTCTATAGTTTGATTTATCCATGCTTTATTAAAAAATGTTGCTAATGCTTGATAGAGCTCTGCTAAACCATCACCATTTTGTGCAGATAAATATACTCTAGCGACGACATTACTATCAGAATCCTCAAGGGGAACAAAAACTTGGCTTGATATTTTCTAGCTTATCAATCTTGTTATATACACAAATCATCTCTTTGTCTGCTATACCAATTTCACTAAGTACTTTTTCGACCTGCTCAATATAACTTTTATGATTTTCATCAGCATAATCTATGACATGTACTAAAAGATCAGATTCTATAGCCTCTTCTAAAGTAGCATGGAAAGCCTCAACTAAATCATGTGGTAGATTCTTAATAAATCCTACAGTATCAGAAAATATAACTTCACCAAGCTTTGGTACAGTCACTTTACGCAAAGTAGGATCTAAAGTCACAAATAGCTGATCTTTAGCATTGGCTTTTGTGATTTTATTAAATAAAGTTGATTTACCTGCGTTTGTATAGCCAACAAACGAAATTGTTGGAATGTTATTTTTCTTACGTGAAGATCTACTTAAATTACGATGGTGTTTTACTTTCTCAAGTTTTTGCGTAATCTGCTTAATTCTTTGTCTAATTAGGTATCTATCTATCTCAAGCTGTGTTTCACCAGGTCCACCACGTACGCCAATACCACCTTTTTGTCGCTCTAGGTGAGTCCATCCTTTGACTAAACGTGTTGATTGATAGTTAAGTTGCGCAAGTTCAACTTGAAGCTTACCTTCATGAGTTTTTGCTCGAAGTGAGAATATTTCTAGAATTAACCTAGTTCTATCCATAACCTTACACTCAAGAAATTTCTCAATATTGCGCTCTTGCGAAGGAGTTAAAGGATGATTAAAAACAACTAAATCCGCGTCTAGTTCATCGCATTTATTTTTTATCATCTCGATTTTACCTATACCACAAAAATATTTGATAATCAGGTTCAGGATGATTAAAATCTAAACTTTGCAATACAATTTTTCTGCTGCTGTAACCAAGCCTTCTAACTCAGTCAAATCAGCATTAAGATCACGATGGTACTTGAAATTTGTATTTACAAACAGGCATTTACTACCTGCTTGATAAGATTGGAAAAATTCCATCAACTAATATTACTCCACAATGGAATTATTAAGAAAAAAGAAAAGATTATATTACTTGTGAGTATTACCTTCATTTTCTTGAATTTCAAGATCATCAGAATGAATATCATTTACATTCTCGTCTTGCTCATCATTAGAGTTTTGGTGATATGGATTAAAAGAGCTATAAACCATTCTTACACTTTTAGCTGGTACTATAGTAGATATAGCATGCTTATAAACCATTTGATTGACAGTGTTTCTAAGCACGATACAGAACTGGTCAAAAGCTTCTACTTGACCTTGTAATTTAATCCCATTTACTAGATATACAGATACGCTAACTTTTTCTTTTCTTAAAGCATTTAAAAACGGGTCTTGTAAAGATGATATTCTTGACATTGTCTTACTTCCTTTTAATTATTTTGTTATAGTTATTATTTTATCAAGTTTAACAATTAAACTTCGCGTATATTCTAGCAAGATTTATATCTATCAGCAAATCTTATTTATAACCAAAATATTTTAAAATATCTAACTCTTTAGTTTCGCTCTCCATAGTAACTATATTTATAGGATTCTGCCAATTACGAACCCAAGTAAGCTGACGCTTAGCAAGTTGGCGTGTAGCTACTATACCTTTATTGACAAACTCATCATAGCTAATACCTCCATCAAGATATTGCCATGCTTGGCGGTAACCGACACTTCTAATAGCTGTGCTATCTATACTCAAATTTGGATTATCTCTAAGCTTTTGTACTTCAGCTAAAAAACCTTCTGCCAGCATTTGTCTCAATCTAAGTTCAATATTTTTATGCAGTATCGATCTATCATTTGGTACTAAAGCACATAGTTTTAGCTCTTCTTCTAAACCACCAATTTTAGATGTTTTGACAAGCTCAGAATATTTCTTACCACTTATCATAATAACCTCAAGAGCGCGAAAGATTCTTTGCTCATCATTAGGATTAATTTTTTGAGCAGATTCTAGATCTATTTTGCTGAGTTGCTGATGAAAATATTGTAAGCCTTTTGCTTTTCTCTCTAATTCAAGCGTTTGCCTTATCTCAGCTTGAGATTGTGGTAGTGCAGATAAACCTTCTATCAAACCTTTGAAGTAAAGCATTGTACCACCAACAAGTAAAACTTCTTTACCTCTAGCCCATATCTCTTTTTTAAGAGTATTTACGCTTGATATAAAATCTGCTACAGAAAAATTATCTGTTGGCTCAGTGATATCAATAAGATGATGCTTAATACCATCTTGCTCTTGTAGAGTTGGCTTAGCTGTACCAATATCCATGCCTCTATAAACAAGAGATGAGTCGACACTAATAATTTCAGCATTGATGTTTTTAGCTAACGATATTGACAACGAAGTTTTACCAGAAGCTGTTGGTCCAGCCAGACCATAGATTGATTTACACATTTAGATATTTTTATAATTAACTTGAATTGGAATTTGTTGTTTAATTACCTGTAAATAGAAGTTTAGTTCTTCTTGTTTATATGTATCGATAACTTGATTAGGTACTTGAGTAGATTTATTAGTTATTGGCTCAACTTTAGCTACCTTATAGATATAGATATCACCATTAGTAGTCTTATAATCATGGTATTGATTATTACTATTGGACATTACATAATCATTAAAATCTTTGCTAAACACTTGTGAGTCACTATTTACTGTGGCTTGTTTAAAGCTTTTATCTATCTTCTTACCACTAGTTAAATCATTTAAAAGGTTTTGTGCCTGCTGTACAGCAAGTTGTTGTGATTTTTGCTCAATATACGCCTTTGAAATTTTATCTTTAATATCAGCTAGTTTTTGCTCAGTTGCTTTGGTTGAGTTATCTACTTGATAAACCAGAAGCTTATTATTAGCTATAAAAATGCTTGCATACTTATCTGAGTTTGCAAAAAACTGGCTATTAGCAATATTACTAATTTTCGTATCATTATTATCAACAATTGTAGCTGTTTTAGCTTTGCCAAGTCGTTTCTCTAATTTAGCATATTTAATGCTATCAACATTTTGTGTGTACTTATTAAACTGCTCTAAGGCATGCCTATTTTGAATTATCTTTTGGATAGTAGCTTTAGTATTATCATCAAAATCTTTGAAGAGTTCTTTATGGGTTTGATAATAAGTCTCTAACTCATTGTTATTAATATTATTTTTTGTTGTAAAATCATCTTTTGTAATCATGAAGTAGCGAATCGTATTTTCTGCTGGTATTATATACTCATTTTTATAAGTATCATAATAGCTTTGTAAATCTTGCTGGCTTGGTTTAATTTGTGATTTAAAATCAGCAGGAGAAACCTTGAAATATTCTATATACTTATTTACACAGTATATACTTGCAAGCGATTTATTATCATAATCTGTAGTAAATGATGTATCTACTATAGTTTTAGGAATTATTGTTGCTTGGATATTTTGGGCTAATATCTGCTCTAACCTATCCATACCACCTAAATATGTAACAACTTGTTTTAGCTTACCAGCAGAAAACTTACCATCTTTATCAAAAAACATTGGATTGGTAAATATTACTGATTGTAGAGCTAATTTTGACACTACAATATTGTGGCGTTGTGCATCAGCTAATAACAAATACTGATCTATCATTTGAGCTAAAATAGCTCTCTTTTGTGCATCTGTAGTAGCATTTTGAGCGTATTGTTGAAATTGCTGTGAGCTTATTTCATTATCGCCAATTTTAGCAACATAAGTTCTACTACTACCAATATTTGTAAAAAAGAATGTCATCCCTGAGATTACAAAAATAAAGCTTATCGAGATAACCACAATCCAAGTAAAAGGACCTTTAAGTCTATCATTTAAAAACTGTAACATTTTATTGACCTTAATTCATAATGATTAATTTATTAATTTATTAATTTGTAAATATTATAGATAAAAAAAAGCATACTTGTTAAGCATGCCTTTGTAAAAATTACTTTTTTGTAAATTTTTATTATTTTACAGCGTCTTTCAGACCTTTACCAGCTTTAAAGCTAGGAACTTTAGAAGCAGGAATCTTAATAGTTTCACCAGTTTTTGGGTTTCTGCCTTCTCTAGGGCTTCTTTCTTTTACTTGAAAAGTACCAAAACCCACTAGAGTTACGCTATCACCACTTTTCAAAGCTTTAGTTACTGCAGCAATAGTAGCATCTAGAGTATTGCTCGCAACTTCTTTAGTAACATCTGCTTCTTTAGCTATAGCACTTACTAATTCACTTTTATTCATGTTTTAAACTCCTTTATTTTTATACAATTGACAAGTGTCACTTAACTTTATAACACTAAAAATGCAGTGTTTCAATACCTAAATATCAAAAAACTCTATCTAAAACCTCTTTTATACTACTTACAGGAGTTATTTCGAGTTTTTCAAGGATTTCTTTATCAATATCCGTAAGGTTTTTGACATTTTGTTTAGGGATCAAAACTTCCTTGATTCCACCCCTTAATGCTGCTAAAAGCTTCTCTTTTAAACCTCCTATAGCTAACACTTCACCACGCAATGTTACCTCACCTGTCATCGCAACATCATTTCTAACTGGCTTGTTTGTATATACGGAAACTAAAGCAGTTGTCATTGCAATACCAGCACTTGGTCCATCTTTTGGAGTAGCTCCTTCAGGAACATGAATATGGACATCTTTCTTCTCATAAAAGTCCTCTTCTAGCTTATAGTCTTTAGATATAGAGCGCATTACACTAAATGCTGCATCTATTGACTCTTTCATTACATTACCTAAACTACCAGTATATTTGACTTTTCCTTTGCCAGGCATTGCTAGAGCTTCTATAGTCAAAAGCTCACCTCCAACTGATGTCCAAGCCAAGCCTGTTACTTGACCAACCTTTGCTTTAACATTTTTGACACCATAATCATACTGATACACTCCTAGATAATCTTCGAGATTTTTTTGTGTAATCGAAATTTTGCCAGTATTTGGATCTTTTAAGAGATTTTTAACTGCTTTACGACAGACACCATCTATCTTTTGCTGTAAATTTCTTACCCCAGCCTCTCTTGTATAATATCTAATAATATCAAGAATAGCTTTTGGCGTAAAATTAATTTCATCCTTAGTTAAACCATTATTTTCTAGTGCTTTAGGTATTAAATACTGTTTTGCAATAGCTTGTTTCTCAATCTCTGTATAGCCTGATAGATTGATAATCTCTAATCTATCACGCAATGCTGGATCTATATCTAGCGAGTTTGCTGTTGCAACGAACATTACCTTTGATAAATCATAATCTATCTCAAGATAATGATCATTAAATGTACTATTTTGCTCTGGATCAAGTACCTCTAACAACGCAGCAGATGGATCACCTCTGAAATCAGATGAGATCTTATCAATCTCATCTAATAAGAAAAGAGGATTTTCTGTCTTTGATTTAATTATCTTTTGGATAATTTGACCTGGCATAGAACCTATATAAGTACGACGATGTCCTCTGATTTCTGATTCATCACGCACCCCACCTAATGCCACACGCACATACTCACGCCCTGTTGCTCTTGCAATCGACTGTCCTATAGATGTCTTACCCACACCTGGAGGTCCAACTAGGCATAAAATTGGCGCTTTGGTATTGCTATCTCTTTTAATCTGAACAGCTAAATGCTCAAGAATTCTTTCTTTAACTTTTTTGATACCATAATGATCTTTTTCTAAAACTTTCTCAGCAAGGTTAATATCTCTTTTAACTTTCACTCTCTTACCCCATGGTAGAGAAAGTATAGTCTCGATGTAGTTTCTTGAAACAGCTGACTCTGAAGAAGAAGGTGGCATTGCTTTAAGCTTTTTAAGCTCTTTTAAGCATTTCTCTTTTGCCTCTTTAGACATCTTAGTATGCTCAATCCTTTTTTTCAAAGCAGTCACTTCTGATTCTTCATCAGTTTCACCAAGCTCTTTATATATAGCCTTGACTTGCTCATTTAGGTAGTATTCACGTTGATTTTTATCAACTTGTGCTTTGACTCTATCTTTAATCTTAGCTTCTAGCTCTAGTATTTCTAACTCTTCATAAAGATATGAAAGCAGTAGCAAAGCTTTATTTTTTATATCCATTGCTTCAAGAATCTTTTGTTTTTTAGCTATCTCTGTATTAAGAATAGTTGCAATTTCATAAATAAACTTATGAGGCTCTTCTGTATTTATTAGTGTAGCTAACGACTCTTTTGAAACTCTACCACTGATATCAACAAATTTTTTAAGCGAATTAGAAACTGATAGTAAAATAGCTTTTAGCTCTTTATCAACTTGGCTAGGATCATAGTTATCATCAACATGTAGACTATCTAAATTAGCGTAAATACAACCATCAATATCTTCATACTTAACTACTAGTCTTTTAGCGATACCCTCAATTATTATTTTCAAACTACCATCAGGAAGTTTCATAATCTGGACAATTTTGGCAAGAGTTGCAATATCATAAATGTTTTCTACAAAATCACCCCCATTAGAGCCATTTTTTTGTGTAGCTAATAAAATATAGTTATTATAATTATTTGATGCCTGTTTAACTGCCTCTATTGACTTTTTACGCCCAACATTCAGTGGAAGAGTCATTGATGGATAAATAACAACATCTCTTAAAGGAATAACAGGAACGATATTTAGAGCTTCTGACATAAACTTACATCCTCCTGTAAATTTTTAGATTATATCTTTAAATTGTTTTTGCTGTTGTGTTTTTGTCACTAAGATTGGTTCTTGTTGCTCTAGAATTACTTTGTCATTGATAATAACTTTTTCAATATCTTCATATGAAGGTACATGAAACATCACTTCAAGAAGTACATTTTCTAAAATAGTTCTTAGTCCTCTTGCACCTGTTTTTTTAGCAATTGCTTTTTTAGCTACCTCAACAAGAGCCTGATCTGTAAACTCAATACTTACATCATCAAATTTAAACAGCTTAATATATTGTTTAATCAAAGCATTTTTAGGTTCTATAAGAATTTTAACTAAATCCTCTTCCTTAAGCTCTTTTAGAACTGTAACTATTGGTAAGCGACCAATTAGTTCTGGAATAAGACCAAATCTAGTTAAATCTTCACTCCCAACCTTTTGCATTAGTTTATCACTATCTAAACTATTTTTTTGTTGAATAACATCAGCATTAAAACCAATACTAACCTTATACATTCTATGCTTAACAACCTTCTCAATACCAGCAAATGCTCCACCACAAATAAATAATATATCTGTAGTATCTACTTGAATCATATCTTGATTAGGATGTTTTCTACCACCTTTAGGAGGCACAGAAGACACAGTACCCTCTATAAGCTTCAATAATGCTTGCTGCACACCTTCACCTGATACATCACGAGTTATTGATGTACTCTCTGATTTGCGTGCAATTTTATCTATCTCATCAATGTAGATAATACCCTTTTGCGCCTTAGCAACATCAAAATCAGCATTTTGTAAAAGACGGACTATTATATTCTCAACATCATCACCAACATAACCAGCTTCAGTAAGAGTTGTAGCATCAGCAATAGCAAAAGGTACATTTAGTAAATTTGCTAAAGTTTGGGCAAATAATGTCTTACCTGAGCCTGTTGGCCCAATTAATAGTACATTACTTTTTTTAAGCTCAATATCATCATCTTTTGTTGGAGTAGATGTGATTCTCTTATAGTGGTTGTATACTGCTACTGACAATACTTTTTTAGCATTATCCTGACCAATAATATAATCATCTAAGTATTTTTTGATTTCTACTGGCTTTGGCAGCTTATCAAATGAAACATCTTCTACAGTAGTACTACCGGCACTACGGATTTTTTCGGAACATTTACTTACACATTCATTACATATGTTACCATCTCTTCCTGAGATAATATTTTTGACTTCCTGTTGCGATTTACCACAAAAAGAACAATATAGAATTCTAGCCATTTTATTAAGTTGACTTCCTTTAATTATTTAATAATTGCTTCGCGAGATTCAATCACATGATCAATCAGACCATACTCTTTAGCTTCATTAGCCATCATAAACTTATCTCTGTCAGTATCTTTCACAATAGTTTCCAAATCCTGACCAGTATGATGCGCTAAGACTTTATTTAGTCTATCCTTGATACGTAAGATATTTTTTGCATGAATCTCAATATCAGATGCCTGACCTCTAAAACCACCTAAAGGTTGATGAATCATAATCTGTGAGCTTGGTAGGCTATATCTTTTACCCTTAGCCCCACCAGCTAATAAAAGCGATCCCATACTAGCAGCCAAACCAATACAGATAGTACTTACATCAGGTTTGATAAATTGCATAGTGTCATAGACACCCATGCCCGCTGTAACCATGCCACCTGGAGAATTTATATAAAAATAAATATCTTTATCAGGATCCTCTGACTCTAGAAACAGCAGCTGCGCAATCACAAGGTTAGCTGAGTGATCATTCACCTCACCATTTAAAAAAACTATACGCTCTTTAAGTAGTCTTGAGTAAATATCAAAAGCTCTCTCACTGCCAGCTGTTTTTTCAATTACGGTAGGAACCAAATTATTAGTTATCATTTAAACCTCTCTTTAAAAGCTAGTTCAGAACCCAGCCTGTTGAGCTTGCATATTTTCCTTAATAACCTCAAAGAAATCTTCTGTTTTCTCTGTTACTTTAGCTTTCTCCAATACCCCCAGTCTGTTAGTTTATTCTCTATCACTAGCACTTTTAAATTAGCCATTTCTTTATCATTTTTCTTGATTTGCTCTTTAGTTTTCTCTGGCTCTTCATAAGCTTGTACTAGCTCATTTAATAAACTCTCAACTTCAGCATCTTCTGCCTTGAACTCTTGTGAATTCACAATACTATCTAGAATTAAGCTAGTTTCTACTTTTTGCTTAGCTTTAGCTTCAAATAAGTTATATGGAAGTTGATTAACATCAAAACCTTTAGCACCACCCATTTGCTTAAGTAGGTTTTGTTTAGCTGCATTAATTTCTCTCTTAATTAAAGATTTAGGAGTTTCAAACTCAGCGATTTCTCTTAAACCTTTGAAAATTTGATCTTTTACTTTTCTTTGTAGGATGAATTTAAGCTCACGCTGCATATTTTCTTTGATTTCGTTCTCAAAAGTATCACCACCACCCTTTACACCAAACTTCTTGACAAACTCATCATCAACTTCTGGTAACTCAGCTTGTTGAATTTTCTTAACAGTGATATCAAAAGTAACCTCAGCTACAGCAAGATCTTTGCTTTGGTAGTCTTGTGGGAAAGTTACAGTAATAGTTTTTTGCTCACTTTTTTCATACCGATGATACCATCTTCAAAGCCTGGAATCATTTGACCAGAACCAATGATAACATCTGTATCATTTGCTGTACTACCTTGGAAAGCTTCGCCATCTTTCTTACTAACGAAATCTATTGTTACTTTGTCATCTTTTTCTACAGTTTTGTCAACTTCTGAGAAAATTGCAAACTGCTTTCTAAGATTTTCGATCATTTGCTTAACTTCTTTATTAGTTAATTCAACAACAGGCTTTTGAACTTCGATTTTGTCAAAACCAGTTACTTTAAACTCAGGGAAAAGCTCAAGATTAGCAACAAACTTAAGTGGCTGACCTTCTTTATTTTCTTTTAATTCAACTTCAATACCAGCAACTGCTAGCTTCTCATCTTGAATAGCTTTAGAATATTTTTGAGGAATAAGATCAGAAATCACTTCCATACGGATTTGCTCGCCATACTTCTTCTTAACCATCCCAGCAGGTACTTTACCAGGTCTGAAACCATTCATCTTGATAGTTTTTGCAGTTCTATTGATTTCTTTTGAAACTACACTATCAATTTCGTTAGCTGGCACTTCGATTAATAGTGAACAGTGAATTCCTTCTTTTTTCTCTACAGTAAATTGCATTATTAAGTTTTCCTTTTTATTTATTTAACAATTTTCTAGTAGCAAATTTTAACTATCATCTATTAGATTGCCTATATGTTTATTATTAAACATATGACAAGCCAAAGCATTTATTGTAAAATCTAGCTATTTTCTACAATATTTTTGATGACTTATGGTAACTACAACTGTAAGTGTTTGTTTACTAATCACACCCTTCATAATAGCGTTTTTACACTCAAGCATTATTCATACCAAGCACCATGCGAACATCTACGCAAACTACTTTATAATCAGTAATATAAGTCTCTATACTTTGATTAATAGTTATGTATACTTAGCAGATGGGGATAGCATGAGTAAATTTCAAGGATGGATTTTCACTCCCGCTGTTTTTCAGATAGGAATTTTTCAATTAGCGCTATTTTTATTTTCAATTTTAGCATTATTTAAAAATAATCAGTTTAAAACTGCTTGTTTGATATTTTTTGCTATTTATACGATTCTAAATTCGCCAACACTATTTAGTGGCTCTGTTTATAATTCAGTTGTTGAGGCGATATTTTTTGTAAATATTGCAGCTGCTGTGATTGCTTATGTTTTGTATAAGGTTTTAAGTAGAAAGGTTTAGTTTTTTGAAATACTACCATGACCTACTCCACAGCCCACCCCTTTGACACTCGAAGGGAAATATTCCCTTCTTGAGAGGCGTGCCGACTTGTCGGCGGGGTATGGCTTAGCTACGGGCTTCAACTCTGAACTCTTATCAATATCCTTAACAATAGTCATATCCAAATTTGTTGCTCTGTTAGAATCTAAAGAGTTATCATCTGGGTAGAGATAAAGCTGAAATACTACTTCACGGCCTCTTCTATAGTAGTTAAGATCTGTAATCGTGTCTGTTATCGATACAACATCCCAATTTTTAGAGCCAGTAGCTTGCCCCTGTCCTTCCCTACTGCAATACCAACATTTTCGCCTTTAAGCATGTGTTTAATAGTGTCATTTATTGGATAATAATGAAAGCCTTTTGATTGACCTATATAAAAAGTCCATTTTTATCAAATGGTCTATAAACAACTTCTGTAAAAACTCCTTCATTTTGATAATTAGCTTCTAAATCTGCTCTTGCATAACTTACTTTCCAATCCCATACATCTTTACCTAAATGAAATTTAGCTCTTGCTTCCTCGTCATCTAACCGTAAAAATTTTTCAATCGTATTTTGTACTTCTTGCTTAGAATCATGAATTATAAATTTATTTCTAGCTGTAACTATACCCACGTTATTTACTGGAAATAAATTCTGCAAACTAAATCCACCTTCATATTGTTTATTCTAGCTCCCAATCTTTTTTCACAAAGTAGTATTATAAAGCTATATTTTCAATCTTTGACCATTGTATATTTTTCAGACTATTTTGAGCTAAAAACTCATATTTGTCATTTCTCTTACCGTATAAATCATAGTGATATACTTCTGCTAGCTCGCTCTTTTCTTTTCACCGGTTTTTACAAAAATATTGATAGATACACCTTGCATAACATCAAAGACAGTTTCATCTTTTGAGCCATCATGACAAGTCTCTTTTTTCTTAGAATTACCACGCAAATCTATAGTATAAATTTTGTCATAAGTTTTTACAGGCTATAAGCGCATAACTCTAAAAGTAGGATTATCCAAGAAACCATGCTGATTAATAAATGCCAAAACTCCGCTACCATTTTTCTCAGTATGATACTGATTATAACGCATAAATTAGACATAGTCATCATTTATCTATTTAGGATTTCTTTCCCTGAGCTTGAGCTTGCTACCTATTGGTTCTTTTTGTAGTCCTCATCAAGTCGATTATCCACTTGCTTTTATTGGCCTTTCGCCACTATATAGCGGATTACCTATTACTACCATTACTCTGGAGTATCTTTTTTAATTTGATTTGCCTCATTGGCTTCATTACTTAGACAGTCAGCAAATAGTATCCCAGTGTCAGAGTGATACTCTTCTAGTGAGTTTGTCAAATAAATATGAAAGCGTTGGCTTTTTGATGATTTTGGCTTGTAGCCTGTCTCTGTCAAAAGCATATCTAACTTTAGATGTGCCATTGCATAGCTTACCATTAGTAGCTCAAAGCCATTTAACCTAGGGATTAGATGCTCTTCTACATAACCACTCCAAGCACCTTGGATATATTTGAAGTTGTTATTGTAGATAAACTTAATCGCCTCTGCTAAAAATGTTTCTGTACCAGTTGCTAGATCTAGCACTTGGACTTTGTGGACTTCTTTTTCTATTTGCTTATAGCCTGATTTTAAACGTTTATCGTTGTTTCGCTATCGATAGTTACTTTGTCTTGGTAAGTAGCTACCATTTTAAACTATATGGCTATTATTCATACACGCCATCTTTCAAATGCTTACGACACACATATACATTTGGTATCTATCTCTTTAAGTGAATCATCATCAACTACTATATGATTACTTTTTTTATTGCTTTGCCATTCTGCACCATCATGTTAAAGCTTGTCTTTTTACCACAATGACAAATTGTTTTGACCTCTTCGAGAGTATCTGAAATAGCTAAAAATAGCGCTGATGTCTCAAATTGATGGCCTAAGTAATTTGTGCGTAGCCCATAACAAATCACCGGTATATTTAGTTCATCAACTATCTCTGCTAATTGCCAAACTTGCTCTTGAGTGAAAAATGAATTTCACCTATCAAGACATAATCTATCTTATCTCTGCTATTATTATTTTTTGGCAAATTCAAAGATGTTATCCCTGTCAGTCAATGAGTAAGCATCTTGATCTATATGACCTTATTCAAACCTGCTCTTTTATCGATCGCTGATGTTAAAACTAGAGGCTTTCTACCTCTATCTTCTGAGTTATAGGCAACTTTTAAAAGATCTAATGTCTTACCAGCATCCATTGCCGAATATCTAAAATATAATTTCGCCACTAACAAAGCCTTCTACTATTTCCCAGCTACCATATATCGGATTTTTAAAAATATAATATCTCCTACCAAAAACAGCATACTTATTATTATCAACATTGTATATATTTTTTTGCGTCATATGAGGAAAATCTGGTATATTATTACCAAAATAAGCTATCACCTTATGTGCTGGGAGCTCTTATAACTATAATATCATCAGCATATTTACCTGATTTAACTACCTCAAATCTTGAGTTTTTATCATGAGGATTTTTAGCATTTTCACTATAGAATAAAATTTGATCGTAATAAATGTCTTCTTCAGTAAGGTTTAGTTCTGTTGCTTTGATCATTTTATCATCTGAATCATAGCAATTAGTTACAAAACTTACATACCCACCTAGTTTATGGACAAGATTAGTTAATTTAGCAGCACCAGGTAAACTTTTTACTTTTTACTTAATTACGTCTTTTCGAAACTCTTCTTCACTATAATCTTTATAGTTATCATACTCTTGCCATGAGTTATCTAAAGCTGTCTCATCAACATCCAATATAACACCCCATGTACCTTTTTAGATGCTCTTTTTTAACTTGATGCTTTATTCTATGTGCTGCTAAATTATAGATCTCTAGATAGATTGCTCTTTTTTCATCAGAATCATGATACTACTTAACACCATCAATATTTACACTATCACATGTAGCTGCATAAGCTGTGACAAAACAAAACTGCATAACAATCACAAAGATTAATATTATTTTTCTCAGCGATATTTATAAGTTCTTTTTCTTATGATATTGATACCATGACGAATAGGTAAGACTAATGTTTCTAGGTCATCGTGTTGATTTACATATTTGTTAAAATTGTCTAAGGCTTTACTGCGCTTGTCTTGAGGGTCTAAAACTTCACCACGCCAGAGGATGTCATCAACTATGATTACACCAGTATCCGCTAGTTTAGCGACTAAAATGTCAAAATACTCTTGTGTCTGTTTTTTATCAGCATCAATAAAAGCAATATCTATTTGATTTGGTAATGTTGGTAAAATATCTATAGCATTACCTTGGCAATATTCGATATTTGGGTATTTAGCAATAAACTCTTTTACTAGCTGCTCACCTGCTTGATTAGGTCTATCTATAGTATATACTTTAGTATCTAGCGATGCCTCAGCCATTGCAATTGCAGACATCGCTGTAAATGTACCAACATCAACACACACTTTCGCCCTAGTAGAAAAAACAAAAAATTGTAGCAATTTAGTGACTATCTTTTCTGAAAGCATTTGCGCACCGTTAATATTTTCGCAGGTGTAATTGCATAGCTGTTTGAGATTATCTGATAAATCACTAGTATGCTCAAGACAATACTGCCAAATATCATCTTGTATAAATTGATTTTGCTTCATCGAAATTAATATGTTAAAAAAGCTCTGAGTATTTTGCATTAATCAAGCAAATTAGTCTAGACTCTAAGAGTGCTTTTAGTTAAATTTTGTGGTAGAATTTTGGGGCTTAAAATAACCTCTTATATCCCAAAGTAAGAGTTTTAAAATATAACTTTAATGAAATCGTGCCAAGATTAGCATAGATCAGTTATGTGTATTTTGATATTAATTAATAGCACTTTAACTATACTACAATACAAAAATAAAGGGGGTTCGATTAAATGAAAGAACAAAAAAAGTTTTCATAAAAACTTTGGGTTGCCAAATGAATGAATATGACTCTACTAGAATGCATGAAGTTCTAAATGAGTATTTTCATACTGTAAAAACAGATGATTATAAAGATGCAGATATCATCTTAATTAATACTTGCTCTATTAGAGAAAAGGCTCAAGAAAAAGTATTCCATGAGCTTGGAAGATGGAAAGGTCTAAAAAAAACTAACGAAGATCTAATAATCGGTGTCGGTGGTTGTGTTGCTTCACAAGAAGGTGAAAATATTATCAAAAGAGCGCCTTTTGTTGATCTAGTCTTTGGTCCGCAAACTATTCATAGACTTCCAGAGATGATTAAGCAAAAACAAAAAACTCAACAATCTCAAGTTGATATATCATTTCCTGAGGTTGAAAAATTTGACTATCTACCAGAGCCAAAAGCTGAAGGTGCTAAGGCGTATGTATCTATTATGGAAGGTTGTGATAAATACTGCTCATACTGTGTAGTACCATATACCCGCGGCCCAGAAGTAAATAGATTATTTGAAGATGTCTTAGCAGAATGTGCTATCTTAGCAGAACAAGGCGTGAAAGAAATCACCTTACTTGGACAGAATGTCAACCACTACTTAGGTCCAATGGAGAATGGTCAAATAGCAGACCTTGCTTTGCTAATCCACTTCATCGCCGAGATAGATGGTATTGAAAGAATTAGATTTACTACTTCACATCCAGTTGAGTTTTCACAAAACTTGATCGATGCTTATGCAACTGTACCAGAACTTGCTAACCACTTACATTTACCAGTTCAACATGGTTCAGATAGAATTCTTATCAATATGAAAAGAAACCATACTATCTTAGAGTTTAAACAAAAAATTAAAAAATTAAGAGCAATTCGCCCTGATATTACAATTTCATCTGATTTTATTGTTGGTTTTCCTGGTGAGACAGAAGAAGATTTCCAAAAACTACTAAATTTAGTAAAAGAAATCAACTTTGACCAATCATTTAGCTTTATCTATAGCAAGCGCCCTGGTACTCCAGCTGCTGATTTACCAGATGACACTCCTATGGAAGTCAAAAAATATCGTCTTAAGCGACTACAGGATTTGCTAAATAGTAATGCTCAAATAATCTCTAGACAAATGGTTGGCACTAACCAGAGAATTCTAGTCGAAGGAACATCTAAAAAAGATCATAATATCCTTGCTGGAAGAACAGAAAATAACAGAGTTGTAAACTTTAAGGCTGATAAATCTTTGATTGGTCAGTTCGCTATGGTTAAAATAACTGAAAGCCTACCAAACTCTCTAAGAGGGAGAACTTATTTAATCTATGAATAAAGCTCAATTTGTTCTTGAACCTTATAAATACGATGCGATGATGCTACTTTGTGGCAATCTTGATGAAAATATTCATGCTATCGAAAATTATTTTGATGTTGAGATTAGGTATCGTGCTGATGAGTTTGAGATTACTAGTGATTCAAGCGCTAATAATACCCAAGCAAAAAGATTTATCAAATCTTACTATGCTGAGATTTTAGCTGGTAATACTGAATTTGATTTAGAGCAGATTACAACTATCCTCAATGCTGCTGCCAAAGATAAAGCCACTGCCACTGCTAAGTCACGCAAAAAAGTTGAAGAAGCTGAAGTTCAACTAAGAAGCAAAAAGCTCAAAGCGCGTACACACAACCAAGCAATATATTTAGAAAATATTAAAAATAACTTTGTCACATTTGGTATTGGTCCTGCTGGTACAGGTAAAACCTACATAGCAATTGCTTGTGCTGTAGCAGCTCATGAGAAAGGTGAAGTTAGAAGAATTGTACTAATACGACCTGCTGTTGAAGCTGGTGAGAAACTTGGCTTTTTACCAGGTGATCTAACCCAAAAGATTGATCCATATCTACGCCCAATGTATGATGCTTTGTTTGATTTTATGGGAGTAGAAAAAGTCACCAAGCTAATAGAAAAGCAAGCTATTGAGATTGCTCCGCTGGCATATATGTGTGGTAGAACGATTAATGACTCTTTTATCGTCCTTGACGAGAGCCAAAATACCACAAAAGAGCAAATGAAAATGTTCTTAACAAGAATTGGTTTTAATACTACAGCCGTTATAACAGACGATATCACCCAAATAGATTTACCAAAAAATGTCACATCAGGATTAAGCCATGCATTATCAATCCTTAATGATATCGAAGGTGTAGCTATTAGCTACTTGAAATTAGTTGATATTGTCCGCCATCAAGTAGTTCGGAAAATAGTTAATGCTTACGATAAGCATGAAGAGAAAACTAAAAATGGATAGTCTAAATATAAATGTCATCAATGATGACGAATATCCCATACCTAGCCAAGATTTACTGCTAAAATGCCTACAACTTGTAGCAGATAAACATCATATCAGCCATGCTGAAGTGAATGTAAGTATTGTCTCGAATGATGAAATTCAGCAGATAAATAAACAGTTCCGTAATAAAGATAAGCCAACAAATATTATCTCTTTTGAATTTGAGAAGCCTCAAGGCTTACCTGATGATATTGCTGCTGATTTCTTAGGTGACATTATCATAGCACCAATGGTAATAGAGAAAGAAGCCAAAGAGCAAAACAAGAAACTTAATGATCATTGGCAGCATATTTTTATCCATGGTTTGTTACACTTGCTTAGTTATGATCACCAAGATGATCAAGAAGCCGAAGTAATGGAGAATTTAGAAATACAACTACTAGCACAGCTAGGAATAGCTAATCCATATATTGAACAAGAGAAACAAAATGGCAGACAGTAATCCTTTTATAAAAAGACTTACCTCAAGCATTTTTAATATAAAAAGTGAAGATGCTCTTATTAATGCTATCAATAGAGCTACAGCTAATGAGGTCATTGATAAAACATCACAGAATATGCTAATAGGTGCGATGAAAATATCATCACTAAATGTTGGTGACATTATGATATCGCATACAAAAATTATTGCTTTAGATATGTCTATGTCTATTAGGGAAATCTTAAAAAAAACAATAAACTCTAGTCATACACGCTTGCCTGTCTACTGTGAAAACAAATCTGAAGTGTTAGGAATTTTACACTCAAAAGACCTGCTAAAACTAATCTTTGAAAAAGAAATTGAATCAGCTGATGATGAAGAACTAAAAGCCGAAGATATCAAAAATATTCTGCGTCCTGCTATCTTTATCCCAGAGACTAAAAAACTTAATGCAATGCTTAGAGATTTCAAAAATAGTCAAAATCATATTGCCATAGTTGTTGATGAATATGGTGTTATTTCTGGATTAATTACTATTGAGGATGTTTTAGAAGAAATTGTTGGTGATATTGAAGATGAATTTGATATTACTAGCCAAAACATAGTTAAAGTGGCAGATAATAAGTTTATATTAGATGCTACAACTACAATAGAAGACTTCAATGAATATTTTAGTACATCAATAGATGATAATAGCGATTATGATACTATTGCTGGGATGATTATTCAAACTTTAGAGTGTTTACCTCAAAAGGGTGATATCATCGTCGTTCATGGCTTGATATTTACAGTACAAGAGGCTAATAATAGAAAAATTATTAACATTTTAGTTGAAAAGTTTAAGAAATAATGAAAAAGTTAATATTTAGAATAATTCCGCCGCTATTAAGTGGTGCTATACTTAATTTAGCTTTTGCACCTTTCCGTATTGATATACTAGCATTAGTATCTTTAGTACTTTTTTTCTATCAGCTAAATAAAGCAACTAAAATTCGCAGTGCATTTTTTACCGCAGTATTATTTGGGATTGGTTTCTTTGGCACTAGTATATCGTGGGTATATATAAGTATACATTTATTTACTGAATCAATCGCTGCTGGTTTATCTGCAGCAATTGCTTTGGTAATCTTGTCAAATTTCTTACATATAATACCTTTTGGTACATTTAGCTATATCCTCACGTGCAAAGCCAATAATTTTGCCAAACTACTAATCTACTCTGCTTTGTGGACACTTTTTGAAATAGTTAAAGCTAATCTACTCTGGGGTGGCTTTCCATGGGTATCATTAGGCTATTCACAGACTGAATCGCCTCTAATATGGTATGTTAATATTGGTGGTGTTTATTTAGTTAGTTATATTATTACTTTTATTGCATGTTTGATAACTTTCTATATTTGTAATAAAACTACTTTGAAGAAAACAGTTAGTGTAATCTTTATCATAACTTCTTTATATATAGGTGGTGTCACTATCAAATATTGCCAGCCTGAGACTCAAACAAAACAACCTCAAAAGGTGGTATTAATCCAAGGAAATTTTGTCCAAGGATTTAAGTGGAATCCTGATAATTTTGCTAGGATGCAAAAATACTATCAACAAGCCGCAGCTGAATATAAAAACTCATTAATAATTCTCTCTGAAAATGCGATTCCTAATTATAGACAGTATATGAGCTCATATTTTAGTAATCTTAAAGAGCTAGTTGATAAAAATAATAATGCTATGCTTATTGGCTCACTAAGTATTGATCAAACAGCATCTAGAGCTAAAATTTACAATAGTTCGATTATTATTGGTAATGGTCAAGGGGTATATAATAAACATCACCTAGTTCCATTTGGTGAATATTTCCCAATCAAATTTTTTGGCTATGTTGATAGTGTCGGTTTAAGTAGCTTCAATGCTGGTGACAAGATTCAACCAATTATGACAGCTTTTGGTCAACCTCTAGCTAATTTTATCTGCTATGAAGTTACATATCCTGAGCAGGTCCGTGATCAGCTACAAGGTGCTAAGCTTATTTCTATCATTAGTGATGACTCTTGGTTTGGTGACTCAATCGCTCGTGAGCAACAACTACAAATATCTCAAGTCAGAGCAATAGAAAATGCTAAATATGTTCTTACAACTACTAGTAATGGTATCACCGCTGTTATTGAACCTAATGGGAAAATAATTAAAGAGCTACCTAAAGATACTCGTGCCACACTTAAGCAAACTATATATCTAAATGATTATCGTACTATTTGGATGAGTGTTGGTATGTTGCTAGTTTGGTTATTATTGATATTTAGTATAGCGATTGGACTAATTATAAAAGAGAAATACTCAAAATAATTTATAATAATTCTCTATATACAACACATTCAACACCTTTAAGCACTCTTATATCTATAAACTCCATTTGTGCCTTCTGCATTACTTTTATAGATGCTAAATGCTACTAGAGTAAAAGCAAAAATTTCCTTATGTTCTAAATTATTTTCTGCCCAATTAAGTAGATTCGTAACTATCTCTGTAGCATAACCTTTACCCCAATATTTATGATCAATTACATAACCAATTTCAATAACATCTATTTCTTGTGCATAAGCAAAACCTGCCCTAGCTATGAAATTATCATTTTTATCAAATATCAAAAAACCGGAACCTGATATTTTTCGTAGCCTACAACAAATCTTTCTAACATTGCTGAAATATCTTTTTCAGTTAAAGCTCCGTTTGGAAAAAACTCTCTATTTTTAGGATTAGTATCCAGGTATGTACATAATTTCTTATCTTGATCACTTCGGGAAATTAAACGATATTTTAAGCTTTGAGATATTGGTAATTGCATAAAATTTTTTTAATAAATATTTTGTTTCTTATACTATAGCATTTCCTAAATTTATTGTAGCAGACTCACTAGGCTTTTTAAATAATTTCACAATTACTGATATAAAAATTATAGTCTTAAGATTTAAGTAATTTGTTATATAATTTAAGTCTAAATAATAAATATATAATCAAAACTATCACTTCCTTATTTGTAGTGTTTTCAAGTTTTTATTAGTTGGTGCAGTTTTAGATTATTATATGCATAATCAAGGCTTCTTAGAAAAAAGATTCTAATATCAAAAAATGATATTGGTACATTTGGCTATGCACCTATCACTGCTAAAAATGTGAAGAGATTAACCATTTCGCAACTTAGTTATGCTGTTATTTTAAGTGATAATCCTGCTGCTAATATCTTAGTTAGACAACTAGGTGGTTTACAAAACTTAAATAAATTTATAAAAAAATTAGGTGATAACGAGACTATAATCGCAGCTGATGAACCAGAAGTTAATTACACTCAGCTAAGAGATAGTGATATAACATAAAACAACTCCAAAAGCTATTATTAAAGATATTTATAAACTAGCATTTGGTGATATTCTAAATAAAAAACATAAAGATATTTTTATAAAGTATCTACAAGATAACAATACTGGTGCAAATAAAATAACTTTCGGTACGCCTAAAAATTAGATAATTGGTGATAAAACTGGAACGGTTAATATGCAGCGACTAATGATGTAGCTATTATATGGTCTAAAAATCAGCAACCTATTGCACTAGGAATTTTATATCCAAATCCCAATGATAAAAATGCACAAAAATGAAGAAATTATTCAGCAAGCTACTAAGTTGATAACTAATGATCTAACCAACAGTTATAAATAAGCAGTACGCCACATTGAGGAGACATTATTTATCACAAAATCTCGATCTGGAATATTAGTCAAAAACTTCAATCCTGTACGCTCTTGGATATCTTTTATTGATACTCTATAGTTAGCAATCTTAGTTTTATCAACCCTTGCGTTTGGCATTACAAAAGCTATTGCCTTATTATTAGAAGGTACATAAATTATCTTAAAGAAATAACCAGGTACAGCTATCTTATTATCACCTATAGTTTTATGAATTTTTTGTTTTTCGTATATTGGTCCTGTATAGACATATATACTATTATACATACTTGCCCAGATTCGCTCATCTGTCTCAAGTCTTTCCCATCCTTGCCTATTTAGCCCTACTTTTTGTGGTAACATATTTGATAACAAGAATGACTGATCTGCAGATTTCTTGCTAAAATCCATAGATGCATACGAAGCTAAATGCCCTCTGTCATAACCGGAATGAGAATAATCATCTAATGTCGCTCTATAGACAAATAGTACATCATTGTCTTCTTTGAATTTATCATCACGTTTAAGATGATTGGCTACTTTTGATTTTGTCAACTTAAATGCTACCCAGCTTGCCTCTTTGGTTTGATAATTATAACCTACAACATAACCATCACGACATAGATAAAGATTTGCCTGTCCTAAACCTTCAGTTACACCATAACTAGGATTACCATAAGCTAGAAAACTATGACAATAATCAGTAACTGCTGGTAGAGTTCTAACTGGTGGATACTGCTTAAGATTATCAAATTCATTTGATTGTTGCTGTTGCTTTTTCGTCTCATCACTTTGTGAAAAAAATCTAGCAATAATATTCTCGTTATCTTTGGCAGTATAGTGCTTTATTGGCTCACTAGTGAAATAGTTATATGCTGAATGTCTAAAGTTTATAAACTTTTCTTTTAAGTCAAATTTATCAAAAAAGATACCAGAGAGGCCACTACCTATAGTCAAAGCTAGTAGTACAAATATTTTAAAACTTATCAGCTTCTTAGTCGTTTGCCTTTTAGTATCTTTTGGTGTTTTTTTTGTCATGTTTAAATACTTTTTTGTTTATTTTCAAAATATTAAAAGCTATTAGCTTTTCATACCTAAAAATTACCCTATTGTTTAACTGATAAAGATAATAGTATTTTGACTATTTTATATGTCTTGTTTTGAATAATAAAAATTCTCTAACTTGTGGATCATTTATCAAAGGTAATACCTCTTTTCTAATTCTACTATAGTAATTATTTATAGTTTTCTTTTCAGTATAAGTTAGCATCCAAGTTTCAATTAGTTTGTATTCATAAGGTACCAAAGTCAGATCTTCAAAACAGTAAAATGGTCCATGACCTGTAGGCGACTCTTGATTACACTGTTTCACATAGTATAAGTTTTCTATTCTGATACCAAACTCATCTGGGAAATATGCTCCTGGTTCATTACTTAAAATCATCCCAGACATTAGCTCAACTTTTGAGGCTGAATTTATTCTTTGTGGTCCTTCATGTACTCCTAAGAAACTTCCTACTCCATGACCTGTTCCATGCGCATAATCTGCACAGAAATGCCATAAATACTCGCGTGCTAAAAATCAAGCTGTGATCCTGTAGTACCTTTAGGAAATACTGCTCTACCAAGTCCTAAATGACCTTTTAGAACTAAAGTATAGTACCTTCTGTGTTCTTTTGATGGTTTACCAAAGTGAAGTACTCTAGTCATATCTGTAGTCCCCTCTCTATACTGTCCTCCAGAATCACATAAAAGAGGTGTTTGGTCATCAATCTTTTTCAAATTAACATCTTTTTTTGCCATATAATGAATAATTGCGCTATTTGCTGCATGACCTACTATGTACGAAAAACTATCTTCAACGTAGCCTTGTTGTTGTGCACGAAATTCTCTTAGCTTAGCTGCAGCTTGAATCTCATCAACTCCTTGATAGTTATTCTCGATCCAATACCACCATGATATAAATGCTACAGCATCTTTACGATGAGCTTCTTTTGCACCGTTAATTTAAACAGGATTTTTTAGAGCTTTGCTCAGACCTACTGGAGAGTCGACCATTAAGAAATAGCAGCTACTATTTTGATTTTGATTGATACTTTGTGTAACTTTATAGTTGATATTAGTGCCATCTAATAAATACTTACCTGTAGTTGATTCTAAATCTTGGTAAAATTGATAATAATCCCTAATTTGAATATGATTATTATCGAAGTATTTTTTTATTTCTGGAGTAACCTTTCTATCATCAACATATAGAATTATCTCATTTAGAGAAACAAATAAATAACTTATCACTAAAGGTGTGCATTCAACATCCCTACCTCTAATGTTTAATAACCATGCTATATGATCTAATTTTGAATCCACATAAAAATCTGAGCTTGTCTCTTTAATTGTATGTCTTAGCTCTTCAATTTTAGAAGCAACACTTCTACCAGAGTATTGAATAGCATGCTCTTGTATTGCTGTATATGGTATATCAGCTAATTGACCAAGCTCTTGCTGAGCTTTATGCACAAGGTTATTTTGATCAAAAACCACATTATAATCATTGCTATTAAGAAAATCTAACAACTCTAAAGCACTTTTGTAACTAAGCTTAGCTGGGTCTACAGCGATAGTTTTTCCTTTAGCATTTTTCCATAGCCACTTGACAATTCCAGGTGTAAAATCTGACTGCTTTATTAGTTCGAAATCATCTTTGTCTAATTGTTGCTCAGCTTGGAGAAAATACCTACCATCAGTAGAAAGATATTCTTTATCCATACCAACTAAAACATCTCCAGCTGAACCATCAAATCCACTTATCCAAGCACGGTACTGCCAACACTTAGGAACATACTCATTATTATGATCATCTACAGAAGGTACAATATAAAAATCATAGTCTTTTTCTTGCATTAAATTTCTTAAGATTTGTAATTTCTCAGACATATTATCCCCTATTAAAACTTACTTAAACCATACAAATGTAGCTTGTCTGCCTGTGACACCATCTTTACGATAAGAGTAAAGTCTTTTATTACTATAAGTGCACACACCAGAATAAACTATATCAAAATAATGACTATCATTTAATATCTGTCTAGCAACTAGCTTCATATCAAAAAGATATTTATCTTTACTTTTGAACGAAATGCTTGACCAAATGTCTGATGTTGCTCAATAAATTTATCATAAACATCGCTGCTAACCTCATAGAAATTAGCAGATATACAAGGACCAAACCAAGCTACTAACTCTAGCCCAACAAACTCTTTCAAAGCTACTTTTAGTATACCTTGAGATAAACCTCGCCAACCTGCATGGATTGCAGCAACTTTTGTCATTTTCTTATCAAATAAGATAATAGGTAAACAATCTGCTGTTAAAACTACACAAGCTTGCCTAGGTTTATCAGTGATAATAGCATCACAAAAATCACCATTATATTCATCGAAACTTTTAACAATATTAGTATGGTTTTGTCTTAGCCACTTTATCTCAGCATTAAGATACGATTTAAATAAGTTACGATTTTTTTCTACAGCTAAGTATTTATCACCAACGTTATCAGCTAGATTAAACTTAGCATATTTTTCTTTACTAAAGCCTTGGGTATTGTTTGTATAACCTAATTTAAGTCTAGCAAAAGGCGTATTAACAAAAACTACTGACATCTTCTAAAATTTACCTATTTTTTACCATAACGATTTTTAACATAATTTCCTAAAATTTCTATAAACTCTTCAGAGATGTTATCTCCTCTTAGGGTATGCGCTTTTTTACCATCGATAAAAACTGGTGCAACAGGTGACTCCCCACAACCTGGCAGACTTATACCAATATCAGCATTTTTTGACTCTCCCGGACCATTGACTACACAACCCATTACAGCGACTTTCATTGCTTCTACACCATGATATTGCTTTTTCCAAGTGTGCATTTTTTCATCTAAATGATCTTTAACTTTACTTGTAAGCTCTCTAAAGAATGAACTAGTAGTCCTACCGCAACCAGGGCAAGATGTCACACTTGGGGTAAATGTACGAATCCCTAAGTTTTGTAATATCTCACGACATACACGCACCTCTTCTGTACGCGGTGCATTTGGTGCTGGAGTTAATGAAACTCTAATAGTATTACCGATACCTTGTTGTAATAAAATTCCTAAACTCACAGCACTAGCAACAATACCTTTGGTACCCATACCAGCTTCTGTTAATCCCAGGTGTAAAGGATAATCACACTCTTTAGTTAGCTTTTGATATACTACGATTAAATCTTGCACTTCACTTACTTTGCATGAGATTATGATTTTATCTTTTGCTAGTCCAAACTCCTCTGCGTATTTAGCGCTTTCTAAAGCTGAAGTTATAAGTGCCTTATGTATTATCTGTTGTAAGCTTAGTGGATTCTCTTGAACATTATTTTCATCAATTAGTCTTGCCAATAAAACTTGATCTAAACTTCCCCAATTGACACCTATACGCACAGGTTTGTCATTTGCTATTGCAATTTGTATAATCTCCGTGAACCGAATATCTTTTTTCTCACCAAAGCCAACATTACCTGGGTTTATACGATATTTTGCCAAAGCCTTAGCACACTCTGGATATTTGCTCAGTAAAGTATGACCATTATAATGAAAATCACCAACTAAAGGCACATGACAGTCATGCTTAGTAAGTTCTTTGACAATCTCAGCAACTGCAGCAGCAGCTGGCTCATCATTAACTGTAATTCTGACTATTTCACTACCAGCTTTATGTAGGACTAAAATCTGTTTAACTGTCTTTTCAACATCAGCAGTATACGTATCTGTCATTGACTGAACAACAACTGGATTATCACCACCGATCAAAACATTTCCAACTTTTACAACACTTGTTTTATTCATATAAGCACCCAAAAATCATATTTTTTTAAATAATTCTTCGAAAAGTATACAATCTAAGATTATATCATTATAAACATCAATTTTCATAAGCTATGCACTTTAAAAAATTAGAAAATTACTTGAATAATTATTTTGCTATTGAGCAATTCAAAGATTACTGTCCTAATGGACTACAAGTCCAAGGCGATAGAAATATCAAAAAAGTTATAACAGCCGTCACAGCATGCCAAAAACTCATTGATCAAGCAATTACTGAAAATGCTGATGCTATTGTCGTGCATCATGGCTATTTTTGGAAAGGTGAAAACTATCCAATAATTGGCATTAAATATCAGCGTATAGCTAAACTTATCAAAAATGGTATACATCTTTTTGCTTACCATCTCCCTTTAGATGGTCATAGTGAAATTGGCAACAATATCCTACTAGCCAATAAACTAGGCTTAAGTAACTTAGAATTTTTTGAAACAGGATCTAAACCAGATATTTCAGTAATTGGTCAGTGTAAATTAGATTTGAATGATTTTAGCGATTTAATAGAAAATAAACTTGAGAGAAAACCTACTGTAATAGCTGTTAAGCAGCAAAATAACAAAGTAGCTATCTGCACTGGTAGTGCTCAAGATTTTATCGAGTACGCATACCAAGCTGGGGCTGATACTTTTATATCAGGTGAAATTTCCGAAAGGACAACCCATCTTGCTTACGAGCTAGGTATAAACTATATCTCAGCAGGTCATCACGCTACAGAAAAAGAAGGTGCAAAAGCTATTGCAGATTTACTCAAACAAAAGTTTGACTTTGAGACAAAATTTATAGATATAGCTAATCCAGCCTAGTTGGTTTTTAATTCTTTCTTTGCTTGAGTTATCAAAGTTCTAAAATCATCATTTGCATTTAGTGCAGAAAACACCGCACTACCAAGTAGATATCCTGCTTGTACATCACTAGGCTAGTGGGCACCACAGATTATTCTACTTTGTCCATATTCATAACCTTTTTTTAGAATTTGCTGCTGATTTGCTGGATTTATTTCCGCAAGTAATAACGCTACAGCCCAACTTTCTGTGGTATGACCGGAAGGATAAGAGCCATTGTTTCTTAATTTTTTCTCTCCTGGTGGATTACAAGTAGCTTTATCAAAAAATACAAATGGTCTTACCCGCATATATTCTTTCTTAGCGTAGCTTTCTGACTTTGATGCAACTTCGCTAGCTATATCTATTAGATTATATTATAACTGGTGTTTTCTCTTTAGAAATTTGTTGACCAAAGCTTTCAGAAAAATTCTCTGCTATCTCTTTTATAGTATACTCAGCATCAATCTTTGCTTGAATATAGCGCTGAGTGGTTTTATTTTTAGATAAAAATGTCACTTGAGATATTGCTTTATCATTCATAAAAGCAATATTGTCAATAGCTGGGGGTGGCGGCAAAAGAGCTAAACTGTTTGGAATAGCAATTTTGTCGAGATTTATTAGCTGTTGTGCATATAGGTTAAATGAAAAAATTAATAATATAACTGTTAGAGTTAGTCTTTTGAGTATTTATCTTTGATGTTTTTGTTCAGAACTAACTTATAATACAATATTTATCGAAAAATTTTTATATTAAACACTAAAAAATATCAAAAAATTATTTCATGAACTCTGCTTTGATATCTTCTAGGGAACGACTAGTAGTTCTTGACACAAATTATAAATACAATAAAACTATATACTAAAGTAGTGTACCACATATATAAAACATGCTGCTATTTCCTAAGAAATTGTTAATAGGTAAAAATACTGATACTAATAATGCTGATGGCCATACTATTCAAAAATAGTGCTATACTTAGCACCTTACTTCTTCTAATAGCCCCTGGTAATAATTCTGACATAATTACCCAAATATAAGCACCAGGTCCAATAGCAAAAAAAAGATAAAGCTAACCATTCCCGCAAGGATTAGCCAACCTTGAGTTTCACTAAGCCTAATTAGTGACATAACTAAACCGGTGGCTATTAGTGATAATGAAACCATAAAAGCCAAAAGTGATGATAAATTTTCTCTCAAATTTATCGGCTATAAACACTGCTATTAAAGTTACTAAAAAGTTTATTACAGTGATTGTAACATCTCCAAGTATAGCAACATAATTAGAGCCAAGACCTGAATTCTTTGAGTATTGTTGCTGAGAATTGTAATATACTATTAATACCTGTCATTTGTGCTAGAATTGCTATTGCAAAAAATAATTAACATAGAAATTAAATAGTGTCTATAGCTTAGAGATTTTAAAATACTACCTTCTTGTTTAGATTTTTCAATAACTTCTTTGATTTCAGTTAATTTTCGTTGTACGGCATTTTTCTCAAATATTTTATTAAGCACACTCTCTACTTCTTTGTCTTTACCTACCGATACTAGCTATCTTGGCAATTTACATAAAAAATTGCGTCAATAAAAAATATTGCTTCTGGGGAACTAGTGCTGATAAAAACATTCCACGCCAATTTGCTGTTACTTCGAATAAAAGACCAACATAGTTTGAAATCAATATTTCCGCAGTTAGAAAGAGATGAAAGCATGTTACAGCAATACCCCTAATAGTTCCAGGAACTGTTTCTGTAAAATATGTGGTATAGTTACAGTAACGAAACCTACTGAAATACCTTAAACTAGACGAGCAAAAAGGATCTCAACATAATTATCTGACATGTAAACCATTATTACTGATTATTATAAATATCAACCCTGAGACAATTAGTGTTCTCTTTCTACCAATAATATCCGTAATAAAACCAGCTAGTAATATTACAAATGCGCCACCAAAGATGTAATGACACTTTTTTGTAGCTACAACAGCATTTCCTACATCTGCTCTTACTGGTAAAACTAAATCTGCACTTTCTGCTAGAGGAGATTTTTCTACATTAACTATCGCTAGTGTAGTACATCTTGCTTTCTTACAACCTTCTAAAGCTAAGTGTAAATCTGGACTACCTCCCCAGACTGGGAGATAGCTATAGCTAGTGTTTGGTCATCACCTATATTTTTACTATATATTGTCGTTATAGATGGTGGTAATGAAGAAACACTAAAACCAAGATGAGTTTCAAACAAATATTTTGCAAAATTTGCCACACAGTCTGAACCACCTCGAGCAATAGTGATAATTCTTTTGATATGTTTTTGTTTAAGTGTTTTAACTATTGAGCTAGTGATATATTTGTTTAATTTTAGCTAGTTAGCGACTTTGGTAAAACTACTACTTGCCTCTTGGTACATAAGTGTTGTCATCTTTACTGTTAAATAAAAAAGTTATGATTAAATCGTTATAAGCGCGATTTTTTGTTTTTACAACAAAAAATCATATCAATTTTTGAGTGAATATATTAATTTTTAATCAGTACTAGTAGTTTTAATAGTTTATATAGTAAACTGATTTAGTGAATAATGTTAAGACTTGTAGTTGTCAGTTTTACTTATAATTTTTTTAATACTTAATAATTCTACATCTGAAAAAGTTAGTTTTAATTTCAGAACTATACTTGCTTTAATCATTGGTGTCGTTATTGGTATTATCTAATAATTCTACTAGTTACTATAGTGATAGTTTTATACAAATTAGTAACATCTTAGTTGATAACTATATTTTCTTTACTTAAGATGTTGATTATCCCTGTTGTATTAAGATCAATCACTCACTCAGTAATTAACTTTAAAAACTGTGAAGGATCTTATGTTATAAGACTTTCCTATAAAGCAATAGTTATACTTTTAATCCTAACAGGTATAAGTGCTGCAATAGGTGCTAGTGTTGCTATTATTATGCATTTAGGACACGGGATATATATCACATCTATTACTGGTAATGTTACTAAAGATATGAAGACTTCGAGTATATCTGGACTTTTTACCTGATAATATTCTCCATCAAATAGATAATAATAATGTAATGGCTATGGTAATATTTGCGATACTTCTTGGTTTTTCAATGCTAATTGCACATCGCGAAGATAGTAAGTTAGCTGCTCCTTTTATTAGCTTTATTGACTCAGCATTTTTTTGGATAAAAAAATTAGCTAGAATTATTATTGCTATCACTCCGTACGGTGTACTTGTCTTGGTGGTACAAATGAGTATTGAGCTTGATAAGAACAGTATTTCAACAGTCTTGTATTTTATCTTAACTTGTTATATTGCATTATATAATTGTTCTGATAATACACATTATACTTCTAATTTTATTTAGAACTAATATTGTTAGATTCTACAAAAGTATTTGGAAAGCTATGCTCGTAGCTGCTACTTCTAGATCGAGTATGGGGACACACTGCCATTATCAATTGATGGCTTAAATAAATATGTTACAACTATAGTATTGCCACATTTGTACCAACTATGGGCACAACTCTAGGTATGAATAGCTGTACAGGCGTATTTCCAGCAGTATTAGCAATCATGACTATGAATACTACTAGCGTTGATATTACTTCCTCAACAGTAGTACTAATTTCACTAATCTGTATGCTAGCTTCACTTGGAGTCTCAGGGATACCTGGTACAGCTTTTATTGCAGCAGGTGTAGTTTTCTCTTATTTTGGCTTGCCATGGCAGATGATTGCTCTAATTATAAGTTTCTTCTTTAGCCGGTTCTGCCATATATTTCTCAGTTAGACTATTAAATTCATAAGGTGTTTTAAATGCTGCTACAAGATTATATAAATCGCCAAGCTTAGTATCTTCGGAAGACTTAAGTACTTTCTCTACCTGGTTATTGCGAGGAATAATTACAGGATTTGTTTTCTTCATATTTGCAAAATTTATCTCATTATTAATCATATATTTATCTAACCAATCTCGTAAACCACTATCTTTTAATGCTACAAAGTTTTTATAAGTTAAATTGTAAAAGGTGTTGGTATAGTCAAGTTTATTTTCAAACATTGCTATAAGTAAGTCTGAAATTAATTCATCACCAGCTGGTTGACTAATCTCAAAACCTAGTTTAGTTAGAAATATTTGTTTCCATTTATTCTTATAAATTTCAGAAAAGCGTTGCAATTTATCTTGAGCTAGTTTAATAGCATCTTCTTTATCTTCTGAAATAAGTTTCAACAAACTCTCTGCTAATCTTGGAATACTCCAGCCAGCGATTGATGCTTGATTTGCAAAAGTATATCTCCCATCACTCAATCAAGCTAAACACTGTATCTGGATCATAACTATTCATAAAAGCACATGGGCCATAATCAATAGTTTTATCCAAGATAGTCATATTATCTGTATTCATAACACCATGAATAAAACCTACTCTTTCCCACTCTGCTATTAAACTTGTTTGTTTATCAATCACATAATCAAGTAGGCTTAGAGCTGCTTTATTCTCTTCATAACTTATAATTATGTCTTTTTAGCGTATAGTCTAAAAGCTCTTGATTATATTTAGTATCTAAGATTGCTGCATATTGAAAAGTTTCTACGTGGATATGACTACTAGCCACTCTAACAGCTATTATGCCTTGTTGTAGCTCATTTCCTTTGAGTGTTTTCACCAATAGTTATCACAGCTAGGATACAGCTAGTTGGTATACCTAGGCTATACATTGCCTCACCAAATATATATTCTCTAAGCATAGGTGTTAAAACTTCTTTGTCATCATCTCCTGTTGAAAACTTTGTTAAACCAGCACCTTTTAGATGAAAATCAACCAACTCACCGTTTGGCTTTTTATATTCACCTATAATGTAGTACGCCCATCACCTAGAATTGTAAAACTTTCAAAAAACATTTTAATAAAAATAATAAAGATGCTTTTTATCGTCTTATTAGAAGACATTTAGACAAAGATATTCCTAAACAAATAACTAATCTTTTCGTCGAAAATAACATAATATTTTTTTCGAATAAATCAAATAAAATAGGTGTTGATGAATTTAAGGATAACCTTTTGTAAGGTTGTTATAAAGATACTGGATATATAATTTTTATAATGCTAAAATATTGCAACTTTTTATTTATTAATCAATTTTTTTTAGAGTTAGTTATGGAATATAGAAAATACATTTGTATCGTTTGTGGTTTGATTTATGATGAAGCTGAAGGATGGCCAGAAGATGGTATTGAACCAGGCACTAGATGGGAAGATGTCCCAGCAGATTGGGAATGTCCTGACTGTGGTATTAGTAAAGATGAGTTTGAGCTTCTAGAAGAATAATTTTCTATATGTTATCCTTATTTCAAAAAATATCTTTTGAAAATAAAGATTTTATTGTAATGAGGGATGACCTAAGCCACTCTATCTTTTCTGGTAACAAAGCTAGAAAACTTGCTTATACTCTAAACAATCCTGATAAATACTCACATATCCAAACGATTGTATCTTTCGGTGGTAATCAGTCTAATTTTATGTTGGTATTATCACAATTAGCTAAGCTTAAAGGTTGGAATTTTCATTACTGGATAAAACCTCTACCTAAGTTTCTTAAGCAAAATAAAAATGGTAATCTTAAACTAGCTTTAGCAAATGGTATGCAACTATTTGAAATCACAAACCCTCTAAATTTAGAAAGTGTAAAAACAAATTATCAGATAGAAAATAGTCTTTATTTTTTTGATCAAGGCGGTAGAAATGCCGATGCTGAAGAAGGTATAGCTGCATGTGCTTTAGAAATTAACAAGTATTGCCAAATAAATAATATAAATAACTATAGTGTTGTAATTGCAGCTGGCACGGGTACAACAGCGTTATATCTTGAGAAATATTTAGCAAATAAAGTCTATACAATCCCATGTGTTGGTAGCTCAGACTATCTAAAAGAACAATTTGCCAGTATAGATGCTAAATTAGCTCATCCTAAGATCATCTCGCCAAATTTTAAAAATAGCTTTGGTCAATTAGATATCGCCAACTACGATATCTACCTAAAACTACTTAGAGAAACAAAAATCGAATTTGATTTACTTTATGATCCAATAGCTTGGCGTACTTTATTAGCAAAATATCATCAACTACCAAAACCAATTATATACATCCATTGTGACGGGATTAGTGGTAATCAAACGATGTTAGCAAGGTACAGAAGATTTATCAATTAGACATATTGTGCAACTAAAATTTTTTGTATTTGCCTTCTAAGTTCAAAAATATTCGTTTTAATATATTTACATAAATTATAAGTAGTATCTAATTTTTGATTAACTAAATTAATAAACTAAGATTTATAGCCTGAGACATCTCTATAGCTGTTAAAACTAAAGAGTCTTCTAAGTTTAATGGCTCTTTTAAGATTTTAACAATCTATCTTGCATAAGCTTTGATATATTGTTCTTTTGTTTGAAAGTTATGATTATGATTTATATACTCATACATCTGATATGACAAAAACATTCTCATTTTATCTTCAAGAAAAACATATACCAACTCATGTTCGATGTTATTGGTTAATTTCTCATCTTTACTAAAAGATAATCTATGCCATTGTTGTAGTTAAGTATCTAACCTTTTTAGCTGAGTTTTTATTATGCATACATTTTGATTGAATCTATTTTTAGTTTGTAATACTTGTTTTCTTAGTTTTTTACTTAGTTTTCTAGTGTGTAGCTGTGTAAAAGATATCTCAAGTTTTTTGATATTTACTAGATTATCATTAGATACATTTATCACCTCTTTTAAATTCAATCTCGGTGCTATAACAGTAGTAACAGTTTAAAAACATTACTTATAAGTCCTAAGACATGGTTATATTTTTCAATTACTTTAATTCTCAAAATTTCTATAGAGTTAAATAAATAATCTTTTTTTACATCAGTAAACTTTGATACTACTCTAACAATAATATATTTTTCTCCCAGAAAGTAATTCAATAAAAAGATTAATAAGATTAATAGTATTGTTAGAATAATCTAAGTCAAAAAAGATTATATTGACCACCACTATTGTAAATCTTTGTTTTAAAACCAACCTTTTTATCTATACTATACTTTAGTCTAGCATACTCATCTACTAATGCTTTCAAAAACTTATCTTTTAGCTCTATAGGCATATTTTGGTGATTGGTTATTTGTTTATAAAATTTTTTAAGGTTTTGTTTGTTTGACTATGTATCTATAGGGAAACCATTTTCATGATGCAGGTATACTATTTCGGCAAACTCTGCCATCTTCTTGCTAAAATGTAATTTAAAAACATAAAAGATTTCTTTACTTGTCGGATGTGACTTAGACAAAATCTCATAAGCTATTTTATTATTTCGTGCTTGATCACTATGATTTGTGACATTGAGCTTTTTTTGCCAAGTATAAATTCTGATAAGATCTTAATTACTGACAAAAATCGTTCTTACATTTCTTCTTGCTTACGATACTTAATTGATCAAATTAACTTGTTTTAAATCTTTATCTAAACCATATTAGTTCACTGCAAATACTCTTATCTGCCCATGCCTTATAGCTCTTATGAATAGCTCTACTTTTACCATATATTCTGGATTATTAACCATTGGATATCAGTTTTAAGTACGTAATATACAGCTTTAATAAATTTCCTAAACTTTTGTAAGTCTTTTGTATAAAGCTTTTTGAACTTGTAAAAAAGACAATATAGTTGACCAATTAGATTCATGAATATAATATTTTATTTGCCATTGATGCAGTTATTTAGCTTCGGAAGCTATATTTAATTACATCAGCCATTAATTTACAAACTTTTGTTCTAGAACCTAATTAAATATTAAAATAAGTATTCATATATATACTTACTACCCCAATTGCATTCACTTTTACCTTTCTCAGTAAAACCATAATTTGTTAGAACTTTCATAGAAGCTGGATTTGTTGCAGTTGCATAGATCCCAATATATTGTGAACCATCAAATACTTCTTCAAACACTTCTCCCTGGTCATTTTCCCAAGAATATTTAGCTTTAGTTTCTAAAATAAATGGAATATAATTTTTTAACCCCCATTGTAATATACGTGATGCATTTTTATTCCCCCAAATTGGGTGATTGAATTTTTAACTTCTTTTTGATTATGTGGTTCAAGAGTTTTATTTTTGAAATCAATATCTAAATATTGGTTATTTTCTGTATCGAAAGCTGGGTGTGTAATCATAGCACATTCTAAAAACTTAGGTTTAGAAGAGCCGCCTAATATAACAACACCTACTCTAATCCATTTACCTTCTATTAATTGTTCTATCATATGTAAATATCTTGGATCACCATTTTTAAACCTTGCGAGACTTCTGTCAAATTGCGCTTTAACCTGCTCAGCACTCCTTGTTTTACCATCTCTAAAATATTTACAAACAGATTCCGATGCATGTAAATCGTACCAGAAATCTCGATCTTCTTCTTTTATTGGCCTTGTTTTCAAATTTTCTGATATATACTCTAATCCAATATCTTTTTCTGAGTACATAGATACTGCAATGCAAAAGCTTAAAAAGTATATAAAAACCCAATAAATAATTTACGCATAAAATAACTCCATACTGCAAATGTTTTTAAATTGTTGTTAAGCCAAATACTTACTTACAATTAAATATTGTATAGCAATATTTTATATTTTTTTAATCAATAAGTCAAATATTTATTTACTTAAGATTTATACTAACTATTCTATTATTATTAAAAATTAAATAATAAATAATTTTAGATGAGTGCTGTCTTATAATATGGCGGTTTTTATACTAATCTTCAGCTTAATTTTTGCTATAAAGATTTGTCCTTTCAAAAATAGATGCTTGGTATTTCTACCTGCTGGCAACTATAATCGATTCGTTTCAGTTTATTGATTCTTCATAATATTAGTAGTAGGTATTTTGATAATTTAGCAGTGTATAGCCATGACCTAATACTACCATTAGTTGCAATACTTGTTTATAATAGATTTAGTATCCAACCAAAGAAAATAACTAAAGATAAGCTATTAACTGTAAATTTTTAATTTTATTACTATACTAATGATACTAATTTAAATTATCTGACTTTGCCTATATCTCCTTTTGCAGATACTGATTGGTCATATCAGTTATCTTTGGAATAGTTGTATATGTAGACAGTAGTTTATTAGTTTTTGGCTATATTTTTGGATTATTAATTAACTATATATCATTACAATGCATCAATTATGAGTTTAATTGTGATATTTCAATATAATATATAATCATTATATAGATTTACAAGTTATCTAAGTTATCTTATTTAGATTTTTATCATTTATTATTTTCTTTGTTGGTTATAACTAAGAATAGAAAACTAATTTCAAATTAAAGTTCTTAAGTTTTTAAGTACTTTTACCTTCTATTAGTCTATAATTAAATATGTGATTTTATAAAAATAGGTAATACTGAATGATTAAAAATTTAAGAAATATTGCAATTATTGCACATGTTGACCATGGTAAAACAACCCTAGTTGATAAATTATTACAACAATCTGGAACACTTAAAACACGTGGGCCGGAAGTTGAAAGAGTTATGGACTCAAATGATATTGAAAAAGAAAGGTGAATCACAATCTTAGCTAAAAACACTGCTCTTAAGTGGAATGATTATAGAATAAACATCGTAGATACCCCAGGCCATGCTGACTTTAGTGGTGAAGTTGAGCGTGTACTTTCAATGGTAGACTCTGTATTACTATTAGTTGATGCCGTTGATGGACCTATGCCTCAAACTAGATTTGTAACTGAAAAAGCTTTTGCAAAAGGTCTAAAGCCTATAGTTGTAATTAATAAAATTGATAGAGATGGTGCACGCCCTGATTGGGTTGTTGATCAAGTTTTTGATTTATTTGATAGATTAGGTGCAACTGATGAGCAATTAGATTTCCCTGTTATATATACTTCTGCAATTAATAGTTGGGCAACTAATGATATTAATCAAAAAAAAGATGATATGACTGACCTTTTCAAAGCTATAGTTGAAAATATTGAGTATCCTAATGTTGATTGAGCATGGTCCATTCCAAATGCAAATATCTTCACTAGATTATTCAAACTTCACTGGAACTATCGGTATTGGCCGTATCCAGAGAGGTAGAATCAAGACAAATACTCCTGTAACAATTGTAAATGCTGCAGGTGAGAAAAGAAGTGGACGTGTGCTACAAATACTAGGTTACCTTGGACTTGAGCGTAAAGAAGTACCAGAAGCTAGTGCTGGTGATATAGTTTGCGTAACAGGTATGGAAGGTCTAAAAATTTCTGATACATTATGTAATCCAGAGCATGTTGAAGCCCTGCCTGCACTTTCTGTAGATGAGCCAACTATCAGTATGACATTCCAAGTTAATAACTCGCCTTTTGCTGGTAAAGAAGGTAAGTTTGTAACATCACGACAAATCAAAGAAAGACTCGAAAAAGAACTTATTCACAATATTGCTCTAAGAGTTGAGCAGCTAGATGATCCTGATAAATTCAAAGTTTCTGGTCGTGGTGAATTACATTTATCAATCTTACTTGAGAATATGCGTCGTGAAGGCTTTGAAATTGCAGTATCGCGCCCACAAGTAATTTTCAAAGATATCAATGGTGAAAAGCATGAGCCATATGAACAAGCTATTATAGATATTGATGAAGAGCATCAAGGTACTGTAATGGGAAAAATGGGCTTACGCCAAAGCGAGCTTAAAAATATGGAGCCAGATGGTAAAGGTCGTGTCAAACTTGAATTTATAATTCCTTCACGTGGTTTGATAGGTTTCTATACAGAATTCCTAACTATTACATCAGGTTCAGGTATTTTAAATAAAGTATTTGACCACTATGGCCCGATGAAAAAACAAACTCTTGAAGCTCGTCAAAATGGTACTTTAGTTTCGATGGTATCTGGTAAGGCTTTAGCTTTTGCTCTATTTAACCTACAAGAGCGTGGCAGAATGTTTATCGGCCATGGTACTGATGTTTATGAAGGTATGATTATCGGGATTCATAACAGAGACAATGATCTTATCGTAAACCCTTGTAAAGGTAAGCAACTTACTAACATCCGTGCTTCTGGTAAAGATGAAGCTGTAACTCTAGTACCACCAATTAAGCTTACTCTTGAGTATGCTTTAGAATTTATCGTAGATGACGAACTTGTTGAAATTACACCAAAATCCATTAGATTAAGAAAAAAACACCTAAAAGAATCAGACCGTAAAAAAGCTTCTCGTGGTACTCTTTAACCATCATTAATTTGAGATTATTTTTATATTTACCACAAAATTAACCTTCAGCTATCTAAAAAACTAAAGACTCCTAATAATTAAAAGATTAGAAAATAAAATAGCTTTAGTTACAGGCGCTGTTAGAGGAATAGGTAGAGCAACAGCAGAATTTTATTTGCTAATGAGAATGCTATAGTTATTTTTTCTGATATCAACGATAGTTTAAGTAGTAGTTTTGTCAAAAGTATTGTATACAAAAGTATTGAATACAAGCATTTAGATGTCAGTAATGAGGATAATTGGATAGAATTTTATAAATATATTAAAGCTAAATTTGGTAAATTAAATATCTTAGTTTAATACAGGAATTACAGGTTTTATAGAAAGTGCTGGTCCACATAATCCTAAAGACTTAGATGTGACTTCTTAGCAGAAAGTACATTCTGTGAATTATAATGGAGTAGTCTTAGGATGTAAATATGCTATTAAACTTATAAAAGAAAAAGGTGTAAGTATAGTTAATATTTCTTCACGATCTGGACTTGTAGGAATATCTCAAGCTGTAGCATATGCTTTAAGTAAAGCTTCTGTAAGAAACCATACAAAATCGGTTGCTTTATTATTACACTAATATGAGATATAGTATTCGCCGTAATTCAATTCATCCTGGAGCTATCTTGACACGAATGTGAGATGAAATACTATCTAAAGACGAAAATCACAAACAAGCAGCAATAAGAGCAATTATTAATTATATTCCTCTAAAAGTCATGGGATAAGCTCAAGATGTAGCTTATGCAGCATTATATTTGGCAGCAGATGAATCAAAATATGTTACAAGTTGAGTTAAATGTCGATGGGGAAATTCTTGCTGATAGCTCAGCAGCTCCAAAAAAAGTGTAATAACTACTTATAAATAGTATACTATATTTAAATATGTAAACATTAAAATTCAAATTTTAATATATAATAATGAATAATGTAAAAAGTTGATTTTAGTGCTGTTGCAACACTATATCAAAAAGCTAGACCTAGTATTCCTGTTGAGATTATAAGATTTCTAAAAGAAAAAATGACCTCCAATGGAAAAGCTTGGAATTGTGGTACTGTAATGGTCAAACAGCAATCAAATTAGCTGAATTTATCAATGAGATTCATGCTACTGATATTAGCAATGCACAACTAGCTAAAGCTTTAAAACGTAATAGTATAAAATACTTTAAAATAGATGAGACTAATAGTATGTTTGCGGATCAAAGTGTAGATCTAATAACAGTTTCCACAAGCTGCTCACTGGTTTGATATGACTAAATTTAAAAAAGAATGCTTACGCATAATTAAACCTAATGGAATTGTAGCTATTTGGGCATACCACCATAACATTACTATCAACGCAAAGGTTGAAGTTATTTACCAAGAGTTTTATAGAATTATTCGTCCGTACTTCCCACAAGAACATAGTGATAACTTTTACAAAGATATCAATATTAATCTACCCAAGTTAGATGCTCCAGATTTTAAACAAACTAAACAAATGAATTTCGATAGTTTTATCGAATATCTCAAATCTTTTTCTGCTTATGCTAAATACCTCAAAAGTCACAGAAAATGCTCTATAATTGAACTAGGATTTTATGATAAGTTTAAAGAATCAGGGAAAATAGTACAAAATTATATACTGTTATTTGGCCAATTATATTTAAATGTCATATCAAAAATTAAAAGACAGACAATATAAAGTAATACCCAACAGCTAAAGCCCCACTCTACGTGAATCTGCTACACCATAGACATATTGCCCATCAGAGATTACTGATTCAGCTATTCCCATCGCAGCATAAGGTACAGCATTATTACCCATTTCTTTAAGTAGATTTATTGTATCTACAGATATACCCTGCTCTACACCTAACTCATCTGGCCATAATTGACTATAAACATGAGAGTTATTAACACAGCTGCTTGAAGATTCATATTAAAATCAATGATATTTAAAATCACTTGCAAAGTTGTTATAATAATATGGTTGCTACCAGGATGAACCTGTAGCTAAGAAAGGATTACCATCTTTATCTAAATACTATCGTTGGAGTCATTGAACTTAGCAGTCTTTTGTTTGGTGTAACTGTATTTGCTTCACCTTGAACTAAACCAAAGACATTTGCCATGCCAACTTTAGCAGCGAAATCATCCATTTCATTATTTAACAAAATTCCACTACCTGGTAGTAATTTAGCGTATAAGTGTTTGAAACCATATTGTCATCTTTATCGACAAATTTACCATATTTTTGTTGCGCATCAATTAAGCCTGCAACCGTACCGAGACACCTGAAGCATTGTATGAACTAGAGACTTTACTATAGTCAACATCACCTTTACCATTTAGGAACATATCACTAAAAGATTTTGCTGGAGTTTTTTCTCGATAATTAATCGCAACAACTTTATGCTATTTTTTAGGTAAATTAACATAAATTCACCACCAAGATTACCTGCTCTTGGTAAGAGTGACAGCTAATAGCTAAAGCAAGATCAACAGCATTACTACCTTGTTTAAGAATTTCAAGACCTACTTTACTTGCTAGAGCTTCTTGAGATGCAACTATACCATGCTTTTGCACAACTGGTTGGGCAATCTACATTTCTTCTTGAATGGGGATAAAATCATAACCAGTTAGTAATGGTGCAGCAATTAAAGTTAAACTTGGTAAAAGTATTAACAATGACATTAAATTTACTAAATAGTTTTTCCATTAATAACCTCAGTGTGATTTTTGAACATAATAAGTATTGCTTGATTATTCTGTTGTGTTGAATCTAATGCTGGATCTTTTGCTTAAGGACTTTTGCCATACCGTAATCATAATTTTGTATATAAGCATTACGCAAAGCTGCACATGGATCAATAGAAACTTCTTCTAAATTTTAATATGCTGGTAAATATGAAACCCCTTGGTTTATAAATATAAGCCATAAACACTATAGTTAACCACATACGCAGTAAATGTGCCTACTCCCTGGAGCTAAAAATAAATATGTAAGTGGATTAAACAGCGCATTAACACTATCACTAATCCCTCTATAGTTACAGGACCAAAAATTGGTCAGATTATATACGGCAATACATAGCCCTTTTTATATAATTCCCATTTATGTAATGTCACAGCAAAATCTTGGTAGTACCTCATTGATAGATTAAACCAACTATTTGCAACATTAAAGAAGTCTACAACTCCAAGTGTAGCGTTAGCTAATAAACACATGCTATTATCACCTGCATAACCCCACTCACCTTGGAATAGATCATTTGCCACTCTACTAGGCTCAAACAAATTCTGAAAAATATTAAATATACCTGTCTGAACTGCATCAGGAACAACAAAATTATAGGCTTTTACAACAGGTGTAAAAAAACTATATAACTTGTTATTCCAATAGAAAACTTTTCTATTATATTTCTCATAAGGATCACTGTCATTTATGGGTGTTTCCCATTTAATCCCACAACTAGACCATCCCATTCTAAATAGTTACTAACTTTTACTCTTAACTTCATAGTTTTATGATTTAGCTTAAAAAAATTTAGTATTATAGCCAATAATTGTGATGTATAAATAAGCTTAGTAATAATTTTATAAAAACTTTATACCCTTTTTAAAGCCGCGAATCCAAAAACGCTCTAAAGATAAAGCTTCTAATAATTTATCACAACATGGTGGTGTTTGATTAGTTATTTGTGCAGTTATAATCTTGGCTGCTAACAATGATGAACATAAACCTTTTGAACCAAAACCTGAAGATACATATAGGCCTTGTTGATATTCAATCTTTGGCATTTTTGCTTTTAGATAGCCTTTTAATAATGGCTTATAAAAGTCTTGTTCAAACTTAGTATAATCAACTAGTTTACCAACTAGTGGTAAATGATCTGATGTCACACATCTTGTAGCTACTCTTGAATCAACTATATTTATACTTGCTATACTGCTATTACCTAGCATTTCTTTTATTTGAGTTATATTAAAGTTATTATCCTCTTCTCTGATATCTGTATTAGTATCACTATTATCACGAAAGGTTACACCGATAACTTGTAAATTTTGCTTATAGTTTGGAATTATATAACCCTTATCCATAATAGTTTTTGTGATATCAAAACTTTTTTTGATAACTGTTAGTTGACCTTGTGATGGATATACTGGGATTTTTTGGAGTTGAGTTATTTGCTTAAATAGTTGGTATCCACCTGCAAAAATTACAATATCAAAATCTTGGTTAAAATTATCAAATTCTAATTGCCAATTTCCTTTTTGATTTGTACTAATTACCATTAGCTTGGTCTGTAAATTTAATTTCACATTTGCTAATTTAAGCCATAGTTGACAAATACTTTTAGGTACTAATGCTAAAGCATTTGGATAATAAACAGCACTTTTTGAAGTAGTTGTATTTATAAGTTGAGAAACTTGTGTAGCTGATAGTAATTTAGCCACATTTGAATCTATATTTCTATTTGTGAAAATTTTTTGATATCTGTGTTGCTCTTTTAGATCACTTAAAAGTTGTATTACTCCTTGATTGTAAATTTCTATGTAATTTCTGTACTCATTTATAAAATCTATTAATAAGCTATAACCAAGAGTATAAAATTGATCAGAAAAGTTATTATCAGAAGTTAAATATGGTGCTAATATACCAGCAAAATTACCTGATGCTTCATGAGCTACTTCACAACTCCTATCAAATATAGTTATATCAAAGCTAATTGTTTTACTTAATTCATACGCCAATGAACATTCAGCAAGCCCAGCACCGATAATAGCTATTTTTTTATTTATCATGCTCCAAAAAGTCTAATACCTTCTTTTTTACGCTTTTGTTCAGCTCTTAGCATGCGTGCCTGCTTAGGATCTATAGTTAGATTTCTATAAATTTCTATCCTATCTCTATCTTTTAGCTGATAATCTAAATCTACTAGCTGGCTATATATACCAACTTTTAAATTCTCGATATCCTCTAACTCTGGGTATTTATGTGATATTTTAGATAATTTGAGAGCTTGTCTGACAGTTATAGCTTCGTCAACTTCAACAAAAAAAGACTTTTGCTCATTAGCTAAAGCGTAGATAACTTCTATTTTCACTATTTATAAACCTCTTCTGCACGCTTACAAAAAGCGCCTAACATCTTATCTGCTAAACCACGAAAAACTGGTCCAAGCGCCATTTCGACAAATTTATTTTCAAAGCTGAATTCCATATCTAATGAAACTTTACATGAGTTTTCACCTTGTGGCTCAAACTTCCAATCACCAGTTAAGCTTTTAAATGGTCCGTTCATTAAGTTTAGATGAATATGCTCATTTTTGACCATTGTATTATGAGTCGCAAAATCAAGTCTGACAAATCCAGACTTTATTTTTAATGATGCTACTGCTTCTATTTCAGTCTGCTCAAAGATTTCAATATCATAACACATTGGTAAAAATTTAGGGTAGCTTCTAATATCATTTACAAGCTCATACATTTGTGCAGCACTATAATTTACAACTGCAGATTTATTAACCTTATTCATTTATTTAATCTTTTGTGATTTGCTGATAATATATAATCCTTACATTGTATATTTTTTTACAAAAAATAATAAAGTTATGAGTAAACATAAAGCTTCTCCAACGACTATTGCTAAAAATAAAAAAGCCTGGCATGATTATACTATTTTAGAGAAATTTGAAGCTGGAATAGTTCTACAAGGCTGGGAAGTAAAAAGTATTCGCGCTGGTAAAGTACAAATGGTTGATAGTCATGTGCATATTAAGCATGGTGAAGCGTGGCTTCTTAATTGTATAATTACGCCATTACTATCCGTCTCAACGCATGTGGTCGCAGATGCTGCAACAACGCGTAAGCTACTTCTTAATCGCTGTGAGATTGATAAAATCATGGGTAGAATTGAGCAAAAAGGTTTTACATGTGTACCTCTTGCTATGTATTGGAAAGGTCCGCGAGTAAAAGTAGAAATAGCATTAGTTCAAGGTAAAAAAGTTAATGATAAGCGCCAAGTACAAAAAGACAAAGATTGGGCACGTGAAAAAGACAGGTTATTTAAAAAGGCTTATAAATAAATGACGAAGACTGAGAAAAAACTGCGCCATTATATCACCAAAGCTATTGCAGACTACAAGCTTCTTGATAAAGGTGATAAAGTTATGCTTTGCCTATTTGGTAGTAAAGATTCTTTTGGACTTCTAAAAGTCTTACATAGTTTTATTGAAGATAAAACTTACGATATTGATCTTCATGTATATACTCTAGATCAGTCTCAACCAGGTTGGGATGGTAGCCAACTTAGAAAATACCTTGATAATTTAGGTGTATCTTATGAAATCGAGACAAAAAACACTTATGGAGTGGTTATTGATAAAGTTCCAGAGGGTAAAACCTATTGTTCACTATGTTCTAGACTTCATCGTGGTAATATCTACAGATATGCAAAAGAGCATAAAATGGATAAAATAATTCTTGGGCACCATCGTGATGATTTAATTCAATCATTACTAATATCAATACTCTACCAAGGTCAGATTAAATCTATGCCACCTAAATTTATTACTCAAGATAGTGAAAATACTGTCATTCGCCCAATGGTTTTAGTACAAGAACGCGACCTAATAGAATTTGCTAAAGAAGAGAATTTCCCAATAATTCCATGTAACCTATGTGGTTCGCAAGAAAATCTCAAAAGAAAGAAAGTCAAAAAACTTATTCAAGATTTGGTACATGAGAATCCAAAAGTACCAAGTAATATTCTAAACTCTCTTTCAAATGTATTACCTAGTCATTTGATGGATAAGAGTTTGTTTGATATAGATGCTAATAAATAGCTACTCTTCCAACTCAATCACTCTAGTTTCAGGCATTCTTGTAATAATCACTACAATCATTATTGAAGCTATAATAGTATACAATGCTGGTGCCATATGACCAAAATATACAATCAAAATACTTAAAACTAATGGTACAGTTCCGCCTAATAGTGTATTACTAACATTATAACCAGTTGCAACACCACTAAATCTAAGATGTGTCGGAAATAGCTCATTAATAGTAACTACAAATGTTGCTGTTGCCGATGATATAAGCAGCATTAATAATGACATTACCATACCAATCACAAAACACAATCTCCACCCATAACTATGCATTTGAGATTCTGATAAAAAGCTTGAAAATATAAATACTACCACTATACCTAAAAATACTCCAAAGCCAGAGCATGATTAATAATAAATAAGTAATGATTAAGTTAATCTTTTTTAAATTCATCAATAAATTTTTGTGCTGCAGCAATTCTCTCTTTGCATAGCTGATAGCTTTTTGAAGCTTGCTCAAGCATAGGTGCTAACTCATCTAGTAATGCTGGATTATCTTGCTGCTCTTGTAGTTTCTCATTTATATCTGCTAATATATCATAGTTTTTTGCGAATTTTTTACTTTGTGTTGCCATTATTTTTCACCTCTACTTGTACTTGACCATCTGTATAGACTATTTCTAAATTCAGGTATTTTTGTGCTTGCTTTTGGCTAATAACATACTTACCATCTTGTGTTTTAGTTATACTAAATCCTCTTCTCAAAGTAGGCTCAATAGATACCGATAATATCTGCTTATATAAGTAAGCACTTGCTTGATTGTAATATTTTATAACATTTTTAGCGATACTTATTGAGTAATTATATGACTCCTCAAGATTGTTATGAGATTTTTTTATAAGGTTTTGCGAATTAGAAATTACATTATCATATTGCATATCTATAGATTTGCCATATAATTTTACCAATCCTCTGGTTATAGATATAGCTGATTTGTAATTATTCTCAATATTTTGGTTAGCTTGATATAAATAATATTCAATTTTAGTTTTAAAATTATGATATAAACTATCTAATTGGAGTTTATTTTGTCTTACTAAACTACTCGTAATCTTGAGTATAGCTGCATAATTATACTTGGCATTTTTAGCATTAGTTATAATTGTATTTGTGATGAAATTTATGACTTTAGATGGTGTATCAAACCTTTTAGTACATATCTCATCTAAAACTGTAGAATCGCGCTCATGCCCTATGCCAACCATCACTGGTATTTTACTGTTACAAATACTTTCAGCAGGTACGATATTGTTAAACCAATCAAGATCAGCTTGAGAACCTCCACCACGGATAAGTACAATCGCATCATAACTATCAGCCTGATGCTGTATTTTAGCAAAAGCTTCAGAGACATTTTTTGCACATTCTACACCTTGCATTTTTGCCTCATAAATATCAAACTTGCATAGTCCTAAATATTGAAGTTTATCAGCTTCTTCAAAAAAATCGCCCTTTCCTGCTGCTGTTATACTTGTAATCACAGCAATACTTGTAAAATCATAAGGGATAGCTAGAGACTTATTTTTTTCTAGTATGCTTTTTTTAGCTAATTTCTCAATAATTTCTATTTTGCGAGCTTGTCTATCACCAAGTGTAAAAGCTGGATCAATATCGACAATATTTAGACTCAATCCAAAACTGATATGGTAGCTTACTATAACTTTCATTAAGACTTTCATATCAGAACTAAGTTTTTCTCCAGTTGCTAAGCCAAACTTGTTATGAATGTAATCAGCTTTATTTGCCCAACAATTACACCTAATTTTAGCAATAGGATATTTACTTATACCATCATGCTCAATAAGTTCACCATAATAGTGTTTTCCAGACTTACGCCATTCAGACAATTCCGCAACTATCCAGAAACCTTCATAGCCAAAGCTCATTTCTATAGTACTTTTTATAAGTTCAAGAAATTCACTTAATTTTAGTGATTGTTGCATCGTAGTGTCTACTAAATATATTATCTAGTAATTTTCACATTCAATCAGTTAATATACAAGATTTATTAGCTAATATGCTCACTGGGGTTAAGTATTATGTTAGCCTTATCTCATCTTTTGAATAAGAAAGCTAAAATACTTGGATTTAAGTTAACATCAGTACCATCACATTATTTTGCTTATTCACAATCACACATAAGTAATATTGTAAATAACAAAAGTCGCCTACGCCCTATCAAATCACCAACGATACCAAGAATAGTTCCTGCAAAAGGTCTTACCAGATCCGCGATTGAAAATATTAAAACAGTCAAAAATGCCTTATAGTTGGATTATCTATTTCTGCAAAAAATGTTGCTGAAATTTCTTTTGAAAAATCATGTATAAAACAAAATCATAAAACTCAAAGATTGTACCAACCCCAGTAAGTAATATAACATTTTTATTATCTCTATCGTACATCTCTATCACTAATGTTGTTAATTGACATTTAGCAAATCATATATGGTTTTATTTTTGTTTAGAAGAAATGTTTACAAAAGAGTTTTTTTAATATCTATCTAAGCTGACTATCTCAAGATGTTGCATCTGTGTTTGAAGAAACATCTCACCAACTGATCTAAAATTCAAAGGAATATCAGTTACGTAAAATCTATATTGCGGATTACAGTTAGCTTTATTTAAAAGCTTATTCTCAAAGAGTAACAAATAAAGCATTTTACTAGCTTGCAATGATGGATCTATAAGTTTCACACCTAAAATTTTTGCAATACTCTCTTTGATAATTGGATAATGCGTACAACCTAAAATTAAAGCTTGTATATTCTTATCATAAAAATAACTAAGATACTCTTTAGCTACTAGTTCTACTATCTGACCACTAAAAAAGCCTTCTTCTATCATTGAGACAAATAAACCACAAGGATTACTATAGACTTCAATATTAGGATTCTTCTTGTGTATCTGTAAAGCATAGGCATTACTATTGATAGTTGCTGGTGTGGCAATTACACCAATTGTATTTAGATTATCTACCAAGCTTACCCCAGCAGTTATTACATCTATTATGGGTATAGTTTTAGTAATCTCTTGGACAATATCTTTAGCAATAGCTGAAATAGTATTGCAAGCAATAATTATTGCTTTGACTTCTTGCTCAATCAAAAATTTTGCTGTTTGTGCTGCAAACTTTTGAATTGTAGCTCGCGATTTTGTTCCATAAGGTATCCTAGCTATATCACCAAAATAGATAATATTCTCATTTGGTAATATGTTCATAAGGTTTTTAACGACAGTCAAACCACCAATACCTGAATCAAAAACGCCTATAGGTCTATTATTAAGCATTATTTTTTCTCAAGTTTTCTAATAATTTTTCGGCGTGAACGAGTAGACATCTTCTCAAGATATTCTTCTTTTGCCTTAATAAAAGGTATTAAATTCTCTAAAGAAAGAACTGCTTGGTTAGCATCATCAGCAATGAAATTTTCACTTAATTGTGCATCTGCATTTGCAAAAATAACTATCGTAACTACAGGTACACCTTTGATATAAATCTTTTGATTGTAAAGGAATGTCTGTAAAACTTTTTTCTGTGCAAAAGTCTGTCTGATAGGATTTTTAATTGTCTTAGCATAAACCTTATTATTCTGTGAGGTCTTAGATACGTTCCATCGCTCAGCCATATTTTCAACTTCAATATAACCACGGTTATTTTTAACTTCGATAATATATATACCTTTGCGTGATATTGCGATAAAATCAATCTCTCTATTACCTACTGTTGATTTTTCATCAGGTAAAACAACTCTATTGAATAATACAAAGTTGTTATCAAGCTTTTTTAACTCATCAAGTACAGTAGTCTCACCCTCTGCACCAGAAATAATTATATCTACAAGATTGTCATCTTTTGTTATTAAGAAAAAAAATACAAATAATACAAATGCTAGAGTAATACCAATCTCTAGCGACTGAGTCACAAATTCAACATTCCCTAAATATAAATCAACTCCTACTATCAAACCACAGAGTATGATAGAGGCATACAAGCTTTTTCTCGCTCTAATCAGGTAGTTTCGCAACCGTGCCCAAGTAAAGCGCAAAAAAAGTCTATCCTTTTTTAGTCTACTTTCTATTGCCATGATTAATAATACTTCTTTTTAAAAAATCTAACAAAAATCACAAGTTAATAAACTTCTGCTTTATTTCAGCTATCTTGTCTCTAATAGTTGTAGCTTTTTCAAATTCAAGCTCTTTTGCATAAGCTCGCATACGCTTTTCAAGAGTTTTGATAACCTTTGAAGCCTCAGTCATACCTAGTATAGCCGAAACATCTACATCATCAACCTTTAAGCGCAAATTATTTTTATAAGCACGTTTTTGCATCTCTGGAGAACTATCAAGCATATCATCAATATTCTTAATAATAGTTTTTGGAGTTATATTGTGCTTTTGGTTATATTCATCTTGGAGTTTACGCCGGCGTAATGTCTCATCCATGGCTTTTTGCATTGACTTTGTAACAATATCTGCATATAGGATAGCTCTACCATTTTGGTTTCTTGCCACACGACCAACAGTTTGAATAAGAGATTTTTCCGAACGTAAAAAACCTTCTTTATCAGCATCAAATATTAGTAGTAGACCCACTTCTGGCATATCAAGACCTTCTCGAAGAAGGTTAATCCCCACTAGTACATCAAACACCCCATGACGAAGATCATGAATTATCTGTACCCTTTCAACAGTATCGATATCTGAGTGTAAATATCTGACATTAACTCCATGTTCAGATAAATATTCAGCGAGATTTTCTGCCATTTTCTTAGTAAGTGTAGTTATTAGCACTCGCTCATCTTTAGCAATAGCATTATTAATCTCAGACAAAGCATCTTCAACTTGTATCGCGACCTGACGGACAAAAACTTCTGGATCTAATAATCCCGTTGGACGAATTACTTGCTCAACTGTATTTTGAGATTTTTCTAATTCATAAGTTGCTGGCGTTGCTGATACATAAATTGTCTGTGGGAGTAGTTTCTCAAACTCATTAAATTTCAGTGGGCGGTTATCCAATGCTGATGGAAGCCTAAAGCCATAATTTACAAGGTTAGCCTTACGTGAGAGATCACCTTTATACATTCCTCTAAACTGTGGTAATGTCACATGTGACTCGTCAACTATCACTAAAGCATTCTCTGGAAGATAATCAATCAAAGTAGGTGGTGGATCACCTGTAGCTCTTCCAGAAAGCAATCTTGAGTAATTCTCTATCCCAGTACAGTATCCAAGTTCTTGAATCATCTCAATATCATATTTTGTGCGTTGTTCAATCCTTTGCGCTTCAAGAAGTTTCTCCTCTTGTTCAAAATATTTAACTCTTTCTTTGAGCTCTTTTTTGATTTCCTCTATTACTATTTCTTTACGTTCTTTTGATGCAACATAGTGAGTACCTGGGAAAATTGTAGCCCGATGCAGTGATTTGATTTTCTTTAATGTTAGTGAATCAATTATGCTTATTGCCTCTATCTCATCATCAAAAAACTCTACACGAATAGCATCTTTCTCAGAGTCTGATGGGAAAATATCTAAAACTTCTCCGCGCACACGAAAGCTTCCACGACTAAAATCTATATCATTACGCGAATATTGCATCTCAACAAGTTTAGCTTGAGCTTTCTTGAGTCCTAAATCTTCACCAACCTTAATATGTAACAACATTTGCATATATTGCTCTGGATCACCTAGACTATATATTGCTGAGACAGTAGCAACTATTATCACATCATTACGCTCAAGTATTGCCTTAGTTGCTGATAAACGCATTTGTTCAATATGCTCATTTACAGATGAGTCTTTTTCTATGTAAGTATCTGATGCGGCTACATAAGCTTCTGGTTGATAGTAATCATAATATGAAACGAAATATTCAACGGCATTATCTGGAAAATATTGCTTAAACTCAGAATATAACTGTGCTGCTAAGGTTTTATTATGTGCAAGTATCAAACATGGTTTTTGTGTTTGTTGGATGACATTTGCCATAGTATAAGTTTTACCAGAGCCGGTTACACCAAGTAAAACTTGATGCTGTAAGCCATTATTTATACCCTCAACAAGACTTTGTATTGCCTGTGGCTGATCACCTGCTGGAGCATATTTTGTTACTAGTTTAAATTTGTTCATCTTAAAAAAGATACTCCTCTAACTCATGTAGCAATGCTTGTTGCTCTTCAGTCAAATCATGATTTGCTCTTAGCTCTTGGATTTCTTGGTAAATTTCTTCTAGAGTTTTACGGGTTTTACCTTTATGATCAATCAAAAGCTCATCTGCATTGAGGCTGACAATTTTGCTAAGATAGTCTTGAAACTCCATTTGTGCTTTTGCTGGTAATTTTGAGAAGTCTAATCTACCAATTATACGCACAGCTCTGTCATAATAAGATTTTGGTAATTGATTAAGCATTTGTGCTTTTTGCGTGATAGGTAAGCTATGAAATTTATCACAACCTCTCTCGTCAGCCATATTCATAAAACCACTTTGATAAATACTTACATCAATATCAATGTTTTCAATTTCTGGATATTGATACTCTAATACATACTCGACAAAATTAGCAAAAATCTCTGGATTACCTTGGATAAATTCTTTATTTGCTTTTATCAAATCTAGCCTATCCTGTGGCAACTTACCTACAAAACGAGTTTTAGCTGGTAAAATGAGAGGGATATCGCCCCACTTTTTGTTTAAAGTTAGGCGCCAGTGCTCTGCTTCTAAACTACCAAATTTTTGTATAAATTCACTAAAAAGATAGTTATCTAAACACAAAAATATTTCTTGGTTTTTATAGTGTCGATGTTGCCCTAAGTCTAATATTGCCGAGATAAAATTATTCTTCGAGCCAAATATACCGCTGATTGCAATAGCTTGTTTATATTTATGATCACTAACATCTAGACCAATATCAAGTTGTGCTAAGGTATTTTCATCATTTTGCTTATTAAATTTTGCTAGTAAAAATTGCCAAATCTTTGGATTTGCAACTCTTAGCTTTTTAGCTAACTCTACAGTGACAATCACATCTGTAATAGCATTATGCGCTCTACCACCGCTATAGAGATTATTAATTTCATTTAAATTTTCCAGTTTAAGAGAAGTTTTTTCTTGACCCTCCTCATCAACAATTTTAGGCCAATTTAGTACTTGAGTACAGAATAAGTAATAACAAGTAACTATCGGAAACAAATCAACTCTAAAACAACCATTTTTAAATTGATGATTGTATGGTGGTAACATATTTTTATAAAATGCAAATCTTAAAAACTCATCATCAAAACCAAGAGTGTTATAACCTATACTTATAGTTCCTGGTATATTGATAATTTTATGAATTTTTCGGATTGCTTGATATTCTGATATCCCAGTATTTGCTTGAGCAATAGAAATATGATGAGTGATTGTTGCCATAGGTGATGGTGTTGTATCAGGATTTAGTTTTACAAAAAAATTAAATCTCTCAATCTCATTAAAATCTAAATCAGTTCTAATCGCAGCAAATTGTAAAACCTGATCAAAAGAATTATTTATGCCACTAGTCTCTAAATCATAAAATAAGAAAGTCTGATTACTAAACATCTAAAATACGAATTTTTATTTCATTTAAATTATTAGTTTAGAATTTTAACATACCTTTAAGTTGATTAATAATTTAGAATGGTATAGCTTATTTGTAAAATAATTTAGACTGTTGATTTAATACTAAAAGTTGATTGAAATAGTCGAAATAATTTTTTTCGGATTTTCTAAACATAAGATTTTGACTCTACTCAAGTTTTTATGTATTAGTTAATTCTTCTAAAGAAGAACCCATAGATTTTTTCCAGCTTTGATAATCTTCTTTTATTTTTCAGAAGTAGTATGACTTAGAACCTCGGTTTCAACAACACCTGGGCAGATTGTCATAATTCTTACATTATCATCTGCGACCTCTTCACGTACATTCTCACTTATGGAAGAAACTGCAAATTTTGTTCCAACATACGCAGCATGGTTGGCAAGTGACTTTTTACCAGCGATTGAACTTATATTGATAATTGTCCCAGTTTTTCTAGATCTCATATCAGTTAGTACTGCTTGTATGCCATTAAGCAATGGCTAATACATTTACATCATACTTTTTTCCACTCAGTTGGATCTTAAGTATCAATTTTAACAAGTAGGATTAGCCCTTACTTACTAGACAATCTACAGATCCATATTGCGCCTCTGCTTCTTTTATTGCATTTCCTAAAGTTGTGCATCTATCACATCAAACTTACGAATCAGTGTATTTGGTAGATTTAATTCTTCAATTTTTTCTACTCTTTATACCAATTAGCAAAAGTGAATGTCCAGCTTCAGAAAAACGTTTTGCAATAATTACACCAATTCCTGAACTTGCTCCGTAATTACAACTAATGATTTATGCATTTTACTTCTCCTATATTTTTTTATTTTACTGTGTTTTATCATTATAAATTCTATAGGATATTATTAGACTGATAAATACTAATAATAAAACATTGTATATATAATAATGAACAATATCCACTGGCGTGGTATCTACTCATTTATCCATGTAGCAGAACAACAAAGCTTTACTAAGGCTGTAGATAACTAAGCATTGCAAAATCAAATCTTAGTCAAAATATCAAAAATCTTGAAAATCATTTTAAAGTACAGCTACTTTATTAGAAGCAACAGGCATGTCGTCAGGCTAACAGAAATAGGACAAGAGTATTATCAAAAATGCAAAAAAGCTCTCAAAGATTTAGTTATTGCTACCGAACTTACTAGCCAAGAAAGTAATCACCTTAATGGAATTATAAAAGTAAATAGCATTGGTGGAATACTTGGTGAAGAAGTAATAGCTCCAATATTGCTGAGCTTTCACAGACAAAACCCTAAAGTTAATATTTATTTAGATTTTTCTAGTCACAGAGTGAATTTTTTGGATAGTGATTACGACTTAGTAATACGCATGGGTAACCTTGCTGATTCTAACCTTATAGTTTCATCTTTACGTACTGTTGCTACCAAATATGCTGCTAGTCGTGATTTTATTCAAAAGCACGGACAAAAACTAATCCCAGGCTCGAAGATCCTACCACTAATTTATGGCAGTGTCAAACAATGCTCATTAGTTTTGACTAAGGATAGATATATTCTTCATATTCATAATAATAGTATTCATGTCACCAGTGGCAGAGTTATGAAACAAGCGTATTAGCAGGGTTAGGAATTGCTCGACTTGTAGATATTTATGTAGAGTCTAATATCAAAAATGGAAATTTAATCGAAGTCTTGCTAGATTATGCTGAAACTACCAAATTATCTATTATTTCACTACTGGTGAAACATCAACTTAAGAAAATAAACTCATTGATAAAATACCTAAAACAACATTTTAACCAATTATATCTAGAAATGCTTTCATACAAAAAATAGTTCAGTTTAAAAATTTACCTACCTAATATATATTGGTAAAGAATCTTATCATAACGAATTGTTATTTTTTTAAAATTTCTTCTAACTTGTTGCTTAGTATGATCAATTAACTCTTTATGATAAATCATCTTTATGTTTTTTTGCCGGATAAATAAGGTTCTATATGTTTTTAGATTGAATTAGCAACTCATCAATCAAGACAATTATATTTTATATTCATAATATTTTTTTATCGTTGGAAACTGACATTTGGCATTTAAAAGTGTTTCATTAAGCTTAATAGTTTGTTCAATCAATGAAATAAGCCTGCGGTTTTTGACAATTTTATCAACATCATCTACGAGTTTTTCTAGCTCGCCATATAAACTATACATTTCCTTATTAAAGAGAATTCTGTATTTCTGCCCTCGAGTTAGAAAAGTAATTAAGACAATACAAATAGTACCGATAGCTATACAAGTAATCCGTACTAAAAAAACTCTTTGTCTCAACCGATAAATAAACCAAAAAACATCACCAAATAAATATGAATTAAGAAAACACTAGCTACATAAATTAACAAATAATGTATAGATATATAATGCTAAAGCCATACCGCACAATATTGCTTGCTACTATAGTGAAGTTATCAGGTGTACTTTTTTGTACTAACATTAATATTACTGAGCCTGTGGATGTTTCTAGGAGCGAAAATATTATAATCGCTTTTACTCGAGTATATACAACACTAGTACTGGTACTAGCTACAACACTTACTACAGCTATAACAACCCAATATATTCTATCACTAAAGTCACTATCACCACTATAACTAAAGATGAGTAACAAATAACTAATCCTAATGTCGAAGCGATCAAAACCCTATAAGCTAGTAGTGTCGTATCAGATAGTTTATCTATAGTTCTATCTTTAAAAAAAGATCATAATATGCCTCTTTAATATTCTTTAAACTAATAAACATATCATCTAGTAGCAATATACAATCGAAAAGCAACTTTCTTTTTTGTTTATCAGACTGATATTTTTGGATATAACCAATTTCTAATTTATACTTCAAATGTTCAATATCATCACTTTTTTCTTAAATAATTCTGCTTTCTTTTGGACATATAACATCAAGAATAATGTTTCTTTAAAGACTCTTTCTAAATCTTGTGAAAGCTCTTTAATTTCATGATTGTCTTCAAAACCCAAAAGTACATAATTTGAGCTTAGTCTTTTATAACTTAAGATAAACTTTGGTGTTAATCTATTAAAGACTATAAAGTTATGAGTTAAATATCTCCAGCTCTCTTGAGTATTCTTGCGTAAAAACATCAAGCCATGATTTTTTAATGAATTTATATTCTGATACTTTAGATTACTCACGCTTACTATATCTGTTTGTGTAAATTTTCCACTCTTTGCTTTATCAAAAGTATTTAGATAATTTCTTATATATAAGCACATAAACTCATGAACTATTTTTTTGATATCTTCGGACTTCATAATCTTATAGTTTCTGATAATCAAAATGTAAAAAGCTAAGCCTATAAGTATTGCAGTAAATGTAAAACTTAGATGATTATATTCTGCTAATGTAAATCTAATAAAACATATACATGTTAACTACTACCATTATCGGAAATATTGTAAAAGCCTCACCAAATCTTCTAATCCAAAACGCAACAAAAACCACAAATACAATAAAGTATAAAATCTTTTTCAAAGATATTATGTACATAGGCTGAAAGATTAATAACAACTATTGCCGAAATTAAATACATCACAAACACTATACGCTTAGCTTGTATACTCCCGAGTAAAATATTCCCACTTAGATTAGCGATAAATAAAATAGACACACTAATCAAATTCTTATTGATATTAAAAAATGAAGTTATCGCTAAAAAATAGAAAAGTATAACTACACATTTTACAGCACCATCCTGAAAAATCAGCATTGGATCTTGATCAATGTATTTTGAATAAACTTCATTTAAACTAAGCACAAAAAAACTAAATTAAGGTATTTAAAGCGTAGCCTAAATCATATTGTAAAACTTAGATAATTAATATCATTTCAGTAGTTATTTTTTAGAATAAAATGTAGTAAAATTTATATGCTAGAAATTACATATTACAGTTATCTTATTATGATTTATGATTTCACTTATGATGTTATAGTTATTGGTGGTGGTCACGCAGGTGTTGAGGCTGCTTCAGCTTCAGCTCGTATCGGCGCGAAGACACTGCTACTAACTCACAATATTGACACTATTGGGCAAATGTCATGTAATCCGGCTATCGGAGGCATAGGCAAAGGTCACCTAGTCAAAGAGATAGACGCTATGGGTGGTATTATGGCAAAAGCTATTGACATGTCTGGTATCCAATTCAGAATACTCAACTCACGTAAAGGCCCTGCTGTACGTGCTACAAGAGCACAAGCAGATAGGGTATTGTACAAAAAAGCTATAAATTCTCTTATCAACAATCAAGAAAATCTTGATATTTTTCAAGATTCTGTTGATGATTTGGTTGTTGAAAACAATACCGTTTGTGGTACTGTTACAAAAACAGGAATTACATTTAGGGCCAAAAAGGTAGTGCTTACTGTTGGTACATTTTTAGGTGGTAAGATACATATTGGTAAAGTCTCTAATCCTGGTGGCAGAGCAGGAGATCAACCATCAAATGCACTAGCTGCACGCCTTAGATCGTTACCATTTAGAGTGGATAGACTTAAAACTGGCACGCCGCCACGTATAGATAGACGCTCAGTAGATTTTAATGTTATGGAAGTACAGCATGGTGATAACCCTACTCCTTATTTCTCATTTTTCTCAAAAGGTAAGATAGAGCATCCTCAACAAATACCTTGTTATATCACTTACACTAATTACGAAACACACAAAATTATTACTGATAACCTTGATAAATCAGCTATGTACAGTGGCTTAATAGAAGGTATTGGTCCACGCTATTGTCCTTCTATCGAGGACAAAATGGTTAGATTTGCTGACAAAGAAAGACATCAAATATTTGTTGAACCAGAGGGTTTAAATAGTATCGAGCTGTATCCAAATGGTTTATCAACCAGCTTACCTTTTGAGGTTCAATGTAACTATATTCAATCAATTAAAAGTTTTGAGAAAGCTTTTATAATACGCCCAGGTTATGCGATTGAATATGATTTCTTTGATCCAAGAGATCTAAAGCCAACATTAGAAACAAAACATATCAAAAATCTCTATTTTGCTGGACAAATTAATGGTACTACTGGCTATGAAGAAGCCGGTGCTCAAGGTTTAGTAGCTGGTATTAATGCCGCTATTAGCTTAGATAGTGACAAATCATGGTACCCAACTCGTGCAAACAGTTATATTGGAGTGTTAATTGATGATCTGATTACTAAAGGTACAAAAGAACCATATAGAATGTTTACCTCTCGTGCAGAATATAGACTGATTCTACGTGAAGATAATGCTGATTTACGTCTTTCTGATAAAGCTTGTGAACTCGGGCTTTTAAATAAAGAAGATCAACAACACTTCATCAATAAGAAAAATGCTATTAATGAAAATATAGCAATGATGAAAAACACTTGGATAGGTCCACAAACACAGAAAGCTCGTGATTTAGAGAAATTCTTAGATAAAAAAATGACACGTGAAAGTACTTTATTTGACTTACTCAAAAGACCAGAAATAGATTACAGCAAATTACAACAAATATCTGAGCTAAATCTAAACTTAAAAGATGAGGCTGTAATAGAACAAATAGAAATCTCAGCAAAATACTCTGGCTACATAGAACGTCAACATAAAGATATTGCAAAATCAGCAACCCTTGAGCAAAAAGTTATCCCTACAGATTTTAATTACACTCAAGTTAAAGGGCTATCTAATGAAGTTCTACAGAAACTGACTGAACAAAAGCCTACGACATTAGGAGAGGCATCACGTATCCCAGGTATAACTCCTGCAGCTATATCATTATTGACTATATATATGAAAAAACTGGTTTTATAAAATAGGAAAAGATATGAAAAGAGATTACTCCAAAATAATTATATTAGCATGCTTAGTTACTATGCTTTTTTCCTGTGCTACCAGACAGAAATAGTATAGATCAACAAAAAAGCATGGATTGGCAAAAATATTGATGCTTATATGCAAGAATTTAGTATGTCACAAAATGTAATCCAAGTATCTATAGACCCAAATATTGAAACATGTGTTTATATTCTCGTAAGGCTGTTAATCCAAACACTTCAGTCTATGCCGGTAACCCCTATGAATAGTCTTATAATAGCAAATAGAAGCCCACGCTTTGGCCAATTTGGTGCACTAATGTATATAATTTTGGTATCGATAGATAAAAATACTAAGATTATTAAAAATATAACTTTCTGCAGTAATTACTGCGTAACTAAACTAAATAGGGAACCACAATGAACATCAAACAAACTTCAACACCTCTAGTTACAGGTCTTATTTCTGCCTCAATTTGTTTTAGCTTTAGCTTCTTTACAAATGTTTTTAAATACAATGGGCTTGAATTCTTTTATGCTTACATAGTTTTTCTTATATTGCTGTGTTATCCAATGAATATAGCTGCAATATATTTTCAAAAAGCTTTCCCTGATTTAAACTCACACAGCAAGCTAGTAAATAAAATTACCGGAAGCTCTAAGTTTAGGCCCATCAGTGTTTTATTAACTGGTTGTATAATAATTTTAGTAGCTTTGATAATGTTTGACATGGCAACTTATGTTTTAGATTTTTTTGACAACATCTCAGCTATTGATCGCTTAAACGATGAGAGTCTCAAATTTAATAACAACCTACCTATATATGTCTCACTACTTGTAGTATTTATTGTAATCCTTTTAATGTTTATTTTAGCTAATAAAAGAAAGCTAAATTTAAATGAAACTCTAAAAACTACAGCCCATATATCTTTGTATTTAGTTACTATTTTAATGCTAATAGTAATATATTCACCGCAAGGAATATTAGGTATTAAAGACTTTCTTTTAGACTTAAATTACCAAAAGATTAGTCAATTGCGTCAAATGTTTGCTTTAGCACTAATATATGCAATCTTAAGTAACTTTATATCAATAGCATTCTATAAAAATATAATAAATATCGGCGATGATAATTATAGTAAGCTTAAAACTAGTGCTTTTAAGAGTATTTTTTATAATATAATTTTCTCATTTATCATTTGCGTTACTATATATGCTATTTTAGGTAATTATAGAAGCTATTTACAATCGACCGAAGGCTTACAAATCACGACTTTTTTCAAAATCGTTAAACTCAATTCGCCGATGTATTATTTACTTCTTGAAGTAATATTTACAACTCTTAATTTAGTTGTTTTTATTGCTGCATTAAAATATATCTTCGAAATTGGTTCTAAACTTTATACAAAGCTCCTAGTTTTACTTATACCATTTGTTATGACTATTACATTTATAGAATCTGGTATAGCTAATATAGACTTCTCTAAAATGTTTGGACTACATTTAGTGATTATTTTTATATTTTTATTTGATGTATTGATAGTTGGTTGGATTTATGATGCTCAAAAACTTAGTTATGAAATACTCAAAAATACAAACACTCGACTTTCACCTCTGTTTAATATTATGCTGAGAATAATGATACCTTTTATCTGCATTATTGTTACAATTGGTTATATATTCTTACCAATACCTATATAATACGGCAATTTATCGCTGCTTTGGCATGTATGATTATCTATATTGTCAAGGTAAGTATTTTTTAGCAATATATTTAACAAGAGAAAGTTTTAAAATGTTTTTTAATAAAAAAAATAACCAAGACAAGTTAAAAAAGCTTGCAGTCATTGAAGCTACTAAAAGTATTACCTCAGAAATCACACTAGGTGTAGGTACTGGAAGTACAGTAGCATTTTTAATAGAAGAGCTTGTAAACTATAGAAATAAAATTAAAACTGTAGTATCAAGTTCAGAAGATTCTACTCGTAAACTTAAAGCACTAGGTTTTGATGTAATTGACCTTAACTACGCTGGGGAAATTGATTTATATATTGATAGTGCTGATGAGTGTAATAATCACAAAGAACTTATCAAAGGTGGTGGTGGTGCTCTAACACGTGAAAAAATTTGTGGCGCTGCAGCTAAGAAGTTTATCTGTATCATTGATGAGTCAAAAAAAGTTAATACTCTAGGTAACTTCCCTCTTCCTATAGAAGTTATACCTATGGCACGAAGCTATGTTGCGCGTCAAATAGTAAAGCTTGGTGGTCAACCAGTATATAGAGAACAAACAATCACAGATAATGGTAATGTTATCTTAGATGTTTACAATCTAAAAATTGATAACCCTCTAAAATTAGAAACTGAACTAAATCAAATTACAGGTGTTGTAACAAATGGTATTTTTGCTCTTAAGCCAGCTGATATAGTAATTATGGCAAAGAAAAATGGTGAGATTGAAAGATTTTAAGTAAAATACTTACTTTCAGTAACCTATAAAACCTTATCTACTTCTTTCTATTACCATACCACATCAACAATACAATATAATAAAATTAAATCCAAAATGAAAAGCTCCAAACCTTATCCATATAGGCCAAGTTGTAGGAATAAAATAACAGAATATCACCATAACCGATGCTAAAAATAGAGTCCTACTAACAATGCTTGATGTATCATCACTATTACCTTTAACATAACTAGGCACAAATAATAAGTAAAAAATAAGCCAAGGTAAAGGCTACTAATAATGTTGTCATATTCTTGTAAAGACACTAATAACAAAAAGCTTAGCAACAACTATATCATTAAGCCCTTCATAGATATTATTCATAACTTCTTGAGATGTTTTAGTATAATGTTTAATTTGATCAAGTTTTACAAGAATATTAGTTGCTCACTCATATTTTGATAGTTAGTTCGTTGAAGTATATGTATCATAGATAAAAAAACTGTAACTAATAAAATAACTAAACATATAAATATAACAAGTATTTTCCAAGTAAAATCAGATGCTAACTTCTCAATATAGTCAAAAAAAGGTTTTAAAATTATTTAAAGAATTAAGATTTAACTTCAGTTATAATAATATTATATCACAATATAAAATAGCTAACTTTAAAAGCTAACATCATTCATTTTGTTAAGTTTTCTAAAGATTATTTTTATAAAAATAGGGACAAAAGCCATTACTCCTAAAAAAGCCAAAGCTAAGATAAACTTAGTATCAATAAAGTTTTCTTTACTTCCTTGAATTACAGCCTCTTTAAAGTGTACTCCAAACCAGACATAAATAAATGTCACAGGTATGATACCAATTAAAGTAGTAAAAAAGAAAATACTATTTTTAACCTTTAAGATACCTGCCAATATATTTGGTACAAAAAAAGGTATTGGCAATAGCCTTGCGACAAAAAGTATAGTTATAGGGTAATTCTCTACTAAAGATTTAAATTTAGAGACAATTTTATATTTTGGATTAGTAGTAGATGTTTCACCCCAATATTTTATAAATAAAAAAGCTAGCATTGCCCCTACAGTAGCTGCAAATAGACAAACTATAAAACCCCAAGCCAATCCAAATAAAAGACCTGCTAGTATCTTCAAAAATGGTTTTATAGGCACAGAAAAAAACACTGTTAAAATATAAATACAAGCATAGCTAAAACAAGCTAAAATAATATCCTCATCAACATAAGCATTCGCCCTAATATACACAAGGTTAAGCTTATCTAGATCAAATATTTATAACCATTGAAGCCTAAAAACAACAAAACTCCAAAACTCAAAAAGAATATTAAAAATAGTTTTTTAATAAGTAAGGGGTTTTGATGTTTCACTTAGATTTTTAAAAAAATTATTTTAGACAATACAATAAATTAAGCTAAAGCAGCTTTTGCTTTTTCTACAACAGCAGTGAAAGCATCTTTGTTATATACTGCTAATTCAGCCAATGCTTTCCTGTCCAGCTCAACACCAGCTTTGTTTAAACCATTGATTAATTGGCTATAGCTGATATTGTGTTGTCTAGCAGCAGCATTAATACGAATGATCCATAAAGATCTAAATGTTCTTTTCTTAATTTTACGGTCTCTATAAGCGTATTGACCTGCTTTAATCACAGCTTGCTTAGCTACTCTATATACTCTAGAACGAGCACCGTAGTAACCTTTAGCTTGATTTAAAACCTTCTTGTGACGTGCGTGTGCTATTACGCCTCTTTTTACTCTTGACATAATTTAATCTCCACTTTAAAAATTGATAAACAAACCTATGCATAAGGCATTTGTTGAACTAAGCTAGCAGTATCAACTTTAGCTACTTGGTTTATACTTCTTAAATGACGCTTTCTCTTAGTTGTCATTTTAGTGTTGATATGAGCACGGTTTGCACAACGGTGTTTGAAACCACCCTTACCAGTCTTTTTAAAGCGCTTAGCAGCACCACTTTTAGTTTTTAACTTTGGCATATTTAAATACTCCGCATTTTGTGATTAGTTGTTATATTTATTTTCTACTTTTTTTTTGGTCCTAAAACCATAATCATTTGACGACCTTCCAGTTTAGGTTGGTGTTCCATCACACCATGTTCAGCAGCATCATTTGCCATACGCTGAAGCATTTCCATACCTAGCTCTTTATGTGACATTTCTCTACCCCTGAATCTCAATGTGACTTTTACTTTATCGCCTTTCTCAAGGAATTTTATCAGGTTGCGTAGTTTTACCTGATAATCCCCTACATCAGTCACAGGTCTAAGCTTTACTTCTTTTACCTGTGTCTGTTTTTGGTTCTTTTTAGCTTGTGCTTTTTTCTTTCCTTGTTCAAATAAGTACTTACCATAGTCCATCAAACGACAAACAGGTGGATTAGCATTTGCTACCATTTCAACCAAATCAACACCAGCCTCTTCAGCCAATGCTAAAGCCTCATTGATAGATACAACACCTATTTGTTTACCATCAACACCCACTAGACGCACCTCTTTTGCTTTAATTTGCTCATTTATAGGTATTTTTTTATCAGTTTTAATAATCTTTTCCCTCCGCAGAAATTATTATTCTTTAGCTTGTATTTGCTTATCTAAAAAAGCACAAAAATCACCTATAGACATCCGTCCTAGACCTTCACCATTATGCTTTCTTATTGTGATAATCTTTTGATCTTGCTCATTTTTACCAAGAATAACAAAGTACGGCACACGCAAAAGAGTATGCTCACGTATTTTAAACCCAATTTTCTCATTTCTCAAGTCTAATTTAGTGCGAACACTACTTTTTTCAAGTGTTGTAAATACTTCTTGGCAATAGTCATCTTGGTTATTACTGATTCCCATCACAGCTACTTGCACCGGTGCTAGCCACAATGGTAAATTTCCAGCATAGTGCTCAATAAGCATACCGATAAATCTCTCCAAAGAACCAACAATTGCTCTGTGCAACATAACTGGTACCTGTTTCTCACCATTTTTATCGATATATATAGCACCTAGTCTTTGTGGCATTGAGAAATCTAGCTGTATAGTACCACACTGCCAGCTTCTTCCAATTGCATCTTTGAGATGGAACTCAATCTTAGGACCATAAAACGCACCCTCACCTGGAAGTAGTTCATAGCTAACATTATTTGTATCAAGAGCATTTTTGAGCATCTGTTCAGATTTATTCCAAGTTTCATCATCTCCTATCCTGTTTTCAGGTCTAAGAGCAATCTTGACAACAAAATCATTAAAACCAAAATCTTTGTATACTTCAAAACACTGCTGTACCATCAAAATAACTTCTTCTTCAACTTGCCCCAGTGTACAGAAAATATGCCCATCATCTTGAGTAAAACTTCTCACTCTTAGTAGCCCATGCAACGATCCAGATGGTTCATTTCTATGTACTATACCGAACTCAGTCATTCTTATAGGTAGATCTCTATAGCTATGCAGCTTTGTGTTATAGACCTGTACACAAGTAGGACAGTTCATCGGTCTAATAGCAAAATCTCTATTCTCAGATTTTGCTGCAAACATATTCTCAGCATACTTAGATGCGTGACCAGACTTTTGCCATAAGCGAAAATCTGCAATAAGTGGGGTTCTAATCTCACTACAACCATATTTATTATTAGAAGCACGCATATAGTCTTCTACTTGGCGCCAGATCCTTACGCCATTATCATGCCAAAATGCTATACCTGGTGAGTCTTCTTGGAAATGAAATAAATCGAGAACTTTACCAATTTTTCTATGATCGCGTTTTTCAGCCTCTTCGAGTATATTTAAATATTGCTCCAAGTCTTCTTTAGTTGCCCAGCATGTACCATAGATTCTAGTCAGCATCTCATTATCAGAGTTGCCTCGCCAGTAAGCACCTGCCAACTTTGTTAGCTTGAATGCTTTTAGTACTGAAGTATTTGGAATATGAGGACCTCTACACAAGTCACTAAAATCACCTTGTGTATATATTTTTACTTGCTCATCAGCGATACTATCAATGATTTCGACCTTATAGTTCTCACCTTGAGCTTTAAAAAATGCAATTGCTTCAGTTTTAGGAACTACTCTATAACTAACTGGCATAGACTTCTTTGCTAGTTCTTTCATTTTCTTTTCGATAACCAGCAATTCTGCTTCACCTATCGGCTCTTTGAAAGAAAAATCGTAATAAAAGCCATTATCAACTACTGGACCTATTGTTACTTCAGTACTTGGATATAATTTTTTGACAGCATGAGCTAAGAGATGGGCACAAGAATGTCTTAGAGTTTCAAGACCTTCTGGATCTTTTACTGTTATCAATCTTAATTCACAATCATTATTAATCTTATCTTTTGCATCTTTGAGCTGATTATCAATATATGCAACTATTATAGTTTTAGCTAAGCTTGGAGATATTGATTTAGCAACATCTAAAGAATTAACACTCTTTTCAAACTCTCTTATCGAACCATCAGGAAATCTAATATTTATCATTTATAGTATACTTAATTTTTATATTTGTTAATGAAATCCACATATAGCATATATTATATTGTATGGCTATAATTATGTAAATTATTTATAAAAAATGTTGAAATATTTACAAGCAAATGAATCTGTGATCAACTTTATATAAAGATCTTATATAAGTTATCAAAAGTAATAAGAAATAATTATATAAGATATGAAAAATTATCAAAATGTCAATATATTTCCCTCAAAAATAATAATATTAATTAAATATTAATCATATGTTTATTATTCTGCTAAAAATCATGTACTTAGCTTAAAAACAACCTTTCAACAACTATTTTAGATATAAAGCAAAGCTATTTTTACCATTTTGGATTCTTAAATAGAATTGGTATGATTAAATCTACAGATAGTTTATTTACTAGCTGTGTTTTTTAAACAATATAGATAAGGAATCTTATCATGAAACTAAATAAAATTACATTACTAACTGGCTTAGCATTTATTAATTAGTTCAGAAGCATATTCGTATGGCTATGCCGAAAACCCTGCTTCTCGTGTATTACTATGTAAAGAAGGTAAAAATAAAAATTGTGGTTCAAGAGCTCAATATGAGCCTCAATCAATAGAGCAAGCCGGTGAGCTATTTAATTTAGGTGTTTTAGATAATAATATCGGAAGCGCAGATGTAGCTGGTTTTGGCCTTTGATGAGCAAAAACAAAGCCGTTGAGCAAAAACTGTTGTTCAACCTGGACAACATTTAAAGATTAAATGGCAATTTATAGCCAATCATAAACTAAGCATTTTAAATTCTATATAACTAAGTCTAACTGGGACTCTGATAAACTACTAAATCAAGATATCTTTGGAGAAAAACCTCTAAATTGTTATGATCCTCAGCCAACTTGGGTAGCACCTAACCAACCACCTAAAGATGGTCTGACATTTACATGTACAATACCAAATAGGTTAGGTTATCAAATCATTATGGCTGAATGGGATGTTGATGACACCAGGATGAGTTTCTATCTTACTAGACTTAGATTTTACAACTAGCAAGCCAGCTTTGACTATAATTCTACCTGATGGTTCTAGCAGTAATAATAATGGTTCACAACCGTCTGGAACACCAACATACGATCCTACTAAATCATATCCAACACCAGAAACTGAAATAATCTTTGAAGGCAAAGTTTATCAAAACAAATGGTATGTAAACCCAGGTCAACAGTTGAGTGTTGAACAATAGGGATCTTAGTCATTTATAAGAGATCACCAACAGCAAAATAATCCTTCTGATAAATTCCCTCTTGAAGCAACAAAATTCACGATAAATTTACTAAAAAAATTAAAGAAGGTGATAAGATCACACTACAAGTATTCAAAGATGGCACTATTACAGATTACCCATTACTTACAGTTCCTAAAGCAATCAGTACAAATGATTTGTTCTTAGAACTTACTGAAAAAATTAATAAAATTAGGATCGAGTATCTTAGTAACCAGATTATTGCTGGTGTTAAAGATAGTAATAATACAAATCCCTAATAGCAATGCTATATATATCTATCAAACAGTAGATAAACCATATGATGAGATTAGCTTTTACTATCATTAGGCTAGCCAAAACCTAAAAAATGATCTTCATTTTATGGATTTCAAAGATCAGTACAATATTAGTTCGAATGAAAAGCTTTATATAAACGCAAAAATAATGTCTCATAGCTCTACAACTGCTAATGTAACAGTAGTTTTGTAAAATCAAAATGGTAATCAAGTTTATAGAAAAGCAGATATTGAGATTTCACCTATGGATACTTATGGTCTAGCTTTAGAGATTGATAATATCAAAGCTGGAAACTATAAACTTATTAATCTCAAGTGAACTTGCTGAAGCAAAAGCTTGGCAGAAGGATATAAACATTAAAGTTGTAAGTTCAGAGATAGCTGATGATAATGATAATCCTCCACCAACAAACCAAGATGTTAATGTTAGTATTGAGTCAAATACACCTTATTATCAAGTCAACTCAAATGATTCTGTAATTACTAGAGCATGGTTAGTAGTAGTCTTGGTAATATTAACTTAGCTAATTATCAAGTAACGATTATTCTTTGGAATAAAACTCACCAAGCTAGTGTTCTGCTTATGTAAAATGTCCACTTCCTAAAAATAACCAAATAAGTGCTACATATTTGGTTAACGGTGATTTAAATAGTGTCACTTGCCGTATCAAATAAGCACTAAAATAAAAAGTATGCTGAATATAATTTCAGCATACTTTTAAATTCTATATTTTGATATAACAATATTAAAAAGATTTGATTAATTATTTAGTCTATCAAAATCAACATTATATAATACATCCATAGTAATTAGTATTATAAAGTCGCTGATAGCCATTCATTTTAGCAATACATTTATTATCGTATCCTTTATTACATTTTTCTAAGTAATATTTACAAAAATCTACAGATATCTTGGTATATATCTCATACTCTATACCTTTTTTTAGGTTATATATCTTATAGTATATTAAGATATACTTCTACAGCAAAACTAGATAATGATAAAAAAATTAAAATACAAATTAATAAAACTCTAGCTAACATAGTTTTGGTAGTCTTGAGGATTTATTAGGCTCTTAAGCTCTTCTAGATTAGCTATTTCAATTTCAAATATCCAGCCTTTGCCATAGCAACATTGGTTTATAAGTTTTGGTTTATCTAATAATTCTTGATTTACTTTTGCAACTTTTCCAGATAACGGTGTGTAAATATCAGATGTGGTCTTTACTGATTCTATGACACAAATCTCATCGTCTTTGGCATATTCTTGACCAATTTTAGGTAGATCAACATAGACAATTTCACCAAATTTATCTTGAGAGTAATCATCTATACCCACTCTTGCAATATTACCTTTAACCTCAACCCATAGGTTAGAATCTGTATATAAATAATTTTGATTTATTTCAGTCATAATTCCTCTTAAATAAAACTCTACCTTTATTTTAGCTAATAGAATGATAATAGCATAAAAATCCTTTAAAATTAATTTGTAAAAATAAAAGTTCATGATGTAAATATGAGTCTAGAAAACAAAAACATAATTATAACAGCTGGTGGAACAGGTGGTCATATATACCCAGCACTGGCTGTAGCTGAATTACTCAAGCAAAATAAAGCCAATGTAACTTGGGTTGGTACTCCTAATAGTATGGAGACTACAATAGTTCCTTACTATTTTAATATCCAATATATTAAATCATCAGGTGTTAGGAGAAAAGGAATTATGAAAAAGATTACTTTTCCGATAAAGCTTGCTTACAATACCTTAAAATCTCGTACTCTATTAAAAAAACTTAAGGCAGATCTGGTCATTGGTTTTGGTGGTTATGTTTCTGGGCCGATATGTCTAGCAGCTGCACAAATAAACATCCCAATAATCATCCATGAGCAAAATGCAAAAATTGGCCTAACAAATCGTATATTAGCTAAACTTGCAACAACGATATGCTTAGCTTTTGAGATCGAAAATCTCCATAATCAGTTTAGTTCTAAACAATTGGCAAGAACAAAAATTGTCGGTAATCCAGTTCGTAAAGATATTGTTGCGCTTAATGATAAAACAAAAAAATACACTGACTCATCAACATTAAAGATATTAGTTCTAGGTGGTAGCCAAGGCGCTAAAGCAATAAATGAAATCATTCCCAAATTAATTCAAAAAGCAAGCGAGCAAGGCATAAATATAAAAATCTGGCATCAAACTGGTAAACTATCATTCCAAGCAACTAAAGATGCTTATAAAGATATATCACAAAACCATATCAAAGATATAGCTGCTTTTATAGATGATATGGCTACAGCATATAATTGGGCTGATTTGGTAATTTGTCGAGCTGGTGCACTGACTGTATCAGAATGTGCTATTGCTGGGCTACCAGCTATATTTATCCCATTACCATCAGCGGTTGATGATCATCAGTTTTTTAATGCTCAAAATATAGTGAATAATAATGCTGGCTTTTGTTTAAGACAACAACAGATGACTTTAGAAAATTTACTCGCTATAATAAAGCCTCTTAATCAAGATAAATTTAAACTTGAGCAAATGTCACAAATGGCAAAAAAAACATTGATAAAAAACTCAAGTGAACAAATATTAGATTGTGTAAAAGAAATTTTAAACAACAAGTAAAGGATTCAAAATGAACTTTGATATGTCAAAGCTAATGCAACAAGCACAGAAAATGCAAGAACAAATGAAAAAAGCTCAACAAGAGCGTGAAAATATGCAGGTAATTGGTGAATCTGGTGCGGGTCTTGTTACGGTAATAATGACAGGTAAATATGATGTCAAATATGTCAGTATCGATAATTCGCTTATGTCTGAAGATAAAGAGATACTTGAAGATTTAGTTGCTGCTGCTGTCAATAGCGCTGTAAAAAAAGTAGAAGAAAATTCAGCAGTATCCACAGATATCCATAAGATGGCAAAAGACGCAGGTATTGACTTACCTAGTGGTATTAACTTTCCTTTTAAATAATGACTAGTAAAATTTTTTCTTCAAAAATTACTGCTGTAATAGAATCTTTACACAAGCTTCCAACTATAGGTAAAAAAACATCTCAAAGACTTGCTCTATACCTGCTAGACAAATCACCAGAAACAGCTGTTACTATTGCTAATTCTCTTTTGGATGCTAGTGCAAGTATCAAAAAATGTAAATATTGTCAAGCACTTACTGAGAATGATGTTTGTAATATCTGTAGTAACACTAATCGAGATGACACCAAACTATGTATAATAGAAAGTATGTTTGATATGATTGCTATTGAAGAAGCTGGAATCTACAGAGGTAAGTATTTTATTTTAAATGGTAGAATTTCTCCATTAGATGGTATAGGTCCGAGTGAATTAAAGCTAAACATTTTAGAACAAATTATCACCGATAGAGAAATTGATGAGGTAATTCTTGCAATTAGTCCTACTGTAGAAGGTGAAACAACAGCTCACTTTATTTCACAAATGATTGCTAAAGATATAAAGATCTCTCGCATAGGTTTTGGTGTACCATTTGGTGGTGAACTAGAATATTTAGATCAGCAAACTTTACTATATGCCTTTAATGCAAGAACTAATATTTAATAATAATTTACTTATTAAGTATTCTTTCGATATTTAAACAAACATCTAAATTTCTTACTAAACGGATTAGTAAGTATAATTTTTGCCTATTTCTAACTACCACTACACAAGCAAGTTTGGCTTGTTTATTATCTACAGACATCATATCAAAACTTCTAATATCAACACCCTCTCGTGCTAAAGTTGCTGTTATCTTCGCTATCGAACCAGGAATATTTTTGAGTGTAACTGCAAGCCTAGCTTTAAAACTAGGATCATCATCACTATTTGTGAACCAATCAGCTTGAATCTCTTTAGTCTGACCGTCTTTAAGTTTTGTATATAATTCATTACAACTTTTCCTATGAATCTCGACATTGCCTTCCTCGTTGACAATTCCAATTATTTCATCATTTGGCAGAGGTAAACAACAATCAGCAATACGAGGATCATCACCATATCTGATTTGTAGCTTTGATAATGATGATTTTTTATAAGCATTGCGCATGCCATCAAAATGCTTAACAATAAAATCAATAAAGTTATTTGGATCAATAAGACCTAAACCAGTATCTAAATAAAAACGATTTATTGTATCTATTCCTTCATAATTGAATAATGCTCCATCAACAATTTCACTTGGAACTTCTCTTAGTTCAACACCTAAAAGTCTAAGCTCACCTTCAACTATATCCTTACCGCGAATATAATCAATATTACGATATTGCTGTTTCAAGAAGTCTTTTATAGCTGATTTAGCTCTATTAGTCTCGACAAATTTCAACCATGCTGGGTTAGGATCGGCAATCGCTGAAGTAATAATCTCAACACTATCACCTTGCTTTAACCTATAGTTAAGTGGAACAATCTTGCGGTTTACTTTAGCTGAGATACATTTATTACCAATATCAGTATGTATATAATAAGCAAAATCAATACAAGTTGAATTTACAGGCAGCTCGACAATCTCCCCTTGAGGAGTAAATACAAATACATCATTATTAAAAATATCTGTTTTGACATTTTCTAAAAACTCTACTGAACTAGCAGTATATACATTGATATCAGAAATCTTCTTAAGCCATCTTTGTAATGCTTTATCAGTTTTCTCACCTATTTTATAACTCCAATGAGCTGCAATACCATATTCAGCTTGACGGTCCATTTTCTCTGTTTTTATTTGAATTTCTAAAGGTATATTGTATGGTCCTAAGACAACCGTATGTAACGAACGATAGCCATTTGCTTTTGGAGTTGCAATATAATCTTTAAATTTTTGTGGTATTGGCTTATACAATTCATGAACTCTACCTAGGGTAACATAACAATCTATTCTATTAGGGACAATAATCTTATAAGCATACATATCCATAATTTCATCAAAAGATATACCTTTTTTACGCATCTTGTTATATATACTATACAAGGTTTTCTTACGTGCTTTGATATCTTCTGATGAGACTAAATCATCAAGTTTTTCAGCTAAGGCCTCTTTTACCTCATAAAAGACCTTTTCTTTATTTTTTTCTACTTTTTTTACTTTTTCTTCTAAAATATGATAGCGATAAGGATACATACCCTCAAATGCTAAAGTTTCTAACTGCTCTTTAAGAGTATTTATACCTAATCTATGAGCAAGAGGTGCAAACACATCTAAAGTTTCCTTAGATATTCGACGCTTTTTCTCAGGTTTTAGTGGCGCTAATGTACGCATATTATGAAGCCTATCAGCTAGCTTGATAAATATTACACGGACATCTTTTGTCACAGAAAGTAGCATTTTACGGAAATTTTCTGCTTGTTGTTCTGCTCTATTTTTATGCCTTATTTGAGTAAGTTTAGTCACTCCCTCAACAAGTTGGGCAACTTTTTCACCAAAAAGATTGATAATATCCTCAACGGTATATTCAGTATCCTCAACAACATCATGCAATAAAGCTGCAATAATTGTATCAACATCCATCCTAAGCTCAGCAAGTATACATGCTACAGTAACAGGATGGGTAAAATAAGGCTCTCCAGAACTTCTAACCTGGGTTTCATGAGCATCAGCACCAAATATAAATGCTTGAGCAATCTTTAACCTTTCTGCTTCAGGAAGATATTTAGAAATTAATTGATTAAGGTCATAGAAACAAAACATATTTAGCAAAATATTTTTACAATACCTAATTAAATGATAAATTGAATCATAGATCAAAGCAATTTATAACTACTTTGTTTTGAAAGAAATTAGATATTTTCTTGAAATAATTGCCATAAATATTACCAAACCAATATCAATAACAAGTAAGATAGCTGCTAGCATAGTATTATATTTTTTCTGTGCAAAAATAGCACCATGACCCGGTGGTGTTACACTGCTAGGATTATAAACCATACCATATTTTTTAATTATACTTGAGTTTATGTCCCTGACATTAATAACTGGTACTCCTTCTTTTAAGAAATCCACAGCCACAGAATTAACTGTTTTATATTCTGGAGGTAAACTCTTAGTCACTCCAGTAGGAAAACTAGGTAACTTTATAATACTCTCATCAGCATTACTAGTACTAGATTTTTTAGATTTTTTATTATCCTTAATATCTACATCTGATGATTTAATTTGTGGATGTTTTAGCCCGATCGAAGCCATGTTACCACCAACATTTATATAAGCTTTAATTTTATCGTCAGCACCTGTGGCCTCTTTGTACATTTTTATACGCGTTGCAATAGATGTATTTGTTGCATGCTTGTATGGAATATTAATGACTTTATAACCATTCCTTTTTATTGCATCATTAAGTTTTAAGATAGCTCCTGGAGTCATTCCATAACCATTATCATGAGAACCACCTAAAGTAATACCTAAGATATCATAATCAAATATACCTTTCTCGACAAGATTATGATATATATCAGGCCAAGTAAAGCCTGGTCTATTTGCACCAAATTGTGATGCCCCAGCAGAGAATATAATTAACAGCTTAAGTTTCAAGGTCTTAATAGCTGCCAACATCGCTGTATCTAAAGCTGGATACGATCCAGTTGCTTGTATAGCTACTATATCACCTTCTTTAAGATCAAGTTCGCTTAACCATTCAACAAATATTGCTGCCATATTTGGATTAACCGAAGATCTCTTTGCATAAAGATCACCAGAATCTGTAGTTATCTCAGTCATTGACAGACCAATCAATCCAGTACAAGAAACATCGCCCATTGTCTTACACAGATAACCTTTTGACATAAAAAAGTATTGTGTCAATGCAAATGCATCATCAGCTAATTCGGCAGCTACAAGCTTTTGTGTATAACCTTTTGTTTCATCAACTAGATTCTTCTCAACTATATATAAAGATATAATCATAAATGCGCTTAAAAACACTATTATATAGCGTGATAAAAATTTACGGTGCCAATACATCGTTTTCACATTATATTCCTACTATCTCAGGTCCAATTAAAACTATTAGTAACAAACGTATAATAATAGAAGCTATTAATAAAGATCCTATTGTTTCTATAAGTCCTTGTCTATCTATAGATAAAGTTATAAGTCCAGGGATAATATAACCAATTACCTGAACTTGATTTGAGTAAAAACTCATAGTCAAATATTGTGAAAAAAGCATATTACAAACAGCACCTAATATAAATGATAAAAGTACTGTAATAGCAATTCTTCGTCTACCATAAATAATCATAAATTTAGACATAAATCTGACTATACCAAATGTGATTATTGAGATGATAATAGTTACTATAACTCTATCAGGAGCTCCCATCTCTAAAGCAAAATATCCTGGTACAACCATACCACCTGTAGACAATCCTAGTAGTGACACAAAAACTAGACCAACTACAAGACCAATCCCTATCGAGAGCGTTAATAGATCCATATTTTCTCCTGTTTAATCTTAAAACTATAAATTATGCTTCTTTTGGCTAATATCACAAAAATCTACTAATTCCATACCAATATCTTTAATATTACCAACACCAACGAGGATATAAGATTCCGCCGGATTTGACTCAACTGTTTTCTCAAGTATTTGTATAGGTGTCATCTCTTCACAAACTATAACTATAGTCATTGGCTTATTTAGTGATTTTGCATATTTTTTATAAAAGGAAGTAAAAACTTCTGTACCAGTACCTATTAGAATAATTAAATCTTGTTTTTGCCAGCCTAAGGCAGCTTCTGCCATTTGTTTTGAGCGATCTTCTCTATCATCTCTACAATTTACAACTAGTACTTTTTTATTGCAGCCTGAATATTTATCACAAAGCTTATCCCAAAGCATTTTTGTTGATACAGGATCATTAGCGGCAAAAGCATTAGCAAAATTTATTTCAGCATTTTTAATATTAAAATTATACTCTGTCATCGCCCCTGGGTCTGGAGTTGCTTCCCACATTCCCTTAAGAGCGATCTCTCTAGGTATACCTAAATCATCTGTTACTTTTAATGCTAGAGCAACATTTATCTTAAATTCTGAATAAACAAATTTATTTATTTCTTCATCAGATATTTTCTCAGCATCTTGTGCTGTAGCTGCTATTAGTTCTGTACCACGCTCTTTACAAGCATATTCAAAAAAATCTAAATGGATATCTTCTGCAGTAAAATATTTAGCCTCAACAGGAACAGTAGCTGCTAATGCTTTGGCGACATCTCTTTCTGTAGGACCCATAACATCTAAATGATCAGGGCGGGCATTTGTCAAAACTCCATGTGTTGCTTTAACAAGCTTTAGCTCACATAGCGATTGCAAAAGTGGTTGCAAAGCCATACATTCAATAACGATAGCGTCAGCTTTTGCTCTTCTTGCCTTAAACATAATTTTAACTTGCTCAGCGATATTACTAAAGCCTATCCTAAATACAGGTGTCTCTGAACCATCAACATCGATATATCTAGCTAAAGTTCCGGTAGTTTTAGCTACAGTTCTATAGCCACCAGCTCTGACACCAGCTGCTATAAGCCTAGCAACACTTGACTTACCTCGAGTACCATTGACATGAATTCTAATTGGAATACTTTTAATACTGGTATTATGTACTATGTTTTCTATTATTAGATACACGCATAAAATAGCAAATACGCCTATAATTAACCAAAAATCCAATGTAGCTACCTTTTAATGTAACAAATTACATTATTAATTATATCACTGAGAATATTAGTATACAAAGTCATTAAAATTTAATCTCATTAAATATCAGTAAATTTTGTCTCAGGCATATAATAAAGTACTGGTATCATAATAATAGAAGCTACTACTAAAAGCCATGCTGGCGCTAGCATACTACCTGATGTAACTACTAATGAAGTAGCTATAAATGGTATAGTTCCACCAAAAAATGAGTTACCTATATTATAACTTAATCCATTGCCACTATAACGATATTTAGTATCAAATAGCTCAGGTGCAGCTGCCCCATAAGCTCCCCATATCGCCATCAATGGAACACTTAAAAAAAACATAGCCCACAATAAGTAAATGACTCCCATATCCATTAATATAAAACTAGGATATGCAAGTATTAAATATACCCAAATCGAAAACTTCATCAAAGGTTTTCTACCTAAATAATCGCTCAATAAACCCCATAATGGTGCTGAAAAAGAGAAAATTAAACTAAATATCGTGACAACTGCCAAAGAAAAAAACTCTGAATAATGCAGTTCAACAAAATGACTACTTAAGTAAGAAAGTACCAAATAATACATAATATTAGCATAAGCTGATAAGGCTATTGCTAGAAATAGCGGCTTAGTCTGCTTTTTAAACATCTCTCTTACTGGTTTAATAGAAATATCTCCTTGTGCCTCCAACTCTTCAAAAGAATAACTCTCTGGTATAATTAAGCGCATTACTAAAGCCATTAATGCTAATACTAAACCAATAATATAACCTATTCGCCAACCCCATAAATCAAGAATCTCTCGGCTAAACAATCCAAACAATAACATTACAACTAGTGAAGCTAAGAAAACTCCTGTTCCAGATGACATAGTAGCAAAACTAGCAATAAAACCACGACGGTTTGGCTTAGTTGATTCAATCATAAAAACCATCACCCCACCATAAGAGCCGCCAATAGAGAATCCTTGTAGTAATCGCATTACCACTAATATGATTGGCGCCAAAACTCCAATACTACTATAAGTTGGTAATATAGCTATCACCAGCATCGGTAGTATCATCATAATAATAGATACTACTAAAGCTTTTTTACGACCAAAGCGATCACCAAAGCTTCCCATAACTACACTACCTATAGGCCCCATAAAAAACCCTGCAGCAAAAACCCCAAAAGTCATAAGAATTGAGGTATATTTACTAAAATCAGGGAAAAATATACTTGCTATCACAGGAGTTAAATATGCAAAAAGCATAAAATCATACCACTCAACAATAGTACTTGCCGAGGCAAAAAAAGCATGTCTTTTGGAAAAGCGTTTCATTTATTTTAAAGAATTGATTATTCTAAAGGCTATACTTTATATATAAAAAAGCAACTTTGCAAATAATAGATTATCAATTGAATCAAATAATCAGTTTTATTTAAAAAATTAAATAAAACTACTAAATAATTATTTACTCAAAATTGAAAATTTTAAAATTACAATGGTGCGGACGGGGAGACTCGAACTCCCACAGTTGCCCGCTGGAACCTAAATCCAGTGCGTCTACCAATTTCGCCACGTCCGCAATAAATGGGGTGATTGATGGGACTTGAACCCACGACAACCGGAATCACAATCCGGGGCTCTACCAACTGAGCTACAACCACCATTACAAATTACTATGTCATTATAATGGCACGTCCGGCAGGATTCGAACCTGCTACCCTCGGCTTAGAAGGCCGATGCTCTATCCAGATAAGCTACGGACGCATCAAAAATGGTCGGAGCAGAGGGATTTGAACCCCCGACCCTCTGGTCCCAAACCAGATGCGCTACCAAACTGCGCTATGCTCCGACAATTTTAAAATTAATGGTGGCCAGAGGCAGAATCGAACTGCCGACACGAGGATTTTCAGTCCTCTGCTCTACCGACTGAGCTATCTGGCCAATGACAGGTATTATACATATATAGATATATTCAAGTCAATACTAATATTAAGTATTTTATAACATTTTTTCTTGGTAAAAAGTTTTTATCTTCTCTAGCTCCACAACCACCGTGAATTATAATTTTTTGCATAATATATCCATTTATGTATTTAGTTACATTAGACAGATTATAACCAAATTATTATTAAACTCATACAATTAAAGTAATTAGGTTAAATCAAAAATACAAACAAATTAATATAAAATTAAAATCACATCTTTATAGATAGTAAAGCTAAACAGTTATATGAAGCTACAACTAGATTTTAAATATTGATAATGACAAATAAAAAGAGTAAATATAGCTAAAATATCAAAACTCTACTAGACAAGTATTTAAATCAAATTTTTGATCTTCTAATAACATATACATACGAATATCAACTAAGCTGATTGGTGCATTGTTACTCACGTTATGTAGTGATGAGTGCTTAAGGTGAGAGAAATCCATTAATTGTAACCATACCATGAGCCAAAATAACCTCTATAACATTTTCAGCATTCAGTAAAGCTGAAGTATCTTCATCAATACCTACACCAACCATATACGGATTGTATGAAAGTGCGGCTAAAAATCTACCTAGTCTATCTCTTTGAGAGAAATGCTGGTCTACTAGAAGTTTATTTGTTAAACTTAAACCAGGAGCTAGGTTAACATATTACATCTAGAAATAAGGCTTGCTTGACTACCTGCGATCATAAAGCCAGATATAAACATTATACCTGCCGAAGTCCCTGCTACATTGACACCCTTTGCATTTAACCTATAAATAAGCTGTACTACTGGTGTGCCGCCAAGAGTAGTTGAAAGTAAAAGTTGGTTACCTCCAGTCATAAAGATACCTGTACACTTGGAAAGTATATCTTGATATTCTTTTACTAGTAGTAGCATCAAGACGTGTTTCTATTTTTAGGTTATGTACTTCTTTGACTCCAATTTTTGTAAAGATATCAACATAAATATCTCCTGTATCTGGAAGTTTTGATACTGTTGGAATAACAGCAATTTTTGCTTCACCACCACCCGATAGTTGGACAAATTTTTCTAGAACTGTGGGCTTGCGAACTTATCTTCACCACCACCAATCGGCATTATATACGCACACTGGTCTTTTTTACTGGCTTAGAAAGCATCTTAAAAATTTCCTTTATATATAATATTAAATCATATACGCTAAATAGCGTTTTGCTAAAAAAATACTAATTAATTGAAAATTTTTCTATAAAAAAGGTTTATTTTTAGGATATAAATTGATACGCATCAAATATTATTTACGCTCTTGATAATTGATGATATGCTATCACATAATTATTTAATTTAAACTAACTAAAATGAAAAATCTCAAAGCTCTAACAATTGGTGGTGCAGCACTTGATACGATTATTGAGTATGAAGAAATGTTCACCATGAATATGCAAAAGAAAAATACCACCCAATCTTTTATGCTTCTTGAAGAAGGAGCTAAGATTGAAGTGACAGATCAAAAATCTTTTTCTGGTGGTGGGGCTACTAATGCTGCTGTTTCATTCAAAAAACAAGGCATAGATGTCAGCTTTTTTGGGAAAATTGGTAAAGATATTGCAGGAGAGCAAATCACTAAAGAACTAAAAAATCATGGCATAGATATCTCTAACATTCGCTATTCTAATAAATATGGTACTGCCACCTCATATGTAGTGCCTGCTCTAAGTGGTGATAGAACAATTTTTGCCTATCGCGGTGCTAACAAAGATATTCTAAAAGATGATTTACCATCACAAGCAATTATAGTAAGTGATTTTATATATATCACATCATTGAGTAAATCATCTGCAGCAAGGTTACCCGAAATAGTTAAATTAGCAGCAGATAATAACACCAAAGTTGCTATCAATCCTGGCTCTAGTCAGCTAAGTGTTGGTGAAAGCTTTATAAAAGACTCAATGTTCGGTATTGATATTCTTGTACTAAACTTCCAAGAAGCACAAAAATTGATGTTATCATTACTATCCTCTGATGGTAAAGATATTGTTGAATCTAAAGATAGACTAGAAACGCCTCTTAATGAAGAAAAAAGTAACTTTTTAAACTCCACTTTTAGACTTAAAGATTTCTTTAAGATCTGTCTAGATCTAGGTGTAAGGATAATAGTAGTTACAGATGGCGCTAATGGTGTCTATGCTGCAACTAAATATAAAATATACTATAGTGAATCACTACGTATTAAAAATGTCATAAATACACTAGGTGCCGGTGATGCATTTAGTTCAACCTTCTGTGCAAATATTTACAAAGGAAATAATATCGAAAATTCTATAAAGTTTGCTCTAATTAATGCAAGTCATGTAACCCAATATCCTAATGCAAAATCAGGGTTACAAACATCAGAAAGCCTTGAGAAAATAAAATCAAAAATGAATTGTGGTTTAGATAAAAAAGTAACGGTTATTTCCTGGTAGCTATATATCTACCCTCAAAAAATGACTCGATATCTGCAACATAATAATCTATCTCCTAATTGTCATAAAAATTAGCCTCTAATTTATGATCATCTGCATGGACTAATACTGTTTGCATACCTAAATGCTTTGCTGGTATTAAATTATGTGATGAATCTTCAAAGAAAATAGTCTTTTCAAAATTAATATCAAATTTATCTCTACCTATTTTAAAATATTTGATCTTTGGTTTAGAAACTAAGCCTGTATCTTGTATTGTTAATATACCATCAAAACTTTTATCTAAACCAAGTTGCTTAAATACTCTATTAGCATGGAAATCAGAAGCATTAGTAAAAATATAAGTACGATTATTTTTTCTTAAATCATTGATATAATTGTTTAGTTTTTGATTCGGCATAAAGTGACTAATCTCAATATCATCGATATAGTTTAGAAACTCTTTAGGCTCAATATTATGATAACGCATCATTCCAAGCATAGTTGAACCAAACTCATAATATAGCTCATCACGGATTGCATTTGCTTTCTCTGCTGAGATATTTAGTTTTAGTTTAATATACTCACTCATTCTCGCCATTTGGCTATCAAATAAACCATTTTTGTAAGAATAAAGTGTGTTATCAAGATCAAAGACGTAGATTTTCATTTTTTTAATACTTTTTAAGTCCATATTATATTTTAAGAATATAGGCAAAACACTCCACTAAAGATTTAAGTGATTTCATATATAAAGCCTCTCTCAAAAAATAACCTGCTACCTCAGCAAAAGCAGTCTTATCTCCTTTAATTTGCCCAACATGTATTCTATATTGCATTAGATTTTCTTGAATATTGTAGAATTTTATAGATACATCTCTCATTAATCTAAGCCAAAGATCATAATCTTCACTAGCTTTACCACCCATATAACAATTATATTTCAAAATGGTTTCTTTTTTATACATTACAGATGGATGAGAGATTATACATTTATAATATATTCTCTTCCTAATACTTCTATTACTTTCTGGGAAAGTCTTTGTATCTATTATTTCCCCATGACTATTTATATATTCTAAATTAGTTCCAACAACATCATAACCATACTTTGTAATATAATCCATTTGTTTCGCAAATCTAGTTTTATCTGCAATATCATCAGCATCCATCCTAGCTATATACTCACCATTTGCTAAAAAAATAGCTTCGTTTAGAGAGTAAATAATACCTCTATTCTCTCTAGATATAATCCTAATTCTACTATCAATTTCCTCATATTTTTTGATTATAGCCAAACTATTATCAGTTGAACCATCATTTACAATGATAAACTCAAAGTCTTTAAATGATTGTTGTAAAATACTTTCAATAGCTTGAGCTATATATTTCTCAGCATTATATACTGACATAATCACTGATATCTTTACATTATTCATATTCTTATCCATGATTTATGGCATATATCATCTTGCTTAATTCTAACATCATTAAACCACTTACTAGGGGCTATAACAATTTTTTAACTTTTTTGATAATATAAAGTTCTCCACTATAGTTAGCAATCCACTAGCTACGCCAAAATTCATTCTAATAATATGACAAAAAATTGAGTTTCTTCCAAAATGGATAAAATATTTTGTTTCTTATTATTCTTGATACAAATTGCTTAATCATACTTTAGCGCCTTTTATTCCTTACAATAGGCAAAGTTATTTTTAGAAAAAAACATAATATAACCTCTCTCACCAAATATATTATAAAAACATAGACCTAAAATATTATATAAATTAAACAATATCCATTTATATGATATTTTCTGTTGCGTCTCTGATTTTATTTCCCACTGTTCTTTTATTCTTTTAAAGAGATATTTGGGATTATTACCAACATCTCCCAAATGAAATTTGGCAATAAATATATCAACATATTGACAACAATAGTGCTCTAAAAGTTTCATTCTACTTAACAATTCACCATCTGCTAAAATCTTATACTTTATATTAAATTTAGTTGCTTAATATCTTTTGAATTAAAAAATGTTGCTTGATGTGGTATCACATCTGATCTCCATACTCATCCATAAAACTCTTATCAATAAAACATAGCAACCTTACCAGACAAAATAGATAAATCTAAACTAAAATTCTTATGCAGCCTCTCTAAAACACTAAGATTATAAAACAGATCTCCAGCATTCATAAAGTTAATCCAGTCACCAGTAGCTAATTTTATACCTTTATTCATAGCATCATAGATACCATTATAAGCTTCACTAATCCAATAATTTATTTTAGACTCGTATTTTTTGATAATATCGATAGTACCATCTGTAGATCCTCCATCTATAATAATATACTCAACACTCTCATAAGTTTGATTTATGACACTTAGAATTATTTTCTCTAAATATGCTTCTCCATTGTATACAACTGTTATAACTGTAATTAGAGGCTTGATATCATTTTTCATTTTCTAAAAAACCTGTGTATATTTGAATATATTTCTGTACAACCAACCTAGTATCAAACTCAGCCAAAATTTTAGCTCGAACATTTTTACAAAGCTCATCTTAGTGTTCATTATCTAAAACCCAGTTTATACCACTAGCTAAATCTTGACTATCAAATGGTTTTGCTAGATAGCCATTTATTTTATGCTCCATCATATCTGTATTACCCCAATATCAAAAGCAACAACTGGGGTACTACAAGATAGATTTTCCATAATCACATTTGATAAACCTTCTTGCTTACTAGGCACAACCATAAGATCTACCGTACTATACAATGTAGCTAAACTAACATCGTCATTTAATATCCCTAAATAATGCGATTTAAAGCCAAAATCTGGTGGATTCTTTGGTTGACTACTAACCCACTATTACTAACTCAATGCTATTAGCATTTAATATTTTTTCTAATGCTAAACTTAGTTCTTCAAAACCTTTCCTATTATCACTTATTGCACTCATAGCTCCAAAAAGTATAAGTTTCTTATTTTTAGGTAAATTCCACAATTCTCTTAATAGGTCTTTATTAAATTGTTTATATGTTTCTGTATTTATAGGATTTAGTAAATTTATATGTTTCTTATCTCTTAAAAGCGGACTATTTTTAGAAGTTTCATTTAACCATTTACTAATTCCAATAATAGTCATATTTATTTTGTTATAAGTTTTTTGTTTTCTTTTAAAATTTTTTTATTTAAATCATTTAAGCTATTACTAGATAGTACTGGACAATTATCACAGCCTTTTAGATAGTTTAAACACTAATTAGTATAATGACACCCTACAGTAAATGCCCACATATCATGAAGAGACCATACTATTGGTGCTCTGATTTTAGGAACATCTTCTATTTTTAGCATTGTTCCATTAATCCAATGTAAATGGACGATATAAGGATTAATAGCATTAATCTTTTTCACAAGATTTTTATATGATATATTTGCTGAGTTAAATAGTACTTTAGATTTATTTTTATATTTTTTTCTAATTAAAACTTACTCTATTCTAGGTTTTTAAAAAGCAGATAATTTTTCAAGATTTGATTCTGGAGCTAATAATCTATAATCATCACTTCTTTTATCCAAAACTAGCATTTGGCTATCCATATCAGCATCTAATAAAGAGTTATGTAGTCTAATACACTGCTATACCAGCTCCGCCATTAGTAGAAAATATAATTTTTGACAGCTTTTCATATAACTTTATTCTTTCCAAATAGATTTACATCAACTACTTTTTTATAAATTGTTGCATGACTGTCTTCAAGCAATCCAATAACCTCAAGCCCCAACATCTTTGCAAACTGATTTAAAGTATACTTTAAATGAAAGATTTGTGGTAGGTGACATTTTATTACAGAATGAAAGCAGTTAGCTATAACTAAATAACCATCTGTTTTCACACTTTTTATTATATTAACGAAATCATTAATTGGATTGGGAACATGCTCTAAAACATCAGCTGATACTAAACAATCATAATTCTGATCAAGTTTGCTTATTATATTAATTTTATTAAATTCTAATTTTCTCTTAAGACCAAACTCACTTGGATGTGGCTCATATATATTTACTGTAGTAGCTTTGTTTTTTTGAGCAATCAGTCTAGCTAAAGTCCCAAAGCCTACTCTATAATCTAATATATTTTTAAACTTACTTTGTACTATCCAATCGCTAATAACATGGCAATGTCTCATAGATTCTTCATGTTGTTCTATGAAAAGACCGTTCAAAAGCCAAACGGGATGAGCATAAAACTTACTTATTTTATCCCAGTCAAAGTGTTTATTATCGACAACCATATTTGTCCCAAACCAAATCCATAAAGCTCCACATTTGTTCAAGGTCATTTAAGTTTTGGCTTTTTCTGTTTAAAAATTTTTCTATCTCTTTTTTCTACATCTGATAGATTTTTATCTGAAAAATCGATGTTCACTATATAACACTTCTACTTACAATAGCTTTAATAACTTCTTTTTATTTTCTTATAAAATGATTCTCTTGATAATAAATAAAATTCTTTTATCTTAAAAACTGCGATTGAGTTTTCTTTAATGTTTCTAGTAAACTCTATGCTTTCCTTTAGGTTTAAATTATTATTTTTATAACTATTTGAATTTCCGCAATGCTCACCTAATGAATCATGGCCAATATTTTCAACAAATGTTTTTGCTGGGTTTAAACACAATCCATTATTTTAAAAAATTGTTGTATACCAAAATATAGCTCAAGTATTAATATTTCTATTTTTATTAGACAATACTTGCTCCCAAAAATTCTCAACACCATCTAGATTAAACCTGCAGATATCTTTTTTATTAAACTTTCTAATTGTCTCATCCACATCTTTTTTATAATATTCCCATCTATCAGCCCAAGTAGCTCAACTCCAACAATTCATCACTCTCCATAAAAATGTATCACTAAAGTTTTCAATTTCTATTGGATAATTCCAGCCACTAATATGCCAAACTTTTTCTTCATTTTTATAAAACTCTAAAGCATCGTTCATAAATTTCAAAAAGTACGAGCTTGTAACTATGTCATCTTCAATTACTATTATTTTGCCATATTGATTAACTATTTTAGTAACCCCATCAATTATAGAGTCAGCAAGTCCCCAGTTTTTTCTCTTTTTATAATAGTTACTTTTCTAAAACCCTTGATAGTTTTAATATAATTTCGCACTACTTGGACTTTTTCTATAGTATTTTCATTCTTAGGAGCATCAGAATATATAAATAACTCAATCTATAGCAAGCTTATTTTTTTGTAAAGCTTCAATTGTTTGTTGTGTATGCCAAAGGACGATTGTATACAAATAGTACTATGGGCGCTAATTTCTGCATCTTATTTAGACTAATCTTTTTTAAATATATCTCTTGTGTAAACTTTATATTCTACATCAAGTAGATTTTTATCATTTCTATTAGTGATAATTAAATCACAAAGACTTTTAAAAGTCTTTAAACAATCTACTTTAACAAAATTATTATCAATAGTTTTTAATATTGGCTCATACACTATCACTTTAACGTTAGATTTAACTAACTTGTCAATAATATCAAATACTGCAGATTTCCTAAAATTATCACTACCTTCTTTCATTACTAGCCTATATATGCCAACAACATTTGGCTTTCTATCTAATATCTGGTGTGTAATAAAATCTTTGCATGTTTGGTTAGACTGTACAATTGCAATAATCAAATTATTGGGAATGTTTAAATAATTTGCTTTTAACTGCTGAGTATCTTTAGGTAAACAATAACCTCCATAGCCAAAACTAGAATTATTATAATAATCTCCTATTCTAGGATCTAGACATACTCCTTTGATAATATTTTGAGTATTTAAATTATGTGATTCGGCATAGGTGTCAAGCTCATTAAAATATGCCACTCGCATTGCTAAAGTAAGTATTAGTAAAAAGCTTCACAGCTGCTGCTTCTGTAGAGTCCGTATATAAAATTGGAACATCTTTTTTTAATGTGCCATCTTTTAACAAGTTTGCAAAACCTCTAGCAACCTCTGATTTTTCTCCGATAATAATTCTAATAGGATAGAGATTATAGTATAATGCCTTTCCTTCTCTTAGAAACTCTGGTGAGAATATAATATTATCTACCCCCTAACTCCTGCTTTAAAGATTTTGTAAAGCCGATTGGAACTGTTGATTTAATAACAATCGTTGGACTTGAGGATGTTTTTAAGCAATCTTTGATAACAGCTTTTAGAATAGAAACATCAAAAGTATCTATAGTATCATCATAATCTGTCGGTACAGATATAACAATATACTCAGCATTTTCATAGGCTATGTCCTTGTCAATAGTTGCAAAATAGTTTAGCTATTTTTCTGACAAAAACTTTTGTATAAGTTCATCCTTAATTGGCGCTATTTTGTTGTTAAGTAAATTAACTCGAATATCATCGATATCTAAAAAGCAAACCTCATTATTTTGCGCCAATAAAATACCATTGCTTAAGCCTACATAACCTAAGCCTACTATTGTTATTTTCACGCGTACCTTTCTTTATAAAAATTTTTACATATAAAAAATATTGTATTTACTGATTTTGCATATACTAAATAATCCTTAATATACAAAAACTTTAATATCTCATTATTGAAAATATCTCTTAGATTATTTTTTAGAATCTCAATCAATATAACTTTTGGTCTATATTTTTTTAAAATCATGAGATTTAATCACAATAAAATCCAAACCTTCAACATCAATCGACAAAAAATCTATTTTTTGATGTTCAGATAAATTTTTATTAAAAACTTCTGCCAAGGTTAATGTTTGAATGTCTTTTGTAAATTTTATAAAGTAATTATCTTCACCATCTCTTTCTTCTGATATCTCTTTTGAAAAACCATTTAATGCCGGTTAATTAAAAGCATAATAAGTTAGAGTCTGTGTTTTATCCGAAATTAGTTTTTCTATATTTATATCCCCTTGGGAAAATTTATTAAATAATTTCATACTACCCGGCATTGCATCTATGTTTATTCCCATCCAACCTTTTTTATAAAAAAATAAGTATTAGAAAACCTCTTAGGGTGATGAGCCCCAACATCTATATAAAAGCCTTCTTGTTGGTACTCAAAAATCCTATTTAGAATCAAATCTTCACCCTCTTAAGAATAAGATTTGGTAGCATATCCATCTAAATAAGTATTTTTAAAATACTTTAATTTATCTTTTACTGCCTGAGGTAACATAATTTTAATAACTTTTTTTAACATTTAATATCCTCAAAATCAAAAAACTTTTTGATAAACTAAAAAAGTTCTTTCTAGTCTTTTGCCAAAAAACAAGACTAAAATATGCAGCTATAAAGTATGATATTAAAGTAGCTAGTGCGGCTCCTTGAATTCCTACATATGTAATAAAAATATAGTTAAGCAAAATATTAATAGCACTCCCAATAAAAGTATTTATCGTAGAAAATATTTGCAAATTCTCAGTTAAAAGCCATCTACTACTAGCAACCCCAACTGATACAAACACCCCAGCCCAAATATGAATCATAAGCACACTACCTGCTTGATTATACTGTTGCCCATATAACAAATTAACTTCCCAATCACTTAAAAATGTCATAGGAATTGCAATAGCTATAGCCATCCATACCATCAAATCATAAAGTCTTTGAAGCCTTGTATAGTATAAGTGTTCACTTACTTTTTTGCATTGATAATAGCAGGAAAAAGAGATGATGATATAACTGTTGGTACGAAATACTAAACTGTACTTATCTTCACAACTGCAGCAAACTGTCCAACCTCTTCTACTCCAAGCATATGATTTATCATAACCTGGTCTATATTCATATATATAGATACTGCCAAACCACTCAAGATCAAAGGCCAGCTATCTCTTAATAATGATTTTGCAGCAGCAAACTTAAAGCGCCATTTTCTGATATTGCCAAACTTTTTAGATTGATAAAAATATATAAATCCTAGTGATAAAGTAAAGCTATCTAAAACGACAACTGCAGCAAAATAGATTAGCTTAGCTCCACATAGTATAAGTATTATTTTTGTAGTTGATGATATTATTAAAGATATTAAATTCGCTAGCGCTACAAATTTACTCTTTACTTGACTCTGAAAATAAAAATCTAGGACATTAAAACTCTGCATCATAGTAGAAATAGCTACTACTAAATTATACTTTGGTATAAAAACTCTCATCTGAAAGATAAAGAGTCCCTGATAGTATCACCAAAAATACAAAAAAACCAAGCAACAGCAAACTTAAAGCGCTTCCCAGAATAGTATTTGATTTATTTGAATCTTTACTAATTCTCTGACAACTACTCCATCTAGTCCTAGAGTTGTAAGCACACTAAAAGTGCCACAAAACTACTAGCATAATTAAAAACACCAAACTCTTTTGGCCCTAGGTATCTAGCAACCCATATTCCTACTAGTAGAGATGCTAGCATTCTTGATATATTACCAATAAATAACCATCCGGTATTTAAGAAATATTTTTTAAATCCTTCCAATAGTTTCAAATTAAGAGTCATAAAACTTCCTTAACTCTCTAATACACTTATCTAGTCTGTAGTCTTTTATATTGATTTTAGTTGTATACTTTTGAATAGTGTTTACCTTTTTAACTATCAAGTCTTTAAGCCTATCAACATCTCCAACCTCAAACAAATACTCTTCTGCAACTAAGTCTCTATTACCCCTACAATCTGAAGCGAAGACAGGTAATCCTACAGCAAACACTTCAAGTATATTTACAGGTAATCCTTCTCTCTGTGATGATGAAACATATAAATCTGCAATATTTAACCATTCGTTTATATTATTTTGATATCCTAGCAACCTTACTCTTTTATCTAAATTATCATCTTTGATAAATTTAGTATAATTAAAATATTCTTTGCCTTGACCAATTAATAATAATTTTAGTTTTTTATTTTTAATTTGTTGTACTGCTTTTATTAAATCCTCTTGTCTTTTGTTCTTGACTAGTTCAGCAACATATATGATTATAAAATCATTTGTTTGAAAACCCAGCTTTTCTCTAAGTTGTAATTTTTCATAAGCTGATAATGGTTTAAACTTACCCAGGTTAGTTCCAACACCGTTTATTAACTTAGTATTTTTTGCTCTAAATTTATCTTTAGCTATATTATAATCTTCTTGATTAATAGTTATTAAAACATTTGTATATTTTGATAGATATTTTTCTATTGGATAGAAAATTAACCAATTTTTAAGTGATGCTCCCTTATAAAAATGAAAACCATGAGCTGTATATATTAGTTTAGGTTTTTTCTTAATATTTTTTATTGCTAGTCTTGTTAAAACACTTGGAACTGGTGTGACAATGCACAACATTATATTTTTCTTTGATTATAAGCTCTTTTAGGTGTCTATACGCTTTGAAATTTTTAATAGATAATAGTGACCTATTAAACTTATATTTATGTATTTATCACAAAAAGGTATCTGGCACTGCAATACTTCTTCATAATCATTTTTCGCACACACATGAACTTCATAACCAATATCTTTAAGCATTTTAAAAGTTGGTATGTGAAATTGCATAATATGTGTTTTAACAACGCTTGCAACAATCAGAATTTTTTTTGACATTAAATATTATTCTCTTTTGCATAGTTTTGCCATCTAAGCATATCATAACAAATATCATCTATAGTTTTTTGTGTCTCAAAGCCTAACTCTCTTTTAGCTTTAGTAACATCTGCAAAACTCACTGCAATATCACCAACTCTTCTAGCTACTATCTGATATGGGATCTCTTTACCTAGGGCTTTTTCATAAGTTTTGATAATCTCTAATACGGAGTAGCCATTTCCAGAACCAAGATTATAAGCTCGCCAAGCAGGTTTATCTTGTGATAATTCGTCTAATGCTAATATGTGCCCTACTGCTAAGTCTACCACATGTATATAGTCTCTCACTCCAGTCCCATCTCTAGTCTCATAATCACCACCAAAGATACTCAGTTTAGCTAACTTGCCAGCACCTACTTGTGCTACATAAGGCATGAGATTACTAGGTATACCTTGTGGATCCTCACCTATCATACCACTGCTATGAGCTCCTACTGGATTGAAATATCTAAGACAAGTGACATTGAAGTTATTATTAGCATTTTGCAAGTCTCGCAAAATATCTTCTAACATCAGCTTAGTTGCACCATAAGGGTTAGTTGTACTTAGAGGCATATCCTCTGTAAACGGTGGTTGATTATTCACCCCATATGCAGTCGCTGATGAGCTAAAGACAAAGTTATAAACTTTATACTCTTGCATTAGCTTAAGTAAATTTAACGTGCCTTGGATATTATTATGGTAGTACTCTAGTGGCTTCTCAACACTTTCACCTACAGCTTTAAAGCCAGCAAAGTGAATCACTGCATAGATATCATATTCTTGGAAAACTTTTGCTAGCTTAGCTTTATCTAAAAGATCTAGCTGGTAAAAATCAAAATATTTATTTGTGAGTCTTTTAACTCTATCTACTACAGATAGTTTACTATTTGAAAGATTATCAACCACCACAACTTGATAATCTTTATTAAGAAGTTCTACCACTGCATGACTACCTATATAGCCTATACCACCTGTTACCAATATTTTTTTATTCATAAATATACTCTATATAGTTTTTATCTTTTCTCTCTACAAAATTTGACTGAGATTGTTGTTTAGTTTTTATAAACAGTCGCAAAATTTTCATAGTAATAACTCTCACAGTTTCTATAATAATAAGCAAATCAAAGACAAAACTCCATCTTCTGATATAGACAAGATCAAGTTTTAACTTATTCTCTGGTAGAGTTACATAACTTGTCAAAACTTGCGCATAACCCGTGATTCCCGCCTTAACTTTTGTTCTGTAAGAAAACTCTGGAATTTCTTGACTAAACTTATTTATCAGCTCTTGTCGCTCTGGCCTTGGTCCTACTATAGACATATCACCTTTTAAAACATTGAAAACTGCGGTAACTCATCTAACCATATAGGGCGAATTATTTTACCAACTTTTGTAATTCTAGTATCATTATCAACAGTCCAAACTGCACCAGTTTGTGATTCATCATTTACTTTCATACTCCGGAATTTTATTAGATTAAATCTTTTTCCATTTCTAGTAACCCTCTCTTGGATAAAAAATGGTGAACTTCTATCTTCTAAATAAATCGCCACAGCTATTAGTAACATGATTGGCAATGTTAAGATAATAACTACTAAACCAAAAAAGATATCAAAAATTCTTTTGATAATTTTTGCTTCATAAGATAAACCAAAATTTTTTACACTCATAGCTAAGCTATCACCAAGAGGAACTAGGATTGCACCCCAAATTGATATTTCATACTTTCTTGGGATGAGAACCACTTCAAGGTTATATTTGCTAGAATTAATAAGTCATTATCATCTAATAGCTTCAATGCCTTATCTGAGATAAATGCTTTTGTATAACTATATGCCACATCAGCTAAGTTAAAACCATCGATATCTATACTTAAATATCCAGCAATTATTTCTCTAGGTAGCTTGGTAGTCTCTGCCTTCGCACAAAGCCACTCTTGTTCTCGATCTAAACCAATAATTAGGATTTTGCTATAGATAGTATTTCTTATCAACCACCTAAAAATATTTCGTGATACGCATAACATTACCAGTTGCAGTAAAAAGCCCAAAATGATTAAGCTACGCGGAAATGAGAACCTCCTTAGAAAGAATGCTAACGATGTTATGACAATTGCAATAGCTAATCCACATAATAAAACTTTTAGAACATTCCTTGATTTAGATACTTTTTCACTATTAGTATATTCAGCGATAAGAAAAATTAATAAAGATGTTACTGCTATAAAAACCACCATGAAGTCAAAACTACTAAAATTACTAGTATCATAATTTAATAGATGTAAAGGTATAGAGTAACTTAGTAATACAAGTATTACAGATATCACTAGCTCTATTGTTTTGAGAATGATCGCTAAATTAAATTTTATTAAGCTCATCTCTCATCTTATCAATAGTTTGCTTATAGCTATTAGAATTAAAAATAGCTGAACCGGCAACAAAGGCATTTACCCCACATGCTGCTATTTCAGCGATGTTTTGAGGATTTACCCCACCATCTATCTCTAGCAAAATATCTCTAGCTGTAGATTTAATCCATTGCGAGACTTCTTTAGCTTTATTAAGCATAGCCGGAATAAACTTTTGTCCACCAAAACCAGGATTTACTGACATTATTAATACTCTATCAATATTTTTCTCAACATACTTTAAACAATCTATCCCAGTAGCAGGATTTAAAGCAAGTCCAGCTTGAATACTAAAAGATTTAATTAGCTTTAAGCTTCTATCAATATGCTCACTTGCTTCAGGATGAAAAACGATACTAGTTGCTCCAGCTTTAGCAAAACCCTCAATCAAAGTATCTACTGGTTTAACCATAAGGTGAACATCCATTCCAGCAGTTATACCAAAGTTCCTTAGAGCTTTAAGTACCATAGGTCCAAATGTCAAATTAGGTACATAGTGGTTGTCCATAACATCAAAATGAATGTTATCAGCCCCAGATGCTAAAACTGCTTTAACATCATCGCCTAATCTAGCAAGATCTGCAAAGAGTATAGAAAGATTTATTTGAATATGTTTCATAATAGCTAGTTTAAATATATTATTATATACTTGAAAATTTTATCATATTGAAAGTAAAATCTGGTTATATAAAATATAAAATTTATGCTTATAGATATTAGTTAAAAAGATTTATTAGCAAGTTTAGAAAGCTTTATTATTTGGAGATTAACATGACTGGTCATATTAAAAATGCTGTAGAAACATTTCGTTTAGAAATAGAAACATTAGAAAAATTAAAAAACTCTATCGATGAGAATTTCGAAAAAGCATGTGAAATTATTTTAAAAAATAGTCGTGAAAAAGGTCGAGTAATAATAACAGGTATGGGAAAATCAGGTCATATCGGTAAAAAAATGGCTGCAACACTTGCTAGCACAGGCACACCTGCTTTCTTTGTACATCCAGGTGAGGCTGGACATGGCGATTTTGGTATGATTACCAAAAGTGATGTATTAATAGCCATTTCCAACTCTGGAACCTCCTCAGAAATCATGGGATTAATGCCAATGTTAAAATACCTTGATATCCCAATAATTGCTATGACTAGTAATCCAAAATCTATACTTGCTAAAAATAGTGATGTTATTCTTAATCTAAATGTTGACAAAGAAGCATGCCCACTTAACCTTGCTCCTACATCAAGCACTACAGCAACTTTAGTATTAGGTGATGCTTTAGCGATTGCATTACTTAAGGCAAAAAACTTTTCAGCAAAAGACTTTGCTTTCTCACACCCTAATGGTGCCTTAGGTAAAAAACTAATTTTAAAAGTTGAAAATATTATGCGTAAAGGTAATGAGATACCAATAGTTAAACCGACAGATAATATCCGTAAAGCAATATTAGAAATCAGTGATAAAGGCGTTGGAAGTACCTTAGTTGTTGAAAATAGCAAAATTTTAGGTATTTTCACCGATGGCGACTTAAGAAGAATGTTTGAAGCTGAGAGTTTCAATTCTCAGCGAGCTATCTGTGAAGTCATGACAAAAAACCCTAAAACCGTCTCTAAAGAAAAAATGGCTGTAAACGCCCTCGAAAAAATGGAAAAATATGAAATTACAAGTTTAGCTGTAATCGATGAAGATCATAACATACTAGGAATAATAACGATGCATGATCTTGTCAAAATTGGGCTTAGATAAAGAAATTTGATTTATTTCTATTTGATAAAATTTTTTAACCAATGATCTACGCTTACATATCTACCACAACCATATAAAAATAATGTAAATAGCATAATAAAATATGTAACAGCAAAATCCATACCACCATTCAACATTACAGGATCACCTAAAGATGTTACATAGTTATATCTATCTGGAAAATTATTAGCTAACCAAGTACTTTGTGTCGACTCGGCACCCTTATCAGCAATAGCTGGCCAACCATGAGTCCAATACACCATAGCTCTAGCAACTCCCATGACAAACATCATTAGTATAGACACTAATCTAGTAAACAAGCCCAAAACTATACACCCTATACAACCAATAACTTCCGTAGATGTAGCTTGCAATTAATTCAGGAAATGGCAGACCTAGTCCTCCTTTGAAAGGCTGGAGCTGCAAACCAAACTACTGTTGTATGAAACCCCTCAATCTTTGATCTAGCTCCTACAAACATCGTAGTGACAAAATAAAGTCTTATATCCAACAAAAGTAAAAAAATCTATAAACTGAAACTTTATAACAGTTCTAGAATACATATCATATATTTTGTTTATCATAAATCACTCCCTTAGATTGATAAAACAATCATATTTTGATTGTGCCAAGCAATTATTTTTTGAATTAAATGCTTTTAAAAGTTATTGTTTATTTTTGAAAATCTTCAGAACCAAAAATATCACTCCCCTTTTTCAACTGTTAAACTTATAGTTACAAACTCTAGATTAGATATTTTTTTATAAGAAGTTTTATGGTTAGTATTACGATAAATCGCATAGAAAATCTCTGATTCTTTAATTAGCTTTTTATCTAAATTACTTACATCAAATGGTAAAGATATAAATGTCAAAATTCGGTTTATTTGAATATTTTTAATATCCTTAAACTTAATATCTTTAATAATTTTTTGCATTCTCATATACTCTAGAAGCTGATATTTCTATACAAGCATAAGAACTAAAATATGTAAAAGTATTATCTAAAACTCCTAATACATTACCAATAATAAATTCTCTATTTGAATTACCATAACGTATTGCTTGAGTAAAATTTTGCATCTTAATTTTTACAGTTCTGAAATATCCATACTTTCTCCTATATAAAATTAGTTATGCTATTTAGCTCTTTAACTAAATTATCAAGTTTAGAACAAAATGATCTCGCTCAAGTAGTATTGGATGCCAGCCATGCCCAGTTATTGTAAACTTAGTTAACTCTTTGACCTTATGAATTACATCTTTCCCATGTGTATCTAAGATAAAGTCATTTTTTTATAGTGTCCTGCAATATGGTAATAGCTGATACTATCTTTTCTAATACCTCTTATAAACTCATAGGGATAATAATTATAATTATAATTATGACTATTAACATAAACATTGTTTATATCAAGAAGTAATTTAGCGCCACTTTTATCTAGAATAACATTTATAAAATCAAGCTCATTCATATCATTATCGTATTGATAATAATAGGAGATATTTTCTAAACTTAGAGGTCTTTTTAAGAATATCTTGAACTTGCTCAATCCTGTTAGAAATATACAAAATATTTTCTTTTTCTATAGGTACTGGCAAAAGATCAGATAAATAACCTTTCTTATCATCTGAAAAACATAAATGATCACTGTATATTTCTATATTATTAATCATCTAAAAAAGCTCTGATCTCATTTTAAAACTTCTTATTTAAAGGTCGAAATCCACCAATTGATAGATTAAGTTCATGAGCTATTATTGGATATCTCTCTGTAACTTTATCTAGGTAATCACTTTTAAAGCCGCCTAAACCTATCCAATTTTATGGAGAAAGTTTTAAAAAATCAATTCCAGTAACTTTTTGTGTTGAAAGTATTGATTGATGCTCAGATCTAAGTCCAATACCTTGAGCTTTGCTAATCATTGACTACCAAACTCCATTAGAGCATTTCCTAACTGTGCTATCTCTTTTTTGTTTTGTTTGCTATAAGCATTTTCAACTTTAGTACCACAATTACCATCTCGAACTCTAACTAGCTTACTATCAGCCTCATCTACATCAACATCTACAACCCATAATTTTTTAAGCGATCCACACCTTACTACTAGCACATTTACCTTCACCTTGAGCGATTGGACTACTTTCTTCAGAATCTTCAATATTCTGTGTTTGTGTGTATTTGAAGCTTTTGCATCTTCTGCAAGAGTATTCCAAAAGATATAGATGCTGTTAAAACAATTGTTAAAGATATTTTACTTTTCATATTAACTCTCCTTACTTAATTCCGCTAACTGGAAAACATGCTAAATTCCGACCTTCATAAACAGGTCTTTTATAATATTTTTTAGCTATCTTTGTAGACTCATCTTTAAGTACTAGACCTCTACCTAAGAAATGGTTCAAAACTAATACTTTTGGATTTACAGCAGCAATTTTAATAATAGTTTATGGTTTTATATTTAAGAAAATGTCCGCTGCATATGCATTTTCATCAATTGGCATAGGCATCATTAAAATATCTGCTCCTTTAGCAAAAGTGATAAAAGCATCTCTAAATTTATCTGCCTGATTACTACCACCAGCACCTGTTACCACAATAGTTCCTTTTTCAGATACAATCTTATAGGCTAAAGTTGGCATATCTCCTTTTGGAATTCCTAACGCCCAAACTGTAAACTCTTTCTTCGAAAAAACTTTTGTAGGACTCGTACTTTTATAATCAATGTTAGTAACATGATCTAATTTGAAAAAACCATCTGTTCCTGTAAATATCCAATGTAGGTATGCAAAACACCTGTAGCTTTCTCAAGCATCATGTTAAGAAACTCTGTAGCACTTGGGAAAAGTCCTCCATGAATTGGACCAGATAAGGGTAAGCTTGTTTTTCTATCAGAAAAATATGCGCCTTTTAATATTGCAAGTAAATCTACAGAATGATCAGCATGAAAATGCGTCATATTAATTATTTCTAAATCTTCTAAACAAGTGCCTGATTGACCAAACCTAATGTAAGTTCCACCACAAGCATCTATTAATATATTAGATTTACCATCTAACCATATAACCTCTCCAGCTGATACCCTTAGCATCATCAGTTATAGGTCCACCAGAGTCCAATAATTACAACGTAAAAACTTATCCAAGCACTATGGTGAAGTTTTAGCAATACCATGTGAAACACCTATAGTGAGCATAGATGTAAGAGTCAAATTTAAAATATTTTTATTCATAAAATAACCTTTTATCTCTTTGATAAGGCCATTATCAATGATTATTATAATAAATAAAAACTAATAATACTTATATATAAGAAATTATTATACATAATCACAAGAACGATTAAATTTAGTAGTAGCTTTGTTTGAAAAGATAGAACTAAAGAACATTACCCATAGACACACAATGATAGCCAGCGTCCACATGGACGATTTCTCCTGTTATACCTGTTGCCATATCTGAGCATAAAAACGCTACGGTATTACCAACTTCCATAATATCAACATTTTTCTTAAGTGGAGAAACCATAGAATTATAATCAAGCATCTTTTTAAAATTTGAGATGCCTGAAGCTGCAAGAGTTTTGATAGGGCCTGCTGATACAGCATTTACTTTAATACCATCTTCACCTAAAGCTAAAGCCGTATATTTAACTGTAGCTTCTAAAGAAGCTTTAGCAATACCCATAGTATTATAACTTGGCATAGCCTTTTCTGCACCAATATAAGTAAGTGCTACCATAGAAGCATTACGATTTTTCATCATGCTACGACCTTCTTTAGCTAATGCTGCAAAAGAATATGCACTAATATCATGAGCAATACTAAAACCTTCACGAGTTACACAATCAATAAAATTGCCTTCTAACTGGTCACGCGGTGCAAAAGCTATAGAATGAACTATACCATCTAGACCATCCCAAACTTTACCAAGCTCTGCAAATAAATCTTTAATCTCTCGATCAGAAGTTACATCACAAGGCAAAACTGCTACTGGATTAAATTCTGCACACAATTTTTCTACTCTATCTTTGAACTGTCCAACATAAGTAAAAGCAAGCTCAGCTCCTTCTCTATGCATAGCTTTTGCGATACCATAAGCAATTGACTTATTACTTAAAAGTCCTGTAATTAATATTTTTTTTCCTGCTAGAAAACCCATTAAACTCTCCTTTGTGAATGTTTTATTTTTAAAAATTAAATCTAAGTACTAGAATCCATTCAACTTGATTATATAGTACAAATATTTCAAAGTATTATATAATTATAATTAGTCATAAAATAAAACACTAGACTAATTTATACTTTATGAATTGTAAAAATAAAAAAATAGTTCTTACACAGAATGGCGAAGTAAACTTTGATAGAGCTAAAGAAACTTGGAATATTATGAAAATAACATCCGAGCTTGTAGAAGGATATGAACGTCTAGATAAACTTACTCCTGCTATAAGCATATTTGGATCAGCTAGACTAAAAGAGAATAATAGATATTACTTAGAAGCTGTTAAAATAGCAGAAAAACTATCTAACCATGGTTTTACAATAATTACAGGTGGTGGCCCAGGCATTATGGAAGCAGGTAATAAAGGAGCTTCTTTGGGTTGCTCTTATAGTGTAGGATTAAATATAACTCTACCACATGAACAAACTCCTAATAAATACCAAGATATTAGCCTACTTTATAGATATTTTTTTACTCGAAAAGCAATGTTCATTAAGCATTCTATGGCTTATATAGTAATGCCTGGAGGCTTTGGCACCATGGATGAACTTTTTGATACTGCAACTCTCGTTCAAACTAAGAAAAAAGCGTATATGCCAATTATTCTTTTTGGTAAAGATTTCTGGGGAGGGTTGGTAGATTGGATAAAGACAACAATGATAGAAAATGGTGTTATAGATAAAAATGATCTTAAAATTTTACACCTTGTTGATACTATTGAAGAGGTTATTGAAATTATTCGAGACTACTATCAAAATTCTTATCATGCTAAAGAACACGCAAAAGTAATTTTTTAAAGGTTTATATATGGATATTAACACTATGTCAGCAACATTAATAAACAACTCTTTACCTATAATCGCAGCTTTTAATGTTTTGATTCACATTTTCTGTGGACTAGGAATAGCCAAAGATATACCCAAAGTTTTAGACAGAAGGCTTACAACTATTTTGTTACCAAAAAATATTTGGATTTTAGTTGGTTTAGTATTTGGTATCTGGGGATTGCTGATATATTGGCTATTTCATCACTCAACCTTCTCACGAGGGTAAAGCTAACTCACCAAAAACTTCTTTTCTTAGATTATCAATATCTTTGTGGATAATCTCTTCAACAATTTTCTTGGTAAGAGTGTGATCGATGTTTTTGATATAACTTACATTACCTTTACTCTCAAAAAAAAATATTATCAACGATTTGATCATTCTCTGCTAAGGTAACCTGAATAGCCTCATGAAACTTACCTAATTTACCATTCATCAATAATAAAAAATATGCTCCAAGCATTTTCCTAATCTTGACCTTACCAAGTACACGCATAGTTTTATGATGAATAAAAAATGGTGTAATCAAGTGAAGCTTCTGATACAGTGCCTCATCTATTAATGATGAAATGCCAGCAGACATTGATATTGCATAAATTAGATCATAGTTATCTGCACTAATCTTGTATTTATTAATAATACGCTTTAATTTTCGTTTGACAAAAATAGGGCGTCCCAAAGCTACTGTAGTTACCTTAACTTTTATACCATCAACATCAACATGCTCAATGCTATCACTCTTACTGTAATAGCCTCTTATAATTAATATATTTAATCTGTCTTTATTCATTAAGCTTTTTCAATAAGTTCTATTTGATATCCATCTGGATCTTTTATAAATGCAATAATTTGTGTACCACCTTTTACTGGACCTGCCTCACGAGTTACAACCCCACCTTTTGCTTTAACATCATCACAAGCTTTGTAAATATCTTCTACTTGCATACATAAATGTCCAAAAGCAGTGCCATGATCATACTCATCCTCACCCCAGTTATATATCAGCTCTAGAACCGTATGGTTAGATATATCTCCATAACCTAGAAAGGCTAAAGTGTACTTACATTATAGATTATCAGTTTTTTGCACTTCATGCCTAGTACATTTGTATAGAAATATACAGATTTATCTAAGTCTTTTACACGCAACATCACATGAGCAAAGCGCACCCGAACTCCTTGTCAAAAATTTATTTGTTATTGATAAACTATTTTGCTATATTATAGCAGGTTTTTAATCCTCTGTTCACAACTATCCAGGGTTAACAAAACTATAGGAAAGCAAATGACTAATTTTCAACTTTTAATATTATTCACGCTATAACTAGAAATTTTTTTATTTTATTCTCCTTTAGTCAATTAATCATCTAAATGATATAATGTTTAAATTAAGCTTAGTTTAACTAGAGCATAAAACACCATTATTATTAATTTGTTTTAGTGATTAAATCGGCTTTTTCTTTTAGTTGTGGTGAAACATTTTCCATTGCAACGGCAACATTGACTCTATCAAACATCTCTAGACATTATTACCATTACCAGAAGCATAAGTCTCATAGTCTTCTAAGCTCAGATATTCAACTACCTTATCAATACTATTAGCCTTTGTATGCCGAGCTAAATAACAATCAAAATAACCATACTCATTATGTGGAGCTGTGACATAATCATCACCGTGTGTATGTTGTAAGGCAACAACATCGACATTTCTGCCTAAAACCAAATTACTATAGATTGTGACATTATATAGTTGTGTGTCGTAATAATTTTGTCTTTATTTACAACAACATTATTATAATTAAATAGTCGAGATCCTAATGATTCAAGGTTATTTACATAGGCATACTCACCCTCAAAGAGCCAGTCATGATTGTGTTTCTCACAGAATTCTAAAACACTATCTATAGCACTTTTTGGGAAAAGTTTTTTATAAACAAGTTTATCACCGACTCTCACAACTGAGCCATTAGCAGTAATGGTAACTCAAGAACCGCTAATGGAATAAAGCCGCGTCCTACCAGTAGCTATGAAAGTTTTATAGCCTCATTTTCTGAGATTTTTTTATTGCTTGAATATTTTTCTCTGAAACAAAAAGTTTCCCTTTGTTTTCATATACTAAAGTACCATCAATATCAAAAAAGAACGCTTTATTTTTCATTTTTCTCCTTAATAATCTAAAATATTTGCTATTCCCAATACAAATGGGAACCTATCAATTTAAGCTAATATTCAAAAGATATGCGCATCTATAGAAATTATATTTTTAATAAATAAACATCGCATCACCATAGCTGAAAAACCTATATTTTTTAGCTATTGCATGATGATATGCTTGCATAATTTTGTGTTTATTGGCAAAAGCACTTACAAGCATAATCAAAGTAGACTTTGGTAAATGAAAGTTTGTAATCATCGCATCTACAACATTAAATTTTTTGCCAGGATATAAGAAAATATCTGTCTCCCCTTGATAAGTTCCAATCTGACCATTTTGTCCTGCTGTCTCAAGTGAGCGTACAGAAGTTGTGCCTATAGCTATTACTCTACCACCATTTGCTTTTGTTTGTCGAATTTTTTGACAAACATCTGCTGGTACAGATATTACCTCAGCATGCATTTTATGACTCTCAACATCATCAACTTGAACAGGTTTGAAAGTTCCAGAACCAACATGTAGAACTATATAAGCAATATCAACACCCTTAGCTTTTATCTGTTGCATTAGCTGTTGTGAGAAATGCAAACCAGCTGTAGGAGCTGCAACAGAACCTAAATCTTTGGCATATACAGTCTGATAACGCTCGGCATCAAACTCTTCATCTTCGCGCTTCATATATGGTGGTAATGGAATATGACCAAACTCTTCCATCAGCTGATAAATATCTTCATCGCCTTGTAGCTCAAGTAGATACATACCACCATCTTTGTCTAAAACTTTTGCTAATGTATCCTCAATATATATTTCACTACCAACGGCTGGTGAACGGTTAGCTTTGATATGTGCTTCAAAGACTTTTGGTGTTTTGATCCTTTCTATAAGGTATTCAACCTTTGCTCCGGTAGTTTTGCTGCCATACAAACACGCCAACATTACTTTACTATTATTTAAAACAAGTAAATCTTTTGGCGTTATAAAATCAATAAAATCAGTAAATTTATGATCAGCTATTTCACCTGTTTGCTTATTTAACTTTAGTAACCTACTAGCATCACGATTTTCTAATGGGTAGCTAGCGATCAACTCTTCTGGTAATTTATAATCAAAATCATCTGTTTTCATAAATAACCTTATATTATAAATTACTATTTTTTAGTGCCTTTTAAATTTGCTTTTATTTCTTTTATGTGACTCATAGTCATTAAGAACTTCGTTAATAAATTGATCATCATCAATATCAAACATTTTTTTTAAAAAATCTTTATCTGATAAGTCATTTAAACCTTTACCATAAATAAGTAAACTTCTATTTTTTTAAAGTCAAACAAAAATTAGCATATTCAAAACATTTACTAAGCAATTCACTCGTATCTTTTCAGGATCGAAATTTTCATCTATCATCGTATTCATTTGGATAATTTGGTCTGCAAATAGCTTACTTGTGAAAATATTCATCTTGAGTAAATCAAGCATAGTAACTTTACTATTGTATCAACATTTTCAATAATCTCTTCTAAACCATCTTGCTTATCAAACTCTAAAAATACTTTTTTACATCTACTATTTCGTTTTCCATATTGTTTCTTTTTCTCTTGAGTTTACATGGCTTGCTTTACCACCAAACTTTTTAAAATACTATTCTTATCAACAAATTCTAGTCCAGCTCTACGCGCTTTTTTGAGATATTGATTATCACTAGCAAAGACTTCTTTAAATGCCTTCATCAAAGCTAGCATCTTAGTATTATCAAGCATACGCTCACGCTGATATTTATCTAGTGTTGAAATATGACCAATCAAGCGCCCTTTTGCAAAAACCTCACTCAAAACTCGAGTTAGTGCAATAACATCCTTAAAACCTATATTTACTCCTTGCCCTGCTAATGGATGAATTGTATGTGCTGCATCACCTACTAATACCACATTGTTTTGCATATAACTCTTAGCATGACGCTCTATTAACTCAAAACTAAACCTTTTTGATAGTAAGTTAAGACTACCAAAACTATTATCAATTGCCTTAGTAAGTTCTATCTCAAACTTCTCATCTAGTAAACTCATAAGAAAATTAGCATAATCAGTCTTTACAGACCAAACTATCGAAGCTTTATTTGCATCTGCTAATGGCAAAAATGCCAGTACACCTTTATCATAAAAACGCTGATATGCTGTTTGCTGATGGTCTTTTTCAAGCTTAATTGTTGCAACAATAGCAGTGTGTTTATACGGTTTAACTTTAGTTTCAAAATTAAAATAATCACGAATAAAAGAGTTAGCACCATCTGCACCAATTACTAAACTTGTTTCAATGATTTTATCATCTAAAAATATTTTCTCAGTATTAACATTTCTTTGGATTTTGTGTATTTTTTGATTAGCAAAAATCTCAATACCTGTAGCACTGATTTTCTCTATTAGCGCGGCAACTATTACATCATTTTCAACAATACATCCTAAGCTATGTTCGGCTATTTCTTCGGCAGTAATATTTATACTTTCACTAGGAATACCATCCCATACACACATTTGATAGTATGGTGATACACGCTTATTTTTAATACTATGCCAGACACCTAATTGTTGCAAAAAACTTTTTGAGGTATGGTTTATAGCACTAACTCTAGTTTCGACTCTATCAGTGCTTAAAGGCTTATCATTAATTTCTTTTGCTTCAACAAGCGCAACCTGCAAACCCTTTTGGTGCAATGCCAAAGTAAGACTTAAGCCTACCATACCACCACCAACAATCACAGCATCTTTTTGAACATTTCTAACGCTCATCTTCAACCACCTTTCTCATTAGAGTTGAGCCTTTGCTAAGCTTACCCATCATCACTCTTGATAGAACTTTTTTAGCTAACTTGCTTCTTTGTAAGAGATATAAACCAGCATTTCTACTTGCAACTAACTTAGCATCGTTAGATACAAACCATTTTACAAAACCATGAATGACAAAAATTGTTCTATCATGATCTGGTTTTCTGACTTTGACAAACTCTGCTAAAACAGCTACAATTGAGTTCTGTGAAAAATCACTCTTTGCAAGCAAATCATATAAAAAACCAATATCTCGTATACTTAGATTCATCCCTTGACCAGATACTGGATGCAAAAAATGTAATGCATTACCGAAAAAAAGCACATTGTCTTTATGGACTTGCTCAGCTTGGACAAGATATAAAGGAAAAACCGCGGGTTTTGAAGTAAGTCTAATCTCTCCTAATCTGTAGCCAAAGCGATCTTGGACTAGCTGTTCAAACTCTTTATTATCTAAGACTAACTTTGCTTGTGAATTATCTCTATCAATAGTCCAAACACAGCCCATAGTAGTTTTTGCCTTAGGTAACATTGCTAGTACCCCATCAGTCATAAATCTTTCAAAAGCTGTATTATAATTATCAAGGTCTGTTTGAATATCAAAAACAAGTGCATCTTGTTGATAATCAGTTGTCTTGGCTGCGACATTTAGCATTTTTCTTAAACTTGAGTTTGCGCCATCACAAGCGATTATTAGCTGTGCTTCTATAGTTTTAGTCTCTCCTTGCTGCTTGACTACTAAAGAATACTTATCATCGTGTTTATTTAAATTAACAACATTTGTTCCAAAAGATTTAACAATATTTGGATTATCAGCAACACTTTGTAAGGCAACTGTCAGAAGCTGTTGTATTGGCGCAATAGCTCCTAGAAATGGCAAATTTTCATCTTTAGCAAATATCTCAGCTCGACCATAGTTACCTTTATCTGAGACATGAACTTGTTCAATAGTTTGAGTTTTACTTGCAACCTTATCCCACAAACCAAGAGTATTTAAGAAAGCTATTGATGAATAAGACACCGCAATACTTCTATTATCATTTTTTACTTGTAATTGATCTTTTTCAATATGAATAATTTTACATCCAGTCTTGGCTAAAGCTAGAGAAGTAAATAAACCAACTATTCCGCCTCCAACAATTGCCACATCATATTTAGTATTCATGTTGATACCTAAATTTTTTCACTATTAATAAGTAAAACTGCTACTTTTATATACTCAACCAACTCGAAAAAATCTTCTTCACAACCTTCATCTTCACCTAAAGCTTCATAGTCCATATATGAGATTTTCATCAGATCACTAATTGCTTCCTTGATTTCTTGATCTTTTGAACTCTCAAAATCCAAACCACATAAACCTATTCCTGATAGAAACCCTCTTATCCAATATGTAAGAGCTTCAGCTCGATAACTTAACGGCTCATTATCTGCTGGAATAAATAAATCAAAGCTCAGACCTTTTTCATCGAATTGAGATTTGGTGTAATCATAAAGTTTTTTCATAGTTTTCAAAGCTGAACTAGTAATCAAATCACCATCTTCAATTAGCTTATTCATTAGAGAATCTGACCAAGCTGTAAATTTAACTTCAGCACCAAAACTAAACAAGGCACAAAGTAAACCATGAGCTTCAGAAGCCGAGCTTAAAGCCTGCATTACTTTCAGTGCTTCTGCGACATCTTCAAAATTAGGTTTTTCATTTTTCATAGAGATTAATTTTATTTTATATTATATTGTTAAATTATTTTACTGTATCTAGATAATTAGTTATAGGTATTTTTTGATAAGATTCTGCTCAAAACCAAAGTTAAAACCAGCTAGTAGTTAGTAACAGCCAAATATTTAATCAACAAAAGAAAGAACTTAACTCAAAAGTCAAGAAATATATCTACAAACTTTTTAGTGTAAATTATTCAAACAGTATTTAGAGTGATTTATAATAAGTTTGTAATCAAGAGTTTAGTTGTCTGGGTTATTGGTGATTTAGTTACAATCTTGTACCGATACTACTTAGAAAAAGGAGCCTTGGTGTTTTGACTAGAGAGCAAGCTTTGATACTTTAGCATTGACAAAGAAGCCCAACGTTGAAACTATAGGGATCAAGAATATTGGACTAAAAACGGTAATCTGGACAACTAATTTTTCATACTTGCAGTCATGAATAAAAATCAAATACGTAGGCAGCTTTTAGATATTAGAAATTCTCTTAAAAACAAAACCTATCTTAGCGAGCAAATCAGCTCTAAACTGATAAGCCACATACAAGTAAATTTTACTAATCCCAAGATAGCTAGTTTTGTATCACTAAAAAATGAAATAGATACTCAAACTATTAACAATCACTTTGAAAATATCTATTTACCTATAATTCATCCCTTTATAAAACATGGGCTTTGGTTTGCTAAAGACTCTAAAAGTTATTACTTAAATAAATATAAAATCAAAGAACCTATATACTCTGTTAAAGATATAGTTACAGCTTGGGAACTTGATATTATTATAGTACCGATTGTTGGTTTTACTAGCGATAAATTGAGAATTGGTATGGGTGGCGGTTTTTATGACTATAACTTAAGCTTTAAAAAAACTCATAAATACCCTTTAACTATAGGTATAGCCTTTGATGAACAGCAAAATAATGCTATTATCAGAGATATACATGATATTAAGCTTGATTTAATTATTACACCTACGAGGATATTATAACTATGGATAGTACTACTGTAGCAGATCAAATAAAAACTCAAATATTATCCAAAGTTGAACCTCAAGCTATAATCGAAGTAATTGATGAAACATACAAACATGTAAAACATAGAGGCTATAATCAAGGTAAGTATCATTTCGTGCTTAATATAAACTCTCAAAAACTTAGCACAATAACAAAAATCCAAGCACACAAACAAATATTCAAAGCTGTTGAAAATTTAATGCCATATATTCATGCTTTATCAATAAAGATCAAACCGGAGTAAAATACAATGTTTGATTTTATTATACATTTTAATGAGTATATAAATTATTTTATTGACCTTTTAGGTGTGTGGTTTTATATTTTATTATTCTTTATAGTTTTTTGTGAAACTGGAATTGTTTTAGGTATATTTTTCCCGGGTGACTCATTACTTTTTACAATTGGTATAACAGCTGCTGCTACAAGTATAAATATTCATTTAGCAGTTTTAACAATATGCTTAGGTGCTATAATCGGTGACTCGTGCAACTACATCACTGGTAAATTTATTGGCGAAAAACTCTTTAGTACTCATGCACAGATTCTCAAGAAAGCTTATTTGATTAAAACAAAAGAATTTTTAGAAAAATATGGCACAAAAGCGATAATTTTCTCACGTTTTATCGCCTTTGTTAGAACTATTACTCCTTTTGTAGCAGGTGTAAGCAGAATGAATTATGCTAAATTTGTCATATTAGGAACAATATCTGCAATTATATGGTCTTTTTCTATAACCTATACTATATACTTCTTTAGTAATAACCAATTTGTTAAACAAAATCTAAGCCTTTTAATCACTATAGTAGTCATTGCTGTAATTATTCAAATGCTACTTAAAAGTATTATAAATAAAATAAAAGCAAAAAGAACTTAACCTTTAGAAATTATTTTTTTATAATCTAAATAACAAAACATTCAAAAGCATAACCCATGGATACAATTTCAGCACTATTAAATATAGTATTGTATCTAGATCAATTTATTAGCACTTATATAAATATACTAGGTGACTGGACTTGCTTACTGCTTTTTTTAGTGATTTTTTGTGAAACTGGACTTGTAATAATTCCTTTTTTGCCAGGTGATTCATTACTTTTTGCCATAGGTCTTACTGGAGCTGCGACAACTCTTAATGTTCACCTAGTAGCGCCAATATTAGTAGCAGCTGCAGTTTGTGGAGATTCTTGTAACTATTTCTTAGGTCGTATGATTGGTAAAAGAATCTTTAAAGAAGATGCAAAAATTCTCAAGACTGTACATCTTTTAAAAGCTCAAGAATTCTTTAACAAGTATGGTCCAGCTGCTATTATATCTGCTAGGTTTACACCACTTGTGCGTACATTTATGCCTTTCACAGCTGGCATGGCACGGATGAAATATACTAAATTTGTGGCAATAGGTATTATCGGTGCGTTTATCTGGGTTTATTCTATTGTGTATTTGGCATTTTTCTTTAGTAATAATGCTTTTGTTAAAAAATATTTTGGCTTATTTATCATTTTGATTGTTGTTGTTTCTTTGATACCACCGACAATATCTTTTATCAAAGCTTTCAAAAACAAACTACTTAATCACCAATAAAACCAGTAAGGCTATTGATTTAATATTACAAAAGCATTGAGTACTTCGATAAGCATAGCCAACTTATGTTGTAAAATTTTTATTGTTTAAATCAACAATTTCTCAGCCGTTAGTAAGATTTAGTTTGTTACTTAACTAAAGTTTTAATAGAGTTTAAAATAATTCTTAAGTCTAAAATCTACTTTTTAAGGTTTAAATAATCGACAAGAAGTTTCCTACTTTTTAACTGCTTACCAGCTAAAACATAATCAATACATACTCGAGTAACTCTAGAAATTGCTTTTAGATCATCATTTGACCACAAGCTTAGCGGTTGATTTATTTTCTTAAGACTTCTGCCAGAGATACTATTTATAGCTGAGTTAAGATCTTTTCTAAACCCATTAGGAAGTATAGTGTAGGTACAGTTATTTTGTATTGATATCCCATTAATATCATTATCAACATAAATGCCCTGACCAAGACTATTTAATAACTCAAGCTCAAACATTCTCAATAAGTATCTATAATTAGCTTCATCGATATTTCTTAAGATAAAATCATATTTATCAAAGAGAACATCTTCTTCATGAGAATAATTTAAAAGTAAATATATAAGCTCATTAATATACTGCAGTGATAATAAGTTTATATATGATTTTTGGTAAAATGACTCAATAAACTCAATATTATAAATTTTACCTAGACCATCGGCCTTTTTAGCGAGGTTAATTTGTCCTTTTAGTTTAACTAGTGGCTGATATAAATTAGCAGTTTTTTTATTAATTGTTATTAATACCGAGAGCTTGCCGAACTCACGCGTAAATACGCTCCCAAGTAGTGAATTTTCTCTATATTTACGCTGATGTAATATATAAAAGTCATACAGCTGCTGCATTTATTTTCTCAATAAGCTGAATTATTTGTAGTCCATCTCTATACCTAACTTGTGGTAAACCAAAATCTGCTATTAGCTTTTCTAAAGAAATTTGGCTTAGATTTTGTTTGTTTTGCAAACTAATCTGAAGCCACTTGAGCATAGCTAAGCTATACGCATCACCATAAATCCTATATGATACCCTTTTATCACAAATATAAATCTCGACTGTTGAAAAATTATCGCTAATACTATATTTAGCCTGCTCTGCTAAGATAATACTATCTTCAAACTTAACTTGTGTTAAAAGCTCCTTTACTAAATCATTATACATCTACTTCTCCTTGTGGTGATAAAGCTCGCAAAAGTTGTACTTTTTCTTTTAGCAAATTAGCTGCTTGGATAACTTGTGCTTGCGTTGTTTGTAGCCCAAAAGATATTCTAAGCGTTGATTCTACTTCAACTGCTGTCAAACCTATAGCACTTAAGACATGTGAAGGCTCAACTGTATGGGAATTACATGCCGAGCCCATTGACATACAAATCTCATCAACTAGCGCTAATAATGTTTCACCCTTTACTCCTAAAAATGTAATATTTAAAATACCTGGATAACTATTTTCAAGATCTGTATTAATTCTTATATTAGCCAATTTCTGAATAATTCCTAAAAATAGCTGCTGCATTTTTGACACATATTCAAAGTTTTGCTCTTTTTTTACAAATATCTCTTTAGCAGCTGTAGCTAGTGCAAATATCTGATAAGTTGCCAGTGTCCCTGCGCGTAAATTAAACTCTTGAGCCCCCCCATGTATTTGCTTTATAAGCTTAACTTTTGGTCGTTTTGATCTTAGATAAAGAAAACCAACACCCTTTGGTGCATACAACTTATGTCCAGACACTGATAACAAATCAATATTCATCGTTTTGATATCTATATCAACTTTACCATAACCTTGGGCGGCATCAACATGCAGCAATGCTCCATTTTGCTTGGTTATTTTCCCAATTTCCACAAGGTTATTTTGTGTCCCAAGCTCATTATTTACAACCATTAAGCTTACAAGTATTGTTTGTGGTGTGATAGATTTTTTAAGCTGCTTCAAATCAACTTCACCAAACTGATTGACATCAAGATATGTAACTTCAAAACCCTGTGTCTCTAAAAACTTACAAACATCCAATACTGTCTTATGCTCAGCTTTTGAGGTTATTATATGTCTACCTTTATCTTTATAAGCATATGCCACTCCTTTTATCGCAAGATTATTTGACTCAGTCGCTCCTGAAGTAAAAATAATCTCCCTTGGTAACACTGCTAAAGTTTGAGCAATTTCAGCCCTTGCCTGCTCAATTTTATTACTAACAATTTCTGCTTGCTGGTATGTTGATGACCCAGGATTAAAAAAATCATTATCACTAGTTATTGAATTTAACATAGAATTTTTGACAATTTGACTAAGTGGAGTTGTCGCAGCATAATCCAAGTAAATAAGATTCATTAGAAATTAATAGTTCTTTTATTTAATAGCTAATATTGCTATTATATCAAATAATTGTGTACATAGTACTTTAACAAAATCGCAACAAAATTAAGCAACTGACTAGATATGGTAAATCTAATCAATTTCTTTGAGAAATTAGCTTAAAAATCTCGCGGTTTATTAAGAAAGACCTTAATGGTCAAAAAGCGAGTTGACTCGTTAAACAATCAGCTATGATGTTATATTTATTGAAGGAATTAATAACAAATGAAGAGAATACTAATAAACAGCAAAAGTGGTGAAGAAACAAGAATTGCCACATTAAATAATGGTAAACTAATAGATCTAAATATTGAGAATGTTGATAGAGAACAAAAGAAAGCAAATATTTACAAAGGCTACATTTCAAGAATTGAGTCAAGCTTAAATGCTATATTTGTTAACTATGGTGAAGAAAAAAATGGTTTTTTACCGTTTAAAGAAGTATCAGAATATTATCTAAAAGATGTTCCAAATGGCGATAATATCGCCCCTTTGCTTTTAGAAGGACAAGAACTAATCGTTCAAATAGATAAAGAAGAGCGTGGCGATAAAGGTGCGGCATTGACTACATTTATCACCCTAGCTGGCTCCTATATGGTGTTACTACCAAACAATCATGATGGTGGCGGTATTTCTCGTCGTGTCGAAGGCGAAGATAGAGAAAGATTAAAAAAATATCTAAAGGAATTAAATATCCTAAAGAATATGAGCGTAATAGCAAGAACCGCCTGCGTTGAATGCTCTTTTGAAGAATTAAAACATGATTTTGATACTCTAGTTGAATTATGGGAATCTATTTCTCAAGCTTACCATAGAATCAAAAAACCCGCACTATTACATAAAGAAAGTGACATTATTGTAAGAACAATTAGAGATCATTTAAAAGAAGAGGTAAAAGAAATTATTGTTGATTCTAAAGAATGCTTTGAAGATGTCAAAAGACAACTTAGTTTACTTAGACAAAGCTTTGATATAAATAAAGTAAAACTATACAACGAAGAATTACCATTATTTGCTCAGTTTGGAATTGATCAACAAATAGAAAATGCCTATAAAAGAGAAATTCGCCTACCATCTGGTGGTTCTATCGTAATAGATACTACAGAAGCACTTGTAGCAATAGATGTAAACTCATCTCGCGCTAACAAAGCTGAAGATGTAGAAACTACAGCGTTTAAAACTAACCTAGAGGCTGCAGAAGAAGTCGCTCGTCAACTTAGAATCAGAGACTTAGGTGGTCTTGTTATAGTTGACTTTATTGATATGTCTTTCTACCCAAATCGAAAACAAGTTGAAGAAAAACTAATGGAAGCGCTACAACAAGATAGAGCGCGTATCCAAATGTCACGCATTTCTAAACTTGGCCTGATTGAAATATCAAGACAACGCTTAAGTTCTTCAATTAACGAAAGCGTAATGCAAAAATGTCCACGTTGTGAAGGTCATGGTTTTATCAAAACTACTCAAGCTACAGCACTTACCATCCTGCGTAAAATCAGAGCAGAAGCTATCAAAGAAGATACTAATGAAATTCGTGTCCAAGTTCCTGTAGATATTGCTGCATATATTTTAAATGAGAAAAGAGACAGTATCGTTGAGATCGAGAGAATTTCTCAAGTTAAGGTTATGATTATCCCTAACTTTAATATGGAGTCACCAAAGTTTCAAATACAGAGAATCTGGGGCACTAGCTATAAATCAAATCGTACTAGTTCAGAATTAATAGAAGATGTTTATAATATTGAAATTCCTAAAGCTAGCAAGAAAAAAGTTGCTGCTGTTGATTTAAATAAAGCCATAGAAAATAAAACTACTAGTAGTACTCAAGAGCAAAAGCCACAAACTGACACCCAAATAAATATAGCTATACAAAATGATAAAAAACAAGATGCTGTAACTCAACAAGCTAAGAAAAAAGACTTCTTTACTAATCTATTTAGTAGAATATTTGCAACTGATTCTAAAGCTGCTGAACAAGCTAATAATCCAGCTCAAAAACAACAAAACAAAGAACAAAACTTCCAAAAGCAGCAAAAAAATAAGTCGCAAAAAGATCATAACCAGCGTAATGATAACAACAGTAACAATACCAATAATAGTAATGATAAAAACGAGCGTAATAAAAATAAATCAAACAATAATAAGTTTGATAAAAAATCAAATAACCACAACAACAGAAGCAATAATCTAAATCTAAATAATGCTGAAGAAGTTATTGATATTACGCAACTTAAGTATCAAAATCAAACAGCGGTTACAAAGACTGAGAATGTCAAAAAGGTGATTTCTAAGAATCCTGATGAGTTTATCTCTATAATGGTTAAAGATGTCTTAAAGAACTATGATAGTCTAAATGGTGATGGTGCTACAAAGATAGCTACCCAAGAGAAAATTAAAACTAACAAATACTTAAAGTTTGATACTGTATCTGTAGATACTGAAATAGCTCTACTTAACCAAGTAGCTAAATCAAATCAAACTATTGAAGTTGAGCAATTCTCAGCTGTAGCAGCTGAAGAATCTTTAAGTGTTGTTGATAAAGTAGATGATACAATAATACTAGAGGTTGTAGCAGAGCGAGAAAAGCCAGAAAAAGTACTTAGAGAAACTAATCGAGCTAGTCAAACTAAACCTAAAAAAGAAAAGCAAACTACTACAAAAAATAATAAAAAAGAAAAACCAGCTGAAAAAGGAACTAAACAAAATCAAGCTAAGCCTAAATATATAAATTATTCACCTGCAATTGATTTTGAATCTCAAGCACTAATATAGAATAAGGTTTTACAATGCTACAATATCCTCATATCGATCCAGTTGCATTGCAGCTTGGCCCTATAAAGATTCATTGGTATGGTTTGATGTATCTATTTGGTATCTTTGTTGGTTGGTACTTAACTAGATATAGAGCAAAAGTTAAACCGTGGGCTCCTATCAAACCAGAACAAGTTGGCGATTTGACATTTTATGTGGCACTAGGTGTCATTCTTGGTGGTAGGATTGGCTATATTATCTTCTATAATCTTCCTTATTATTTCCATAACCCATCACAAATGTTTTTCTTATGGGATGGTGGAATGTCATTCCATGGTGGATTTATTGGTGTACTTATAGCATTTGTACTATTTGCGCGTAAGATTGGTGTAAATTCCTTTGATTTAGGTGAGTTTGTTGCACCAGTTGTACCAATTGGCTTAGGCGCTGGTAGGATAGGTAATTTTATCAATGATGAACTTTGGGGCAAGGTTACAGACTCACTAATAAGCATGGTTTTTCCAACTGGTGGGCCACTACCAAGGTATCCATCACAGCTATTTGAGTTTTTCTTTGAGGGAGTTGTACTATTTACTGTTCTGTGGCTTGTTACTATCAAGCAAAGGCCGCGTTATCTTGTGCTTGGGCTTTTCATGCTTTTATATGGTTGCGCTAGGTTTATCTGTGAATTTTTTAGGCAGCCAGATCCACAATATGGTTACATATTTTTCAATTGGATGACTATGGGGCAAATACTATCAATTCCAATGATATTACTAGGAGCTGTAATCCTAATCGCGGTATTTATCAAAACAAGGAAACAATAAATGCGAGAATATCTAAATTTTCTTAAGTATATTAAAGAAGATGGTGTTTTAAAAGGTGATAGAACTGGCACTGGAACAAGAAGCATTTTTGGCTATCAGATGCATTTTGATCTTCAAAAAGGCTTCCCGCTAGTAACTACAAAAAAAATTCATATTCCTAGTGTTGTCCATGAGCTATTATGGTTTTTAAGTGGTAGCACAAATATTAAGTACCTTAATGATAACAAGGTTAGGATTTGGAATGAATGGGCAACAGTAGATGGCGAACTTGGTCCTATCTATGGCAAACAATGGCGTGATTTTAATGGTCAGGGTATAGATCAAATTGCTGAGGTAATTGAGATGCTAAAAACAAACCCAAATTCACGTAGAATTCTAGTTTCAGCTTGGAACCCATGTGTTGTACCATCAGAAAAAATATCTCCACAAGAAAATGTTGCAAAAGGTAATTCAGCCCTGCCGCCTTGTCATGCAATGTTTCAATTCTATGTCGCGGACAATAAACTATCATGTATGCTTACGCAAAGAAGTACTGATGCTTTTCTTGGAGTTCCATTTAATATTGCTAGCTATTCACTACTAACGTATATGGTTGCACAGCAATGTAATCTTGATGTTGACAAGTTCATCTGGTCAGGTGGTGATTGTCATATTTACAACAACCACATTGAGCAAGTTAATGAACAGCTTAGTCGTGAACCTTTAAATCTACCAATATTAAAGATTTTAAGAAAACCAAACTCTATCTTTGATTATAAATACGAAGATTTTGAGTTTGAAAACTATAACCATCACCCTGCCATCAGAGCAAAAATATCTGTATAAGAATATCAAAATGAGCCAGCTATCTCTTAATAAAAAGAAAATCTCCATTCTCCTCTTAGAAGGTATCCATCCAAATACTGTTGAATTGTTTAAGGTTTCAGGATACGAAAATATCAAATTACTAAATACAGCTCTTGAAGGACAAGAACTAGTAGATAAACTTAAAGATTTTAAAATTGTCGGCTTACGCTCACGTACACAATTGACAAAAGAAGTCCTTGAGCAATCTGAGCATCTTATAGCTATTGGTTGCTTTTGTATCAGTACTAACCAAGTAGATCTTAAAACTGCGCAGAGCTTAGGTATACAAGTTTTTAATACTCCGTTTTCAAACACTCGCAGTGTTGCTGAGCTTGTCTTAGCAGAAGCTATTTTGCTAATACGTAATGTAATCGACAAGAATGCTAAAGCTCATAGAGGAGAATGGCTTAAATTAGCTAATAATGCTAATGAAGTAAGAGGCAAGACTTTAGGAATTGTCGGTTATGGTCATATTGGTATGCAGCTTGGAATTTTAACAGAGAATATTGGTTTAAATGTGATATTTTATGATATTGAAGAGAAACTACTTTTAGGTAATGCTTGTCAAGTTGACAACTTAGCAACACTACTACAACAATCATATGTCGTTTCTCTACATGTGCCACAACTGCCAAGTACTGCAAATATGATATCAACCAAAGAATTCGCGCTTATGAAGCAAAATTCAGTTCTTATCAATGCTTCAAGAGGTAATGTAATAGATATCAATACTTTGGTTAATGCCCTAAAAAGCGCTAAGCTTAAAGGCGCAGCAATTGGTGTTTTCCCTAAAGAGCCATCATCAAAAGGTGAGATTTTTGAAAGTTCTTTGAGAGACCTTGATAATGTCTTTCTGACACCACATATAGGTGGTAGCACTATAGAAGCACAAGAAAATATTGTTACTGAAGTAAGTGCTAAATTAATCAAATATTCAGACAATGGTTCAACATTAAATGCGGTAAACTTCCCTGAATTATCTCTACTTAGTCATACAGAAACTCATCGAATCTTACATATTCATCAAAATATCCCTGGTATCATCAATGAGCTAAATAGAATTTTAGCGTCTAAAAATATTAATGTTGATGGTCAATATCTAAGAACATTAGAAAATATTGGTTATGTTGTTATGGATATTAAATCAAGCTCAGATCAGGCTAAAGATCTCATTGATGAATTTAAAAAAGTTAAAGCTACAATAAATGCTCGCTATTTAGTATAAATGTCTATAAGTAAAACTCTTATTTTAAATGAAATAAAAAAACTCTCTCCATCTCATATCATTATTGGTTATAGTGGCGGCATTGACTCAAGTGTTTTACTAAATATCAGCAAAGACTTAGATATTCCACTCATTGCAATTTATATTAATCATAATCTTCATCGTGACTCATTTAAATGGCAAATTCATTGTCAAAAAACTTGTGAAAGATATAATCTACAATTTATTAGTCACTCATTAGGTAAAGCTCCTAAAGGAGAAAATTTTGAGGCTTGGGCAAGTAAACAAAGAATGGCATTTTTTCAAAAAATAATGCAGCAATACCTTAAACCATTACTTTTACTAGGTCACCACCAAAATGACCAAGCTGAGACATTTTTGATTCAAGCAATACGCGGCTCTGGATTAGCGGGCTTAGCTGGTATACCGTATTATAAAAAACTACATCATGGAGACGTATTACGCCCATTACTAAACTATAACAAGATTGAAATTGAAGAGTTTGCCAAACTAAATAATATAGCACATATATATGATGATAGTAACGAGGATACAAAATACCGCAGGAATCTAATTCGTAATGAAATAATCCCAATATTACAACAAGTAAATCCAAATATTAGTCAAACCCTCTCTCGTAGTGCAAATATTTGTGCGGAAGGTAATAATGTTTTGCAGAAACTACTCGCAGAAAAATTACAATCAATATCTCAAAATACTACAATAATAATTAGTGAGTTAATAAAGTTAGATGATGATATTCAAAAAAGTCTGCTGCATCTTTGGTTTAAACAAAACACACAGCAAAGTCTTAAAAGCAAGCAAACAAAAGAGTTATATCTAGCTGTCAATAATCCCTCAACAGGTTGGAAAATCGATATAAATAACAACTGTCAAATTCATATACAATATAATCAGCTTATTATAAAGTATACAGCAACTGCCAAGGATGTAAGCAAAAAAGCTATCATAAGTTGGCTTAATGAAAATCTTAACAAACAAATTGATCTAACTGAGATAGTAATCCGTGATAAAAAACCTGATGATAAATGCAAATATTATAGCAGAAACAAGGCTAATAAACTTAAAAAACTCTTTCAAGAACTACAAATTCCTGCCACTGAAAGATCAAAAGCAAAAATAATTCTAAAAGATCAGCAAATAATTGCCGTTTATCCTTTTTTTGTTTGTGAGTAAGTTTTTTAACTACTTTAATTTCTTTATGACCAAAGGTAACAATATACCATATTATAATTGTCACTGCCAAGATAGCTATAATAGTAAATAACCCTTGAAATAATTGTGCCTTTGACTAGATCAAAATTATTAGGAGTATCTTGAAAAGCTGCTAAATTAGCAACCTTAGCGCCAAAATCCAGCGACACTTCCTGTAAAAAACATATATGATACTGCTAAGAAACCTGTATTTTTTTATTTTTATAGATATAACCTACGAAAAGTGCAATAGGATCTATAAATAATTCTGACACACCTAAGAAAGCTAAAGCAATGATGACAGGTAAAGCTATGTTGTCAAATCTATACTTGCTTTTAGCTACTATAAAGAATAAAAGAAAACACAGTAACTGAAATATAAAACCAAATGAGAACTTTATCATTCTGCCAAAATCATCATCAAGTAATTTTACTCTCTTCCAAATCCATGGAAGAATTAGACCACCAAACAAGATTGAAAGTGAATTCATTGAAGTAAAAGTACTCGCAGGAATATCAATACACTATAAGTATGTATCGACATTTCTATGTACAAAAATTTCTACTAACGTGCGTGTATAACTGCTCATCAAACACCCAAAAAACTATACCAAAAATATAAAAAGGCAATAGTGTAATTAATGATTTACATGTAGTAGCATCTGCTTTAATAAAAATGACCACAAAAGCTATTGCAGTAATATATGTACTGCTAATAGATAACCATCAAAAAGATATTCTAAAGCCAAGTAACTTAGAGTCAGTATTAACAATATGCTAAAAACTACAACTAAGTTAGCTGTTTAGATAAAGTTTTTTGTGGAAGAATATCTGGAATATATTTAGAACCTAGCATAAATATAGCTAAACCAAATATCATACCAATACCTGCAATACCAAATCCATAATACCAACCATAATAATGTGCTACTAAACCACATAGAATAGGTGCAAATATGCCACCAAAATTTCCACCTAAGTATAGTAATGTGAAAGCTGAATCTTTGTTTGGATCATAAGAATTATATTGTTTCCCTAACAAACAAGATACATTATTTTTGAAAAAACCATAACCACAAACTATAAATGCAATACCAAAATATAACTTGCTATCGCCATCAAAGCCAAGGGTAATATGACCAACAGATATAAGTACTGCACCATAAGTCACCGTTTTTTTTATAACCTAATACTACTCTCTATCTGCAACAATCCAACCAACTATGGTGACAAATATACCTAAGTTATATAGCTTCTGCTATAGCATACGATGTAGTATCATCGAGCTTAAGTTGATATACCAAATATATAATATCAAAAGAGCTCTCATACCATAGAAGCTAAATACTCCCACATATATATTGCAATAATGTACCATAAAGCTTTAGGATGTTTTTTTGATTAATAATTTTGTTGCATTGATTAACTAGTAAAATTAACGATAAATAAATTATAGATAAACAAGCATTTTAGTAAAAAGTTATATGTGGCTTTTTAAGGTAAATTTAGCCCTAGCTATTAAATATTCTCAAGTGTTATTAAAATACCAATAGTATCTAGTTATTCAAGCTATGTTAGTATAGAAGTAGCTAATACTACTAATACCAAAGGATAGAATTATGAAGCCTATAGTAAAAAAGATTTTTGTCTGTTATACTGCTTTGTTGATGCTATTTTCACAGTCACTAGTATGCACCGCGCTCTAACATTAGTTAAAAATAGCAACACCGTTTCCGGTAGAACTATGGAGTGGAGGCTTACCTGGAACTGGCAATTCATTTATGTGCCTAAGAGAAGTAAGCATTATCTAAATGCGCCAATGAATTTAAACTTAGCTACTCTTCTAAATACTCAATAATTGCTACTGGGCTTGTCAATGCTAATCAAGAATTTTTAGTTGATGGACAAAATGATCAAAGCCTTAGTATTAGTGCAAACTATATCCCAGGCTTTACCGAATATCAAAAAGTAACAAATACAGATAAAAAATATGCTTCTATAACTCAAATTAGTATATTACTCTTAAGCGAGTATGCCAATGTAGAGCAAGTTAAACAAGCTTTAAAACAATACAAAGTCTGGTCAGATAAAAGTACCATTATTAATGGTGTTGCTCCACAGTTACACTTTTTAATAACTAACAAACACAGTAAATAGCTATTCAGTAAAATACATAAAAGTAAAAGTAAGATTATATGATGTCAATTCAAATGTCAAAGTGACAAATGCCCCAACTTATGATTGGCACCTTATAAACTTGAGAAATTACTTAAATCTAAGTAACCAAACAACAACTAGAGTAAAAATAAGTGATTCCATTGATTCCTCACAAGGTAAAGATATCTAAGATATAAACTCACTCGGTCGAGGTAATGGCTTGTTAGGCTTACCTAGAGACTACTCGCCACCATCAAGATTTATCAAAAATGTAATATTGGATATTATGCTAACAATAAAGGTGATAATAATGAAAATCTCATTACTAAAGTTACTCATATCATTAATAATGTTGACATAGCTAAAGGAACAGTTACTAAAAAACTTGGAAATCAGACAATGTTTGATCATACTGCATTTAAAAGTAATAAAAGACCTTAACAACAATAAACTTTATATCAAAAGCTATAACTCACCTAATAATGCTGTAGAAATTGATTTAAATACACTAGATCAAAATAATCTAAGCGGTTTGCTATTGATATAGACAAATTACCCTACCTAATAATAACATATCAACTAATCTTATCAAGTAGCTAAGCTTTTTTTAGCTAAAAGACTGTCATAAACTTGCTGAATTCCTTCAGCTTCATTTTGAATCTTATACTTAGTAGTTACCAAATCATAGCCATTTTGAGCTATTTTGTACCTTAGTTGACTATCAGAAATTAGAATATCTAATTTATCTGAAATTTGCTGGCTTGATTTAGGTTCGACTAAATAAGCATTTTCATTATTTGCGATAATCTCTGGCCAAGCACCTAATTTAGTTGCAATTACAGCACATTTTGAAGCCATTGCTTCAAGAGCTGGTAAACCAAAACCCTCTTTGTGACTAGCACAAACGACAATATCTAAGGCTCTATACCAGCTAGGTATCTCATTGCTATCAGCTATAAAACCAGTAAAAATTATCTGCTTGTCTAAGCCAGCCTGTTTGACCTTTCGCTCTAGCTCTTTTTTAAAATTTAAATCTCTCGGTGTTGCCTCACCAATAACTACTGCCGTCCAATCAGGATATTTTTTTAAGGTTGCTATCATTGCTTCAATAAACTCTTGAGTTCCTTTAGATTTTCTAATTCTACCGAATATCCCTATACCATGTTTGCCAGGCATTTTTTTCTCTTGCCATTGTTGTTGCCTAACTTCAGTTGGATAAAAAACTTGGGTATTTACCCCATGAGGCACTATATAGGGTTTTTTCTCTAAGTACCCTGCAGATATCTCAGATGGACATATAACTGCTGCCATTCTATTTATATAAAACTTTGTAAGCTTCTTATGATTACGTTGTGCCACAGATGTGAAAACTATTATTATCTTATATCTGAAAAGATATTTTAATATTATGCCAACAAGCATATCTATATTTCTACGTGCATGCCAAATACGCCATTTATTACGCCAACATTTAAATAAGAAATCTCTAAATCTAATTTTCTTAATGTCTTTAGAGTCAATATTAAAGCCCATGCCAACTATATTTACTAATTTAGCTTGTACTGGAATAACAGCTAACATACTTGCATTAATTCCAGAAAATCTACGCCCTAGTGATAATGCTATAACTTCAACATCATTGATATTTTTAGTTTCCATAGTTTATTTTATATTATAAGATTTTATTACACTCATACTAAAACAAACTTATAATATTTACAAGCTAATCAAAACTTATAGCTAAAATCACGATAATACTCAAACAAAATAGTTATATAAATATTCTCTATTTTAAATGTTATAATACCTAGCATATCACTTACTTAGATATATTAATTTTTTATGATAGCTTTTAAAAAACTTAAAAATTTGTTTAGTTACAAAAAACCAATAATCAAAGAAAATACTTTTTTACTTTGGGAACCTTGTTCTCATAGTCATGCAGAAACTGTCCCTGGCTTTACAAAATATTTGCTTGATTTAGGCTACTATGTTTCAATACTTATCAATCCTAAAAGATATAAAGAAGGTCTTTTTTGTAGATTTGATAACCAAAATATTTCCTATAATAAACTATCTAAAAAACAGATTCGTAAATATTTTAAAAAAGACTCACTTGAAAATGTCGAAGGGCTCTTGATAACAACTATTAGTAAGCTATATGATGGTAAAGATTTAAATCAGGCATATGAATTTTTTAATAAGCAAGCTAATAAGCATAAACTCTTTTTTATCGAGCATGAGATTGATAGTTATATTGATAATAATTCTAACCCACGCAATGATATTATTACCTTAAGGTCTATGGATTACAAAAATGCTACCACAGTTCCAGTTAATCCTCATTATTTTGGAAAAGTTAAATTAAATTATAAAAATGAGCTTACAAAATTTATAACCATTGGTGCTTTATCAGAAAAGAGAAAAAGTACTAAATTACTCATAAATGCTGCAAAAGAACTTTTAGATAACGGTATTACAAACTTTAAAATCACAGTCATTGGTAAAGGAAATATAAAAGATTTGCCAGCTCAGTTACAAAGTTTTTTTTACATCAAGGGACGCCTAGACTTCAATCAAATGTATGATGAAATTGAAAAAGCTGATTTCATTCTCTCTGCTTATGAAGATAATCCTCAGCATAGAAAATACATCACATCTAAAACTAGTGGTACTTTTCAACTTGTTTATGGTTTTTTAAAGCCAATCATTATTAGAGAAAATTTTGCGGCTATAAATGGATTTAATCCAACTAATGCTATTTTATATTCACAAGATTCTCAATACAGTGATGCGATGATAAGAGCAATAAATATACCATCCGAAGAATATAGACAAATTCAACTAAATCTAAAACAATATACTAATCAATTATACTTAAATTCAAAAATTAACTTACAAAAATTAATCAAAGGATATATTACAAATGAATAAAATATCTGTGAATAAAATACCTATAGTTTTTACTTTTGATAAAAGAATTATTTTAGGTGCTGCTGTAGCTATCAAAAGCTTAATTGATAATGCTAAACAAACTACATCTTATGATATTTATGTTTACCACCCAGATATTGCATATAAAACTATTAAATACTTTGAAGAAATGTTATCTAATACTAATCATAGTATTAGCTTTTACCATATCAATAAATCCAGATTTAAAGATGCTCCTATTAATAAGGGCGGTAGTTGGACTGAGATAGTATATTATAGACTTCTAACACCTGAACTATTACCACAATATGATAAAGCAATATATATTGATGTAGATGTTTTGTTTAAAAAAGATTTAAGTGAGGTTTTCAACATTGACATATCAGGATATGAATGTGCTGCTGTCCCTGTAGAACTAAACAGTGATAAGATGATTTGCCATAAATACTTTCCTGAAAATAAAAATAAATATATCTATATTTCAAGTTTTTTAGTTATGAATCTAAAATTAATGCGAGAAGAAAAAACCGTACAAAAATTTCTAGAAGTTATAAGTTCTTTTAACAAAAGACTAAAGTTTTTTGACTTAGATACATTAAATATTGCTTGTGATAGATTTTATGATTTACCTTTCTCATACGGTACTTTTCAGAGTATTTTCTATAAAGAAGATGTTACAAAGGCTAGAGAATATCCATTTTTAAAGGATATTTATAGTATCAAAGAAATTGAAAAAGCTAAGAAAGAAACTGTATTTATCCACTATGCAGGTAAACCTGGTAAACCATGGTGAATGAAAAAACCATATATAGATTATCTAGAATATATTAATAAAATCCCTAAAAAACTCAAGAAGTATACTTTTAGAGATATAAGAAAAAAACTTTTAAGTAAACACTAAATAAATACTACAAAATTCTGTTATTTTCTTTCATAACCAATAACTTTCTTAAAAATTCTTTCAGCTAACATAGGTTTTAAAATACTATAAATTAACGCCCTTATTCGAGCTTTTTTAGTTTGCTTAGAAATATATAAATAATCTATGATATATAGCTCTTTTTTCTTTAAAAAATATTTTGATTTTAATCTAGGCTTATCGTTTTTAATATAACATTTATCATTAAACCAACATATTGCATAACATTTAGCTAAATCAAAACCTCCATAAAGTTCCTTACGATATCCAGGATAAGAATTTAAACTGAATTGCTTACCCATAGAGTCTATGATAGCATGGTTATTAAGAGTTAGTATTTCAAATACAAATTCATTTATTCGATACTTTCCTGGCTGAATATCTGACAAATCAGGCTTGTTTAGACAGATATTAACTGCTCTACCAAGCAAATTGGGACCTGTTGGACTTAGAGGATCATTACCATAGTAACTATTGAGTGAGTTTTCAACTATCATTTCAATAGCTTTTTTGAAAAATGGGTGTTTTGACTTTGAACATAAAAATGCTTGAAATATATAGCCATCAAACTCAAAATCTTTTAAAGATCTATCTTTTACAGATATAAAATCAACATCTTCCGATAGAATATTAGATATTGGCTGTAACGGAACATTCTTAACATCTGAATAAACTCCACCATATATATAAAGGATACAATACCTAAACAAATCAGCTTTATAAGCCTTAGGATATATATTGTTGTATGCTTCAACTATATCTTTATCAAAATTTGCCTGAAGGAACTCTAGTACTTGTTGATCATCATATAAATGCAACTCCCAGTCAGAGTTATTTTTTATCCATAACTGGATATTATTATACATATCATCACTAAGTTGATGAGAATGCCAAGTCATAAATATCTTTTTAGGTATATGAGATTGTTTATCTATAGCCACATTACTCTGAGGTAAATAAGATTTAAAATATTTCATAGTGACTACCTATTTTTGTTCAATCCTTGATAAAAGTATTGCTAATAACGTAAAAAACATACTTACTTCATATTGTGTTGATAGATAATAACCTGTCAATGATGCTATAAAATATCCTAATATAAAAACTCTCACACCAAATCTATCTTGAAGAGGAAGATTTTTAGTAATAAAGAATAAACTTATAAAAAACATTAATAAAAACAATGCTGAAAATATACCTCCTTTAAAAATATAATTTATAAACTCATTATGAGGTTCTACAGGTTGATTTTTAATAACCATAGGATTAGCTTGTAGTTGCTGATTATTTTCTACTAGGTTTTGGGTACAATAATTTAAATCTGGTGTATTTCCAGTAAAAGAACAGCCCCAAATAAAAACATTAGGATATTTTTTAAATATTTCTATAGAAGAAATATAATAAATCATCCTTAAACCTGTTGACTGCTGTTCTAAGTTTCTTCTTTCTATTTTAGAGTAACCATTTGATTCAAAAATTCTAGCAATGCTTTTAGTAAATTCAGATGTTTTATCATGAAATATTTGACTTTTTTGATATGCAAAACTAAAAATAAAAGTCAAAGCTAATAAAGATAGAAAAGTCATTATCAGCATTTTTTTTATACTTAATGTATTGGTATTAGTTTGAACGCTGTAAATTTTTATAAATACAAAAGCATAATAAACTAACACAAAAACCTCGACAATATAGCCAACTTTACTAGTATTGATAAATAAGTCTGTAAAAATCACTAATAAAACCGATAATAAAAAAATTAGTTTATTTCTTATTTTACTAGATTTTAGAGCTAAATTTAGAAAACAGACCGAAGCAAAAGGAAAAGTAAAAGCAATTACTCCTTGTACATCAGATCCATGGCCAAAAGTACCATATACATCTATTAAATCTATATTTGAGCTATATAAAAATTTTATAAAACACAATAAAGAAAATAATACTGTTACCGTTAAATACGACCATAATAAATAGTCTGCGAGTTTTTTATTTTGTGATAAAAAATAACCAAGCGAATAAGTATAAATTACAATAACAACAGGATTAGCATAAGCTACTAATTCCTTATGGGTAATAGATTGACCATAAACAGCATAACCATATAAATATGCAGCATTAATAACCACCCCAGCAGCTAATAAAAATAATAAAGGCATATAGCGTTGAAATTTAGACTTATCAAAAGAAAAATCACGATTAACAAAAAATAGAATTATTATTGTAAAAAATGCTATTGATATTAATGCTCTAGCAAATAAGAAAACACTTGCAAAGATAACAATACCTGCTACTAAAACTATTTTAGGAAATATATTTTGCTTCATACTCATAACCATGTTTATTTACTTGATATTACATACTCTTTTAGCAATCTAAAAATCTCTTTCAATGACTTATTTGTAGTATTTTTTTCTATTTCCCTATAATGATTTCTAATTAGTTGTCTTAACTTTTGAATATCTAAATCTGGGAATTCTTGTATCAATCTATCTAATGTATCATTCATTTTAAATGGATCTAAAAGATTATTACGAATATTTTCTAAACGCTGAAACATTAGATTTGCTTGTTTATCTTTATTGACAAGTACATCATAAGCCTTATGAATCTCATCAAGATTATCTGTTTTACGCAAAAGTTTACCAATAAACTGTGTTTGTCTTTTTAAAGCTATCTTTTGTAAGTTTTTAGTAGTAGTAATATTATTTTTAAGATTATCATTGATTGGTAATTTTTCTAACTGTTCTTTACTTAGCATAGTCAAAGACCTACCGAAATCTACTATCTCTAATACATCTTTTTTTACAGATATCTTACTCTTTACCGGTTTATAATGAGAATTTTCTTCTTCTCTTTCTAAACGATCTATTTCATCAAGATTAATAACTTTACCTATAGCTTTTATTTTTAATTTGTTTCTATATATAAATATAAGTTATAATTTTAAACATTAAATTTATTTTATCCACCTAAAAAATATCAGGAGACTACCAAATATGTTTAGCTTTGAAAAAAATAGCCTAAAAAATACCGATAAAGAGATTTTTGACGCTATACAACTTGAAATTAAAAGACAGCATGAACATGTTGAGCTTATAGCATCAGAAAACTATGCAAGTCCTGCGGTAATGGAGGCACAAGGATCACAACTTACAAACAAATACGCCGAGGGCTATCATGGCAAAAGGTATTATGGTGGTTGTGAATTTGTTGATATCGCTGAGAAACTTGCTATAGAGAGAGCACAGAAACTATTTGGCGTTGATTATGCTAATGTTCAACCACACTCAGGTTCTCAAGCAAATGCTGCTATTTATAATGCTGTCTTAAAACCAGGTGATACTGTTCTTGGTATGGATTTAGGTGCAGGTGGGCACCTAACACATGGTAGTAAAGTTAATTTCTCTGGGAAAATTTATAACTCTATTCAATACGGCTTAGATGAAAATGGCGATATAGACTACGAGCAAGTAACACAATTAGCTAAAGAACATAACCCAAAAATGATAATAGCAGGCTTCTCAGCATTTTCTGGCATAATCAATTGGCAAAAGTTTAGAGAAATAGCTGATTCTTTAGATGCCATACTGATGGCAGATATAGCTCATGTGGCAGGGCTAGTGGTAGCTGGAGTATACCCTAACCCATTCCAATATGTCGATGTTGCAACTACAACTACACATAAAACATTAAGAGGACCTAGAGGTGGTTTAATACTTTGTAACAAAAATCCAGAACTTGCAAAAAAATTCCAAGCCGCTATTTTCCCTGGCATTCAAGGTGGTCCTTTGATGCATGTAATTGCAGCTAAAGCAGTTGCTTTTAAAGAAGCATTAGAGCCTAGTTTCGTTTGTTATCAAAACCAAGTACTCAAAAATGCTAAAGCTATGGAAAAAGTTTTAAAAGAGCGCGGCATCAATATAATCTCTGGTGGAACTAGTAATCATCTACTTTTACTTGATATTACAAATACAGGTTTCTCTGGTAAAGAAGCTGAAGCAGCTTTAGGTAGAGCAAAAATCACTGTTAATAAAAACTCTATTCCAAATGATCCTCGCTCTCCTTTCGTTACTAGTGGTCTAAGAATTGGAAGTCCTGCTATAACGACAAGAGGCTTTAAAGAGAACGAATGTGAATTAGTCGCTAACTTATTAGCAGATGTAGTGTTTAACTGCGGTAATGAACAAATAGAACATCAAACAGCAGCTAAAATTTTAAATCTTTGTAATAAATTCCCTGTTTATAAATAAAACTTAAATCCTTAAATTATTAATTTAATTTTTAGTCCATGATTCTTAATTGATATTCACAACTCTTGATTTTTAATTTAATATTAAACTTATAAACCTTTTATTTATAATGCTTTAACATCTATAATTAAAATTAAGACTACAAAAAAATTAATTTATTTAAAAAAATAAATAAAATATATTGACACAAAATATAATTATAAGTACAATTTACTTAAAATTTAAAACAGTTAGTAATAATATTTTAATAAAGTATATGAGATAAAAATGAAAAAGATATTAACTATAGCTCTTTTAGGAACTATCGCAGCAACTTCTGTTTATGCTGATGATTTAAATGCAAAAATCGTAAGTGAATCTATTACTAAGTATTCTAATGATGCTGAGAAAGCTGCTAATACTGATATAAATTCACCAATTTGTGCTGTTAAAAGCATATCTGATATTGGCGATATCCAAGCAAATGGTGCAAGATTAGCAAAAGGCTTGGTATTAACTGATAATGGTAAGGTTAAAATTCCTAATTGAGTTAAGCCTAAAGACATGTATATGACAGATGAAGCTGCAGCTACCAAAGGTATTGCTAAATATAGCGCTGAAATAGATGAGATTAACGATACTATAGAAAAGTGGATAGAAAAAAGAAATAATGTTTCTGGAGTAGGTAAAAAAGTTAAGCAATTAAACTATGATCAAAAAATCACTCAGAAAAAAGCTGAATTGAAAGCTATCAATACTAAAATAAATATCTTAAAAGCTATTGAGAACGGTGATAAAGCATATGCTGAAGGAAAAATTACTCAATTTAATGCTATGAAAAATATAACTGTAAATGGTCCTAAAGCATATTTTAATGATATTGCTAAACCAGTATCGTCACATTTAAATGCAGCATGGGACTCTGCTATTGGCCTTAATTATGCGAGCTATAGAAATAATATTGATATGTTCTGGAATGCAAGAGTAGCTCTTTGGAATGGTCAATACTACGTCGATAGTAAAGATGCAGCTACAGCTATTGCATTTAATGATATCACAAACTACTTAACTATCCAGGCTATCAAGTCTATTCAAGGTAATGATACAACAAAAGCTATTTCGCTATATGCTAATGCTAATACACTTGCTTATACAGTAACTACTCTAAGCGACTTAGAAAGTAGTATTCAGAAGAAGATAACTATACCAAGAAAAACGGCACAATCGATCTGTGAAGCTGGCCTACTTAATATCAGGGCTAATGCCAATGTTAGTGCAGCTAGAAACGTTATTAATGAGCTATCAGACCAAAAAACTATGGAAAGTGTACTTACTTACTTATTAGATAAGTTTAGTATTGGTGATATTACAGTTTATGATCTAGATAAGTTAGATAATAGCTGGGCTATCAAGGCTGCTGTAAACGTAATCAGTACTGCAATAGGTTCTGGAGGGGTGATATATGTGAAAGGTCATACTTTAATGTTAAGACCTGCAAATACTGTAGCTGGTCCTGTTGCTAACGCTATTGATGACAGTGGTATTTACAAACAAGTAAGTGATGCTGAGGATATCCTATTTGGTAATAATGCTTGTAACTTTACAGCAGCTAAAAATAGTAACAATCCTGTAGCTAAAGCTATGGTTGCAGCTTCTAAACAAATAGCTGGAGAACTATCTAAAGGTAAAGTTGTTGACCCTGCTTTCGAAGAGAAAGTATATGTAGCTTTAGAAGCAACTATATTTGAAAACTTAAGCAAGGTTTTCCCTAAAAAATAATAAACTTAAAATTAAATTTCTAAAATATATAATCCACCTTGTGTAGTGTTTTTATATCTAAACAATTTATTTATTGTTATTTATTTGTAAGCGATATATCAAAATCAATTTTTTGATAAAAATTATTAGAAGGCTGAAACAAAATATAGAATATAGTTTTACACTATTTCACCATAAAGTCTCATTCTTGCTAATTTTACTATCAACATAATGATGATAATACATTAGAACGTCTGGATCATGTTTATTCTTAATTCGCCAAATTGTGACTTATCACTAATATAGATTATAATTGCCAGTGTTACAGCATTAAAAACTAACATCCTATTTGCTTAGTTAATCTATAACTTGTTTAGAAACACTTGCTAAGCCATGCTTAATCTGAATTGATACTGGTGTGCAAGTTTCGAAACTTTGTAAAAAGTACTGTTTTGGCTATGATTTTTTAGGATCGACTAGTTCGCAGGTAGATATTAAATCTGATAAATATACTAGGATACTGATACTTCGCCAGTATTTAAAGTTTACCAGTACTCTCATTCTCTAGAGTCTGATCCTGTATTTTCACAACCATATCAAGATAATTCCTATGTTAAAAAATCATAGTTCCTAACTTGTGTTGGTATGATATCTATATACTTAGTTTTATAGTGTAAATCTGACTGACTTTCTAGCTATTTTAAAAAAATGCTTGCCAAGTAACTAAAAGTTATCATTGCTATTATCATTTTAATTTTAGGACAAAAATCAAACTCTCACCTCAATGTTAATTATTTAGTTTTGAGTAGTAGAATAAAATAGATTTTTTAATTAAAGATTTATAAGCATTATTGTTATTTATCCATTTATTAGACTAAAATGGCTTGTAAGCTTGTGTGGTCCTTGAGATATTAGTTTTGTAACCATCCCATAAGAGCCTCCACCACCATTTGAAGCTCAAAAAAAACTTGATCTAGGCATTCATTTACGGTGTTACTTTACCATCTGTAATAATGACTTCATTTTGCATAACACCCCCTGCTACCTTTATGACAAAACGTAAATTATATATACTATAAAATTGATAGCATTTACTATATTTTAAGCATCTAATGACTCAACAGCATAACTACTTGGCTGATTATGCCATTCTTCATACTGGCCTTTTGACTCATTTCTACCTAAACTTGACTGCATATAAAAAGGATTTTTAATATTTTTCAAAACCAATTTACACTCTTTAATTTCAGAATTTTTTTATATTCAAAAAGAGTTAGTATAAGCTTTATAATTTTTTATATTAGATCTCCCAATACTGATTACCTGGCCATTATGATTCAGATTTTAAATTATCATTAGTAATTTTGATGAAACTTGATTATTTGCTAAAATATAAGTTGAAGCTAATATGCAAGCGGTAATTATTTTTTGTACATTTTTAGCAAAAATTACACATTATTAGTAAATATGTTAGATGATTATATTTCAACAAAAATTTATTGAATTTTACAGATAATAAATTTTTAATTGGAGTTAACCTATAGCCAACCAAACCACCTTTGATACGAGCTCAGCTCTTCTGTGCCATCTGGGCGAAGGTTTTTAAGGAATTTATTTTTAGGATAGTTTTTCTTAAGTACACGAATATTTGCTTTAGCCTGATCATACAAACCAAGTTTATTATATGCTCTGATAGTTAAAACTAAGGCATCCTCTGTTGATGTACTTTGTGGATAACTTCTTATCACCTGAGAAGCTCTGTCGATAGCAGTATTATAAGCACCTCTTTTGAAATAAAAATGAGCTATATCATTATAGTGCCCTGCGATAGTATTATTTATAAATACCATCCTACGTTTAGCATCCGGAACAAAACTACCATTAGGATCTAATTGAATCGCTTTTTCAAAATTAGTATATGCATCTTGATATCCGGTAGGGTCATGATAGTTCATATCATATGGCGCATAAGTCTGTAACATTCCTCTACCATCTTCAAAGCCTACAACACCTATCATATAGTAAACATAACCTTTGTATATACTATATAGGTACATCTTAATAAACTGTTGCCCTAACGCAAGCGCCATAGTTAATTCATCATCCATGTAATAAACATATATCAAATCAACCATACCCTTCTCTGCTAATGGCGTGAACGGGTACTGTGCTACCAAAGACTTATACGATCTAATCGCATCAAAATACTTTTCATTCTGCATTTGCTCATGAGCCTTAGCATAAATGAAGCTAGCAGTATAACCTGTGTAAACTTGCAGCAACTCACTATCCTTCTTAGGTCCACATGAACTCAGTAGCAGCAAGATAAATGTAGTTATTATTAAATATAAAAACCTTTTCATTTGATTAACTATCCTTAGAATTTTCTTATATAATTCTATGTAAAATTAATATTTTATATATAAAAATACTTATATTAAGCACATAACATGGCACATAATACACTATCTAATAGATTTCATCAAAATATTATAATGCATCCCAAAAATGCTGGAAAAAGAATTGATATAGCAATAAATGAACAATTTGAACAGTTTTCTCGCACTCAAATACAAAAATGGCTAAAAGAAGGCTCAATCATAGTTAATGGTCAAGCTACCAAAGCAAAATATATTATTTTAGGTGATGAGGAAGTTAAAATTAATGTCGAACTACTACCGACTAATGAATGGATTGCCCAAGATATTAAACTTAATATAATTTATGAGGATGATAATATTATTGTCATTGATAAGCCAGTTAATATGGTAGTGCATCCTGGTGCTGGGAATCCTACTGGAACAGTATCTAATGCTTTACTACATCGCTATAAAGATCAAGATAAACTGCCACGAGCTGGTATAGTTCATCGTCTAGATAAAGATACTTCAGGATTAATGGTTGTGGCCAAAAGTAGTATTGCTTATCACAATCTTGTCCAACAACTTGCTGAGAGAAAAATCTCGCGTAAATATCTTGCAATAGTTGAAGGTGAAATATATCAACAAGGCACTATCAATCAACCGATTGGCAGAGATCCTATTAATCGCACAAAAATGGCTATCAACCATAGAGGTAAACAAGCTATTACACATTATACTCCTATCGAAGTCTATGATGGTTTTACACTTATAGAATGTCAACTTGAAACAGGAAGAACTCATCAGATTAGAATTCATATGAAAAGTATCAAACATCCGCTAGTTGGTGACCAAACATATAACAAGTCTTCAATAAAACTAGAAAAACTAGCTATAACAGCACCAACTAGACAAGCTTTGCACGCATATAAGCTCTCTTTTATCCATCCAACAACTACAAAGATGGTTAAATTTAAAAGCAAACTTCCTGAAGATATGTTAAATTTAAAAGTACAGCTAGAGCAAACAGTTGAAATGTTTGAGGATTTTAAAGAAGATTATTATGACTACTATGAGCATGACTAATAAGAGGTTATTGTTAAAATATTTTTTTGTCCTACTAGTATTATCCATATCAGCAGCTATTCTATCTTCAAATGAAGATAAAAAACGTATTAAGGCAAATTATTTTTTAGAATCTAGAGACCCTAAGATAGTAAAAAACCCGATTTTTCTAAAATTAAAAATTTCAAAGAAAAAAAGACGCTTTTAAAAATATATGTTAGCAGCAATTGAGTTTGCTAATAAAGAGATATGCTTACAACAGCAACAAATTCAAAAGCTTAAAAATGCCTTAGACAAAAAAGCTCATTAAGTACTAGACAAAATAAAAAACTTAGCTATTATCTTGAATACTATAAAATTAAAACAAATCACAGCATAGCTGAAGAATTAGATTACCTAAGTATAAAAGCAGGTACGATCCCAACAAGCTTCGTACTCGCTCAGGCTGCGCTAGAAAGTGGTTGGGGAACTTCAAGATTTGCTAAAGATTATAATAATTATTTTGGGTTACACTGTTTTCATGAAGGATGTGGTGTCAAAGCACAAGCTTCTGATATTTACCTTGAAATATTTAATAATGCTCCTGAAAGTGTTCTAGGCTATTATCATAGACTTAATACAGGTTCAAAGTTTTTAGATTTTAGGATAGCTAGGGATAAAATAATTAACCATCAATTACCACAAAAGCTCTACTTGATACTCTAGAGAATTATTCTGAACTTAATGGTAGTGAGTATAGAGATAGACTTATCTCAGTAATTCAACATAACAATCTAAGGCAATATGATTCAATTAAATACTGCTAATATTAACTACAAGTTGGTATTAAAGCTATTTTTCTTGTATATTAATTATAGGGTAGTTGTTATGTAAAAAGTAAATGAAAATAAATATCGATCAGAACACTATTTATTTTGCAGGTTTGTTAACTCTCAAACAAATTAACCCCAAGCTAGTTGAGAAAAAAATTTTTCGAGCAAAAGTTACTATAAAGCAAATTGATATTACAAAGATTGAAATTCTTGATACAGCTGGAGCTTACTTTATTCTTAAAATTCTTAAAGATCTAGGACTTACTAAAAAAGATTTAGTTTTGGATAATGGTAAGGATAAAAATTTTATTGAGTTTATTGCAAATAACTATCCAACTAAAATTGATAAAGAATACTCAAACAAATCTAATATAGTTTTTATTAGCATTTACACCCTTAGTAAAAGTACGAATAATCTTCTTCTAGAAGTTAAAACAAGTATTATTTTTTTAGGAGCTATTTTTTTAGGTTATCTAACTCTTATTCGTAAGCCATATAAGTCTTTCTTTTCTATAGTGCTAAATATTGCTTATGACTCAACTATTAAAGCCTTAAATATAGTAATGTTGTTGTCATTAATTATCGGGCTTGTTTTAACATACTTGCCACTTAACTTAATAATGCAGTACGGTACACAGATATTTGTTGTAGATATGTTAGGTATAATCTTCATTTAGAGAATTTGCTCCTTTATTTACAGCGATTATTATTGCTGGTAGGAGTGGCTCCGCATTTACCTCAGAAATTGGTATTATGAAAGTTAATGAAGAAATAGATGCTTTACAAATTATTGGTGAAGATCCAATATAGCGCCTAGTACTACCAAGAATAACTGCTTTGATAATAAGCTTACCAGTACTAACTGTAATTGCGATGATTGCAAACATTATCGGGGGTATTATTATTGTAGATATAATCGCAGGGATCACACCTTTACAGTTTATCCAAAGATTGTTTCAAATGTTAATGTTAACCATTTTTATATTGGTTTACTTAAAACACCTTTTTTTGCTCTAGTTATAGCTGGAATAGGTTGTCATCAGGGTTTAGCAGTTAGAAGAGATTCGCAAAGTGTTGGTAAAGCAACAACTACTAGTGTAGTCTACTCGAGCTTTTTAATAATTGTTGTTGATACTATTTTCGTAGTAGCATTAAATGGTGTTGCTTAGGGAGAAATCAAACCATGAGTCAGAGTTTAATTCAAGTAAGAGACCTAAGTACAAAGCTTGGTAAAGAATGGATTCATAAAGATCTAAACCTTGATATACCTTTTGAGAAAATAAGCTGTATCATCGGTGCTAGTGGTTGTGGCAAAACTACATTAATGCGTGAAATTCTTATGCTCCAAACAATTTACTCTAGTAAAATCTTCTTGCTTAACCAAGAGATATCAAAACTTGCTGATAACCCAATCAAGCGTAAAGAAATATCAAGTAAAATAAGTATGATGTTTCAACATTGTGCACTTTTTTCTTCTTTAACTAATCTACAAAACGTCATCTTTCCTCTTAGGCAACATACAAAACTACCTATAGACATACTTACTGACATAGCAATTATAAAACTAAAAATGGTGGAGCTTTAAAGAAGAAGCATTTAATAAATACCCTTCTGAGATAAGTGGCGGAATGTTAAAGAGAGTAGCTCTAGCAAGAACAATAGCTTTAGATCCTAAAGTTGTCTTTTTAGATGAGCCTAATGCTGGCTTAGACCTATATTCTGCCAGAGCCATGGATAATCTTATTTTATATCTAAAAAAAGAGCTTAAAATGTCAGTAGTAATGATTACTCATGATCTTAATACTATTTGGCATATTGTTGACGATATAATATATATGGATGAAAAGAGAATAATGCTTCATGATACTGCTGAGTTTGTATCCTAGCAAACACAGTATGAAAGTATAAGAAAATTTTTTGACTCACGTAATGATGGTAAGTATTAAGAGCTTATAATGAACGAAAATAGTATAAAAAATCTAATCGCCGGCCTATTTGTGATTTTTATGGTATTTGTAATGATATTTATAGGCTTCTTTTTATCTGGAGGCTTTAAAGATCAAGATACTACAACATTTGTGACAAATTTCAAAAGTATTTCAGGATTTAATGTTGGTTCAGATGTTTCTTACAAAGGTTTTAGTATTGGTAAAGTATCTGATATATCGATAAATAAAAATAATCCTAAGCTTGTTAGTGTTTACGTGAAAATAAATAGTCAAATACCAATATATAAACAAACTGTAGCAACATTACAAAGTATTGGAATTACAGGTCAGTCAAAGGTTGAGCTTTCTTTAGATATCGATGAAGAAAATACTAGTCTAGATCTACTACTTAACAAAAAAGGACAAATTCCCGAGATTAAATCAAAACCTTCACAGCTTGAAAGCATCTTGAATAGAGTTGGTGCAATAGCTAGCTCACTTGAGAAGATTTATGGCAAATTTAACAAAATGATCTCTCCTGAAAATTTAGAAAAATTTAATGAGTTTAGTGATAGTGTAAACATACTTCTATATAGCCTAAGTAACTCATCAATTTACTTTAATAAAACTCTGATGAACATAAATGAGACTATGACTGAAAGTCAAGAAGCCATTACTCGACTTAATAATGTCATCAGAATACTTGAGTATGATCCTTCAACTATTGTCAGAGGCATAAACCATGAGGAATAAAACCATGAAAAAATATTTATTATTAAGTATATTATTTTTACCTTTGCAATCATCTGCTTTTTCGTTTTTTGGTGCCCCGTAAAAGTACCAGAACAAAAAGAATATGTTATCTATAGTAAACAAATAGAATCAAAACCATTACCAGATACTGAAAATGCTGATATTAGTACAACTTTACTAGTATATAATATCCAAACTCAAGCCTCAACATCAACGCAAATGTTTTACCTAAAAGGTAATCGTCTTTATACATTTTAAAATAGCTCTTGGGCGATGCCGGTATCAAAAATGCTTACTGTAGCAACTTTTGAATATATACTAGATCATAATATAGTTAATAATCTTGCTTTCCAAGATATTAATATTCGTCAAGATTTTACTCTATCAGGAACAACTACTTATGGACCAATATTAGATTTAGATGATAAACAGTTTTTACTTTTATATAACCTTCTATCTAAAAAATGAAAAAACAGGTTTTACAAAAATAACAACAATGAAATATCATCAAAAAATACCAGATGATAAAGTAGATGCAAACTTATATTCTCAGATGACTAATACTGCATTGATAAATATATTCTCGCAATTAAATCCTTGGCTAATCAAAAATCTGAAAATCCAAAAACATATAAATAAATAAATCCAAGCTAAACACAAAAATACTCACAATTTCCTCAAACCTTTATTAGCTAAGCAATAAAGCTAACTGCTAAACCTATCAATCCACCAAACACCCCACCCCATACGACTAACCAGCCTAGATGCTCACGGATAATTTTTTGAATTATTTCTTTAACCATTTGCGGAGTTAGCTCAACTAAACGACTATCTATAAAGTCTCTCAATCTTTTCTGCAGCTTTTTGAGAAATACTATTTGCATCGATATCTATTGATGATAGTAGCTCGATTATTTTTGAATCTAATTGCTTAGTAAATAGTTCTCTTAATCCTTCTAAAGCCCCTATGCCGCCAAGAAATATTTCAATCATTGAGCCATATTTACTACTCATAACCATATCAATAAAACTATCAAAGATCTTATTATAATCAATTTTAGCTGCAACATTATCAGCTAGATACCTTTTGATATGATCGCTCTTAAGAAAATTATTTAAGTTCTGCGGCGAAAAAAATTGCTCCATAATCATTTTTTTTATAGCTCGCTTAAAGCTTTCAAATTTGTTAGGAATAATTCCTGAGCCGTAGAGAAATGGAATTTTCTCAAAGAGAATATATATTACTATCCAGTTAGTCAATGCTCCTGACAAAGCATAAAAACCAATATTTTTGATATGTTCTTCAGCAAAATACCAGCCAAGTATTGCTAGTATTACAGCAACTAAATTAGTGATAAAACTTTTATTGAAAATACACATAAATTTTTCCTACTTTTTAAATAATTAAAAATTTATAATAACAGATAAATATTTTATCAAATTTTAACTTTATGAGAACTATTCGAGGTTTTTTTGCTGATATTTCGACAAAGACTACAATCTTAAATATTTCAGGAGAATACTACAATTATTTCAAAAATGTATTACGCTTAAAAAAATCTGATATTATTCAATAATTACGATGGCTTACAATATAAGACTAAAATTATCACGATTGACAATAAAAATATAACTCTTGAAGTAATCGATAAAAAACATATCAACAATGAAAATAACTATATTACAAACATTTATCAAGCTATTATTAAAAACGAAAATTTTGAGTTGGTGATTCAAAAGGCTACCGAACTAGGAGTAAATAATATACATCCTATTATTACTGAGTTTACAAATCATAAGTTTGATAAAAAGTTAGAACGCTGGCATAAAATTGCCATAGCAGCTAGTGAGCAATGTGGGCGTGTTTTTATCCCTAAAATTCATACTCCTATCGATATTAATGATATACAAATACCTCAAAATGATTTAAATCTTGTGTTATGTCCATATACTCAGACAAAAAAGGATTTTGAGCAACGAGTTAAATCTAGTACAAATTTTAATATTTTTATTGGTCCAGAAGGTGGCTTTAGTGATAAAGAGATGACTAAATTTCATAGCAATAATTTTTATACAATTAATTTAGGTAAGAGAATTCTCAAAGCTGAAACTGCACCAATAAACATATTATCAATTATAAACTTTCTAAATAGCCAAGTATTTCAGTAATAATTATTGTAAAAGATTGTTCTCAGTACTTTAATGATTTTTTAGTCTTCTAATATTAGGAGAAAATGCCTATGCAAAAAAAGTAAATTAACACACGCTACCAAATTCTATATTGGAACAGCATTAATGTTTGTCTCATATGCAACTTTATATTCTACGAAATACTTCGCAACAGACACTATAGTTTCAGGTAACTGGCTAATTCTATCTTAGGCCAGTTCTTCTTTAGGTAAGCTACTAATATCAGGACTTGGGCTAACAATGGTTGCTGAACTATGTCCAGCATTTATATCTGATTTGTAACGAGATTTTGTTTTCTAGCTACAATGATTGAATCATATATTGCTTCTTATATAGTATCATTTATAGTACTACCTCAAAATGGTAATGTAATCTCTAAACAATAAAGCTTAGAAAGATATAAGGCCGTATTTGGTTATGTCGCTATTGGTATTTAGTTACAACAATTATTATGGTTATTTTGACTCCTATATTAAATAAGTATATAAATAGAATACAAGTTATTGATGATCATAAAGCAGATATTGATAACGTTACATACCATCCTGAGAACTAAAAAAATATCATTTTATAGTTTCTACCATATAATAATCTTGTAAATTTATTTCAATAGTTTGTTTTTTTGCTAGAATTACTTCTAGTAATTAACAACCTTATTTAATATGAGTACATTTTCTAACAAAACCTGGCTAGCTAATTATCCTGATTATACTCCTGAGAATATTGCAGAAAACCACGATACAATTTTAGATCTATATGAAAAAGCGATTATACAATTTCCTTATAGAGAAGCTGTATCATGTCACGATGTAAATCTAACTTTTCTTGAACTTGATAAGCTAGCTACTAAAATAGCTAGCTTTCTACAAAATAAACTTGGAATTAACAAAGGTGATAGAGTAGCGATAGTACTACCTAACTGCTTACAATTTACTGTTAGTTTATTTGCCTGTGTTAAAATTGGTGCTGTATTTGTCAACACTAACCCTCTTTATACTGCAGATGAGATTGAGGCGATATTCAATAACTGTAATGTCAAAGCTGCAATTGTAATGGATATGTTTGCTCATAATATACAAAAAGCCCGTGTAAATATCGACTCTTTAGAGAATGTAATTGTTACAAATATTGCTGATTTATATCCATTTCCTAAAAAACAGATTATTGGTTTTGTCTCCAAATATCTAATTGAAAATAAACCCAAATATACAAAAAGTAATTTTATCCCGTTTAGTAAAGCCATCAAAGCCAATGCAAATTTATATAAAAACCCAGTTTTGACAAAACATGATATCTTATGCTTACAGTATTCAAGTGGGACAACAGGTAAGCCTAAAGGAACAATACTAACACATAATAATCTTGCATCAAATATCCAGCAAGTTTGGGCATGGATCAAGCATGACATGGATATGTCTAATCAAGTAATCATAACCTCCCTACCTCTTTACCACATATTCTCACTAAGTGCTAATTTACTTTGCTTCTTTTTTGCTGGTGCAAAAAATGTCTTAATTCCAAACGCTAAGGATATTAAGAATCTCATTAAAACTATGTCAAAAAATGAGTTCACTATTTTTAATGGTCTTAATACTCTTTATATGGCAATGCTTGAGCATCCTGATTTTGAAAAAATTAACAAAACAAGATATCAGTATTCTTTAAGTGGTGGTATGCCAATTTCGCGTAAAATATATTTACAATGGCTAGACAGAACAGGAGTAGAGCTCAAAGAAGGATATGGTATGACTGAAATGTCCCCTGCAATTGCTTTAAATAAGTTTAATGAGTCTGAGGATGATTATTTTGGTACTTGTGGCTACCCTATTCCAAGTACACAACTTAGTATTCGCGATATTCACACTCATCAAGAGATAAATGAATGTTTCAAAGAAGGTGAAATCTGGCTTAAAGGTCCCCAAAAGTGCCAAGGTTTCTGGAATGATAAAGAAAATAATAGACTTCACTTTACTGCAGATGGTTGGCTAAAGACTGGTGATATCGGCTATATAGACAAAAAAGGCCGCCTAACTATATCCGATAGAATCAAAAATATGATTATTGTCTCAGGTTTTAATGTTTATCCAAGGGAAATCGAGTTATGTATCCTTAAATTAGATTATGTACGAGAAGTTGCTGTCACTGGAGTTAACTCAAAAACATCTGGTGAAAGAGCTATAGCTTTTATTTCATTGGAAAAAGGCTCTAATGTAACTGAGCAGGATATTATCAAATACTGCAAAGATAAATTAGCGGGTTATAAAGTTCCTAAATCGTGTATATTTGTAGAAAATTTACCAAAAAATAATACTGGTAAAATAGATATTAAAAAACTAAAAAATCAATTCTTATAAATATTTTCAACTGTGCCCTTTCACTAGAAAAATACTGTTTTGGTGTCTTACCAAATGCCTTACGAAACGTTATTATAAAATTACTCGGTTAAGCATACCCTAAAGAATCTGAAACCTCAGTAACAGAAATATCTTTTGCTAGTTGTCGCCAACGTGAAAAACTAAGTCCTGTTTCGGATAAAAAAGCTCTTCACAATGTCTGTGGCGACATAGCTGTAAATGATGTCCACTCCTCTAAACTTTTATTTATCTAAGGGTTATCAATAATTGCATTAGCGACTTGTAACTCTATCAGTCTTTGGAATCGGTAAATGCAATGCTTCTTCTGGAGCAAACCTAATCTCATTACAGATAATCTTGGTAATATGCTCTTGCTCTAAGCTTAGATTTTCGTGCTTGCCCCATTCTGTTGCTCTTAGTACAAGTACTCTTAACACCTCGCTCATTGGTATGACTCTTGAGCTCTTAGGCAAATTTTGACACATAGTTGGGAGTATGAAAATAACCCATCCTTCTACAATACCACTTATACGAATTTTATGTGATATATTTGGTGGTATCCACTCAGCTCTATTTGATGGTAGCACCCATAAGCCATTAGGAGTACTTACATGAACAAGACCTGATTCGATACAAAATATTTTTACCATGACAATGGTAATGCCAATCTAACTCTTGGTTATTTATCCTATTTTCACTATCAGATGCATTTTCACCTTTTATTCCAATTATTGCTGGTACATCAAGTCGATCATTAAATATTTAATCTCTTCCTCAGTAATATTTTGTCCACTTTTTACTATTTAATGTCCATATTATGCTATAATACATAGCTAAAATTGTGCAATAATTTTATGCAAAAATAAACCTATAAAGTAGTTTTCCTATTTACTACACAAAGTGATGTAATATGTTAGTAATATTTTAACCACAAAAAGTTTAAAACTTATGCAAGCTAGTAATACAAAAACTGTTGGCTTTTGGAACCAAAAAAGAACGGGTATTAGCAATAAGCTTACTGGCACTTGCTGAGATTGTTGATTTGACAATTGTGTAGCTATTGCAATACCACAGACTATGGATGCTATCGGGATAATGTTGAAACTATTGCTTATATAACTACAGTATGTATTGTCACTGCAGCAATCTTTATACTACTTTCGGGATTAATTATTGAAAAATATGGTATAAAAAGGGTTGCTTTAGTTTCATCTGTAATTTTTGGTGCATCGTCAATAATGTGTGGCCTTTCAACATCTTTAACTGAAATGATTATTTTTAGGGCTTTTAAGTATGAGAGGAGCTTTCTTACCATCTGTAGCATAGACATACATATCTACTAGTTTCAAAAACGAAGAGTATAGTAAAATGATGACTATATATAGTATGGTCATCGTTATGTGACTAATTATTGGACCAGTACTTGGTGGAGTAATTTCTGAGAATATGTCTTGGGTGTGGATTTTCTATGTCAATGTGTCTTTTTTTATCGTAGCTTTTATAATTATTTCTTTTATGATGGAAGCAACAACACATAAAAAAATCAAAATGATTATATCAGCTTTAGTTTTATTGCTATCAGTATTGGCTGTTTAGAGCTTTTTATAGATAACGATAATACCAATGGTTGGTTTTCATCAATTAAAATGATCATACTATTAGTAATATTTCTAGTTTCACTTAGGTTCTTTATTTGGAGAGGTTTAATTTACTCTTCGGTAGTTAAGTTTAAAATATTTAAAATTTTTAACTTTGCATTAGCTTGCCTTTTATATTTTATGTTTGTACTACTGTTCTCTGCTGCTATGGCATATTTACCCACGATGTTGCCGTAAATATATGGCTATCCTTGTTGATCTAGCAGGATATATAACCGTTCCTAGAGGTGTTGCCGCTATTATTGGTGTAATGCTAACACAATCTATTTCAGTAAAAAAACTATGGGTAAGGAAAACTATTAGTCTTGGAATAGTTATACTTTTGGAGTGTCTTGTTTAATGAATGCAGGCTTTCCTCCTACTGCTAATGAATTTGATATTATACTTACAACTGCTATTCAGGGATTAGGAATGATGATGTTTTTTGTTCCATTTGTGAGCGTATTAGTAGTTAGTATAGCTGATAAAGATATGGGTGATATGTCTGGGTCATTTAACTTTTTTAGAAATTTTGGCAGTTCTGTTGATACCACTTTTGTAGTAACATTTATCTCAAGAAACCAACAGACTACTTGTCTGGAATTATCACAAAATATATCATCATTAAATAATAACTTTTAAACTTGGAGTCATAGTTTGCCAATGCCTGATTTGGTGCTCTAGTAGCCTATTGCAAAAACAACAAGTGTTACACCAAAGTAGCTTATTAAGCTATATTAACTCTTTTTATTTAATGGGTATACTTAGTCTAATCTTGGCTATAGTACCATTTTTATTAAAGGAACCGCCTAAAGATGCTCCTGTTGCAGCGATGCATTAAATTATTATAGGGTAATAAAATGTCAGAAGAAAAAATACAACAAACTCAACAACCATAAGAAATAAAAAAGACTCAAGATTTTTACCTAAGAAAATCATCATTGGCTGTAGTATTATCACGATGACAGCATTAGGAATTTATGGCTATTACAAATATAACAAAATCTTTCCTAGTACCGATAATACTTATGTTAATGCTGATGTAATTAGTATTTCATCTAAAGTTGGTGGCTATATAGAAAAAGTCTATATTCAAAACCACCAATTTATACACAAAGGCGATAAATTTGTGCAAATTGATCCTAGAGATTATCAGCTACAGGTAGCTCAAGCAAACTCAAAAGTCATTCAAGCTAAGGGACAATTAGCGATAGTTCAAAAGCTCAGTCATCTTTAGACACTTCAACAAGCATAACAAACAGATACATCAAACTTTATAAAGATGATGCTGATTCTCTACAAGATGCGCAAAAATACATAAACCAAAAAGTTCAAGTTCAGAAAGCAAAAGATGAAGCTTACTCATCACTTAAGCAAGCTTTGTTACAGATTGAAATCGCTAAAGCACAAATTGGTGTAGCTAAACTTGGTTATGATAACGCTAACCTATCTAGGCTATATAACATTGACAGCTCCTGATGATGGTTATGTATCTAACCTAAAACCTCACAAAAGACAATTAGTATCTTCAGGACAAGCACTATTTGGCTTTATTGATAATAAAAAATGGTGGATAGATGCTAATTTAAAGAAATAGATCTTTATAGAATCAAGCCAGGATAACAAGTTAAAATTGAGCTAGATATGTATAGTCATACTTACACTGTGAAAGTTGATAATATCAGTTATGCTACTGGGTCAGTTTTCTCATTACTACCACCTGAAAATGCTACCGGAAACTGGATAAAAGTCACTCAACGCTTCCCAGTAAAAATAATCCTAAACAATGATCATAAATACCAACTCAGAGTTGGAGCAAGTACAACAGTAAAAGTAGATACATTATAGGTCACAACAATTATACGAAATAAAATACTCCCTTTAGCGTTAATATCTGCAACCTTCTTAAGATCTAGTTGTAGCTTCTTAGTCCTGAGTATAAAAGACCTAAAATCAAAGCTCCAGCTTTGTGGAATGACCAAGATAAAAACATCGAAGTTACGAAAAATTGGGACCTTATAAAAGTTGCGAGGTGAAGAGAGTTTAATGATCCAGTATTAAATAATCTAATAACTACAGCATTAAAGGATAATAACAAACTACAAGTTTCTATTGGTAATATCTTACAAGCTAATGCTGAAATAAATAAAGCTAATTATAGCTGGTTACCTACAGCAAAGGTTGGTGGTGTTTTTGTCGCACAAGCATTCGATGTAAATTCTAGCTCAAATATCCCCAGCTTAATAATATTGGAACTCAAACTACCACAGGATCTTTGGTTGGTATTATACCTAGCTATACAATCAACATTGCTAGGCAGTTTAAACTAGATGAGATTTCACGTCTTAGTAAAAAAATGCGAACTAATCTTAAAGACACCACAAGACTATCCATCATAAGTCAAGTTAGTGCTGCATATTTTTCACTGATTACAGCAAAAGAATAGTTAAAATTACAAACGCTAATGGTCAATCAAATACAGCTATTAATATACTATGCTCAAAATCAGCATAAGTTAGGGGGCAACTTCGCCAATGCTAGAGGAAGTTATTCGTCAGCAACTTGAAGTACAAAAAGGCAAAGTAGCTATGATCAAAAATGACATATCATTTCCAAAATACTCTTACAATCTTGATTGGAAGAAAACTTGGTAAAATTGTCACGAGCAGGATTCTAAGTGAAATTAATGCTAATATAAAAGTGCCGGTAAATATGCCTTCTCAAGTTTTAGAGAATCAACCAGATATTGCTATTACTATTACTATTACTATTGCTAAGTATAAACTAGAAACCAGCAAATGCTAATATTGGCTTAGCTAAATCACAATTTTTCCCAAGTATTGACCTTACTGGAACTTTCGGAAATGCTATAATTGCACTTGGAGAACTTGCTACGATGAATGCTTTGGCTTGGGATGCTAAAGCTGTTGCTTGCTGTACTAGTATTTAATTTAAGTATTCTAGCTTATAGTGACAAGGCTAAGTAAGGCACAGAGAGTTTTACTAAGCATATTATGATTATATTAACACCCTACAACAAGCCTTCCAAGATGTTGATGATAGCCTTTCTAAAAGAGCTGCTAATGCAAAAATCTCAAAAAACAAACTATATCTTTAGAGTAAACTCAAAGACAAGATAAAATATTCTTTTAAAAGTACAGTTCTGGAGCTATAAGTAAAGCATAATATACAGGTATTACCTTGAATGTTCTATACCAACAAATGTAAGTTAATCAAGCTAAATTGAAATCTCTTAATAGTGTAGTTAACTTATATCAAGCTCTAGGCAGTGGTTATAATGTTGATAACTACTCTGACCATCATTATGATAACCCAGCTTTTGATAAATAGTTTAAAACAATTAATCTTCTTTAGTAAAAGCTCTAAAAAATTACTCTAAAATAAGCTATATGATTATGATAAAATCAGCTAACTAAGATTGGTTTAAACTCATATTAATTCTATTAATAAGGTTCAAAATGAAAATAGTTAAAGATTTCAACATCAAAGAATATTCACAAAAGTTAATTGATTGGCTAAGTGATACTTGTATGAATTAGCTTGCTGAAGGATTTGTCATTGGTCTTAGCCCGGTTGGTATAGATTCAGCAGTTGCAGCTTCTTTAGCTGTCAAAACTGAATTATTAACTACAGCTTTAATACTACCATCAAAAAACAATCAACACCAATATATACAAGATGTTCTAGAACTTGCAGAGAAAATTAATATTGAACATCATATTATTGCAATTCAAACAGCATACGAAACTTTTCTTGCGTCAACACAAAAATTTACCAATACCAAACATGATAGATAACTTATAATTAAAGGAAATACTCAAGCTCGTTTGAGGATGATGTATTTATATGCCTGTGCTAAACAATATAATAGAGTGGTTATTGGTACTGATAATGCTTGTGAATGGTATATGAGATATTTTATAAAGTTTGGTAATGAAGCTACTGATATTCTTCCACTAGTTAATCTCAAAAAATCTCACATTTTTGAATTAGGTAAATACTTAGATGTTCCTAAAAATATACTTGATAAAGCTCCATCTGCTGGACTATGGCAAGGACAAACTGATGAAGATGAAATGGGAGTAACTTATCAAGAAATCAACGATTTCTTAGATGGTAAGCAATTTCAGCAAAACCTCTAGAAAGAATAAATTTCTGGCATAATCGTAGTCATCATAAGAGAAAACCAGCTTTTACTGCTAATTTCTAAATATACTTAACTAATTTTCTTCTACAAAACGAAACATAGATATTGGTTAGCTCTTATTTTTTGCAGTAAAATAATCAAAAATAACCACCTATTAGAATCTAAAAATGAAAAAATTACTCTTAGTATTACCTATATTTTCAACACTTACTTTTTGTGCTTATATTGAAGATTATAAGTAAGCCACAAGAAGAGCTATATATCAATATCACATCTCCTCATACCAAAAATGTAAACTTTAATAAAAAAGGAGAATTACCCAAAGATATAAAAAATCAAAAATATTACAATGTTGAAGTTTCTGGATCAGCACTAGAAAATTGTGATGTAATCGACTATGGTGACGTTAAAATCAAACGCTCAGGAATGAATAAAATATTTATTGGCGATTTTCACGTGACTGGGATATTGTTAGAATAGATTGTCGTCAAGGTATAGACAATGGAAAAAATGGTGAAAAACATGATTTAGAAATTAAAGTATTTTCTAATGAGAAAACTTATCATACAAAAACAGAAGTAGAACATGGATAAGATTAAACAAGTAATTTGGTTTTGATTAAGGTTTTACGATAGAAAAGCTAAAGTACCTCTAGCTAAAGAATTATAAGTAGAAAAGGATATTCTATTCTAGAAAGGAAATGTCTTAGTAACTTCAACAATTCTTTGTCCAAATTTTAATGCTATCATTCTATCTCCAGAAGGTGGATTAATATCCGGAGTATTATTCTCAGATTGAGCCATCACACCAAGATAGAAGCCGATTCCATTAACAACATCTTCTTTACCCGCAGAACCTTCAGATGATTGATTATGCTCTGCTTAACCAACCCAAATCATCCCATGCTGTGCAGCAAAAACTACTAACTGCATCAAATAATTTAACTTATCACCACTGAGGTTATGAGAGTTTGTAAAGCCAGCAGTAATTTTATTTTTCCACTTTTGCTCGTACCATTTTCTAGAGCTTTTCTCCATGAACTCTTTTAATCTCTTCAGCTAAAACTTTTGTATGTCCATAAACACTATAATAAACTTTTGCTAATTTTTTCATAATTATCTCCTATTTTACTTTTTTGCAACATCTAATTAATATAACTTCAGAATCCTCTATAAACTCTATAATTATCTCATTTTCATTAACTACCTTCATTGCATCTCCAGTTTTAGCGATATTTAATCCTATTTTTATTTGACTAGACACTACTGTGGTAAAAGTTGTCTGATAATATTTTTGTCTTGGCTCAATCCATATTTGATAAAACAAAAGTACTTCATTTTCTAAATTATATTCAGAATGAAATATCCTCTTACCTGCCACATTACTTGAATATTACCAGGTGTAATTTTGCCATAGTTTCCATATGAGTCTCTATATGTAATAACCCCTTAGTAACATAAATTATTATTTCTATATTTCTATGTGGATGGGTAACAAATCCATAGTGAGGCATTACAATGTCATAATTTATCACTTTCAAATACCAAAACCTATTCTGGATCATAATAACCATCAAAACTAAAATGATGCTTAGTATCTAACCAATAAAATGAACTTATACCTAAATCAGCGTATTTTATAGTTTTTATCATAACCTTTTCCTAGAAGTTAGGTTATTAAAGCGATTATATAGAAAAAAATTTACCAAAAATTGAATTATAAAAGATTATTTTACTGTAAATATTACTCAAAAAATTTCTTAGCGTAGTCTTTAACATTATCAAACCATGTTTTACTCTTTGGAGCATGTTTGTTTTGATAATCTTCTCCTAAGCTATCAGCAAATTTTTCCAATAATTCCTTTTGCTCAGCATTTAAGTTTACCGGTGTCTCTACTACAATCTTACATAATAAGTCACCTCTTCTGTGCCCTCTCAAAGATTTCATACCTTTTTCACGTAGACGAAAAACTTTGCCTGTTTGAGTTTCAGGAACAACTTTTAAGCTAACTTCGCCATCAAGTGTCGGAACTTTGATATCGCCACCTAGACAAGCTTTGGTAAAGCTAATCGGCATTTCACAATAAAGATTAATATCTCTTCTTTCAAAAATCTTATGCTCTTTAATTATGATTTGAACATACAGATCACCGTTCATAGCACCATTCAAACCAGAATCACCCTCGCCTTGAAGCCTGACTCTATCACCACTATCAACGCCCTCTGGTATTTTAATTTTAAGAGTCTTTTGCTTCTTGACTTTACCGCTACCATAACAAGCATCACAAGGATCAGTAATACTATAGCCAGTACCATTACATACTGGACATGTTTGTTCAAAAGCGAAGAAACCTTGTTGTCTACGGATATTCCCATGACCATGACAAGCATGGCAAGTAGTTTTTGTTCTAGATTTAGAACTTATACCATCACAACTATCACACGACTCCATCCTAGGTATAGTTATATTTTTCTCAACACCAAAGAAAGCTTCTTCTAAAGTTATTTCTAAAGTGTACTCTAAATCGCTACCTCGAGATGCTCTAGACTTAGCAGAACCACGCGAAGCTCCTCCACCAAAGAAAGTATCAAAAATATCTTCAAAACCACCAAATCCACCAGCTCCAGCACTTGCTTGTTGATTTACCCCAGCATGGCCGAATTGATCATATCGAGCTTTTTTACCATCATCACTTAAGATTTCATAGGCTTCAGATATTTCTTTAAATTTAATCTCTGACTCTTTATCACCAGGATTACGATCTGGATGATATTTCATCGCAAGCTTTCTATAAGCTCTTTTGATTTCAACACTTGAGGCAGTTTTTGATACATTTAGAATTTCATAGTAGCATTTCTGTTGCATTTTACTTAACCTAAAAATTTTGGACAGATTATTATAATAAAAAGAAAAGTTTGGATAAATCACACTTTATTGATTATTAAAAGATTACTTATTTTTTTCGTCTTCAACATCCTCAAAGTCAGCATCAACAACATCTTCATCTTTTTTAGATTCTTCAGCTTTAGCACCACCTTGAGCACCAGCAGCTTGAGCTTGCTCAGCATAAGCTTTCTGAGCTATAGGTGCAAATGTTTCTTCTAGAGCTTTAGTTTTAGCTTCAATTGCTTGTTTATCATCACCTTTAGTTGATGCTTCAAGCTCTTTACAAGCTTCTTCGATCTTATCTTTTTCTTCTGCTGTTACTTTATCACCTAGCTCTTGAATTGCTTTTCTTGAGCTATGGATTAGATTATCAGCAGTATTTCTAACAGTTACAAGATCATGGAATTTCTTATCTGCTTCAGCGTTAGCCTCAGCATCTTGTACCATTTTTTCGATATCTTCTTCAGATAAACCACTTGAAGATTTAATTACTATATTTTGCTCTTTACCAGTAGCTTTATCTTTTGCAGATACATTTAATATACCGTTAGCATCTATATCAAAAGTTACTTCAATTTGTGGCATACCACGTGGTGCTGGTGGGATATCTGCTAAATCAAATCTACCTAGAGATTTGTTTGCAGATGCCATCTCACGCTCACCTTGAAGTACATGAATTGTTACTGCAGATTGGTTATCTTCAGCTGTAGAGAAAACTTGTGACTTTTTAGTAGGGATAGTAGTATTTCTCTCGATAAGCTTAGTCATAACACCGCCCATAGTCTCAATACCTAGAGAAAGTGGAGTTACATCTAGTAAAAGTACATCTTTAACATCACCAGCTAATACACCACCTTGAATAGCCGCACCGACTGCTACAGCTTCATCAGGGTTGACATCTTTACGCGGCTCCTTACCAAAGAACTCTTTTACTTTCTCTTGTACTAGAGGCATACGAGTTTGCCCACCTACTAGTAATACTTCTGTAATATCAGACTTGCTTAAACCAGCATCTTCTAAAGCTTTCTTACAAGGATCAAGAGATCTCATTACCAAGTCAGAAACTAAAGATTCAAATTTAGCTCTAGTTACTTTGATATTTAAGTGCTTAGGTCCTGTTGCATCAGCTGTAATATATGGCAGGTTAACATCAGTTTGTTGTGCTGATGATAACTCTACTTTTGCTTTTTCAGCAGCTTCTCTAACTCTTTGTAAAGCTAGTTTGTCATTATGCAGATCTACACCTTGCTCTTTTTTGAACTCATCGATTAGATAATTCATCAAAGCTAAGTCAAAATCTTCACCACCTAAGAAAGTATCACCATTTGTTGATAATACTTCGATCTGGTTGTCGCCATCAACATCAGCAATTTCAATAATTGAGATATCAAAAGTACCGCCCCCTAAATCATATACAGCTATGGTTTGCTCACCTTTTTTAGAGTCAACACCATAAGCTAGAGCTGCTGCTGTAGGCTCATTAATGATTCTTTTAACATCAAGACCTGCAATTTTACCAGCGTCTTTTGTTGCTTGTCTTTGGCTATCGTTAAAGTATGCAGGTACTGTAATTACAGCCTCTGTAACTTTCTCACCTAAATAATCTTCTGCTGTTTTTTTCATTTTTCTTAAAACTTCAGCCGAAACTTGTGGAGGAGCCATTTTTTTGCCATCTTTAGTAGCAACCCAAGCATCACCATTATCAGCTTTAACTACTGCATAAGGTACTTTCTTTTTAATATCTTCTTGTACAGCCTTATCGTCATACTTACGACCTATAAGTCTCTTGATAGCAAAGAATGTGTTATCAGGGTTTGTCACTGCTTGTCTTTTAGCAGCTTGACCTACTAGTATTTCACCATTATCAGTATATGCAACTACTGAAGGAGTTGTTCTATGTCCTTCAGCGTTTTCAATAACTTTAGCAGTCTTGCCGTCCATAATAGCAAGACAAGAGTTAGTAGTTCCTAAATCTATACCTATTATTTTTCCCATTTGATTCTCCTGTTTTTATTATGTAATTTTTTAAATTTCAAATCCATCTAGCCATTAGATGGGCATATTTTATAATCTTTTCAAGTGGTTTTTTAATTTTTTACTATGACAACTTTTGCAGCTCTAACAACACGACCATTTAACATATAACCCTTTTGAAACACATCAAAGATAGTATTATCTTCAAATTCAGGATTAGGAATCATCGCCATAGCTTCATGTAGATTAGGGTCAAATTTCTCACCCTTTGGATCTAGCTCTTCTACACCATTTTTCTTGAGTATATCAACTAGCATTTTTGCTGTTAACTCAATACCATCTTTCATTGCAATAGTTTCTTCAAACTTAACCTCATGCTTTAATGCTTGTTCAATACTATCAATTACAGGTAAAAGTTCTTTGGCAAACTTCTCTATGCCAAATTTACGAGCATTAGATACATCTCTTTCAGCTCTTTTACGAATGTTTTCCATTTCAGCATTCGCTCTTAAAGCATCATCTTTAAATCGATCACAACTCTCTTCGAGCTCTTTTATAGTATCCTTTGTTCTTTCTAGTTGTTCTTCTACAGATAATTCTTCTATAGCTCTATTAGCACATCCTCGCTCAGTTCCTACTTGTGCTTCTGTTTCAATATCAAGACTTTTATCTTCTACTTTACTTTTTTCTTGCTTACTCATAAAATAACCTTTTATTTTAGTTATGTTAATACTACAATTTGTTAGATACTTTGTTAGATAGTGGTTAACTCTATATTTTCAAGAAATTATTGGTATTTATTTTATATGAATATTAAAAAAGTAAAGGAAACTTTAAAAAAAGTAATTATTATAGTTAGTTTTATACTTATAACTGGGTGTAATAATCTTACTGCTCAGCACTACTTAACAAAAAAATACTCAAAAAACATAGATTATAAAAAATCGAGCTTCGAAGATTTAAGCAACTGGGATAGTTCTGATCAACTTGAATCTTTTAATACTTTTAAAAGATCATGTGAAAAGATATTAGAGGAAAATAAACCCGAATATTCAAACTGGATAAATATCTGCCATAAGGTAGTAACTACAGATTTAAACACTAAACAACAAGCTAAAATATTTTTTGAGCTGAATTTCACTCCATATCAAATAATATACAAAGGAAAAGATACTGGTTTATTTACAGGCTATTATGAGCCTTTGATGAAAGGTAGTTTAGTTAAAACTCTACAATATACTGTACCTATCTATTGTACTCCTGATAATTTAGTAAAAAAACCTAAAGGCAATGATGGCTTTTCTTTCGGGATGTATCAAAATGGTAAATTTGTTCCTTATTACTCACGTGAAGAAATATCAAAGGGTGATCTACTTCCGAAAAAAGATGTTTTAGTATGGGTAGAATCAAAAGTTGACCGGACATTTTTACAAATTCAGGGCTCTGGTCGCATCCAAACTGACAGTGGTGATATTCTTATAGGTTATGATAGCCAAAATGGCCATGAGTATAGACCTATCGGTAGATATTTGATTGACCATGGTTATATGAATGCTGAGCAAATATCTATGCAAGCTATAAAAGCATGGCTTGATGATAATAAAGATAAGATTGATGATGTTCTAAATTATGATCCTTCTTTTGTATTTTTTAGATATATTGATCGTAAAAATGCTGTAGGCGCACAAGAAGTTGAACTAACACCTGGATATTCTCTTGCCGTTGATAATAAATACTACCTGTATGGTGTACCTTTATGGTTAGAGACAGATTACTTTGCTGATAATCAGCATAATACTAAGCCTCTTGATAGGCTAATGATAGCTCAAGATACAGGTGGAGCTATAAAAGGTGCAATTAGGGGTGATGTATTTTGGGGACATGGTAAACAAGCAGAATTTAACGCCGGTCACATGAATAACCGCGGCAAACTATGGATACTTTTGCCAAATGACTGATACAAAATATTTTGACACTATAATAATTGGTGCCGGAATCTCTGGTATCTCTTTAGCCAAACGATTAACTGATGCATTAATAAAAAACTGTATATTTGAGGCTAATAAGGTCGGTGGTTGTATTGACTCAATTTCATACAATGATTTTTGGTTTGAGATGGGAGCTCATACCATATACAACTCTTACAATGAAACTATAGAATATATTCGCAATAACTCTCTTGAAAAAGATATCCAATCAAGAAAAAAAGCACCATTCTTATTAGTTCAACCAAGTAATAAAATTCAAAGTATTTTTACAAATATTAATCCGTTTACAGCAGCTCTTAGTTTTTTAAGAAATAGAAAAGCCTCAAAAGAAAATAAGACTGTTAGTGAATATGCTACAAAGCTATTTGGTAAAAGAAATTATAATCAAACTTTGAAGTATTGTTTTGATGCTGTATTATCTCAAAATAGTGAAAACTTCCCAATGGAATATTTATTTAAAAAATATGATAGAGATACGACATTACCGCGAAGTTTTACTCTAAAGAATGGTTTAGCTGAGCTTTTTAAAAAACATAACCAAAATGTTATAAAAGAAGCTGTCATAAGTGTAACAAAACACCAAAAATGGCATATACACACAAACCATGCCGAATATACTTGTGAAAATCTCTGTTTTGCAACACCATGGGATGTGACCGAATCTTTATTAGAAAAGATATTACCAAACTTAACAAAACATCAATACAGGCCTACAATATCGAAACTAATAAGTGTAGGAATTGTTACTAGTAAAACAAGTTTAAAACATATTAAAAACTTAGCCGGCTTAATTGGTAAACAACAATTCTTTTATTCTGCAGTTTCACGAGATGTTGTCGATAATCCAAACTATAGAGCAATTGTTTTCCATTGTTGTAATTATTTTTCTGAAAATGAGTTATTAGATAAAATCACAAAACTGTTAAACATAAAAAAAGAAGAGATTCTGTATACATATATCAAAAATAACGCCCTGCCATGCTATCACCACAATCATAGCCAATTTCTAGAAGATCTAGATAAAGAGTTACAAAAACACCCTAATCTTTTTATAAGTGGTAACTTTTTTGACAGATTAGCAATTGAGAACTGTATTCTAAGGTCAAATAATCAAGCAGATAAAATTATTCAAAATAAAAAGCCTTAATGATTTGATTATTTCGCGTGAAAAATGTATCATGTAGTCTGCTTAAAATTTTAAAGTCAAATAAGCTAAAACTAGCTTGCAAGTCAAGAATTTTTTGCAAAAACTGAGTAATTGACAACAATAAATAAAGGAAAAAAGATGAAAACGTTTACTGCAAAACCATCAAATACCAAAAGAGAATGGCTTTTGATTGATGCTACAGATAAAACTTTAGGTCGTCTAGCTACTGAAGTAGCAATGATCCTAAGAGGAAAAAACAAACCAGAATATACTCCTCACATGGATACTGGTGATTATGTTGTTATCGTAAATGCTGAAAAAATAGCTATAACTGGTAACAAAAGAAAAGCAAAAACTTATTACCATCATACTGGTTATATTGGCGGTATCAAATCAGTATCTTTCGAGAAGCTAATAGCAACTCATCCAGAAAGAGCTATTGAAAAAGCTGTTAGAGGGATGCTTCCTAGAACTCCACTAGGTCGTACTATGTTTAAAAAGTTAAAAGTTTATGCAGGTGAAACTCACCCACATACAGCTCAACAACCTAAAGCTCACAATATTTAATAAAGGATAGTAAAATGTCAGAATATAATTATGGTACAGGTCGTCGTAAAAGTTCTGTAGCTCGTGTATTTATGAAAAAAGGTACTGGTCAGTTTATTGTTAATGGTCTTCCATTAGAGCAATACCTATGTCGTGAAACAGACTGCATGGTTGTAAAGCAACCTTTAGAACTAACTAACAACACTGATAACTTTGATTTCAAAGTAACAGTTAAAGGTGGTGGAACTACTGGTCAAGCGGGTGCTATCCGCCTTGGTGTCACTAGAGCTTTAATTGAGTATGATGAGACTCTTAAACCAGCTCTTCGTGAAGCAGGTTTTGTTACTCGTGACCCACGTAAAGTTGAGCGTAAGAAATTTGGTCTTAGAAAAGCTCGTAGAAGAAGACAGTTCTCTAAGCGTTAATCTATTATATTACCTTTATATTATTCTTTTTATTTTATTACTAGGAGGATACAGTCTTGCTTTTATACACAAAAAAAGATGATATCTATAGCGATATAGTCCGCGTGATCCTTCTTATTAAAGGAGCTAATGCAAAAATTATAGATGTTTCTAAAGAAGAAAATTCAAAACATCTAGAGGAGCTAAATATCATCACACCTAATGGCAATATCCCTACGCTTAGTACTGATGATTTTGCTGTATATAGACTTAGTGTGATTATAGAAGCTATAGAAGATTTATATCCGTTTCCTCCAATGTTTCCGGTATTTCCAAAACAGCGTGCTAATGCAAGAATATTGTTAGAATATGTTAATAAAACATTTCTACAAAACATTTTCAAGTTAGAAAACCCTGATTTTGATGAAAAACAAGCCGTCGAAATAAAAATGATGATGCAAAGGGATATAATTAGCACCTACAAAACAATAGTTAGCGAAAGAGAAATAAACGCAGAAAGTAATCCTGATGCGCAAAATATAAATGTATTGACTCTGATAATAACTTTTGTTTTTTATTATTTCATTAAGCTAAAGATCTCGATACCTACAAAAGATAAGAATATTATCAAAGAGATTAAAGAATTACTTAGTGAACCTAACTTTATAAAAACCATCAAAGCAAAAGGAGTTCAGTATGTCTATGCTTAGAGCATATGTAGTTAAAGCTACATACAACTGGCTAGTTGATCATGGATTTACACCTTATGTTTTAGTTGATACTGAATATGAAGGTGTTGTAGTACCTACAAAGTATATTGATGAGGATAAAAAAATACTTTTAGATTTATCTCCTCAAGCAATACAAGATTTAGCTATTGATGATAACCATATTAGTTTTGATGCAACATTTGATGGTGAGCCAATGTCTATAAACATTCCTATGGAAGCTGTCTTAGAAGTATTTTCTAAAGAAACAGAACAAGGAATGTATGCTCGTGAATTTGGTTATGGTATTAATATTAATGAAGGTGAAGATGACGAAACTGCTAATCCCAACAAAATAAGTCAGACAAATTCAGGAAATGTTCTTTCGCTAGATTAGTTTTTTACTCTTAATTCTTCGAAGTAATTTTTATAATTATAGGCAAATAAACTACTACAAAACTCAAAGGTATACATATAAAAGCCCAATAAAAAATAAAGTCTTCTTGATTAAAAATCAAATAACAGTATAAAGCGCTTACTACTCCCACTATTGTGCTTAAGATAGCTCCTAATAAATTAGGTTTACTGCTATAAAAACAATATAATAAACTAAATGCTAATGCTGCTATTAGGAATATTAAAAAGTAACATCTTATCAAGAACACGATCAATAAAAGTATTAGCAACCATATAACTTAAAATAATTATAACCACTACAGTAATGATGTTATTTTTATCAGTTTTATGCTTATGAAAATGGACAAAATAAATTGATGACATAGTATTTCAAAGGTCTGCGATAGTTGTCAGTGCTATTTAAAATATCACAATATAAAATATTACCAACACAGGTTCTAAAAAGTTTTATATCTTTTGACCGTACCAAGGTGATAGAATACATGTAAAGGCAGTAAGAATTGTTAGAGTAATTGAAAAAGAAATTGGCAAATTCGTTATATGAGTTCGATCAATATTTTTAAGTGACGAAGTATCAGTTTGATAAATCAAATATGCCAAGTATACAAATAATAGTAATGATAGCATTAAACCACACACTACAGCACTTATTAGCCAATGATTATAGCTAGGTAAAAGTTCTTCTAAATAAAAATCGTAGTAGAATATATAAAATTAGCACCAAAAACCCACCCCATTGCTATTAGCAAACATAACGCTACTAATAGACCAAATGCAGTATTATAGCGCTGAAAAAACAGATAACATCAAAATTTTTCCATTTTTTCGCGGCAGCAAAAGAGTAAAATAATAGACTAATTAAAAAAATCATCCCTAAAGATAATGCCGAAAAACCATAAAGATAACCTAAGCTTAAAAAAGCTATTAAAGTAGATATATTTAATTCTGTCATCACTAATGTCTCTGTCAGAGCAAAAATTCCTAAGCTTTTACCAACGGCATAATAATCTTCTGATTTACTCATTTCAAAGTAGTGGCTGTATTAACTTATAGCTTTTTCTATGAATATCTAATATGCTATATTTTTCTATATTTTCTAAATGCTCTTTTGTCGGATAGCCCTTATGTTTAGCAAAGCTATACTCTGGATATAATCTATCATGCTCAAGACATATTCTATCTCTATGTAACTTTGCCAATATTGAAGCTACTGATATTTCTATAACTTTTGAGTCACCTTTTACTATAGCTTCTGAATTATAATCCCAATTTGGTAATTTATTACCGTCAACTAGCACTTTATCAAATTGCCCTTTTAATATTATCTGCAACTTGATACATAGCTTTGAGTGTTACCTGTAGAATAATTTAGCTCATCAATTTGCTATAGACTAATTTCTACTATCGTATATGCCTTTACTTGAGTGATTATTTGCTGATATAGATATTCGCGTTTTTTCTCAGTTATTTTTTTGAAGCAGCAAGACCATCTATACTTACATTAGATCTAAGATAACACCTGCAGCGACTACAGGTCCTGATAATAATCCATGCCCTGCTTCATCTATATCTAGTAATAATCATATTACCTATCCTATAATTATCTAATGATGTTAAAAAACCTCTCAAAATATTCACTTCTTGACTCTCAAGCTCAGATCTTTGAAAAAGTCTTCGTATTTTGTCCATCACATGTCCTGTCCTAGTTTATCTTTATCTAAAAACCCCTCCTTTATCATACTATCTTCAAAGTGCTGATATAGACCTTGTAGCTCTTTGACAGAAGCTTTTTTGTGCAAATAATTATATTCAGGAACTTCTTTTAGGTTACTAATCTCAACTTGCTTGCTCATAAATTCATAGGCTACTAATTTTGAGCTAGGTTTAATGAAGTATAGCCTTCATTTGGAGGTATATAAGCATGGACATTACTCATCAAAAGTTCTTCATTTAGCAATCCTATTCTATCACTCCCAAATAATATCACAATCTTTTGGTTAGACTTTTGAATTTTAGCAAGGATATTTGTCGCAACTTTAGTGATAGGCTCTATAGGCAAAGATACTCTGCGTACTCTGGCACTTTGTACCAACAATATAATCAATATCCTCAAGAGCATCTGCTAGGCTAGTTACTATAGTTGCATTTTACTACCTCAATAAGCATGACAAGATAGTGCTATTGCTTCATTATCAATGCCTTTTTTAGGATTTACAAGCCATAAGTTTTCAGCCCCATACTTAACATTGCTCTAGCAGTAGAGCCAACATTACCACTATGAGATGGCTCAATTAGAACTATACGTATATTATTAAATAGATTATTCATTACTAGTATTAATAATTAAATTATACAAATCTTCGGAATTCTCTGCCTGCTGAAAATACTGCTGTGTTTTATCTTCTTTTAGATATAAAGCTAATTGTTTTAACAGCTCCATATGAATTGGAGATATATTATCAGGGGGAAAAACACCTACTGCTATTTTTATATTATCATTGACAGAATTATCATAATAACTATTTTTTAATGTGACAATAATTAACCTAGTAGTCATAAGATTCTCAACTCGACAATGAGGAATATAAATATTTTTACCAATATAAGTATTACCTATTCTTTCGCGCTTATAAATATTTCTAAGTACAAGATCTTCACTTACATTAGGGTAAGTATCTGCAATTCTATTTGCAAAAAACTCAATTAAGCGTTTTTTAGACTCAATATTCAAATTTAATATGATATTCTTTTTATCAATAATAGCTTCTAAATTCATAGGTAAAAATTTGATAGATTTGCGTAAAGAAGAAATATTATTCGCCGTGATTACATCTCATTTTATCTTTGTGTTTTTTTAGCTGACGCGCTAACTTATCTTCAAGCATATCTATAGCTGCATATAAATCTTTGTCTTCTGCTTTTGCAACAAATTCACTGCCAGGAACTGTAACTATAGCTTCTGCTACTTGTTGATCTTTCTCAACATCTAATATAACTTTAGTTGAAGTAATATTATCAAAATAGTGTCCAACTTTACCTACTTTTTCATTAACATAGCTTTTAATTGAATCAGTAACTTCCACATTTCTACCAGTAATTTGAATATTCATATAAACCTCCGAATTTGAATACCGAGCCTGTAGAACTTTATAGAGCTCTATTTTAATAACCACCTAAGTGATATATTTGTAATCATATTATACAAGCTAAATATTATAAAGCAAAGTAATGAACAATAATGTAAAACAAATTTTAACTTCACTAACTCTTATCGCAATTACAGTATTATCATTTATCCTTTTTGCCCCTTTATTTATTTTTTTAATAATCTTTCTGATGATTTCTTTGTTTTTTATACGTAGAAAAATAATTAAAGAAAATCCGGAATTTTTCAGACAATATAAAAGCAAAAAAGGTAGAATTCTTGATCAAGAAGATGATGTTAATTTTGATAATTCAAGTCAAAAGTTAAGATAAATATGTATACAAAGGATACTATAGTTGCATTAGCAACTCCTCAAGGTAATGGTGGTATAGGTATAGTTCGCATATCAGGGATAGATGCTCTAGCGATAGCTGAGAAACTTACTAAAAAACAGCTAAAGCCTCGTTATGCAACATTCTGTAATATTTATCATGATAGTGAAATGATAGACCATGGTATAGTAATATTCTTTAATGCGCCTTTTTCATATACAGGTGAAGATGTTGTAGAAATACAGTCTCATGGTAATCCATTTATATTAAATTTGATTATCAAAGCGGCTCTTAATTGTGGTGCTAGGATGGCAAAGGCTGGAGAGTTTACTGAAAGAGCATTTCTCAATAATAAAGTTGATCTGGCTCAAGCAGAAGCTGTTGCTGATATTATTAATGCATCATCAGAAATAGCAGCTAAGTCTGCAGCTAAATCACTTCAAGGAGATTTTTCTAAAGAAATAAACAATCTTCTAGAAAAACTTATCTACTTAAGAATGTATGTAGAGTCATCTATTGATTTTCCAGAGGAAGAAATAAACTTTTTAGAAGATCAGAAAATTCACACTAGTCTAGAAGAAATATACAAGGTTATTTTAGCGGTAAAAAATAGCTGTAAACAAGGTGTTATCCTTGCTGAAGGAGTTACATTAATATTAGTTGGAAAACCAAATGCAGGTAAGTCAAGCATATTAAATGCTCTTGCAGGCAAAGAATCAGCAATTGTAACATCAATCGCAGGTACAACTAGAGATATTGTCAAAGAACATATTCAAATAAATGGCGTCCCTATGCATATAATTGATACTGCAGGGTTACGCAACAGTGATGATATCATTGAAAATGAAGGGATTAAAAGAGCTATCAATAAAATTCAAGAAGCTGATCAAGTGCTATTTGTAACTGATGACTATACAAGTAGTCAAGTTAAATTTAGTGATATAAAACAAATAATTCCTGAATTTTATGATCAAATTCCTAAATATATTGATATTACATATGTACATAATAAGATAGATCTTCTCAAAGAAATTCCACAAAACCATGACAATCATATATATATATCAGCTGAAAATAACATTGGCATTGATAAATTAAAACAACACATTCTAAATAAAATTGGCTATACAAATCAAAATGAAAGTATTTATACCGCACGCGAAAGACATGTTACAGCGATAAACAATGCTTTTGAACATATTAAGCTTGCCAAAGAACAATTAGAACTTGGTAATGGCGAGCTTTTAGCTGAAGAGTTGTTAATTGTCCAAGAGTACCTTAATTCGATTACTGGTGAGTTTAGTTCAGATGATTTATTAGGCGAAATATTCTCAAGTTTTTGTATTGGTAAGTAACTTATCTATTATGCTATTTACTAGTAATAGCTATTCATCCTCTAATTGTTGAACTCTAGATGGTTCTTGTTGTTGCATGTTTTTGCCATTAACTACTGAGTTGTTATTAACAAACTTATTTCCTCTAGTATTAAATGAATATCCAGCTACAATTGCATAGGAATTTGTTAAATAATTATAACAACTAAAATTATTAATACCTTTCTCATAGCAGTTAGTTACTCGTTGTTGTTTAGATTTTTATTATTACATTAAATTTAATTGGTTAAAAGAATATTTCCTTAGTAATGATTTTTTGAAAACTATTATAAATATTACAAATTATTTAAAACAATTTATCTTGTAAGCATACATCGACAAACTTAACAAACTCCCTTTATATAATTACTACGCACACCAGTAGCACATATCAAGTAAAAACTTGTTTTACCAAAATAATATTCACTTAAACTAGTTCTATATTTGCTTTACTATCAGCAAAAATATATAAAACATTAATAATTCTGTTACATTTAGTTGCTAAGTTAATATTATAAATAGCATTATTAAGAAATAAATCAGCATTAATATTAACTTCTTGACTAGAATATTATCTTGTTCTGAGAAACCCACCAAAATATTCTGACACTTATCTTTATCTATAAAGCCCACAATAATATGGTTTTCCAATTCCCTTATTATCTGAGGAATTCCCTTTTCTTGAATATATTTTTTAGAGACATAAAGCTTATTCCTAGCGTACAATTATTGGCTGTCGGTTTTCTGTCGTAATTGCTATATCTATATTATCTTTTACTAAATTCAACAGCTACTGCTGTATAACTAAATATTAGCTGCACATAAGGGTAAGAGTAGCGTGTATAAAATGTATCAAGCTTAGGAGCAAGAATATTATCAAAAAATAGTTTTGGTATCTCCACTCTTAAAATACCATTAACTTGTTTAGAATTATTAACCCATTTTTGAAGTATCATAAGCTTGTTCTTCGATTTAACTAAAGTTGTTTATATAGTGGACACTCACCTTCTGCTGTCATTTCGATAACATCTCTTGAATTCCTCTTTAGTAGATTAGTATTAATAGATTCCTCTAAACTTTGAACTCTACGTGAAACTGCACTCTGAGAAACATTTAACTGTTTTGCTAACTCAGTAAATGTTACTATATTAATAAGCTTAACAAAAAGAAAAATATCATCAAAATTCATAGACCCCTCCATTTACGCATAATAGTTATGCATTTCTTGCTATAGACAAATTAATACTACTATAAATATACTAACAGCGTAAATGGACTATATTGGGTAAATATGTATTAAGTAATTTTGCTACCGTTGAGGAAGTTCTTAATAACCTTGATAATTATCAAATATACAACCCTCCGCTAAAATTAATGGTGAAGAGAGTAACATTCCTGTTCATTATATGGTTGAAGATAAAACAGGAGATAACGTACTAATAGAGTATATAAATTGTAAATTAACTGTACATCACAATGTTAAAGCAATCAGTAATGAGCCAAGTTACGATCAACAACAAAAAATTCTTAAATAAGCTAAAGAACTTGGTTTTTATAATGTTGATAAACTACCTGGTGGAGCAAATTCTGCCTATAGATTTGTCAGAATAACTTTTATAAGTGAAAACATTCCAGAGCCAGAGGCAAAATCTATGGATTAAGCTTTTAATTATTATGTTTTCCGGTGCTGACTCAGTTTCCGTACCATTTATAAAATGGCTATAGGAATGAAAGTCTAAATAATCCAAGCTTTTAGAAGATAAATGGTCAACATAATGGAAATCAATAACATCATTATCACAAAATAAATTATATGTAGTAGATACTCTAATAGGTAGTAGAGTGTATGTTGATTTAAATGAATTAAACCTAGACAAAGGTCAAGCTGTTAGGACGATCTCGCTAATGAATGATAGCTTAACTGGAGATATCACTAATGATATGATCCCTATAAAAGATACAGAATAAGTTAAAACTTAAAACTAGGAAAAATCCAATAAGAAAATAATATTAATATTATACACTATAGTAATTGCTTCTTAAGCAGCAATAATACATCAAGCTTATTCTTACTCGATGGTTATTTATCATCTTATTAGTATAATAAACTCTTAAATCAATTTCTATAGCAAACATTTTGTTAAAATACTCTAAGTTTTAAAACACACAGACTAAACTAATGCTATCTCTAATAGGAAAAACTCCTATAATAAAACTTAAAAACACAATAAACAATCATAATCTTTATGCTAAATGTGAATGGTTAAACCCTACTGGTAGTATCAAAGACCGTGTTGCAAAATATATTTTAGAAGATTTAATTATCAATAAAAAAATATCATCGAAACAAGCTATTGTTGAAGCTAGTTCTGGTAACATGGGCACCTCTCTTGCTGCGATCGGTAAATTATATGACCATCCAGTATATATAACTTGCCCTGCCAAAACTGGGAAAATTAAAAGAACAATGATAAGAAGTTTTGGTGCCAATTTGACTATTTGTAAAAATACTGCTGATTATAAGGATAAAGATTTTTATGTCAATAAAGCTAAACAAATAGCTAAAGATATAAGTGGTATATTAATTAACCAGTATGATAATCAACTAAATACTGAATGCCATTACAAAACTACAGGGCAAGAAATAGTTAATTATTTTCTAACTCAGTTATTTAATATTGATTACTTTATAACTGTTGGTGGATCTGGTGGTACAATTACCGGATGCGCAAAAAGAATAAAAGAGATCTATCCTCAAACTAAGGTTATTATGCCAGACCCTAAAGGTTCGGTTTACTATGATATTTTTCATCATGGAGCTCCAATTCAAGAAAACATCCACAGCTATAAAGTAGAAGGTCCAGGTAATCCAGTTTTTTGCAATTCAATGGATCTTTCATATATTGACGAAATAATACAATTTACTGATGACCAAGCGATACAAGGATGTCATTATTTAGCTAATGAACAAGGTATTTATGCTGGACATAGTAGCGGTGCTAACTATTTTGTTGCCAAAAAACTAATTGAAAAATTACCACAACATCAAAGTTATAACATCCTTATAATGGTATTAGATAGTGGTATGAAATATACTTTTGAATAACATAATTAAAAAATTTTATGTACAACATTTTATATTTACTGCTATTATTTAATTGTAATTGTTAAATGTAGGAGTAAATAAATATGCCAGGTATACTAATAAGTTTTACGTTACTTTTCATTTCAATATTAACTGCTTGGTTCAATAGACGTTGGGGAGTCATCACATTCAGCATTTTCCTAATTGTAGCTGGACTTGTATTTTTACATCACACAACAAATCACTTACCCATCTACTTATAATTATAAAGGAACTGCTTATGAAAAAGTTTATTGAAAATGACCTAATTAAAGCTTTAAGTGCTATAGAACTAATGGGAATAACTGTAATTATAATTGCTGCTTTCTATTTCCAGTTTGCAATGGATGAACTTCCTTGTCCTTTATGCTTATTACAGCGATTAGGGCTATTAGCAATTGGATTTGGTTTTTTACTTAACATTCGTTTTAATATACGTCCTAGCCATTATGCATTATCACTACTAGCTGCAGTATTTACATCTTTTGTTTCTCTTAGACAAATTGCCTTACATGTTACAGATCCAGTTGGATTCGGTTCAAGAATTTTAGGTATGCATATGTACAGCTGGATATTTGTAACCTCAATGATCGCTATAATTTATATTGCTATAGTTACGTCATACTCTAGACAATATGAATTACGTACACGGCCTCAAGAAATATCCCAAGCAAAAAACAACATTATACGTATTTTCAATAAAGTTATATTTATAATTTTTCTTTTAGTTATCTTTGCTAATGTAGCTTCCACATTCTTTGAGTGTGGTTTACATGAGTGTCCAGATAATCCTACTACTTATCTCATAAATAACTACACAATTGATTTTTTTAAGTTTATAAAACTAACTAAGCATACTGGAGATGTATCTTGATAATTTGTTTGAAGTCGACTACTCAAATTCAAGGTACAAATAGTCTGCTGCTGGTTATTCACAAAATACTGGGCTTAAGATAGTCAGCATTTTAATATTCGCAGCTTATATATTCAAAGTACTTAGCATTCTCTAACATATAATCACATCTCTTTGTGACAAAACATCTCTCATACTCTTTCGATAATCCAATTATATCGATAACCTAAAATATTGATACAAAATTCTTAAAGTTACATAGGAAGAAAAATTAGCAATATGTATAAGTTTATAAATGCCAA